>VGZC01000034.1 GCA_016872725.1 Planctomycetota bacterium
ACGGAAATTGCCGCTTGGTCAGCCCGTGTCAACGAGAAACAACGAGCCGTCGATTGGCAATTCACGATCGACAAAGCGAGGCTCAAATTGAAGCGGCTCTATCCTAAAATTTAGCCTGGACAGGGCACTAGCCCCTCCTGGGCCTCGATCACGAATTCCGCGATCAGCTCCCGATCAGCCAGGTCCATTCCCATTACCTCCCGACGAATCCCCGGTGGAACGCGTTTCGTTCGCCCCATGGAGGGCGCGGCGCGGAAACGAATGACCGCTCGACGCCCGACCTGCCGCTACCCGATCACGTACTCGAATCTTGCTTACCGATTCGATGAGTCAAGCACGAGCGTCGGAAAAGCCCGGAGTTGCCGATCCTCCCCAAAAACGGGGGGGCGGTGGGCGGCGCGAACGTTCGGTCGATGCCGCGCGGGACCTCGAAGAAGCAGGGAAGCAGGGCGATCGGGGCTCGTTCCCTTCCGTTCCGCGAAGACGCGGAGCGGAAGGAAGATGCCAGGACGCGCTCGAAGGCGCGGAGAAACGCCGTCGATGGACGGGCGGCCGTCTTCGCGAGGCGCGACCGTTATGAGACAGCCGAGACCGCGTCTTGCCCGAGTTTCGAGGCCGTCCATCGGCGTTCGATCACTTCACGATCGATCGGGATGATCTTGGTCCCCGCGCTCAGATCGGTTCGCAGCATGTCGCGCGCCTGATCATCCGACGTCGCAAGCGTGTACTGTACGACGAACGCCCCGATCCGAACGCCGTGGTCCTCGTAGATCGGAGGCCAGAAATCCTGGGCTCGCGTCGCGAGCGTCTTGGCGAGCAGTCGCGTGCTGCGTCCCGAGAATCCCGCGAGCGCCATCTCGAGGCACCCTTGGCTCTCGCGATGCGCATAGAACACGAACGCGACATCGCGCTCCGCCGCGTCCCATTCGCACACGCGCCATTCGCCGCTTCTCGTTTCGTAGTAGATCCCCGGCTTCGGCGACGGATGGTCGCTCGACAGCCGCAATCCCCCACTGCACGACTCGTGATGCGGGTCATGCTCGCGGTACCGAAGGAACACGGGACACGCGCGCTGATCGATCGACGCGACGTGGTCCTGCGTTCGAAACGGCTCGCAACCGAACGTCTGCGCCATCATCACTTCGACGACCGGATTGCTCTTGACGCTCCCGATGCACACCAAGGCCTTGTCGCCGGTCGATCCAGTGAACTCGCGGCGCGCCTCGACCGCGAGCCGCCGCACTTCAATGTCCTCGCGCTGCCCCGGACTCCACACCAGCGTTTGTTTCAGGTGCTCGGGATGCGGCCGATTCGCGTGCCCGCTCTTATAGCATTGGCGAGCGGCGCCGCCGAGCGTCGAGACGCCGTTGAGCAGTTCGCCGAGCAGCACGGAATCGGAGGCGACGATCCACGCCGTCTCTCCCAACTCGTCCTCGCACCGAACGCCCATGCACAATTCGAGCCTGCGGCGCCGCGCCAACAGCTCCCAAAAATCCTCCGCCTCCACCGCGAACAGGGCGCCCGGAAGCTGATCCGGCGCGACATGGCCGTGCTCGACCAGATAGTCGCATAGCCGCGACAAGGCCTGCATCGGAATGTACTTCACCTCGTTCCGAAGCAGGGCCGATACCTGATGCCGATCCAGGCCCGTATATTCCACGATCGCCTTGATCGTGCCCGGACGACGCTTCCGATCGGGATTGTGCCCGAGAAGCTCGGCGAGCCGGAATGCGTAACGCATGCCCACTGGACTCCGGTTAACGGAAGAAAATCAGCCGCAATCCCGACTAAGAACCCGAGAGTTCGAGGCGGATTGCGGGATCTCCGCCACTAAGCCGCAACTGCCAGACGCCAGTATAGCGGCCGATCGGCGTCGGGCAATCCAGTCAATCGGGCATTCCGAAATCGAACTGGAGTTGGGGGCTTTCGCGTTCGGCGTCCGGGTTGATCTCGCGGTACAGCATGCTGGGCCGGATATCGCGGCTGTTCTGGTACTTCTCGCTGCAGTACTCGCGGATCTCGCCTTTCAGTTCGTGATAGAAGATCTGGCAGATCGGCGTTCTCGCGTAAATGCGCACAGGCTGCGCGGCGAACATCTCCAATGTCCAGCAACCCTTGAATCCGACGTCGCCGAAGCCGGCCGTCACATGGACGAAAAGACCCAGTCGACCGACCGAAGAGCGGCCTTCGAGCATGGGGACCAGATTGTGCGTTTCGGTGTATTCGACCGTGCGGCCGAGATAGAGCTGATTGGGATGGAGCACCAAGCCGTCGTCGGGGATCTGGATCCGACGCACGCGGTTGACTTCGCGCATGTCGAGGACCACTTCCTCGTAGATCAAGAGCTCGTGGTGGAGCGTGAGGTTATAGCTATTGGGATTGAGCCTTGCCGGGTCGAAGGGATCGATGATGATGTCGTCGCCGAGCCGGTTTCGGATTTCATCGCCTGAGAGGATCATGGGGCATTCCGTCCTTATCCGCCGACCACACCGATTCGGGGACAGAGCGGCGCGAGCGGGCACGCGTCGCACTGGGGCTTCCGCGCCTTGCAGACACGCCGACCGTGCAGGACCAATCGGTGGGCGAAATCGATCCATTCCTTTCGGTTGACCTGCCCCATCAGGTCCCGTTCGATCTTCCCGGGGTCGCGGTGCTCGGTCATCCCCAGCCTCCGACTCAGGCGGATCACATGCGTATCGACGACGACTCCGGTCGCGAGGCCGAAGCACGTGCCGAGCACGACGTTGGCCGTCTTGCGTCCGACGCCGGGGAGCCGCACGAGGTCGTCCATCCGCTGGGGAACTCGGCCTCCATGCCTTTGGACCAACGTGTCCGACGCCGATTGGATGTTCTTCGCCTTGTTGCGGAAGAACCCGGTCGATTGGATCAGCCGTTCGATTTCCGGTCGCGGCGCGGCGGCCATCGAGGGCGCGTCGGGAAACCTTGCGAATAGCGCGGGAGTCACCAGGTTGACTCGCTCGTCGGTGCACTGCGCGGAGAGAATGGTCGCGACGAGAAGCTGGAACGGATCGGCATGGCGGAGCGCGCAGTGGGCTTCGGGGTAGCCCTTCCGCAAGGCGCGCGCGATCGCCGAGGCGTGTTTCTTCTCGGGAGACGTGACAGCCATGGGCGTAAGGGATTCCCGGCAACGACGACTGCGATCGGTTCGACGGACCATGCGAGGGAAACCGCGTGGGCGCGCCGCCGCGAGCCGACCCACCTTAGCACATTCAGGCGCATTCGCAAGCGATCGCCGGCAAGCCGAACAACCGGACCGCATTCCCCGCCGTTTGGCGGGCGACTTGATCGACGCCGACGCCGCGAACGCGCGCGACGCACTCGGCCGTGTGGACCAGGAGGGCCGGTTCATTCGGGCGCCGTCCGCGGTGCGGTTCGGGCGCGAGGTACGGCGAATCGGTTTCGAGGAGCAACCGGTCGTCGGGTACGGCGGCGGCCACGTCGCGGAGCCCGTCCGAGCGTCGGAAAGTCACCATTCCCGCGAAGCTGATGTGCATTCCGAGTTCGAGACAGGCGAGCGCCGTTGAGAGACTCCCGGAGAAGGCGTGCATGACCCCTCGCAGCTCGCCCCGTTCTCGAGCGGACCGCAGCGCGGCGATCACGTCGGCCTCGCAATCCCGCATGTGGACGATGAATGGCAATCCCGCACCGCGCGCGAGCTCGATGTGCCGTTCAAAAAGGGCTTGCTGCACGTCGAACGGCGTATCATCCCAGTGCCGGTCCAATCCCGTCTCGCCGATCGCGACAACCCGCTCGGCGTGCGCGAGCCGGGTGATCGCCTCCCAATCCGCATCGGCCGCCCGGGCGCCGCTATTGGGGTGGATTCCAACGCCGGCGAAGAGACCTTCGTGCATGGCGGCCAATTCGACGGCCCGTTGGCTCGACGCCCGCGATGTCCCGACGGTCAGGATCGCTCGGACGCCCGCCGCTTTGGCATTCGCCAGGACGGCATCGAGCCGGCCATCGAACTGCTCGTCGTCCAGGTGGGCGTGGGTGTCTACCAGCATGGATCGCGTCAAGCGACTCCCGACGGCGCGGCCGCCCGTTCCGTCAACATCTCGACGTGCGCCTTCGCAGCGCCGATCGCCCGTTCAACCAACGAGAGGGCGATGTCGTCGCGCCGCAGGGGTTCGCGGAACGATTCGAGCGTTCGGATATTCGACTCGCATTCGTCGACCACGCGTCCGATCAGAAACTCGATCGCCAAGTCGTTATAGCCCGTGAATCGCATCGGGAATCCACCGTACGCGATCGCCTCGCGGCGATCGACAAGCACGGCGGCGATTTCGTCCGCCAGTTTCCGTTGATCCAGGATCACGGCGCTCAGGGCTTGGCGCGCCGCCGAATCGCGCGCGGACTCCCGCATCCACGGATGGGCGTCCGCGAGGTAGCTCGGGAGCGACCGGTAATGGAGAATCAGCACGCGGTTCAGGATGTCGTTGGAGAGCGAGTGATTCGTCATCGGATCATCCGGCGGGCTCACGGCCTCGCCCCAGGAGAACGAACGCCGGACGCCCGGCCCAAGGCTATCGCACCAGGAAGGCCGCCGCCCGCAACGCGGCCTCCCAAATCCCGTTCCAACCGACGATCAACAGGGCGGTCGGCAACGTCAGCAGGAAGACGAACGCGCCGGGCAGAACGGGCATCCGAAACGGCGCCCGATGGTCGGGCTCGGGTTCCATCGTCATGCACTTCACGACGCGAATGTAATAGAACAGGCTGAGGAACGTGTTCACCGATCCCACAACCAACAGGACCAGCAAATAGCCGCTCGACGTTTCGACATACGCCCGCGCCACGGCGGCGAAGATCGCGAACTTGCCGATGAACCCCGCAAGCGGCGGAAGGCCGACCAGGCTGAACAGCATGATCGACAGGCAAATCACGGTCATCGGCGCCCGCCGGATCAATCCCGCGTAATCGGCGATCTGTTCGCTGCGGATCTCGTTGCGGAGGAAGGCAACCACGGCGAACGCGCCGAGATTCATGAACAGATAGACCAAGACATAGATCGCAAGGCCGGCCACCGCCGACTCCGCGCCGCTCGGCGACTCGTGCGCCAGCGCGGCGATCGCCGGAATGGCCATCATCATGTAACCCGCGTGCGCGATCGTCGAATAGGCGAGTAGGCGTTTGATATTGGTCTGGCCATACGCCGCGAGGTTGCCGAATGTGCACGTGATGATCGCCAGGAAGGCGAAGAGCCTCGCGAGGAACCCGCGGACCGGAGCGAGCCGCGCGTTGGCCGCCGACCGCTCGGCCGCCATCCGTTCGGCGATCGACCCCGCCGGCGGATCCGCATGGGGGCGCGGCGCGTCGGAAACGCTGAAAAGGGACCCGGCCGACGACGCGCCGTCGGATCGCGCGGCCGCCATCGATCGGTCGCCCGGACGGATCGGCTTGTCAAACGGCTCCGTGCCGGACGGAATGAACCCGAGTCCGAGCGTGAGCCGGACGACGAGCGCGAGGGCCGCCGCCTTCGAGGCGACGCTGAGAAACGCGCCAATCTCGGCCGACGCGCCCTCGAACACGTCCGGACACCAGAAATGGAACGGCACGGCCGACAACTTGAACGCAAGTCCAACGGTCAACATCAAGCCGCCGACCGTCAAGGCGAGGATGCGGGACGCTCCCTGCCCCGACTCGATGAGCGAGGGAAGATCGAGGTCCGCGAGCGCGGCGGCGAGCGACGGGAGATGGACCGTATTGGTGATACCCGCGACGAGGCTGATTCCGTAGAGCATGATGCCGGCCGCCGCCGCGCCGAAGATCGAGTATTTTAGAGCCGCTTCGCTGCTCGCCCGGCGCCCCTTGAGCAGTCCGGCGAGCGCATACGACGGAACGCTCGCCATCTCCACGGCGAGGAACACGATGAGCAGGTGATTCGCCGATGTCATCAGGCACATGCCGAGCGTGGCGCCGAGCAACAGCGAATAGATGTCCGACGCGTCCTCGCGATCCGGGATCGACGTCAGCCGAGTCAACACAAGGAAGAGCACGGCGAACAGCAGCAGGATGCCCCGCATGTAGACGGCGAACGTGTCGTACACAAGAAGGCCCGTGAAAATCTCCATGCGCGCGGCGGATCCCGGGTCGGCGACGCCCGGAGCGCCGGACGACAGATGCCGCCACGGCGCGGCGAGCCCGAGCGCGATCACCGAACCGGCCAACGCGATCAGGAACCCGGTCCCTCCGATCCACCCGGCGAGCCATCGGTCGATGCGGTCGCCCGTCCGAAACAACCGCGCGACCAACATCGCGACGATCGTCAGGCAAAGGACGATTTCCGGCAGGAACGCGCCGATCGACGAATCGGGGGAGAATCGCCATCCCTCGGCGAACCCCTTCGTGTCGATCGAAAAACGGCTGATCGCGTCGTAGATGTTCATCGAATCCATCGTGTCGCCGGGGACGCCGGCGCCTTACTCACTCATGGCCGTGTCGTCGAGGACATCGGCGTTGCGGCGGGTCCAATCGGCGAGGTCCTGAACCTGACGGGTCGCCGTCGATTCCATATACGCGAGAATCGACGGCGCATCGATCACGGGGATCCGATACGGAAAGACGCCGAAGACAATCGCGAAGACGAACAGCACACCCGCGATCAGGTTCTCGCGCTGGTTGCTCGGCGTGAGCGCCTCCTCGTGCGGTCCCCGGTATTCGGCGCCGAGGTAAACGCGTTGGAGCGTCCATAGGATGTACGCGGCGGTCAGTACGACCACGGCCGCCGAGACGATCGCGAGCGCGTGGCTGAACTGCCAAACCGACAGCACGACGAACACTTCGCCGATGAAACCGCACAGACCGGGCAGCCCCAGACCGGCGAAGAAGATCCCGATCGATAGGGCCGTATACACCGGCATCTTTCCGAAAATCCCGCCGAATTCATTCAGGTTCCGGTGGTGCACCCGATCGTAGATCACGCCGACCATAAAGAACATGCCGGCCGAGCTGATCCCATGCGCGATCATCTGGAACATGGCCCCCTGCACACCCTGGTTCCAATAGTCGGGATTGAACGAACCGTGCGACGCGCGCGCGGACCAGACGCCCAGGCCGAGCACGACGTATCCCATGTGGCTCACCGAACTGTACGCGACCAGCCGCTTGAAGTCGGTTTGCGCGAGGGCCGCGAACGCCCCGTAAACCATGCTGACGACGCCGATCGAACAGATGAACCAGGTGAGGTCATAACCACCGAACGGGCAGATCGGATAGCAGATCCGGATGATCCCGTACCCTCCCATCTTCAGCAACACGCCGGCCAGGATCATCGAGATCGGCGTCGGAGCCTCGACGTGCGCGTCGGGCAGCCACGTGTGGACGGGCACGGACGGCACCTTGATCGCGAAACCGATGAAGAGCAGGAGGAACGCCCACCATTGCAGTTCGCGGCTGAAGACGGACGTATGCTGGCCGAGAGCGGTGAGCGCGAGCAGGTTGAACGTATGGATCGGCGCGTCGCGCCGCACGGCCGCGAGCGCCCGCGTCATGCCCTCGCCGACCACGACGGCCGGGTCACGGCAGACGATCGTGATCGCCGGCCCCCCCGTTCCGAGCGATGCGACGGCCGCCGCGAGATCGGCGACGGTGGCGCCCGCCGCGAGCATCACATTGACGCGGCCCTCCACCCCGTCGAACGCGGCGCTCGTCGCGTCCGCGTCCGCCACCACGCGCAACGTCAACGGCTCATCCAGCGCGGCGCCGCCCGTCCGAATCACGGTCAAGCCGAGCCGCTCGTCGCGCGTCACGCCCAACTGGCCTTCAACCCGGCTGTGCAGATGCAATCTCGACCATTTCACGGGCGCGTCGCCGGGTTCCCCAAGGACGAGCTCGCCGTCCGCCGAGACCGACGCGACCGTCCTGCCTCCGTACACGTCCGACACGCCGGCGAGCGCCCGCACGTCGCTCTGGAAGTAGAGCAGCAGGATGGCGATCAGCATGAGCACGCTTCCGACGAGCGTGTACAGGAAGAACTTGATCGCCGCGTATTCGCGGCGAGGACCTCCCCATACGCCGATCAGGAAGTACATCGGCAGCAGCATGACTTCCCAGAACACGTAGAAAAGGAAAAAGTCGAGCGAGAGGAACACGCCGAGCATGCCGGTCACGAGCAAGAGGAACAGGATCGAGTAGGCTTTGACGTACTTGGTGATCGACCAACTCGCTCCCGCCGCCACCAGACTGACAAAACCGGTGAGGATCACGAGCGGAAAACTGATTCCGTCGACCCCCATGAAATAGTCGATGTTGAACGACGGAATCCACGCGAGGTTGAAAACGTCCTGCATATGCGCGGCCGCTTCACCCGCCGACTCGACCCTCGCCCCCGGCCCCATGAACGTGAAGATCGAGAGCAGGAGCGTCGCGGCGGTCACGCCGAGCGTGATGTACCGAATCGCGTCGGTCCAGGTCCGCGGTATGAACGCGAGCACCAGCGCGCCGGCGGCCGGAAGAAAAACGATCGTGCTGAGCAGTGCCACGTATTGACTGGTCATGAAGGATGCCTATCCCGCGAGCGTCGGATTCCAGTAGAAACTCAGGAGCACGAAGATCGAGATCACGCCGATAACAACGAAGACGACGTATTGCCGCAACTGGCCGGTTTGCGCCGACCGCAACGCCAGGCCGATCGAATGCGTCCACCCGGCCGTGAGGTTCACAAGGCCGTCGACGAGCGTTCGATCGGCGATCCGATCCCACGTTCGCGAGAAGACGCGCGTGACGGTCGCCGTCCCGTCGATGAAGGCGTCGATGCACCGTTTGTCGAATCGGGCCGCGAGCCGGGCGACGACATGCGTGGGCCGAACGAAGACCCAGTCGTACAGTTCGTCAAACCACCACTTGTTCCTCAGGAATCGGTAAACGACGCCGAACTGCCGACGCACCTCGTCGGGGTTCATCGTCCCCCATCCGTACATGGCCGTCGCCAGCAGGAAACCGGCTGCCGCCGTTCCGAACGCGAGCAGCGTAATGGGAATCGCGTACGCATGACTGTCCGGTTCGCTCGGCCAGACCGCGGAGCTCAAGACGGCCGCCGACTCGGGCAACGTCCCCGCGGGCCTCGCCTGTTCGAGCAGGTTTTCGAGCGTGAGGGGAACGAATGACCAGACGGCGCCGGCCACCGCGACGCCGACGATCGCGCCGCCCAGCGTCCGCAGTATCGCGCGACCCTGCTCATCGCCGGACGCGAGCCATCGCAACCAGAGCACAACCCAAACCACGGCCGCAATGCCGGCGAACCGGAAGGCATCCTGGGGCCCCCATGCGACGCACAGCGCGAGCACCGAAAGCACGACGAGCGGCCCGGTCATTTGGGACGGCGATTCGTGCGCGTGATCATGGCGATGGTGGTCCCGCGGCTTTCCCGCGAACGTCATGTACCACATGCGGAACATATAGAACGCCGTGAGCGCCGCTCCTCCGGCCGCGAACCCGAAGAAGACCGTACCCCAACCGCCTCCGTTCGACTGCATGAACGAGAAGGCCTGTTCGAGAATCTTGTCCTTCGAATAGTAGCCGCTGAAGCCCACGAAAAACGGGATCCCCGCGCCGGCGATCGCGAGGCAACCGACCAGCATCGTCGTGGCCGTGATCGGCATCTTCCTGCGCAGACCACCCATCGCCGTCATTTCGTTCGTGTGGACCGCGTGGATCACCGACCCCGAGCACATGAAGAGCAGGCTCTTGAAGAACGCATGCGTGATCAGGTGCATCATACCGGCGAGCCATCCCCCGACGCCCAGCGCGAGCATCATGTATCCGAGTTGGCTGACGGTCGAGTACGCGAGGACCCGTTTGATGTCGGTCGCCGTCAGAGCGATCGTCGCGGCGAGAAACAACGTGATGCAGCCGATCAACGCGATGACCCAAAGCACTTCCGGCGTGAATACCGGATAGAATCGGCCCACCAGATAGACGCCCGCCGCGACCATCGTCGCCGAATGCACGAGCGCGGAGACCGGAGTCGGACCTTCCATCGCGTCGGGCAACCAGACGTGCAACGGGAATTGGGCGCTCTTGCCCACGCACCCGCAGAAGATGCCCAGCCCGCCGATGATGAGCAGCCAGTACCCATGCGGCGCGCCCATCCAACCGGTCGATTCCCGCCACGCCGGAAGCGACTCCGCGATCCGCCGGTCGATATCCGCTTGCGCCGGATTCGCGCCGAGCTCGCGGATCACCTGCGCAACCTCGGCGCGGGCCGACGACACGACCATGCTGTCGGGCACCCGCAATACGCGGCCGCCTTCGTCCGGTCGAAGCTGCGAAAAAATTCCCGCTCGAACCGTTCCGTCCTCATGTTCCATATCGCCGAACGAAAACGTCCCAAGACTGCTCCAAAGGGCCAGCAATCCGATGATGAACCCGAAATCGCCCACACGGTTGACGATGAACGCCTTGTTCGCCGCGTTCGACGCGCTCTTGCGCTCGATGTAGAAACCGATCAGGAAATACGAGCAGATCCCGACAAGCTCCCAAAAGACGAACACCATCGCGATGTTGCCGGCCAGGACCAATCCGAGCATGCTGAAGCAGAATAGCGACAAATACTGGAAAAACCGGGGAAACCGCCCCGGTCGATGCAGGTGGCGCCCGTCGCTCAACGTGACTTCGTGGTCCTCGATCTCGTGCTCCTCGTCGTGCATGTACCCCATCGCGTACACATGGATGCACGACGCGATGAAGGTGACCATGCAGAACATCAGCACGGTCAGCCCGTCGATGTAGTAGCCGATCGTGACTTCCAGCCGCCCGAACCGCCCGAGCGTCCAGTAGTCCCCCGTCACGTGCGGCGGACCGTTCGCGTGAAGGCCGCTCGCGTTCCGATCCCCATGCGAGTCCGTCCCGCCATGCCCAGCCGCGTGCGCGTCGCCGGGCTCCGACGTCGCATGACCCATATCGGCATGGGCCATATCGGCATGGGCCATATCGGCATGGGCCGCCGCGCCGTGATGGTGGTCGACCGTTCGCGGGAAATGGGCCGAACACCAGAGGAACAAGCTGAGGAACGAACAAGCGGCCGCCCCCACGATCGCGCTCAGCGCGATCCAACCGGCGGCGATCGGTTTGGCCATGCGTCCGCCGGTCAACAGGATCACGACGAACGAGCCGAGCGGCAGCAGCGTGGCGAAGCCGAGGATCTCGTGTAGGTGGTCCATTAGCCCTTCAACTCGTCGGCTTGGTCCACGTCGATCGTGGAGTGGTTATTGTAGTAGTTCAGTGCGATGGCGAGCGCGACCGCGGCTTCCGCGGCCGCGAGCACGATCACGAACAGCGCGAAGACATGGCCGTCAAGCCCGAGCGACTCGTCGCGGAGGACTCGGCTGCCGAACGCCACGAAATTGACGTTCGCGCCGTTGAGAACCAGCTCGACACCCATCAGGACACCCAGGGCGTTCCGCTTCACGGCCATGCATATGATGCCCGCGACGAACAACACGGCGCCGACGGCGAGGTAATGCGAAACGGTAACGGGATACGCAAGTGGATTCATGGCCGGTCGCCGCTCGGATTTTCTTGGCGCGTCTTTTCTCTTGGATCAACCGTGGACATCCGAAACACACCGGTTTCGGCGTTTGGTCCTCGCGAGGTACCCGGCGCCGAGGAGGACGACGAGCAGGTGGACGGAAACGACGAGGAACGGAAGCATGTATCCCGTTCCGCCGTCCAAGCGGACACCGCTGAGCGCGAGGCCGATTTGGGTCGTGAGGCTTCCGTCCGCCGCGCGGTGGGCGGGGGGCGCGGCGGTCCACGCGTCCACGCTCCAGGCGACGTAAAGCAGGATCAGCAAGAACGCGCCCGCGACGAGCAACGTCGTCACCCATTCACCAGCCCGGGTCCGCATGCTGATGAATCGGCTCTGCGCCGTCAACATGACGCCGAAAATCAGCAGCACGAGCGTGCCGCCGACGTAGATCATGAACTGCATCGCCCCGACGAACTCGGCGCCGGCCAGAAAAAACAGGCCCGCCGTCGAACCGAGCGAGAGGGTGAGGAAGAAGGCCATGCGCACGATGTTGCTCGTCATCGCCACGGCCAGCGCGAATCCGCAGGTCGACATCGCGAACAGAAAAAAGAACAGGGTATGGACGTGGATCGTCCCCAGCACGGTCATTGCCCGCTTCCCTCCGTACCCATTCCGGCGTCGACCCGATCGCGGACCCGTTCCGCCCCCGCGTTCCAGCCCTCCCGCACGGCCGTGCGTTCCGCGGCCGGCGCAAGCCGATTGAGGGGCATGGGATTGGCCGAGGGAACCAGCTTGAAGAACGTGGCGAACAGGAAACAAACGGCGGCGAGCGGAACGCAGTACTTGAGGCACGTCGCCATGACTTGATCGATGCGGAGTCGAGGCAGAGTCCAGCGCACCCACATCATCAGGATGACGCCAGTCGCCGCCTTGGCGATCAAATTGGCGCAGCCCGCCAAGTCGCCGACATATTCGAGAATGCCGCTGTCGGTCGGCCAACCGGTGATCGAGGCGAGTCCTGGGAGGATAAACTCCCGGAAGATCGGGATCGGGCCGTTCCAACCGCCCAGGAACAGGATCGCGGCCAACGCGCTGACCAGCAACATCGAACCGTATTCGGCCATGAAGAAGAAGCTCCACCTCAGCCCCGAATACTCGGTGTGGAACCCCGCGACCAATTCGCTTTCCGCCTCGGCCAAATCGAACGGCGCTCGGTTGACGCTCGCCACCGCGCACGTGAAATAGACCCAAAAGACGGCGAACGCAGCCGGGTCGTGGAAGATGATCCAATTCGTGAACCAGCCCGCCTGCTGATTGCCGATCGTGATCAGGTCCATCGATCCGGCGATGAGCACGGGAACGACAACGCAAAGGCCCAGCGGAACCTCGTAGCTGACCACCTGCGCCGCCTCGCGCATCGCGCCGAACAGCGACCACTTGGAACCCGACGCGTAGCCGGCGAGTATCACGCCGAAAACTTCGAGTCCAAGGATGGCGATGACAAAGAACACGCCGGCGTTGACCCGTTCACCCACCCAGCCATCGGCGAACGGCATGGCCAGCCACGCGCAGAAGCTCGCGGTGAACCCGACATACGGCGCCAACTTGAATAGGAGCCAATCGGCGTCCTTCGGTGTGATGTCTTCCTTGGCGAGCAGTTTGATGCCGTCGGCGAGGGACTGGAGCCAGCCGAACGCCCCGCCGACGCGCGTCGGCCCCAGCCGATCCTGAATGCGGCCGGCGACTTTTCGTTCACCCCAAATGAACACGAGCGCGCCGGTGGCGACGAGGCCGAGCAGCAGGCCGCATTGGACGAGAGCGACGACCGTCGACGCCATCCAGCCGGGAAGTCCAAGCGTCTCGCAAAGAAAATCGACCACGATTCCTCCGTCCTCGGATTCTGTCCGCCAAGGCACGTTGTTCGCCCAGGCAACCACCCGGATCGGGCCGATTCCCGGCCCGCGAAGACCGTGGAATATGGCACAATGGGCCGTCGGTCGACAAGCCCCCCTCCAACGCCTTTCTTGACGCGCGCGGCGTGCTCCCCTGAGCCGCGCGGGAGGATTCTCGCCACCCGACCATCGCGCGTACCGACGGTCGGTCAGATTCCCATTTGTCCGAGCGCGTCGACGAGGCGCCCGAGCACGGCGGTGAGCGTCGGATGGGATGTTTCGAACCGCTCGATCGCTTCCCGCAATCGCGTTCCGTGGGCGTCGACCGGTTCCGAGCCTTCGTCGGACGAACGGTCCGGTCCCTCCGCCCGCTCGGGACGTCGATCGGGCATTGTGCCCGGCTCGCAACCGTCCGAACGCGCGGCATTCGGTTGGGACGCGCGGTCCGAGTGTGACGCCGAGCGCAGCGAGCGTTCGATATCCCGAATCGCCCGCTCCAGCAAGTCGCGCGTTTCGGCGTCGAGTGGCGGCCCTTGCGCGAGTTCCCGTTCGAGTTCGCGGAGCGTGGCCCGCAATGGATCGATGGGCGTGTTCATGGCCCGGCTATCCTCCCTAGTCGCCGCGCCGCGGACTTGAACGGCGGGCGCGAACCTGCGAGACTCGGGGCCTCGTTCCACTCAGTCTAACGAAGGCGAGGTATTGGACAATGGCCGACCCCAAGGTTCGGATTACCTATTGCACCCAGTGAAACTACGAACCCCATGCCGCCAGTTTGGCGGCGAAGCTGCGGGAGGCTCGGAAGATCAACGCCGAGCTGATTCGGGGTGGCGGCGGTATCTTCGACGTCGAAGTCGACGGTAAGCGGATCTACTCGAAACACGAAACGGGTCGGTTCCCGACTCACGACGAGATCCTCGACAAGATCTCCTGAGCACCAAGAGCGGCCCGAGCGCCCGTACCTCGCGCGGGCTCGATCGCGCGCGAAAATCGCGCGGGGGCAAGAACCGCCGCCGAACGCACGACGGCCGAAACGGCACGGCCGGACCTCCTCATTCCCGCGCCAATCGCGCCATCCACGGCAATCGGCCGGCAACAACCTGTTGCAGACCGGATGGTGCGACGTATTTCGCGCCGCGCGGCGCGGATTCCGAGCTACGCATGCATGGGGAGCCGTCCGCGCCCGACGCGCGACGGGAATGCGGCGCCCACCCGCCGCTCCACCAGCCGCCGCGAAATGCCCGGGAGATCGGTCGATGCGCAAACGCCAACGCCACTGGATCGACGGCAACGTGCAGGCCGCGATCGTATGGAGGGTCGCGATGTACTGGGTGCATTGCCTGATCACCGTCGCGTTCATGACGGTGATCTGGATGATCCTCACCGACACGCCGAGGAACTCGACCGACCTGTTCCGTCGGCTCACCGCGCAATGCGGACCCGCATTCGGGGCGTCGCTCCTCTTGCTGCCCCTTGTCGTCATCGACGCGGTGCGCATGAGCAACCGGTTCGTCGGGCCGATGTATCGGTTGCGCCGCGCGATGCGAGCGCTCGCCGAGGGCGAACCGGTTCCCGACCAGACGTTTCGGCAGAACGACTTTTGGCATGAGATGGCGGACGATTTCAACCGCGTCGCGCGCCGCGTGCGACAATTCGAGGACGACGCATCCGCGAAACCGCACGGCGTTTTCACGAAGGAGGACGATGAACAACTCGCGGCCTCGATCGGCTAGTCGGCCGGTCGGGGCGAACGCAGGGTCGTGAGATATTCGACGACGTCCACCAGATCCTGAGCGGACATTTGCCGCTGAAGGTCGGCCGGCATGAGCGATACGTCGAGTTTCACGAGGGCAGCGACGTCGCTTCGGGGAAAACGCATCGTGGCCGCTTCCTGCGTCTTGACGACCACCTCCCGCTCGGTCGAACTGACGAGAATCCCGTTCACCAGATTGCCGCTCGCGAGCTCAATCGCGTAGGTCTCGTAATTGTGGCTGATCCCCGCGCTCGGGAAGAGGATCGATTCGACGAGTGCGACTCGACTCAGTTTCGACCCGATCTCGGTCAGCGCGGGCCCGACTTCCTTTCCGGTCCCTCCGACTTGATGGCAGGTCGAACAGAGTGCGGTCGACGCGAATAGTCCCTGCCCGCGCTGCGCGTCCCCGGGCATCTTGAGGATCTGATCGAGGGGCGGAAGCGGATGGTCTTCCTTGGAAACCGGCAAGGGGAACGATTTCGCGGCCGACTGGCGGATCTCGGGCGAACTCGAACCATGCAGGGCGCCGGCGGCGGCCTGCCGCAATTCCTCGGGGAGCGCGCCGCGGTCGGCCAATTCCAGGATACGTTGCGCGCCGCCGACCGTGCGCGCCATGCCCGCGGTGGCCAGCCGGCGGAGGGCCGGATCCCGTTCGGCGTCGCCGAGCAGTCGGGCAAGCATGCCGAGCGCGCGGCCGTCCGCCGAGTTGGCGAGCGCATCGACGACGGCCGCCGCGCGCGGGGCGTCGTCGCCGTCGAGTACGGTTCGAAGGCGGGGCTCCTGTTTCCTCGCGAGGAGTGTCCTCGCGGCGTGCGCGCCCAACTCGCCCGCCCCCGCGCGCGACGCGAGTTCGACGAGTTCGCCGAAATAGGGTTCGAGTTCGAATCGATCGACGATCTCGACAAATCGGCCGTCGCGGGGCCGGTCCCTCAGGAGGCCGACGAGCGTGTCGCGCGCGCCGGGCTTTTGCGCGACGTCGCCGGGCTGCAATCGGGCGAGCGATTCGTCGATGATCCCGTCGGCGCCCGGCACGGCTCGGTCGGTTTCGAACGCGAGCCGCAGCAGGTGTTCCGAGACGCAGGGTCCCGCCTGGAAATCGAACGCGCGGAAGTAGCGCGGGAGCGGGCCCGCGCGGTCCTCGCCGAGCCGGATCAGTTTGGCGAGCCATTCGGCCGTGTTCGTCGCGCGCGAGCGCCAGACGATATCCATATCGGCGCGCGTCCATTCGCGGTCCCCAACCTCGCGCCAGTACCGATCCATGCACGCATCCCAGCGCCCTTCCGCGGCGATCCCCAACGCTTCGAGATACCAGCGGTCGGAAACCGGATACCGAACCGCGAGCGCCGCCCACGCCTCGGGGACGCGCGGATCGTCCTGCCCCGCCAACGCCACGGCGCACTCCCGAAGGACGTGCGGATCTTTTTCGCCGCGCGCGACCTGTTCGAGCACGATCGGCGGCGTGGGAATGTCGAACCTGCGGGCAAGCCGCAAGCCCAGGATCCTCAGTTCGGCGCACGGATCGGCCAACGCCTCGCGCGCCGTTCGCTCGGCCCGCTCGGGAAGCATGCCGAGCAACCAGATCGCGCGGGCCCGAAAACGCGGGTTCGGATCGGCGACCGCCATCGCGCCGAGCGCCGATTCCGCCGCGCCGCCCGCGCCGCGCAGCGCCGTGAACGCCAGATAACGCGTGGCCCCGTTCGGACTCCTGAGCGCCTCGATCGCGCCGTTCACCGTCGATAGATCGATCGGCGCGACGCGATACGGCTCGCCGGGCGGCGCGATCCGGAACAAACGACCTCGACCCATGTCCACCATGTTGTGGCCGCCAACGCCCGGATCGTACCAGTCGGTGACAAACAGCGAGCCGTCCGGAGCGACGCATACATCGGCGGGTCGAAACCAGTTGTCGCGCGTCCCCTTCACGATCGACACCGACTCCGCTCGATACCCCGCGCCGTCGCGCTCCACCGGGTACGCGCGCACCACGTTCGGGCCCGCGTCGCAATGGATCACCTGATCGTGGAACCGCTCGGGAAGCAATCGGCCTTCGTACACCGTAATCCCCGTCGGCGATCCGCCACCCGTTTGAAGCAGGTTCGGCACAACGCCCGGATCGTTGAGATGCCAATGGCGCAGGGGGATCTCCTCCTCCTGATTCGTGCGGGGCGTCTGCCAACCGGCTCCCGTCCGTTCGTCGCGATACCCGTAGTTGCCGAACTCGACGATGTGGTTGATCCGGACTCCCCGGTTGCCGTCATCGTCGTTGTCCGACTGCCAAAGCCCGCCGAACGAATCGACGGCCACTTCGTAGTTGTTTCGGAAATTGTGCGCGAGGACTTCGAATCGGCTCGCGTCGGGCTCGCATCGAAACACCATGCCGCCGAAATACGGCTTGCCGTTGTCGACCACTTCGCGCCCCGCGCGATCGATGATCGGCCGTCCGTCCGGGCCGCACACGCGCTGTCCCGTGTTTCCGAAATTCCAATAGAGACGGCCGTCGGGACCGAAAAGGAAACTGTGCGCGGAATGGTCGTGCTGCGGCTGCCCCGTGTTCGCGAAGAGCACTTCTTTCCGGTCCGGACGGTCGTCGCCATCCTCGTCCGTGAAGACCAACACGTTGGGGCTCGCCGAAACGATGACCCGGTTCCCCAATACACAAAGGCCCATCGCCGAATCGACATCGCGACCCTGGTAATAGACCTTTGTGGAGTCCGCCTTGCCGTCACCGTCGCCGTCCTCCAGGATCAAGATGCGGTCTCCTTCGGGCCGTTCGCCGAGATGCCTCCGGTAGTTGACGACCTCGCACACCCAGATGCGGCCACGGTGGTCGATGTCGAGATTCGTGAGGCTCAGCAGATCCGGCTCGCTCGCGAAGAGCGTCGCTTCGAGGCCGTCCGCGACATCGAGTCCAGCGACGGCGTCGGCCGGCTCGCGCGACCCGCCGCCGGCCGAAGAATCCTCGACCGGGCCGGGGTCGTCGGCATAGACTTGAAACTGGACCGACGACGCCGAGCCGCCCGCCTGGTCGCTCCCGCCGTTATCGAGCCCGGCGAAAGCCTCGAATCGGTCATAGCCTTCCGGGATGTCGAACGCGATCTTCGAATTCGCATGCGTACCGATGCCGAACGGAATCGGCTTTCCCGCGACGCGAAGCGGCCCGCCGTCCGCGTTCCGATCGATGCGGACCTGGCCCCATTGCGACGTCGCCGATTTCCACTGGAGATCGGTCAGCCTCATCGCGCCGTTCCCACCGACGAGTCGTGGTTCTCCCCAATCGGCCCAGTCGCAGCCAAAACCGTTGCCTCCATCGCGCACGACGAGGAACAACTGCGTGGCGCCGTTCAGTTCCACGGCGACGGGAACACCGTGACCGGCCGTTTCCGTTGTCACGACGTTGGACTGGAAAAGGGGTTTGACCGCCACGCGGCGGGGGCGACTCGCGTCAACGGCCGCGCCGTCCGCGGGAAGGCGGAACTTCTTGCGGATCGCCTCGCGGTCCGTATTGCCCGGCGGTTCGTCCTGACCGGCTTCGAGATCGCGGAGCGTGACGGGTCGCTCGGAGACTCCCCCGTCGGGCACGTCGCCGTGCGCGGTCCAGACGATCGCGTTGAGCACGAGTCGCCGGAAATCGGGATCGCCCCAGTTCCAGTGATAATGGCCTCCCGTGAACCCGAACCCGCGCCCGCCGTCGGGTCGCTCGGACGCCCACGCGACATGCTGCGACTTGCCGATTTCGGCTCGGACCGCCGGGTTCCCGCTGTGGGGGCCATCGGGTCGATCGAGCGTGCTCGCCGGAGGAACGGCCGTGAGGATCGGCGTAACGCCGCGCATCTCCTCGCGGAACCGCATGTGGTAATACCATTCGTCGTCCGTTTCAAACGGCTTCACGCCTCGGCAGATCGGATGCGAAGGGAGTTGTTCGAAACGCGCGACCCAGTGGGGATTCACCGACCAATGGGTCTCGAAATAGCCGCCGATCCACTTGACGAACCGATCGCCCGGTTCGCCCTTGGGCACCTCGACCGCGTAATGCAGGCAGACGAGACCGACGCCTTTGGCTGTGAGTTGCTCCATGCGTTCGAGTTTGGGAATGACAGGGTGTCCGCCGCCGCCATCCGCGTACATGACGATGCAATCGGCGCCCTCGAGAATGGTCTCATCGTCCGGCCAACCGTTGGGAACGACATGGACTTCGTAATCGGGCATTCCCTGCTGGAGGCACTTGGCGAGCAACGTGCAGCCGGCGAGATGTTCGTGCGATCCATAACCGTGGCTCGCTCGGCCCGCGAGGAACACGATCTTCTTGCCTGCCGCCTCGGCGCGCGGCGGCGCGCCCATGCAGGCGGCGATCACGCCCAATGCGGCGATCCACGCGAGCCCCGTTCGTTGTCTCATGAGCGGCATCTCCCTTACCTTTCCGAGTGTCGACTCGGCCCGGATCGCACACGATCGGGCGCGTGCCCACGATACTCGGCGCGGAAAGGCCCGTCAAATACGTTCCGGGCGCTCGGCGCCGGCCGGGTCAATCGCGGTCGGCGCCGCGACGCTCGGCGCCCGAACTGGATTTGCCGAACCGGCGGTTGAAGATCGCCGGATCCAATGGATCGACGGGCTGCGACGGCTCGAGCGCCGCGCCCTCCGTGACCCGGTCCCGACTTTCGGACGGCTCGGGATTGGGAAGGGGCGAGACGCCCTCCGGCACGGCGAAGGCCGAAGGGGGGCCGAGGAGCGGATCGCCCGCATCGGCCGACGGCTCCCCGTTCGCGGTTGCGACCGAGCCTATCGGCGAGGATCGCCGCGCCGCGCGGAGCACCCACGCGTTGAGTACCTCCCACTGAGCCGTTTCCTTCTCCGAGAATACCGGTCGATCGAGCCCGCCGTGCGGCTTGGACGGCTCGACAAGCAGAGGGCTTTGGTCGGGAGACGCCGAGTCGATCTGAGCAAGAACGCGATCGAGGTTCTTGAGCGTCAAACGCCGCCAAAATCCGCTCCCGTGCGTCGGACGCTGCAGTTGGAACTCGGCCTTCGATGGTGCCTCGTGGCAACGCCCGCCTGCGCATCGGTTCATCAGCAGCGGCTGAATGGTCGCGGGGAATTCGGCCATCACCTCTTTCGGGAGCCCGGCCGACGCCGAACCCTCCGCCTCGCGGGCCGCCGCCCGCGGCGGCCGCGGTGTGCTCGGAGCCCTGGGAGTCCGCGCTTCCCCCAAGTAACGCAGTTGTCGATAGGCCGGTTCGATGCCCGCATGGTCCGGATCCAATCGCATGGCCTCCAACAACTCGGCCGCCGCCTCGTCGAGAAGCCCTTCGCGCATGCACCAGGACGCCAGATTCACCCGCGCGCCGGCGGATTGGGGCGACGCCAACGTGTCCCGCATGCGGGAATAGGCGTGTTGGAGCGAGTCGGCATCGACCGAAACGGCCGTACTGGGGATGCGGATGTCGCCGCCTCCCTTCAGACCGATCAGGCACCGGTCACCCAAATAGGTGACCTTCCCTCGGAGGACGCGGCCGTTTTTCAGAACAACAACCCGTTCCGATGATTCCTGCGTCGCCATTCCCAAGTACGTCGGAAGGAGAACGAACCCCACTAGGATACCAAGGGCGCGCTTCGTCGGTAGGGAGTGTGAGCCCGTCATGGGGTGGGAGAGTACGCGTCCGATCGGAGCCGCGTCAAGGCCACTTGAAGGTCGTCCGAACGCGAACGCGTGGGCAGGGTCGGCCGACGGCCATTGACCCTCCCAGATATCCAGCGTAGCCTGCCATAGGGGACGCTGGAGACGGGAAGTTGAAGACGCAAGTGGTTCGCGGAGCGAACCACGACTTTGTCCCCGAGGGGGGGCTGGAGCCTGGAAGCGGAAGAGCGACCATGCGAAGCTGGCTCAAAATCCTGATCCCCCTGGGAGTACTCGTCGGCCTGGTGGTCGCCGGATACGGTCCGGCCATCCGCTACCTGAACGCGCGCGGCCGACCGCACTACCGAACGGCCGATGTTTCCCAGGGTGATTTGTCGCTGGAGGTGAACACGACGGGCGTTGTGAAACCCGTCTTGTCGGTCGAGGTCGGGTCGTTCGTCTCCGGTCCGATCCTCGCCCTCTATGCCGACTTCAACGAAAAAGTCATGCAGAATCAGCTCCTGGCCAAGGTCGACCCGAGGCTCTATGCGGCCAACGTCGACCGCGACCAGGCCACACTGGCCACCCGGCTCGCCGATGTCGAACGCGCCGAGGCCCTATTGCAGCAGGCGAAGAACAACGAATCCCGCGCGCTGGCCCTGCGGAAAGAAGGCGAGGACTACATCTCCGATCAGGAGCTCGACCAGTTCATCTTCAATCGCAAGTCGCTCGAAGCCCAGCTCGACGTCGCACGCGCCGCCGTGCGGCAGGCCGACGCGAGCCTCGCCAATTCCAAGGCGAACCTCGAATACACCAATATCCTCGCGCCCGTCGACGGACTCGTCATCGATCGAAAGATCGACGAGGGCCAAACGCTCGCCGCGCAGTTCCAGACGCCCCAGCTCTTCATCGTCGCGCCCGACCTGGAACAGGAGGTTTATATCCACGCGTCGATCGATGAGGCGGAAATCGGCCTGATTCAGGACGCGAAGGAGCGCGATCAGCCGGTGGAATTCACGGTGGACGCCCATCCCGAGCGTCTATTCCACGGTTCGATCCGGCAGATCCGCTTGAGTTCCACGACGACCCAGAACGTCGTGACCTATCCCGTCGTGGTCTCGGCGGCGAACGGTGACCAACTCCTGCTGCCCGGCATGACCGCGAACCTGTCGTTCAAGATCGAGGAACGCAACGACGTCTTGCGGGTCCCCAACTCGGCCCTGCGGTTCTATCCGCCCGATTCGAAATGGGTGCGGGAAGGCGACCGGCCCCTGCTGGAAGGCGGAACCTCGACGCCCGGCGAACCGGCGAATAACGTCTCGACGGCCAGCGAAAAGACGGCTCAGGCGCGCGAGCGGAACCGGCGGCACGTCTGGATCCAGGAAGGCGAGTTCCTTCGCGCGGTCGAAGTCACAACCGGGCTCAGCGATCACCGTTTCACCGAGATCGTCGCGGGCGATCTGAAAGCGGGACAGAAACTGGTCATCGGCGTTTCGACCGGAAAGCCGCCCACGTAGCGAATGGCGAGCGGGTGGCCGAGGGCGGCGGACGGCGTTGCCGCCCCGCCAAGAGCGGATCCACGGTATCCTGAGGCGCCTTCGGCCTAGATCCGCGAGATGTCCGGATCGCTGGGAGATTCCGCGAGTCGGGGGAATCGGGTTCGGAAGACGAGCCGTTCCCACCATCGGGCGCCGCGCAGACGCGGGTCGCGCAGTCCGATGAAATGCCGCTTGCCTCGCCGCGTTCTCGCGACGACGCCCTCATCGAGCACCTGTTCGACAACCCAGTACTTGTCGACCTCGTACGCGTATTCCTCGCCGCACCGCGAAGGCGTCACATGTCGGGCTCGGGGTCCCGGCGCCGTGCTGTGCTTGAGTTTCCGGAAGACGACGGGGTCCCCGATTCGAAAACCCCGGTTTCGAACGAGTGAGATCAAGGCCGTTCGCAACCTCCCCGCGAATGGGAACGAACCGGATTCCGCGCGCCGATCACACGGTCCGCGCGATGCGACTCGGCGACGCGGCGGACGCCTCCTATCATAGGCCGATCGATGGCGATGTCAAAGACCAATTGCGATCGGGGCGGGCAGGCGGGCGAGACAGCGGCGAGACAGGACACCCAGGCTCGGGACCCGAAGCCAATCCGTTCATCGCGTCGCGGAACGCTCAGTAGAGAAGGAACGTGCGGCGGTGGTCGAGGAACGCGCGCAGGTCCGCGTCATACCGTTCCAGGATGTCGTCGACGGCCTTCCCGTCGCGTACCGATTCCCACACCGCCTTGTTGCCGAGCAGCCGGTCGTACTTGTCGACCGTCCACGCATCGGGGTACGCTTCGCGCAGTCGCCTCGCGATGGCGAATCCCGCGCGCAACGGATCGACCGCCGCGCGGTCGGTGATCGTGATTTGGATCCCGCCGCACCGCTCGCCGCGAAACACGTTTTCCGACGGCGTGAACCAGACGGGCATGAATCGAAGACCGGAGAGGTTGTCGGCGTTGAGTACCTTCGAAAACGGTATCGGATCGAGCCACGGCGCTCCGAACCACTCGAACGGCGTATCGGTCCCGCGCCCGACCGAGACGTTCGTGGTCTCCAAGAGGCCGATGCCTGGGTAGAGCAGGGCGGCGTCGAGCGTGCGCATATTGGGAGACGTGTTGACCCATGGGAGGTCCGTGGCGTCGTAGTAGTCGGACCGCCGCCAGCCTTCCATGCGCACGACGTGCAGGTCCAATCGCAAACCCCGGTCCCCGCGGATCATGCCCGCGAGCTCGCCCGACGTCATTCCGTGCCGCACCGGAACGCGATGGTAACCGACGAACGACTCGCGGCCGGCGTCGAGCACGGGGCCGGACACATCGACGCCGTTGATCGGGTTGGGGCGGTCGAGCACGACGAACCGTTTGCCGTGTTCCGCCGCCGCCTCCATCGCCAGACCCATCGTCGAAACGTACGTATAAAACCGCGTGCCGATGTCCTGGATATCGAATACCAGCGTATCGATCTCGGCCAGGCTTTCCGCTGTCGGTTTGCGCGTCGCGCCATACAGGCTGTGGACGCGGATTCGGGTCGCGGGATCGACCGAGTCGTCGATGCGCGACACGTCCAACTTCCCTTCGATGCCGTGCTCGGGACTGAAGAGGGCGGCAAGCCGAACGCCCTCGGCGCGGCGCAGGATCTCGGTCGTCGTCGTCCCGTCGGCGGCAATGCCCGTCTGATTGGTGATGAGCCCCACGCGGCTGCCCCGCAGCAGCGCGCAACCGTCGCGACGCAGAACGTCGATCCCCGTCAGCACGGGACTCGTTTCCGGCCAGGAATCCACCGACGCTTGCGCGGCCCGATTGGGCCTTGGCGCGTCGACAATCGCGGAGGCGATGATGGTCCCCAGTCGGCCCGCGAGCGGATTGACCAATCCCTTGCCGTCGGGATGGACCCGATTGCTCAGGAAGATGAAGAACAGGTCGAGCTCCGGATCGATCCACAGAACGGTGCCGGTAAAACCGCCGTGCCCGAACGCGGACGCGGAAAACGTCTCGCCGCGATTCGACGAGTATGCGGACCGCTTATCCCAGCCGAGTCCCCGCACGCCGCCGGGAATACGGATCGGCGCGGTCATCGCGTCGACCGTCGCCGGGCCGAGCACGCGCTGCCCGGCGTATTCGCCGCGGTTGAGCATCATTTGCGAGTAGACGGCGAGATCCGACGCGGTAGAGAACAAGCCGGCGTGCCCCGCGATTCCGCCGAGCGCATGGGCGCGGGGATCGTGGACGTCGCCTTGAATCCAAGCACCGTCCCTCGATTCGGTCGGCGCCGCGCGCTGTCGCAACGCGTCCGGAGGCAGATAGCCCGTTTCCCGCATGCCCAGCGGTCCGAAGATCCGCGATTGGGAATACGCGTGGATATCGTGTCCCGCCACCTTGCGGATCAGCTCGGCAAGCACGATGAAACCGACGTCGGAATAGATGAACCGTTCCCCCGGACGATGCGCGGGCTTGAGATCGCAGATCCGTTGCCACGCCGCTTCCGGCCCGTTTGAATAGTCATCGAGCGTGTTGTCCGCGATCAATCCGGACGTGTGGACGAGCAACTGCCCGACGGTGATCGCGTCCTTCCCGTTTCGGCCGAAGTCGGGCAAGTGGTCGGCGGCCTTGTCGCGCAATCGGACCTTGCCGTCCTCGACAAGCGTCATCAGGCTGGTGGCGGTCGCGACCGGTTTGGTGATCGACGCCATGTCGAAAAGCGTGTCGACCGTCATCGGCGCGGGCGCCGGTTCGAGTTGCCGGTTTCCGTAGGCGCGGAGCCAAGCGAGTTTGCCGTGACGACCGAACGCGAGCACGCAACCGGGCATCTTGCGCTCCTCGATCGCCCGCTCGATCTCCGGTCCCACCCTCGACAACCGCGCGGCGTCGAACCCGAGTTCGGCGGGCTCGGCCTTCGGCAGTTCGGCCCGCGCGGTCGAGACCGCCATGGCCGGAAGGCAGATCGCGAGGAATCGGAAAACGCCGCGATGGGAACGCGAAATCATGGCATGATCCTCGGCACGCGGTCATGAAACGGCGATATCGACTCGAGCAACAAGGCTCTCGCCCGGTTCGAGTACGCGGAGCCCCGACGGGATCCCGGCCGCGTCCAATCGCACGGCATTCGGAACGCAGGTCAACGGTTCGATGCAGACGGCCTCGCGGTGACCCGGCGTATAGACGACGCACGTCGTGAACGGGCGATCGAAGGTCATCGCGACGCGACGCCGGCTGGACGGATCGGAGATCGTGGTTCGGCACCAACCGTCCTCCGCGAAGACGAGTCCGCCGAACACGTTGTCAAACTGCATTTCGCCGAATGGGATGCCCTCGTGGAATGCATCGGCATCGCGAAGCCGAAACCGCAAGCCCGTGGGCACGAGATCGTCGAGTTCGTATTCCTCGCTGACGGGGAGCGTCACGACGCATTCCGCGCCGTCCTCGCCGCCCAGCGGCACGCGAAAATAGGGATGGGTCCCAAACCCGACCGGAAGCGGCTGGTCGGACGGATTGTCGATCGAGTAGACGCCGTTCAATCGGTTGCCATGGAGCGCGTATTCCGCGCGGATGCGGAAATCGGCTGGCCAGTAGGCGAGGAGGCGGGGATCGTCGACCGACGCGTGGAACTCGCCGACGATCCGGTTCCGTTCATGATCGAGGACGCGCCACGGCCGCGTGTGCGCGAATCCATGGATCGCATGGCCGCGGCCGTCCGACGGTTCGATCGCAAACGCGCGGCCTCGGAACGTGAACGTCCCGCCCGCGATGCGCCCTGGAAACGGGAAGAGCAACGGGATCCCGCTGCCCGACACGCGCCGGCCGCCCCGCTCGAACCCCGCTTCCGCCCAAATCACCTCGATCCGTTCGTCCCCAAACGCGGCTTCAAACGAAAAGCAATTGAAACCGAGACTCGTGAGAATCCGGGCGACCGCTCCCGTATCGCGATCGCGGATTTCCAAAACGTGACGGGCATGCGACATGGAAAGGGGCTCCGCAATCCGACCTACCTAGAAAAACAGGCGCGCCCGACGCTCCCGATGCGGCTTCGATCGCGGAACGCGGCGCGGGACGGAAAATCCGTTGGGAAACAACCGTCATGGCGACAACCGTGACGACCATGAGAACGGTCGCTTGGGTGATCTTGGCCCGCGTAGTGTCGCCCATCGCGAGCGCCGCGAGAAGATGGCAAAGCGCGAGCGACGCGAGCACCGCCAGAAGGAACAGGCCGGTCGCCGACAGGTCGCCGCCCATCAAGGCCCTCTGACCGGATGGCGGGAGTCGCGTCAGAACCCAAAGGCCGACGGGAATCTGAACGAGTGTCGGGATCAACGCCCAGCACGCGCCCCATCGCACCAATCGCCAACCGTTCTCCTCCGAATCCGCGTTTCGGTCACTCGCGAGCACGGCCGTCCACAAACCGCTCACGGCGATCGACGCGAGGATGGCGTGGATCGAACGCGGCAACACCGAACCCGACACGATCAATCCGCGGAATTCCGATGACGCGATCCCGTCCGTCGCATCGCCGCCCGCATGGACGAGCTCGGAGATCACCGTGAACAGAACGGGGAAATGGTAGGCGAGGTTCGTGAAGGCAAGCATCGCGAGGAATGAGCGAACGCACCGCGCGGCGAACGACGATTCGGTCGCGCGCCGCCAGAACCGCGCGTGCACGAGCATCAGGATCAACGAGAATGCGACCTCGATGATTCCGAACAGGATCTTCGAGGGGAGTCGGGCTGCGACTTCCCGCAGGCCGACCGACCACTGCGGCCAGCCGCTCGCAAGGCCCAGCATGCCTCCGATCAGCAAACCGCCGATCGCCGCGCGGAGCAGGCGCCGGCCGAGAATTCCGGCGGCTCGATCACCGCGATGTTCCTTCCATTCGAGCGCGACGGCGAGGAGCGGGCCTCCGGTCGCGACGTTGACGCAAAGGAGGTGGCAACCGAGGAGGAGCGAGGTGATCCAATCCATCGAGCGTGCGTTCCGGCTCCGAGGGGACGGCGAATCGACTTGGATTCCCCACGCGCTACCGCGGCGCGCCGGGATGGTCGATCGAATGTACTCGACGCGCGCGGCCGCGTGAACGGTGGGCGAGCCCGCCGACCGCGTCCGGAAGGCCCCACGGCGGCGGCGGCCGGACTCCAAGGCGCTAGGGATCCGGCGGCCGGACCGAACGGAACCTCGAATCAAACGCTTCCGCACTCGACGTTCGTCGAGTAAACTCACGGCTCGGTTTCGGCGGTCCGGTTTCCATCGAGTTGTCTTGAATGGGGGAGCTCCCATGTGTGCGCCTCGGCGGTTCGCGCGGTGGTTCGCTTGGCTCATGATCGCGGGATGGCCTCTCGCGGCTTCGAGCGCCGATCCGGCGCAGCCCGTGGGGAAGATCGCGCTTGCCGCGGGTGAGACACTCGTGTTCCTCGGCGACAGCATCACGCACCAGTGCCTCTATACGCAGTATGTCGAGGACTTCTTCTACACGCGTCAGCCCGGCGTCCGCGCGAAGTTCCACAACGCGGGAGTCGGAGGCGCCCGCGCGTGGGACGCGCTCCAGCGTTTCGAACGGGACGTGGCGGCCTACCACCCCAAATACGTCACCGTGCTGCTCGGC
The DNA here is from genome assembly GCA_016872725.1 of Planctomycetota bacterium. Lineage (GTDB taxonomy): Bacteria > Planctomycetota > Planctomycetia > Pirellulales > Pirellulaceae > VGZC01. Next base: position 27,871 of record VGZC01000034.1, read on the forward strand.
ATGAATGACGGGACCTACCAGCCGTACAACGACGAGGTTTTCCAAACGTACCGGACCGATATGTCCCAGGTCATCGAGCGGATCAAGGCGGCGAGAGCGATCCCCGTCCTGATGACTCCGACGATGTTTGATTCGCGCGCCGCGCGATTGGGTGGTCGCACTCAACAACCCGAACGGCTCGAACTCTACAACTCGGTGCTCGCCTACTACGGCGCGTGGCTTCGTGAAATCGCCGTCGAGAACGGATACGGGTTCGTCGACATGTACGGCCCGCTCAACAACCTCACGCTCGAACAGCGCCGAGTGAACCCCTCATTCACGATGATCAAGGACGCCGTGCACCCCGACGCGCCCGGACAGATCGTCATGGCCGCCGCCCTGCTCGAACACATGGGGCAGCGGGGGCCCCTTTCCAACATCACCGTCCAGCCCGACGCCAAGGGACAATTCGCCGTTCGGGCGACCGGGGGCGAAGCGGCCGACCTGACCGTCGAAGGCGATCGGATCCGGTTCACCTGGACCGCGAAAGGACTCCCGTTCGCGCTTCCCGAAGAGGCTCGTCCCGGCGCGAAGTTGCTCGCCCTCGGACATCGGATGAGCCGGGAAGGGCTGGAAGTGCACGGAATGAAACCGGGCCGCTACCGGCTGACGATCGACGGTGAGCCCGTCGGAGAATTCGCGTCGGCCGCGCTCGAACGCCACATCGAGCTCCAAGAGAATGAAAAGACTCCGCAGTTCCGGCAAGCCTTGCGCGTCGCCGAACTCAATAAGCAGCGGAACAGCGGTCCGGTCCACGCGCTTCGCGGCGAGTGGCTCCAGTTCCAACAATACGCGCGGCTCAAGCGACAGCTCGAAGCGAAGCCCGACGATGCCAAGGTCGCCGAGGATCTCGCGAAACTCAAGGAACGCATCGACACGATCGAGGACCGTATCCGCGAACACGAAGCGGCGGCCGCCAAAATCGAGGACGAGATTTTTCAAACGAATCAGCCGAAGCCGCGCACCTATGTTCTGGAGCGGATCGAATCGTAGCCCGATTTGCCAACAGCGTCGCCACGCTCGCCAGAGCGTGGGCCCGGCAACGTCGCCACGCTCGCCAGAGCGTGGGCCCGGCAACGTCGACCGGCGCCCATCCGACCTTTCATCGACCTCCAAGGGAGAACTCGCCATGATGCTCGCTCATCGCCGTTTCGCATTCCATGCCGCCATGCTCGGACTCGCTTGGGGAGGCCTTGCCGCCCACGCGGAGGAAGGCAAGTTCGTTCGCATCTTCAACGGCAAGGACCTTGCCGGTTGGAAAGGAAACACCGATCACTGGTCCGTGCGGGACGGCGCGATCACCGGCCAGACAACGGCCGACAAGGTCCTCAAACACAACACGTTCGTCGTCTATCAGGAAGGCCTTCCCGCCGATTTCGAATTGAAACTGCAATACCGAATCGTCGGCGGCAACTCGGGAATCCAATATCGGAGCAAGGTCATCGATGCGGAGAAGTTCATCGTCGGCGGATACCAGGCCGACATCGATTCCAATCCGCGGTTTTCGGGGATCAACTACGATGAGCGAGGTCGAGGAGTGCTCGCCGAACGCGGCCAGGCGGTCCGCATTGCGGCCGGCGGCGAGAAAGAGACGATCGGTTCGCTTGGAGATCGCGACGCGCTGCAAGCGAAGATCAAGAACGAGGATTGGAACGAGTATCGCATCGTCGCGAAAGGAAACCACCTTCAACATTTCATCAACGGCGTCCTGATGTCCGAGGTGATTGACGAGCAGGGCGCCAAGTCGGCCGCGAAGGGCGTGATCGCGCTGCAACTCCACCAGGGACCGCCGATGGTCGTTCAATTCAAGGACATCGAACTGATGGAATGCCCGTAGCGCGGAGCGGCGCGGATGCTTGACCGACTCGCCACGGAAGGGCGAAACCCAGCTTCCGACGACCTGGATCGGCTCGGGCCGCTCGAACTCGTGCGGCTGATCAACGCCGAGGATGCGAAAGTCGCGGCCGCGGTCGCCGCCGAGGATGCGAGGATCGCCCGATTGATCGAGGGCGTGGCCGATCGAATGCGGCGCGGCGGCCGATTGATCTACGTGGGAGCGGGCACGTCGGGTCGCCTCGGCGTGCTCGACGCGGCCGAATGCCCTCCGACGTTCAACACGCGGCCCGAGCAGGTGGTCGGCGTGATCGCGGGCGGGGCCGCGGCGCTCACGCGCGCGATCGAGGGGGCCGAGGATTCCCCCGAACGAGGCGCGGCCGACTTGGCGGCCTTGGATCTTCGGGATTCGGACTGCGTCGTCGGCGTCGCGACCAGCGGACGCACGCCATATGTGCTCGGCGCGCTCGCGTTCGCCCGGTCGCGCGGCGCCCTCACCGCCGGAATCAGTTGCAACCCCGACTCCGAACTCGAACCGCTCTGCGATATGCGTGTTTGTCCGATCGTCGGACCCGAGGTCGTCTCGGGATCGACCCGCATGAAGGCCGGCACGGCGACCAAGTTGGTGCTCAATACGTTGACGACTTCGGTCATGGTTCTTCTCGGCAAGACGTACAAGAATTGGATGGTCGACCTGCGGGCGACCAACAGCAAACTCGTCGCCCGATCCCGCCGGATCGTCAGCGGGATTACCGGGCTCGCGCCGGACGCCGCCGAGGAGTTGCTCGCGCTCTGCGGAGGTGAAGTCAAAACGGCGATCGTCGCCGCGCTGCGGAGTTCCGGCCCCGACGAGGCCCGCTCGCGATTGGACGCTGTGTCCGGACGGCTGCGCGACGCGCTCGAGGAGTAGGCCGTGGCCCGACGCGTCCTGGGGATCGACGGAGGAGGCAGCAAGACCGACGCGTGGATCGGCGAAGTCGACGATCGCGGCGCGTTGACGGTGGTCGGTCGCGCCGCGGGACCGCCATCCAACCCCCGCGCCGTCGGCTTTGAAGCGTCTGAAAAAGCCATTACCGAATCGATCGATGCGGCGCGGCGAGCGAGCCGTATCGAGGGCGCGCCGATCGAGTCGGTTTGCCTGGCCCTCGCGGGGGCCGGACGCGCGTCCGAACAAGACGAACTTCGGGCCCGGTTCGCCGCCGCGGGGTGGACGGCTCGCATTCGATTCGTCCACGACGGATGGGCCGCGCTGGCCTCCGCGTTCGACGACCCGATCGGGGTCGCCCTCATCGCGGGCACCGGGTCTCTCGCGTTCGCGCGGGATCGATCGTCGCGCGAAGCCCGAGCCGGCGGATGGGGATATTGGTTCGGAGACGAGGGAAGCGGGTTCGATCTCGGGCGACAGACGCTGCGCGCCGTATCCCGGGCGGTCGACGGTCGCGGCCCCGCGACCTCGCTCGTCCAGCTCGTGTTCGAACAGTTCGGAATCCGCGAAGGAAGCCAGCTCGTCGAAGTGCTTTACAAAGCCGAATCGCCCCGCGGCCGCATCGCGACCCTCGCGCCGCTCGTGTTCGCCGCGGCCGACCAGAGCGACGGTCCCGCCCTCGCAATACTCGACGACGCGGCCGCCGCACTGTCGGAGCATGTCGTCGCGCTCGTCGAACGACTCGCATTCCCGCGCGTTGGATTCCCATTGGCACTCGCCGGAGGACTCCTCATCCACGGCTCCACGCTGCGCGCGAGACTGCTCGACGCGCTGGCCGCACGCGGACTCATGCCCGCCGCGCCCTTCGTTGTCCGGGAACCCGTCGTCGGCGCGCTGCGGATCGCGTCCCGCGAACCGCCCGTTGGGTTGGCGGGTGATGGTGGTGGAGCAGACGGAGCCGTGCCATAATCACGGGCCACGGACGGGCCGGTCAACGGCGACGGGCCGGCGACGGTATCTTTTTTCTTACACGACAGGCGAGTCACGACGATGTCATTCGATCGGCTGGTTTCCGTTGCGTTCCTGGTCGTCTACGCGACGTTCGTTTCGGTTCCGTTCTGCCGCGCCCAGCCGACGGCGCCGGCGCGGAGCGAGGCCGTGGATCAAGACACCGTCAATCGGATCAAGGAGGAAGGCCTTGAACGGTCCCAGGTTATGCGGACGATCAGTCTGCTCACCGACGTGCATGGACCGCGGCTCACCGGATCCCCCATCACGCGCAAGGCCGGTGAATGGGTGTCGGGCCAATTGACCGAATGGGGGCTCACGAACGTCGCGCTCGAACCGTGGGGACCTTTTGGACGCGGATGGACGCTCGATTCGTTTTCCGCGAATTTGGTCGAACCCAATTTCTCGTCACTCATCGCGTTTCCGAAGGCATGGTCGCCGAGCACGCGGAAGGCGGTCCGCGGCGAGCCGGTTTATGTCGACGCGTCGAGCGAGGCGGATCTGGAGAAATACCGCGGCAAGCTCCGTAACGCGATCGTACTGATCAGCCCGCCGCGCGACGTGCCCGCGTTGTTTGAGCCACCCGCCGCGCGGCAATCGGACGAGCGGTTGCTTGATTTGGCGAATGCCGACAACAGTCCGCGAGGCGGATTCCGCGGCGGGCGTTCCGATCGAGGCGGCGATCGGGGCCCCGGATCGGGCGGTCCCCGAGGTCCCGGCGCTCCGGGCGCCGCGGCGGCCCCGCCCTCGAATGCGGCGCCGCCGCCCGCCGAGAACCAGCCCGCTCGCCCGATGGGCGATCCTCGTTCGGCCATGCAACTACTGACCGATAAATGGCAGTTGGCGTACGAGGAAGGCGCGGCCGTGGTGCTGGAACCGGGGCGCGGCGACGGCGGAACGGTCTTCGTCGCGTCGGTCAACATGCCGCGCCCTCGCGGTGACGCCAACGGCGGCAACGGCGGGAACCCGTTCAGCCGCGGACCGCGTCCGTGGGCGCCCGACGCGCCCGAAAACGTACCGCAGGCGGTCGTCTCGGTCGAACACTACAATCGTCTGATCCGCATGCTTCAGGCCGGCGCGCACCCCGTCCTCGAGATCGACATCGCGACGCGATTCCATGCCGATGACCTGAACAGCTTCAACGTCATCGCCGAAATCCCCGGTTCCGATCTGGCCGACGAACTCGTCATGCTCGGTGCCCATTTCGATTCGTGGCATTCGGGGACCGGAGCGACCGATAATGCGATCGGATGCGGCGTCGCGCTCGAAGCCGTTCGGATCCTCCAAGCGGTCGGCGCCAAGCCAAGGCGGACGATTCGCCTCGCATTGTGGACAGGAGAGGAACAAGGCCTGCTCGGCTCGCGCGCCTACGTGGAACGCCATTTCGGAAAAGCGTCCCAGGATCGGGAGCGGGGAACGCCGGCCCGATACGAGGTCACGCCCGCCCACGCGAAATTCTCGTCGTATTTCAATCTGGATAACGGAACAGGCAAGATCCGGGGAGTCTACCTGCAAGGCAACGAACAGGTCCGACCGATCTTCCGATCGTGGCTGCGCCCCTTCGCCGACATGGACGCGTCGACGATCACCCTGTCGAACACCGGAGGCACCGACCACCTGTCGTTCGACGGAATCGGCCTTCCGGGATTCCAATTCATTCAGGACCCGATCGAGTACGACACGCGCACGCACCATTCGAGCATGGACGTCTACGATCGTGTTCAGGCCGACGATGCCAAGCAGGCTTCGATCATCATGGCGACGTTCGTGTACCAAGCGGCGATGCGCGACGAACAACTGCCGAGGAAGCCGCTCGACGGCGAAGTCGTCACCGTGGAGTCCGCGGCCCCTTCAGATACTCCAGCAGGTCCGCCATCTGCCGCACGTTGATCTCCGTTTCCACGCCTTCGGGCATGAGCGATTTGCCGCTGGCCTTGAGTTGATCGATCGCGTTCCGCGGGATCGTCTCCTCCTTGCCCTCGGATTGACGGAGGACGACCGCGTCGGGCGACTCGGAGACGATCAGTCCATTCAGCACTCGGCCGTCGTTCGAAACGACGATATAGTCGGTGAACCGGGGTTCAAGCTTCTGATTCGGGTCGAGGATGTCGTTGAGCAGCGCGGCGCGATCGCGATTGCGGACGTCGCTGATGTCCGGGCCCACGTCATGACCGCGTCCGTCGACACGATGGCATTTCGCGCACACGCGATCGAAGACCTTCATTCCCGCGTCGGATGCGCCGGCGAGCGTCAGCGCCGCGCTGAAGTCCCGCACCACGCCCGTTCGATTGGCCGAGACGGCTTGTCCCAACAGGTCGATCGCCCGCTTTTTGATCGACGCGTCGGCGTGGGTGAGCAGGCGGACGCGTTGATCGACATCGAGCACCGACGGGCTGACCGTGCCGTCGGCCATGGCGTCGAGTGCGTCGAGGATCGTTTCGGGACGGCTCAGCAGCAAATCGACGGCGATCGGTCGCGCGGCCGGCCCGAGCCCCGCCCATCGGCCGAGCACGAGGCGCGCGGCGTCGCGGGCCCCGGATCGCTGCAGGGCGCGGACGGCCTCGGCCTGCAACGCGCCCGGCTGATTCGGCGCCAAGAGCCGCGCGCATGCGGCCCGCGATGGCTCGGCGGGAAGAAACGGCAACAGATCGACCGCCTCGATCCGATCTTCGAGCGGCTGTGTTTCGTCGGCCGCGATCGAGGCCGCCTCGTGGAGCAACCGACGAACGGGCTCGACCGCGTCGCGCAGCGCGTCGGGCGGTTGGTCGATCAGCGCGGCGAGGCTTCTTGGGCCGAGGTCTCCCCGATGCCTCGGCAGCCCGGCGGCGAGGCCGGCGATAGCGGTCTGCCGCCACCAGCGGCCCGGCGGTCCGTTCGTCCCGCCGATCGCCGCCAGGAGCGCGCCGAGTTCCTCGACGTCGCCCCGCGCGCCGGCGATCGCCGATAGTTCGCGAACGATCCTCGCGTGGCGGGCCTCGATCACTCGAGGCGCGCCGTTCGCTTCCGTCGTCGCCCCAACCGCCGACCGGGCAATCATCGTTCCCAGGACCGTTCCGCTCCGCGTCGCGACGGACGTCAAGATCGCCGTCGCGAACCAAGACTCGCCGCCGTCGCGCAGCGCAAGTTCCGCAAGCGTGTCCCCGGCGGCCGGGGTATCGGTCGCGCCGAGCGTCAAGGCGACTTCAAAGCGCACCCGCGCGTCGTCATCGCGCGCGAGCTCGACGACGCGCGCGAAGATCCGAGGTTCCGCGATGAACCGCGCCGCGAGTTTCGTCGCATCGCGCCGCACGAAGACGTCGGGGTCGGCGAGCGCGGCGAGCAGGTCGTCCGGCGAGAGCGCGCCGAGTCCGTCAAGCGTCCAGAGCGCGTGCAACCGCGCGAAGGCCGGCTCGCGCGCGCCGGACTCGGCATCCCGCTCGCCAAGCATCGCGCGCAGCGGAGGCGCGAGCCCTTGAATCCCCCGTTCCACGACCAGTCGCTGCGCGAGACGCCGCCGCCAACCATTGGCATCGCGCAACATGTCGACGAGCGCCGCATCCGACGCCGGTGGATGGAAAGGTCGAACCGTCGCGCGCGGCGCGGTCGGGTGGATGCGCCACACGCGCCCCCGATCGTCTCCCGCGCGCCAATCGAGGCGGCTCGCGATCTCGGCCGGAAGGAACTTCGGGTGCTCGACCCAAAGCCGGTACATGTCGGCAAGGTACAGGGAACCATCCGGCCCCGTCGCCAGACTCGCCGGCCGAAACCACGTATCGCTCGATGCCAGGAAATCGGCCTTGGGTCGGGCCCGCTCGGCCGTCAGCGGGTGGCCCGAGGCACGCACGATCGTTCGCGTTACGAGATGGCCGATCGGTTCGCAAACAAATAGATCGGTCGTCGAGGGATCTCCGAACAACCCGCCGAGATACGCGGTCGTTCCGCACGCCGACGTGTGCGTTCCCGCATGCGAAAGGTAGTTGCTCTTCATTTCAACCAATGGGAACACGACCGTGTCGCCGCCCGACGGGCCGACATCGTAGTGGTCGCGCCCGCCCGCGAAAAACGGATTGCGCTGCCACTGCTCCCACGACAGCGGCGCCGCCATGATCGGATTGCGGTTCGTGCAAAAGAACCGATGCCCGAACGGGTCGATCGTGTTGCCGAATTGCCCGAGCCCGCTTGCGGGTCCGAATTCCATGGTGCGGGGATCAAACCGGAACTCCTTCTGCGGTATCTGGATCGTCATTGCGCCGGCGCCGTCGGGTCCGCCCACTCGAACGATTTCTCCGGGGCCGTAATTCCAATAGACCTGATTATCGAGACCCCATCGCGGATTCCCGATCTGCATTTGCGGATGGGCCGCGACAAACCCGCGAAACAGCACGTCGCGCACGTCGGCTCGCCGATCACCATCGGTGTCTTTCAGGAAGACGATCTCCGTCTGGGCGCCCACAAGAATGCCTCCGCGATACGCCATCAAACTGTGGGCGAAACGGAGTTGGTCGGCGAAGACGTGCCGCGCGTCCGCCCTGCCGTCGGAATCGGTGTCCTCGAGCAATACGACGCGCGAAAGGGGTGGATCCCCTTCGCGGACCGGACCCGTCGGATAGTCGGCGTACTCGGCGACGAACAGCCGCCCACGTTCGTCGAATGCCACGGCGACGGGATCCAAGACGAGCGGTTCGGCGGCCACGAGCTCGATCTCATAACCGGGTTCGATCCGAAAACAGGCCAACGAATCGTCGGGCGACTTGGGCGGATCGGTCGCCAGATCGACCCAGTGCCTGCCGCCCCGCGTGCTTTCGATCGACTCGAGGGCGGAACGCGGCGTCGAGCTTTCGGTTCTCGGCTTGGTTTGCGCGGCGGGTTGGCCGCGGCAGACGTCCGGCAGCGACGCGAATCCGAACAGGGCCGCGCCAACCAAGGCCGCGCCGGCCCGGCGAACCGACGGTCGCGGAATCCGATGGGTCAACATGGCGAGCGTCTCCATTCTTCCGTTCGAGCTTCGCGGCGATCGAGTCTTCTTGGCGAGGCTCGGAACGTCGGCGTGTTTATCGGACGTACGGCACGCCGATCCACTTGAGGATGTCGCGCAGTTCGGAGCGCTCCTCGTCCTGAAGCGATCGGGCGGGAAGCCGCGTGGGACCTCCGGGACGTCCGCACAATTCGAGCGCGGCCTTGATGACGGGGCTCTCGCAGCCCGTTCGTTTCCACATCTTGCCCCGGAAATCCTGCCAGGGCCAATTCGCGGCCGTGATCTTGGCCTGCGCCGCCGCGTAGTCGCCGTCCTCCATCAGTTGCCAGACGCCGAGATCATGTTCGGGCCAGACGGTTGCGAGATGTGTGATGAACCCGGTACCGCCGAGCAAGTGCGTCATGACGAACATACCCTCGTTGTCGACGATCGCGAATTTGTCGGCGAATTGGGCGACGCCGCGAAGGTATTCCGCGCTGCCCTGCGATGTCGACCATTTCAGCGAGACGCACCGAGGGAATTGGGCGAGCCGGCGCAACTGGTCGAGCGACATGTTGTAGCCTTCCCACGGCGTGTTGTAGACCATGATCTGGATCGTGCGCGTGGCCTTATGGACGGCGTCGAAGAGCCTGAGGCAGTCTTCGTCGGACGACGCGTAGTAGTATCCGGCCGACATCTGGATTCCCTCGGCGCCGATTTCCTCGGCCCAGCGCGCCATTTCGATGACGGTGTCGATGTTCGTGTCCTGCGCGCCGATCAGGACGGGTACGCGACCCGCGACCGCGTCGACGATCGTCTTGGCCGCCGCTTTCCGCTCGGCGACCGTCAGCATCGGGAAATCGCCGCCGGCGCCGACGCCGAGGAACGCGCCGTTGCCTCGGCGGAAGCCGTGGTCGATGATGAACGCGAGGTTCTCGCGGATCGCCCCGTGGTCGATGCTCAGGTCCGCGTTCAAGTTCGTGATGACGGCGATCATCGGACCGCGGTACAAGGCCTTGGCTTCCTCAATGCGCATGCGATCGTCCCCGAGTCTGTGGGTTTCCGGCCGTGTTTCGGCGCGGTGCGTTCGCCGAGCCCATCCGCCCGCAATACCGCGCCAACGGACCCTACTGTACCCGCTTGAAAACGGGCTCGTCGAGTACGGGAGCGCGCGGGTCGCGGACGCGCCGATCAGGCGAGTCGGACGAGCCAACGAGCGGCCCAGCCGGCGATTCCGTCGGTGAGCGCGACGAGCAGGCCGGCGAGTACGGCACCGGCGATGACAACACCGAGGATCTCGGCGGCGGCGAGCAAGCCGATGCGACGGCGCGTTCCCCCGATCTTGCCGATCGTCTCGAATTCGCGCCGCCGGAGCTGCCAAGACAGGGCGAAGACGAGAGCCATCGTCAGACCGGTCGCCCCGCCGACGACCGTCAACGCCATTACGACATATCGGCGGACGGTGAATACGGTCCCGATCAATTCGCCGATCACGACCTGGGGACGGACCATCTGAATCGGACGGTCGGCGCCGACGTAACGTCCCTCGAGAATCGTAGCCGCCTTACCGTCCGTCGGCACGACGAGGATCGCCGTTACCGGGAACGTGTTTTGGTCCCCGTGGAAATGGAATTGCCCCACATTCCCGGGCGTCACCTCGTTGTATTGCGCGACCGCCGCATTCGCCGTGATTTCGCGGTCGTCGCGGCGCAGGATCGTCTCGGCGGACGCGGCGCCGTCGAGCGGCGCGTGGCCGTGCGCCCAGCCCGCGATCACCCACGCCGTCTTGATATCGACGAAGACGGCCCGATCGTCGGGTGTTCCCGACGGTTCGAGGACTCCCGCGACCCGCATCCTCAGGGGATAGACGCCCGCCAGATCGAACACCGATTCCGATGCGGAGAGGATCGCATCGCCCGGCCCCGCCTCGGCGATCCGCGCGGCCTCGCTGCCCAGCACGCATTCGCCGAGCATGGCGAACCAACGGCCCGACGCGACTCGCAGGTTCCGGAATTCAAAATAGTCGATGGTCGTACCGACGATCGGACTGAACCGAGTGCGGAATCGCGCGTCGATCGGCACGGCCCGCGCGAGCTCGAGGAGTTCATCGCGGCCTGTTTCGCCGAACGGAACGCCCTCGGGAATCGCCGATTCGAAATAGAGCGTCCTCAGGACGAGTTCGAGCGGGCTTCCCTTCGCGCCGAGGATCAGCGGCGTCGACTCGGCGCGCGACGTCAGATCGTCGGCTCCGCGCGCGATCAGGATGTTCAAGCCCATCGGCAGGTAGGCGATGAGCGTGACGGCGCCGACCAGGATCGCCGTCGTGACCGGATGATAGGCGAGGTACCGCCAGGCGAGGAACAGGATGTGTCTCACGGCGCGCCTCCGGTTTGAAGGGCCGTGAAGTCGATCGTCGCGTCAAACCGAGACAGCAGGCCGTGGTCATGCGTGACGGCAACGAGCGTCGTGTGTCCGCGAGCGACCTGAGCGAAGAGTCCGTCGAGCACGTGCTCCTTGGTGACCGGGTCCAGGTTCCCCGTCGGTTCATCGCAAAGCAGAAGGGGCGGCTCGAGCACGAGCGCTCGGCACATGGCCACGCGCTGGCGTTCCCCTTGCGACAATCGGCGCACATACCGATTCAGTTCCCGTTCGATGCCCATGTCGCGGGCGAGGGAGCGGGCCCGCTCGCGATGGCCGGGCGTGAGACGCACGGCGGGCGAGATGCGGCAGGGAAGCAGGATGTTCTCCAGAACATTCAAGTGTTCGATCAGCTCGAATTCCTGGAACACCAGACCCATCGCTCGGAGTCGAAAAGCGCGTCGGGCCGTCTCGCGCATGGAAGGGAGACTTGAGCCTCCGACGGAAACGTCACCCGAGCCGGGTACGAGGATGCCGGCGATGAGGTGCAGCAGGGTCGTCTTGCCGCTTCCGCTGGGTCCCACGATGGCGACCCGCTCGCCCGCTCCGACGCGCATGCGGGGGACGCGCAGCCGGAACGCATGACCCGGATAGGTGAATTCGACGCCTTCGATGTGAATCATGCCGCGCGGAATCCCATGACACGGACGACGGATCGGACCGCCGATCGGACGCGCGGTGCCTCGTCCCGCCGCGGCGGGCAACCGGGCGGATGCTCCGCGACGGCGAGCCGATTTGCCGCGGGTGCGTCATCGCGTACGATGGCGGCGAGCGGCCTGCGTGTCGCCGCGCGCCGTCCGCGGCCGCTCGCGAACCGCATCCAATGTAGTGGGTGCCGCGCCGTACGGAAAGGGAACCGTGTCGTTCAAACCGGGCGATCCGAATGCGAGATCGAGTCGGCATTCGAATCCGAGTCCGAACGACCGTTCGGAGCCGTCGGCCGAGGACCGGATCGCGTTCGTGCTGTCGTTCGCGCTGCCCGGCGCGGGCCAGATTTGGAAAGGAAGCGCGACGGGCCTGGGATGGCTCGCCTCGACGGCCCTCCTGGTCATGTTCTGGGAACTGGTCGCCGAGAACGCCTCCGCGCGGTGGCCCGTCGTTCAATACGGGTCGTTCATCGGCCTGTCGCTCGCGAGCGCCTGGCGCGCCTACCGATTCCGCGCGGCGCGGCGCGTACACGCGAACGAGGACGACTGACCCGAGCGGCGCGACGACAGCGCGAGGAACGCGGGGCGATCAGGACCGAACCGGTCGATCGGGCTCCGTGTCGAGCCGCGGCCAATAGGTCGGCAACGGTGCCGTCACGTCGACGGGGTCGCGGGTCATGGGGTGAACGAATTGGAGACGCCTTGCGTGCAGAGCGATCGCCCGTTCTCGGGCTTCGGCCGTTTCCGGTCCGAATCCACGCCGGGATCCATAGAGGTGGTCGCCGAGGATCGCATGGCCGCGGCTCGAGGCCTGCAAACGGATCTGATGCATGCGTCCCGTGTCGAGCTCGATTTCCAGCAGGCTTGTCGACGCATCCCGCCGGACGACGCGGAACCGCAGAACGGCCTCCCTCGCATCGGCGGCGGTCGCGGGCACGCGTTCGGCGCGGGCTTCGTTCGGAACCTTGCGCATCGTGTCGCGCCATTCACCCTCGTCCAGGAAAACGGTCCCTTCCACGATCGCCCAATAGGTTTTGCGTACCGAGCGCGCTTCGAATTGCTCGCAAAGCCGTCGCGCCGCGCGAACATGCCGCGCGAACACCATGGCGCCTGTAACGGGACGGTCGAGCCGATGGATGATCCCCAGATAGACGTTGCCCGGCTTGGCGTAACGGCCCTTCAAGAACTGTTTGACGCGCGCCTCGATGCTGTCGATGCCGGGCGGCGCTTGCGTCAACAGGCCCGCCGGCTTGCCGACAACAAGGCACGCTCCTTCTTCATAAAGCAGATCGAATCCCATGCCTTCCGGATCTCCACGCCGCCGACCGCGCCGACCGATGGTCGCATCGACGCGGCCCGTATGATAGGCGTTTTGATCGGCCTGCCAAGCCGATCGCGGTCGTGGGATGGGACGGGTCGCGCGCCGGGAAACGGACCGGTTCCTCGCCTGTCGGAATCCCCGCGGGACGCCTATAATGCGACGGGAACAGGCCGGGAGACATCCAGCGGCGCCGAAGACCGGCCGCGGTCGAATCGAGCACCGCGGCGCTGTACGGCCTTCGGAAGCACTTGACGGAACCGTCGTCGATGGAGGAATCGGGACCGATTCGCGTGGGAGCCGTTTCGTATCTCAATACGAAACCGCTCGTCTATGGCCTTGAGGACGTGTCGCGACGCGTCGACCTCTCATTCGACTTGCCCAGCCGATTGGCCGACCGATTGCGAAACGGGCAGCTCGATGTCGCATTGATACCCTCGATCGAGTTCCTCGCGTCGGAATCCGGCCGAGGAGGGGACCTGAGCATCGTTTCGAACGCGTGTATCGGCTGTCGCGGCGCCGTGTGGAGCGTGGTCCTAATGAGCCGAGTTCCGTGGCGGGAGATCCGTACGCTCGCGGTGGACGAGGGATCCCGAACCAGCATCGCCCTCGCGCGGATCCTCCTGGACCAGCGGTTTGGTATCCGACCTCGTCTGCTCCCGCTTCCCATCGATCAACGGCTTGAGGAAGCCGACGGCGATGGATTGCTCGTCATCGGCGACCGCGCCATGAAGGCCCGCGTATCGAACATGGCCGATCGTTGGGATTTGGGCGAGGAATGGCGCCGTTGGACGGGCCTCCCGTTCGTCTTCGCCATGTGGGTCGCGCGCGCCGGCGTTTCCAATGCGCCGATCGGACGCTGGCTCGACCGCGCGCGCGATCTCGGCCTGCGGAATCTCGATGCGATCGCTTCGCGCGAATGCGCCGCTCATGGCCTCACGCGGGATGATTGCCTCGGGTATCTGCGCGACAATCTCCATTTCCGTCTCGGGACGCGCGAACGCGAGGGACTCGAACGGTTCCGCCACTACGCGACGGAGCTCGGCATGCTTCCGTCGCGCGGCGAACCGCACGATCGTACCGCGGTGGAACCATCGGTCGCGCGGCGCGAGTGATTTCCTTTACACGAGACGCGGCCGCCCGGAGCCCGGTTCCTTCGCCATGACGTCCGTCCAACCCATTCTCGATAAGGCGATCGCGGGCGACCGGATCGGTCCGGACGAGGGCCTCGCGCTGCTCGAATCCCGCGATCTGGCGGCGATCGGCGACGCGGCCGACCGGATCACGCGCCGCCTGTATCCCGGCGCGATCCGCACGTATAACATCGATCGGAACATCAACTACTCGAACGTCTGTTCGGCCGTTTGCGACTTCTGCGCGTTCTTCCGAACGCACCGTGATCCCGAGGCGTACGTCCTATCCCGCGACGAGCTCATGGCGAAAGTCGCGGAAACCGTCGAACTGGGCGGTGACCAGATCCTCATGCAAGGCGGCCTGCACCCCGAACTGCCGCTCGAATGGTACGAGGACCTTCTTCGCGACCTGAAACACGCGTTTCCCAACGTCAACATCCACGCGTTCAGCCCGCCCGAACTGCATCATTTCACGAAAGTGGCCAAGCTCCCGATCCGCGACGTCTTGCGGCGTCTCAAGGAGGCCGGACTGGGAAGCATCCCGGGCGGCGGAGCGGAAATCCTCGTCGACCGGGTTCGGCGCGCGATCACGCGCGGCAAAGTCCTTTCCGACGGATGGCTCGATGTGATGCGCCATTGGCACGAATTGGGCGGAATCAGCACGGCGACCATGATGTTCGGACACGTGGAATCGCTCGCCGAACGCATCGAACACCTCGATCGACTTCGGTCGCTGCAGGACGCAACGCACGGCTTCGTGGCGTTCATCTGCTGGACATTGCAGCCCGCGAACACGGATCTCGCCCACCTTCGGCCCGCGGGTTCGTTCGAATATCTCAAGACGCAAGCGGTCGCCCGGATCTACCTCGACAATTTTCCGCATATTCAGGCGAGCTGGGTGACGCAGGGACTTCGCGTCGGACAACTCGCCCTGCACTTCGGCGCGGACGACATGGGGAGCCTGATGATCGAGGAGAACGTTGTCGCCGAAGCGGGCACCGTCCACCACCTGACGCTCGACGAGATCCGCCGCGCCATCGAGGAGCTTGGATTTGTCGCTCGGCAGCGGGATGTCCGGTACCGATGCGTGGATCCCGATCTGGAACGGCGGGCCATCGAAGCCAACCGGCATCGGACGGCTTTCGGCGGACCAACCGGCGTTTCGATCGCGGCGCCGGCCGTGGAACCGGGGTAGCGACCGTCGCACGCCTCTCCGAGGCGTGTTGCGCCAGGAACGACGTTTGCGACAGGGAAAACTCGCCTCGGAGAGGCGAGCGACAGGGAGAACTCGCCTCGGATGTCGCACGCCTCTCCGAGGCGTGTTGCACCAGGAACGACGTTGGCGACAGGGAAAACTCGCCTCGGAGAGGCGAGCGACAGGGAGAACTCGCCTCGGATGTCGCACGCCTCTCCGAGGCGTGTTGCACCAGGAACGACGTTGGCGACAGGGAAAACTCGCCTCGGAGAGGCGAGCGACAGGAGAACTCGCCTCGGATGTCGCACGCCTCTCCGAGGCGTGTTGCACCAGGAACGACGTTGGCGACAGGGAAAACTCGCCTCGGAGAGGCGAGCGACAGGAGAACTCGCCTCGGATGTCGCACGCCTCTCCGAGGCGTGTTGCACCAGGAACGACGTTGGCGACAGGGAAAACTCGCCTCGGAGAGGCGAGCGACAGGGAGAACTCGCCTCGGAGAGGCGAGCGACGAGCGACATTGAGGCGCCTAATGGCGATCCGATCCCGTGAGCCGATGTTCGACCTCGTCCGCGTGCTTGGCGATGCTCAGAACGCTGGCGCGGAGTTCGACAGGGTCGCATGTGGAGCGCGTGAGGGCATCGAGCATCATGAAGTAGGGACGTCCCTGGTGCTGTTCCACGGCGATCGCGCCGAACGGAAGCGACGCGTTGAGTTCCAAGGCGCGGCGCATGTACGACTCGTCAAGCGGCGCGCAAATGCTGAAGACTCGCACGATGGCGTCCCCGGTCGACCTATCGGGAATGCACTCGACCACGACATCCTGCGTTCGTTCCTCGACGACCGGAATCCGGACTTGGAAGTGGTCCACATCCAATCGCGTGATCCGGGCGGACGAACCGAGCAGGGCCTCGTGAAGCAGGCTTTCGAGCGAGCGCAGGCCGACATACGCGGCGTGCAATTCGTCATGCAATGCGCCGGCGTCCTCGTAGCGCGCGTGCGGGTCCTTCGCGAGGCACCGGCGCACGATGCGGGCCATCGACTCGGTGGCCGCCGGACAATGGTCGGAAAGCTCGGGTGGAGCGGTACTCGTGTGACGGCGAGCCATTTCCGGAATCGACCGCGCCTCGAACGGCAATCGGCCCGTGCAAAGCAGGAAGTAGGTCACTCCCAGCGAGTAGACGTCGCTGCGACTCGTCGCGGGCCGGCCACCAAAAAGCTCGGGCGCCATGTACTGGGGCGTGCCCGCGAGTCCTTGGGATTCGAGTTCGTTCGAAGCGCCTTCGACGCGGCGCGCCAGCCCGAAGTCGGCGACTTTGGCGATGTCGGAGGCCGTGACGAGCACGTTGGCCGGCTTGATGTCGCGGTGCACGAGTCCCCGGCGATGCGCCTCGGCCATCGCCGAACTGACGTGCATCAGGAACTTCGTCGCGCGCGTCGCGTCGATTCGGGAGGAATCGATCACGTGGGCGAGTGACCTTCCCTCGACGAATTCCATCTCGATGAAATGAAACCCGCGGTCCTCGCCGATCGTGTGGATCGTCACGACGTGCGGATGTACCAGCCCCGCCGCGGCGCGCGCCTCGTCGAGGAACGCGGCGACAACGTCGGGCGATCGCGCGATCAGGTCCGTGTTGAGCACCTTGATCGCGCAGAGTCTGTGCAGCATGCGGTGGCGCGCCCGATAAACACGGGCCATCGCGCCCGCGCCGCAATAGGCCTCAACGTCGTAGATCCCGAACCGCGTTCCGATCAGCGTGTCGGAAATCGAACGCGTCGCGGGTGCCCACCCCGGCTGGGCCATCGTTGCCGCGTCGAGGGTCGGCACATCCATCGTCGCGCGCCGCGTGTGCCCGCATCGCGGACACTGCGCGGACTCCACATCCACGGGCCATTCGGCGTCGCAACTGGGACACGCGTTCCCCAAGCACGACTCTCCACGCGCCAAGCCTCGCGATCGGCGTCACGCCGCCGCCACCGATCCGGACCGATCCGGCTCGACGACCGCGACCATCGAGCCGCGGCCTATTTGCCGGGCACGGCGCCCTTGGGCATCTTGACGCCCGGCGGCAGGTGCTTCGCGCTGTCGTCCATGCCCTTCTTGACCTCTGCCGAATCGGCCGCCTTCACATCCTTCGGATCCATCGGACCGCTCGCCTTGCTCCCGCATCCGACAAGACAAGACGCCGTGAACAACACCGCCAACAACGCAAGACCGCGTGCCATGCCAGAATCTCCAGATCAGCCTGATAACGAATGATCCAATAGAACGAAAAAACCGACGCGCCGGATGCGCGGCGCCCATCCGGCGCCATCATCCGGACCGATTCGGTCGGGACACCGATTGCACGTCCCAGAATAACCGATCGTGCGGCCGAATTCCACGGGGCGTGCCTTCATGGCTCTACGTCCTTTCCCCCTTTGTTCAAGTTGTTGTTTCGCGGACGCTAGGGCGCGGCGCTCAATCGCGTCGCCAACTGCAGCCACTCGGCCGCTTCCCGAGGCCGACCCAGATCGCGGTAGTATTCCGCGACGGACAACAGCGAGGGCCCATCATTGAGCTGCGCCAGTGCGTCGCGCAGACGTTGATGCACGGCATCCTTCATCATGTGCTCGACCCGATCCGCTTTGGCGCGAAGACGTGCCGCCTCGTCGGAACGCCCCAGCCGGGTCAAGCAGTTCGCTTTTCGAACCATCGTCCGCCAGTCGGCGGGTCCGGGCCACCCATCCAGCGCCCTATCGTACGCCTCGATCGCCGCCGAATAGTCCTCGCGCAGGTCCTCATCGAGCACCCCCTTCCATCGCCAATACTCGTAGCCGTCGCGAGGCTCGGGCCATCGCCTAAGGCATGCCATGGCTTCCTCGTGGCGTCCGAGATCGATCAAGGCCGAGATGTACGTCGCCAACAGATACGGATCGTTCCGCTCGGAGTCGGCGAGTTCGGGTTCGCCGAAATCGAGCATTTCAAGCGCGTACTTGGGTTGCCCTTCCATGCTGAACCATCGAGCCAGAGCGGCATGCCCGATCGGGCGGTCCGGTTCATGATCGCGGAACATGGCGAACCGCCGCTGCTCGGTTACCGTGGGCGACGGCCGTACCGGATCGACGACCTCCAAGAGCTGATCGAGGTCCGGATTGGCCGTCGCGGGAAAGAACTGGCTCATGTACCACTCGCGAAGCCGCATGGCCCGCTGGGATTCGGGGCACAATTCAACGACCGACCAAACAAGCGGTTCGGCGAGATGCGAGCGGCCCGTCAGATCGTACAGTTTCCAGAGCAAATACCGGGGTTCGACGAGATTCTTGTCGACGTCGATCGCCGCGCGGAACTTCCGTTCCGCGCGTCCCGGCTGCCGCTTGAGGAACAAGTGGATTCGACCTTCCTGTGTCCGCGCTTCGGCGGACAGAGGTGAGCCGTCCCTGATCAAGGCCAGCAGCCCGAGCGCCGTTTCAACCGCCTCGGGTGATGACGTCGATTCATCGGATATCCACAACTGGGCCAGATAGAGGATCGCATGGGGATCGCGTGGGTGGAGCCGGCGGTACCATCCGACATGCGTCTTCGCGGCGGCGATCCGATTGTCGGCGGCGAATCGCCTCGCGCGGACGAGCGCGCCGTCAAGCCAATACCAGCCGGCGATCGCGGCGAATGCCGCGAACAGGGCAACCGCCCTGGGACACCATCGTCCGCGCCGTCGGCTCATGGCTGAAACACCGTGGAAGGACGCGGTGGAATGCCCGGCTCGATGCGGACATATTGATCCGCGGCGATCGACTCCCACCGGTCGACCCGGCCGTCGGGCCAATGGACTTCGACGTCGACGGGATCGGACGACGGCACGGCGAACCGCAGTCTCGGATCGCTGTGCGACAGATAGCTCCCCCCCGAGACATAAGGCGCCATCCACGCCCGCCCCCGCGCCCGCACAACGACCCTCGCTCCGACCGGCGGAATCCGATCCCGCGCGCCGAGCGAGATGCCCAAATAGTGTCCGCGCGCCTCGGTCGTGTTGCGCAGCAGGGCGATCGGCTTGTGGAGATGCGACACGGCCAGATCGACGTCCCCGTCCTGATCATCGTCCGCCGCCGCAACGCCCCGGCCCAGCCACCGCGTGCGAAAATACGCGCCGACCTCGGCCGAAATGTCGTCGAACCGCCCGGAACCATCATTGCGCAGGAGTTGCGGCGTCATCTCGTTCACCGGTTGTTCCGGGCCCAAGACGTGTCCGTTCGCGATGAAGAGGTCGAGCCATCCGTCGAAATCGTAGTCGAAGGCGATCGCGCCGAACCCGAGGTAGTCGTAGCTCGTCGCCGCGATTCGCGCGCGGCGACTGTCGTCCTTGAAGAGAAGGCCCCCGAGATTCCGATAGAGCGTGTTCTTCTGTTGATAGAAATGCGACAGGAAGAGATCGCAAAGGCCGTCCCGATCGTAGTCGCCGCTCGCGATCCCCATCGACGCCTCGTTGTGTCCGACGTCGCTCGTGGCGCACGCGGCCGGACCGGCGATCTCCCGATAGGGGCGCGGCTCGCCCCCCGCCGACGCGCCGCCGACGAACGCGACGCGCGAACGCGTATATAGGAAATTCGGCGACATGTCGTTCCCGACGTAGATCTCGGCCAGCCCGTCGTTGTCCAGATCGAGGGCGGCGATCGCCAGCCCCTTCCCCGGCGCGGCGGGCACCACGCCCAGCCGTTCGGCGCCGTCAGTGAACCGTCCGTCGCCTTCGTTGATGTAGATCCGGTCGGGAACGCCTTCGTAGTTGCCGGGCCCGCAATAACCCGGCATGTCTTGGAAACGACACTGCTTCAGGTTATCGAAGGTGACGTCGAGGTAGTTGACGACGAAGAGATCCAGGTCGCCGTCGCGGTCGAGGTCGCACCAAAGGCAACTCGATCCCCACAACGGATCGGCCACTCCCGCGTCAACGGCCATGTTGTCGAACGTGCCGTCACCGTTGTTGAGCAGGAGCGCGTTGGGCCCGTAGTTGGTCACGTAGATGTCGGGAAAACCATCGACATTGAAGTCGCCCACCGCGCATCCCTGCCCATAGCCCGAATCGGCTCCCCCGGCGATCCGATCCCAGACATCCTGGTACCCCGCGTCGCCGACCGAACGGAAGAGCCGATTGTGATGGGGGCCCGGATCGCCTTCGCCGGGACGAAGTCGGCAACCGTTGACGGCGTAGAGATCGAGTCGACCATCGGCGTCGTAGTCGAGCCAGGCGAGGCCGCCGCCCATCACTTCCGGCAAGAAATACCGTTTGGGAATCTCATCGTTGTAGTAGGTGAAGTCGATTCCCAATCGCCCTGCCGCGTCCTCGAATCGAGGCGGGGTGTGGGCGGGAACCGCCCGGTCTCCCAACGAAGAAAGGGCGGCCCCCGACGAGGGACCGCCCTTCTCAGAGTCGGATTCGAGCTTGTCGTGATCGCCCTGTCGCTTCCCGCCGTCGCGGTCCGTGATGACACCCGGTCGTCCGACTTCGGATGCGCGATCCGATTCGCGGTCGGCATCGCATCCGCTCAAGCCGCAACCGACAGCCAGCACGATCGCCATGGCGACCCGTTGAGGCGCACCGACAGCCTTGCGGTCCGCTTGCCGCACACCACGACCCGGCGTGACGGGGCACCGCCGTCTCGGACAAACACCGTACGTCAATCGATCACTCACCGCGAGCGAGTCGCGCTTGGTGTGGGTCGATCGGCGACTAGGGTATCTCAGCGTTCGGCTCTCCGCCGTTCCGCGTTCCGATCGCCCACCAGACGGTCTGATTGATCGTATTGGGCACGAACTGCACGGAACCATCGGCCATGCCGACGTTCACGCCGCCCTTATGACGGCTCGACGCGCTCATCAAATTCGAACCGGCCCAGTCATCCGTGTAGGAATGGCACGCGCGTTCGTTGGGCAACATCGTGTGGTTATAGACGGTCCCGATCCCCATGAACGACCACGCCCAGGCCCGTCCACGCATCTCGATGCGCCCCGGATCGATCGAAGACTTGGTGAGGCAATTGAGTCGTGTCGCGGCCGTGTTCGCGCCGTCCGCCCAGTCAAACACCTGGCTGTTCTGCTTGACGTTGGCCGAAACCGTATTGCTCCCCATGACGAACTCGGAATAGGCCGCCGTCTTCGACGTGCCGTCCAGGATTTGCTGGAAACCGGTAGGGGGATCGCCGACGACCCAGTGGCCGCGAATGGGCGTCGCGTACGACGCAACGCCGTTGTGCTGGCCGTTCACGCACATCTGCGAGTTCCCGGTGTAACCCTTCCGTGCCGTGCCGTGATTCGACGCATAGGTAAAGTTCGCCGCGCCGCCACCGAATTCGAGTTCCATCGACGGACAGTTGAAAACGGGTAGCCTCAGGCTCTGCGTGAGAATGTTCGCGTTTCCGTTCCAACCACCCGGATCGAACGGCGGGCCTGTGAAGACCGTCTTGTCCCAAAGCGTCTGCTGTTCGAGGAACGGCAACAGGCCGACCTTGTCGGAAAACGCTCCGTCGAAATTGTCCCAAGCGCTCCAGGAAAGATGAATCGGGAACACCTTGTGCGTGTCCGCATAGTTGTGATTCGCCAGCGTGATCTGCTTGAGATTGTTCGTGCACTGCATGCGGCGCGCGGCCTCGCGGGCCGCTTGAACGGCCGGCAACAACAACGCCACCAAGATCCCGATAATGGCGATCACCACCAACAGTTCCACGAGCGTGAAACCTCGGTGTCTGATCCTGTGACATCGGTTTTGCATCGTAGTACCCCCACTCCCAAAATGAGAAAAGATAACTATTACGAATACACGACTTTCGCCCATAACCCCAACAACCGCGCTCCAGTATACACGCGCCGCGGACCGTTTGCACAGCCGGGCCGCTCAGGGAACCAGTGGTCCACACGATGTCGGGAACAATTGTCTCTTATAGTCCGAATTCACGGAAAAGTCAACAAAACCGCTCGATCCCACGACTTAGGGTCCCTATTCCGATCGAGCGGCACACCCATCCAGGCTATCGCATGTCCCCCTTTGGCATAGTTGCGCTGCGAATGGGTTCTCGTAGGGCCGGGGACCGCTCAATGCCGGGTTACGGGTTCTTGGGGCCGTCCCCGGGTGACGGGCCGCTTTGGGGTGCCTCCTTTTCCGGATCGTCAGGAACGTCCGGGCTGTCGGGGCGCCGACCGGTCGGCTCAGCGCCGCCCGGGCGTCGTCCACCCGGCATCGCGCGCCGGATCGCCTGGAGAATCTCGGATTCCTCCCAATATCCATCGGCATTTTCATCGACGCCTTGCAATCGTCCCCTGGCCTCCTCTTCCGCCGCATCGATTTCCGAGCCGTGCAGCCGTCCGTCTTTATCGGCGTCATGCGTTTCGATGGCCCGCCGCGCGAGTTGCTCGGGTGACGGCACCGGAGGCCCACCACCTCCTCCGCCGGTTCCGGGCCCAGGTCCGGCCAGAGGCGCGGGGGGTGGGGGCGCCTCGCCCTCGATCGCGATCTTCCATTTGTTTTTTTCGGCATCCCGCGACACTTCGAAATGCAAGGGTGTCGTATCAAATCCCGCGTATTCCGCCGGGGACAGCAAGGGAGGCGGCGTGGCGGGCGGGTGGGGTCCGTAGAGGGCAACCGTCACGGCATGGTCCCCGACATACGCCCCGTCCTCGTACCGCCCGCCGACATCGAGCAGCAATTCAAACGCACCGTCCGCGTCGGTCGCGCCGATGGAACCCCTCAGGTTCGACTTCGAGGGCCGAGTCATCACCTGGGCTCCTTTTACCGGTTTGCCGTTCCAAGAGACTCGACCTTTGACGGGCACATGCGGCGGCCGAGTCCATGCGGCGATCCGTTCCATTCCCCCGAACACCGTCAGGAAGGCATATCCTCCAACGACGAGGACCACCAGCGGCACGACAAGCAGGAGGACGCGCGCCAAGCGAAACGAGGGGGATTCAGGCTCGTGCGGTTCGTTCATGAAAGGCCTATCAATGACAAGAGCGCTCGCAGGAAAAAACGACGAGGAGTACGCAGGGCCCAACGCGCCGCTCACTGCGCGATGGACTCGGCCTGCCTGCGGCGGAGCGCGTCGAGGATTTCCGCCGAGTCGACGTATCCGTCGCCGTTCGCATCGGGGTCCTTGAGCATCGAACCAAGAAAGGTCATCGCCTCATCCAATTCGGCGCCGTGCAGCTTGCCGTCGCCGTCCGTGTCGTAGGCCTGGACGGAGCGTCGCGAGAGTTCCTCGGTACTCACGGCTCCGCGCCCCGGTCTTGGCGCCGCGCCGGAGAGCACGGGCGGCCCGCCCGCGATGCTCGTCGCGATCGACAGTTTGCCTTCCTCCGTCGAGATCGCGATCGCCCATCGATTCCGATCGGCCGATTCGGCGACGAGCACGGGGATCGGTTGGCTCGACAAATCGATCGGCGCCGCGCCGTCCCCCGCGCCCGGCACGCTCGCGATGACGCGGACCTCGTGCGACAAGGCCCTCAACTTGAGCTCGAACGATCCGTCGGCCACGAGGTCGGCCTCGGTGACGGCCCCCGCCGCATCCAGGCACTTCGCTCGGATCTTGCCTTCACCCAGCGGTTTTCCGTTGAGCGTAACAGAGCCGGTCACGCCGATCGGTTCGGTGGGTATGGGGCGCATACCGAGTTTGCCGTCGAGTACCAAGTTCCAATAGAGCACGGCGGCGACGACCACAGCGGCGACGACCACGCAAAGCATTCGGAACACGCTGATACCGGGCGCCGCCGAATTGCCCATCATTGTCTCACTTTCCATTCGGTTCGGGCCGATCGGTTCGACCTTGGCCGTTCGAAGCGGAGGATTCCCACGGAAGATCGCGGATGGCGATCCGCCCGTCTTGCCAACAAGCATACCATCGGCCCGGCTCGATTTCCCAGGGGCTTGCCGCGCGGCCATCGGGCCAGCGGATTTCGATCGTCCACTTCCCTCGCGGACCGTCCGATTCGGGCAATGCGACGACCTGCCGGTGGCTCGATTGCGAGAGATAACTCCCGCCCCCCTTCACGAGCCTGCGTTGGCCGCGTGTTCCGTCGTGAAAGACCATCGTTCCGCCGACGGCGTCGCGATTCCCCCCGATACCGACGAGCTCGATGACGGCTCGCCGAACCGACGGCGAACGTTCGGCCGCCCGGTTGCGGAGCACGCACGGCGCTCGGTCCTGATGGCCGATGACCACGTCGAGGTCGCCGTCGCGATCGAGGTCGGCCACAACCAGCGCGCGACCGACGCGCGGACGTTCAAAATAGTCGCCCGCATTCCGCTTCACGCGTTCGAATCGGCGGCCGTTCCCTTTCCAAAGAAGGCCCGGCTGTTCGTACGGCGCCTTCTGGCCGAGCAGTTCGCGGTTGTCATCGACGTGGCCGTTGGTGACGATCAGGTCGAGCCATCCGTCGAGATCGAAATCGGAAACCGACGTCCCCCATCCGATCCAGGGAAGGCTGTCGAGCGCGACGCCTTTCGGCTCGCTGACGTCCTCGAACACTTCGTTTCCAAGATTTTCGTAGAGTGTGTTGTGTTCATCCTGGTAATTGGTCACGAACAGATCGACGCGTCCGTCCTCGTTGAAGTCCGCCGCATCGACGCCCATTCCGGCTTGCCGGGTCCCGACGCCGTCGTAGGCCGTGCCCGACGCTTCGGAAATATCCCGAAACGATCCGTCGCCGCGATTCACGTAGAGGAGGTTGGCGTTCAGATCGTTGGTGACGTAGACATCGATCCAGCCGTCGTCATTGACGTCCGCCGCGACGACGCCCTGGCCTCGACCCGGGGCGCCGACGAACCCGGCCGATTCGGTCGCCCGGCGAAACGTGCCGTCACCCTCGTTGTGGTAATAGACGTCGGGCTCGGGCTCGACCGATGTCGGCCCGCAGAAGAGACGCACCTGCCGTTGTCGGTCGCCGCAGTATTGATTGGTTTCCAGCGTCCATTTCGCGTAATTGGCGACGTACAGATCGAGCAGGCCGTCGCGATCGGCGTCGAAGAACGCGGCGCTCGAACCCCATTTGTCATCGTCGACTCCCGCTTCGCGCCCGGTCGATTCGAACGTCCCGTCACCCAGATTGTGAAGCAGGACGTTGGCGCCGTAGCACGAGAGATAGATGTCCGGAAACCCGTCGTTGTCGATATCTCCGACGGCGACACCCGCGGTAAAACCCGTGTGTCCCGTGCCGGACGCGCTGGTGGCGTCCTGAAACCGGAGCCCGCCGACGTTGCGATGGAGTTGATTGAACGGTTCGCTCCGCCCCGACTCGATAGGGAACGGAGTGCCGGTCCCGAAATAGAGATCTTCCCAACCATCCCGATCGAAATCGATGACGCCGATTCCGCTCCCGTTGGCCGCCGGAAACGGCTTTTCGGCCGTGCAGCCGCGGACGTGTCGAAACGCGATGCCGGTGGAGTCGACTTCGTCAAACCAATCGGCGCCGTCGCTCGCGGAGTCGCCCATCGCGTTCTCCGGGACATTCGTGGACGCGGACGGCCCATCGAAGGCCGCTGGGCGCGGCGGCGCGCCGGAACGGCGCAGCCAGACGGCGGATGCGGCGCCGAGCATCACGACGACGAAGACGACCGCGATCGTTCGCCACGCGCCACGCATCCAAGACCACCTATTCCCCGACTATTCCCCGGGATTCTCGTCCCCGCGGTCCTTGGCCGACCGCGCGGAAATCACGGACGATCGGCCAACTCGCCGCTCTTTTCGGCCGGTTCATTTCCGATGGATGGGCAATCGATCGAGGGGCGGAAGATCGCCCCGTTGTTCGAGCGCGCGGGCCAGGTCGCGCACGAACGGATCGTCGGATTCCTCGGCCGACGCGGTCGCCATCAACGTCCGCGCCTGGACCCAGTTCCCCTGCTGGGCGAACCGATAGGCGCGGACCACGCGCGCCCAAAACGTCTGGGGAGCCTCCACCAGAACACTCTCGACCGCGTGCTGGATCTGTTCGCCCTTACGCAGTTGTTCGGTCCGCGCCGCCCACGCCTTCGCCTTCTCCTCGTCCTTCCGCAGCGTGTGCGCGCGCTGGAACAGATACGCCGCGCTCGACGGAAGCACGGGCCGCGACTCGAGCGGCGCGAGCCACTCGAGCGCCTTGTCGGGATTGCCGTTTCGCAGTTCCAGGCCGGCGAGATCCTCCCGAGCCTGATCGGCGTTCGGATCCAACTCGATCGCCGCCCTCCACGCCGCCGCCGCCTCGTCCGACCGCCCGAGGCCGGCGAGCGCCCGGCCCGTCATCGTCCAGTTCCGTGGTGAATGCCGGATCGCGCGGGACTTTTCGAGCAGTGCCGAGGCCTCTTCGCCCCGCCCCAGCGCGAGGAGCGTCCGCGCGTATTCATCCAGAAAATCGAACGGCGGCACTTGGAGGTTCGTTGCGTCGGGTTCGAGTTCCAACGCCTTGGCGTACGCCGACGCGGCTTCCGCCCGATTCTTGAGATCGTTTTGGATCGAGCCGAGGAAGACGTAGCCTCGCGCGGGCGAGCTGGAAAGTTCGGCGAAGCGCTGGGCGCTGTCGAGCGCTTCCTGCAGGAAACCCAGCCGCATTCGGCACGATGTCAACTCGTAGAGCGCGTCGGCGTTGTTCGGGTCCAGTCGCGCGGTCTGTTCGAGCAGCGGCATCGCGACCGACCAATGCTCCTGCAACAGGTAGGCCCTCGCGAACGCGTGCAGGTCCTTGGCGTTCGCGGCCCCGATCCGATCGAATATGCGGATCGCTTCGGAGGGATCCCGCATGAGGACAAGCATGCGGGCCTTGAGCGCCAACGCGCGGCTGTTGTCGGGATACCGCTGGAGGAACGGGCTCACAAGCGAGAACACCGCGTCGTAGTCCCCGGCGTCCATCGCGGCTTCCGCCTCGGCCAACGGCCGCTCGCGATACCAGGTCACGCCGAACGACGCGCCGACCGCGGCGACGCCGACGATCGCCGCGAGCGTGATCCCCTTGCGAAGCCGCGAATGCGGACCGGCTCCCCCCATCAACGTCGCGCCGGGGCCGGCCTGTCCGCCGAGTGCCCGATGCTTGTCACTTCCCGTCGTACGCATAGCGTCCCGCGTCATCCGGACGGCACCCTCGATCGAGCACCCCATCCCGACTCCGAACTCCGAACGGCGACCGACGCGCGGTTCGGACCCTCGCCTCGCTGATCCCAGTATAACGCGACCCCTCGTCGATTCGCCCCCACCGGTCACCAACCGCCGGCCCCCGGGCCACCCCCCCAATACCCAGTCGTTGACTTGACGGATCGACCTAATATCATACCTTCAGACGCCTTCAACCGGACAATGGCGACTTTAGGCAAAACGGAACGCCGCGGTCCGGTCGAGGCCGTTCGGTTCCGGCTCCCTTCTCAGAATCGGCGAAACTCGGAAACTCGAAGTACTTGTCCTGCCGATAAAAACCGACAGCCGGACACTGCCGAGTTGAGGGTAGGGGAACGCGCCATGCCAGAGCGATCGCGAACCTGTTCGATCGAACGCCATTTCCCGACCGACACCCAAGCGGCCAAGGATGTCCTCGACGAAGTTCTCGGCAGCCTCTCCGCCCACCAATGGACGGCCGACGAGGTCTTCGGCGTCCACCTCGCCCTCGAAGAAGCCTTGATGAACGCCATCAAGCACGGCAATC
Organism: Planctomycetota bacterium; assembly: GCA_016872725.1. Classification (GTDB taxonomy): domain Bacteria; phylum Planctomycetota; class Planctomycetia; order Pirellulales; family Pirellulaceae; genus VGZC01. The sequence goes on from VGZC01000034.1 coordinate 55,942, forward strand.
AGCTCGATGCCAACAAGTCCGTCCACGTGCGGACCGAGGTTTGCCGGGAGTGGATCCGCATCGAGATCGCCGATCAGGGTGACGGTTTTGTTCTCTCCGACGTCCCCGACCCGACGCTCGACGAGAACCTCGATCTGCCCTCCGGGCGCGGACTCATGCTCATCCGGACGTTCATGACGTCCGTCGAGTACAACGAGAAGGGCAATCGGGTCACGATGGTCAAGCACCGAACGGCCTCGTGACGCGCGGCGCGAACGGGCGGCGACCGCCGCACCCGCTGTCGCCCTCGATCTTGAATTGCGACGCGGAGCGCCGATGCCCCGCGACCCGTACGGCTCGTTCCGACATCGGCCTACGGCGCCGGAATCGTCAAGGGATCGACGATCCACAGCGTCCCGTTCACGGAGACGGTAGGCGGCGCGCCGCCCGATCGATTTCCGTTGTTCGCGATGTTTCCGTTGTCGGAATTCACAAACGGACTTCCTGTGCCGAGCCCGCCTCCGAGCTCGAACAAACCGGCGGGGTTCGAGATCAACTGGAACCCGGAATCGCTGTCCGAGTCGAAGAGATTGAGCCGCAGCGACGCGCCGGCCGGGCCGGCGTTCACCGCGAGGAACCCGGGCGGCGGCCCGCCCGCCATGACGAGTCCGTCGATCGTCGCGTTGGTCACCAACGGATTGGAGATCAGGATCGCCAAACCTTCGTTGCTGGAGCCGTGAATCCACGTGTCGCGAACGAGCACGCGGCCGTCGACATTGTCGACGAGGATTCCCTGCATGCCGGAGTTCACGACGCGCATGCGGTCGATCCGCGCATCGCCCGTGATGTTCTGCGCGACGATGCCGCGCCCGATCGGTGTTTGGACGTCGAGTCCCGAAACGGCCGTGTTCGCCGCCATGCGGATCGCGTCGCCCGGAGCATTCGCGATCACCGGCGATACGAATCCTCCGTTTCCGGCGGGCAGCGCGACTTCGCCCGCCTCGAGCGTGTCGACCTGATGGTCGATCCCTTCGCCCAAGAGGCTCTGACCGTCCTGCAACTGAATCGATTCGCCCGTGAACGTGCCGCCCGAGTGCACGAACAGGATGTCTCCCGGCACCGACCCCGCCTGGGCGGCGGCAAGCGTCGCGAACGGGGCCGCGTGCGTGCCCGAGCCCGGCGGGGCCGCCGCATCGATATGGACAAAGCGAAGGGAGCCGCCGCCCGGCGCGTGGAGCGTTTCGGTGGTCGTCGCGCCCGCGACGCGCGCGACGGCCACCGCGTCGCTCCGCTCCATCGGTTGCCAAATCCGTTCCTCGACGTCCCTCGGCATCGCGCCGCGCGACGTGCCGCCGGGAAAGAACCAGGTCACCGCGAACACGACGTTCGTGTCGAACTCCCGATCGTGCGTGGCCGCAACGTCCGCGGCGATGTCCCGCGTCACGAATCCGCGAACACCGCCCGAGGCGCCGTACAACTGCACGGCGTCGCGCTGGTAATGGTACGATCCGGCGTACGCCCAGACATTATTCATGCCGATGCGCCGCGCGAGCTCCACATCGCCGCCTTGCAAGGCGGCTTGATTCGACGACATGACCGTTCGCACGAGCGAATACCCGTCGAAGGCGGGCGGACCATACGTCGTGGGTCCGCCCGCGACGACCGGGTCGCCCAGCGGCGCATAATAGTTGGCCCGCATGTCCCACCGATCGCCCAGCCATTCGACACTGATGCCCGCTTGGTGGAACCAGTGGTCGAAGGCCGTTTCGCGCGCGTCGTACCAAATTCCCATGCCGATGATCTGGTTCGCATCACGGTCGTACCAGCGGCGTCCCAGGCCCGCGCTCCCGCCGGGATGCCCCCCGTTGTCCAGATGGAACCGCGTCTCGGTGAACCACATCCCGTCCGGAACCGTCCGCGGAACGAACGCGCCGAGCGTTGTATACGATAGCGGTTGGCCGGGTTGGCTCGCGCCTTGATGGCGCACGCTCCACAAGACGTCGGGCCACTCGGGTTCGACGTCAAGCGGCGCTTCAACCGGTTCGACCGCCGGTTCGGTGAGCGCCAACTCGGGAATCGGCCGTCCGGGGCCTCGATTGCGGTGTTTGAGGACATCGTCGCCGTCATCCTCGACCCAGATCGCCTCGGCGCCGACCATCACAGAGCGAACCGGCGATTCGGGCACTTGGTAGCGGACCTCGTCGGCGGCCGCGGAGCCGAACGTTTCCGCGACGCTCAAGAGGGCGACCGCCATGCCGGCGCGCCGTCGCAATGGAGTCCACCTCGACACCGCACGGTCCTTCGCTTTCTCAAACGAAAGGGGGAACACCGTCCCCCGTTCGACGAATTCGGCTCGCGAAGCTTGCCGACTTAATCAGATCTTCCTAAGCTAACGCCGTTGCCGGTTGTTCCATCCGTGTCAACTCGCCGCTTGGAGGCTCGCCCATGTTCCTCTTCTCTTGGCGGCCGATGCGTCCGCGGCGCGCCGTGGTCCTGGATCGGGTTCCTCGTGCCGCGCGCGTATGCGTGGGGCTGGCGTTCTTCTTGTTCCCGTGGCCTTGGATGGAACGTTCTTGTTTCGCCCAGCCGGCGCCGATCGCGGTTCGCGCGGGGGTACGCATCAACGAAATCCTGTTCGACCCTGCCGGCGCGGACGCCGGCCATGAATGGATCGAACTGTTCAACGCGGGCCCATCGGCCGTGCCTGTGGGAGGTTGGTCGATCGCGCGCGGCGATGGCCGAGTGCTCGCCTCGTTGCCGACCGGCGAATTGCCCGCGAACGGTTATCTGGTCGTTTACCTGGGGCCAGGCGAAAACGATGCCGACGGGTCGGGTCGATCGGGCCGTCTGTTCACGGGCGCCGACGAGGAATTGCTCGACAACGCCGCGGGCGAGCTGGCCGTGTACCGCGGAGCGCCGGGCGCGGGAACGATCGTCGACTTTGTCGCTTACGCCTTCGATCGCCCGTTTGTCGCCGGCGCGGCCCACGAACACGCGGTGGCGGCGGGCATCTGGACGCGCGGCGCGGCGTTCACCGAAGGCGCGTTCGTGATCGAAGGCGCGTCGATCGGACGCGATCCGCTCGGCACCGACCGCGATCTGCCGGCCGACTGGTTCGGCGACGGCGGTGTCCAGTCCCACCGCTCGACTCCCGGCGCCAAGAACGAAAGCCCGCTCGGATACCTGGGCGGTGCGACATTGCCTCCCGTGCGCGCGATGGTCCGAATCTTCGACCGTGCAGCGGACCCCGCGCAAGCGGCCCGCGCCATGCTCATCGATGTCATCAAACAGATCCGCGACCGCCATCGGGACCTGCTTGGCCGCAACGGCGATGCCGGCATGGGCGATGCGGTCCCGCGCGTCCTCGACAAGGCGGACGGAAAAGGCGGCCAAAAAGGCGATGTTGTCGTCGGCAAGGTGCGATTCCGTTTCGCCAACTCGCTGACACACGACGGCAAGACGGCCGGCGGTCTCGCCTATCGCCCCGATCAACCCGACGGCGAGGTCTTGATTGAACTTAGCCTCTCCGCGACGGACGACGTCGATTCGGCCGACAAGCCGATCGGGAACCCCGTCCTGTGGAAACTCAAGGAAGTCGTCATCCACGAGTTGGCCCACGCGGCCCATTATCACGACCTGCAATCGGGCTATTGGCGCACCGAAGGCGGCAAGACCGAGCCGACGTCCGATTCGACGCAGGATAAGGTGCGGCAAGTCGACGAGGTCCTGGCGTACCTCACGAATCTCGACCTGCTGCGCCGTCTGATGGACGAGTTCCCTCCATCGGCGCGGGCGGGCATGGAAGAGCGTTACCACGAGAAGATCAAGATCGTCATCGGAAACTACATGACGACGGCGGGCAATACGACCAGCGCGACCGACGTGGTCGACGGAATCCAAGGCGACCCCGCGAAGCGATACGGCGACCACTTGCGCGAACAGCTCCTCGATCAGGCCCGCAATCTCCTCAAGCACAAGATCTACGCGTTCCTCATCCAGAATAAGGGCGGCAACTTGACGAAAGCCCAGTCCGACGAACTGGCTCGCGAGATGAACGCGTTCAACGATCTGATGCCCGAAGGACGTTCGCCGATCACGGTGGACGAGGTTCGCCGGATCATCGAGCAGGAAAAAGGGCGAGTATGTCAAGAAGCATCCGCCGGGAGCCGTTGACACGCCGTCAACGCCGCCCAAGGACGAAGTCTCCGCCGAAGAAAAGAAGCGGCTCGCCGGCGTCAGGACCGAACACAACAAACTGAAGGAGCAGGTGCGCGACAAGGAGGCGTTCGTCAAGGAAGTCGAAGGGATGCGGGACCGGGGCCAAACCGACGACAAGACGGTCGAAGCCGTCAAGAAAACGCTCGACGCGCTGAAGGAGAAGCTCAAGGCGTTCGAGGACTCGCACGCCGAGGATCTCGAAAAACTCAAGGTCCGGCGCGTTACGTCGCTCGGCGCGGCTCCCCAACGCTCGGCGACGTTCGCGACCGACCCGGCCGCGTCGTTCCAATCGGTCGAGGGCCAACAGGCCTATGCGGTGCTCGAACAGCTCGGGCGGGCAGGCGACTTGGCGGGGGTCGCCGAGCTCCGCGACGAATTGAACCGGATCGACGGAATGCCGAACACTACGGATGCGGAGCGTCCGGCGCGCGAGGAACGCGTTCGAGTCGCCGCGATGGCCGAACTCGTCGACGCGACCGCGCGATCCATGGTCGAACGGCTCGGCGCCGTCGCGAGCGATTTGAAAAGCGCGGGCGGCGAGGACGACGAGGCGGTTCGCATGAGAATCCAAAACGTCTTGACCGCTCCCCCGCGGCCCCTCGACGTTCCCCTTCCCGACGCGCTGACCGAACATGTCGATCCGTCGCGGTTCGCCGAGGAAGTGTTTGATCGATTCGCGCAAGAGCTGCTGCGCCGCGCCATGGAGACGGCGCGGAGCGGCGCCGAGGTAACCAAAGGGGGCGCCGTGGTCGATGTCGCGGCCCCGCACTCCGGAGCCGTGACGCTCAAGATCACCGTCGACGACATCGAGCCCGACCCAGATCGTCCGCTCGCCGAACGCTCGAACCAGTCTATCGTGAAGTCCGATCCGAACGGGCGGTTCGTCATCACGATTCCCGAAGGCAAACGCGTCACCGATTTCCAGGCGGGCAGTGATCGGATCGACGAGTCGTCCCAGGCGATCGGGGCCGCGAACGGATCGGCGCTGCGACTGGACCGCGGACGCCCGACGCTCGGCGACATGACTCTCGAACAGCGCGAGGCGCATGCCGACGCGGGCCTTGTGCTGCTCGACGCCCTGCGCCGCCAGGCGGGGGCGAGCGCCCGTTCGATCACGATCGACGAGCCGCTGCGGTTTGGACCGACGGAACCGGAAGGCGCTCCGATTGTTGATCCGTATCGGATTCGGTTGGAGGCGGAGGACGCCGCGCGGCGGGATACGGGGCTCTTCGCCGCCGAGACATTGTTGCGGCGAAACGTCGATCGGGCCATCGATGCGGATCCCGTCCAGGAAGCCCTGCGGTCCATCGCGGACGCGATCCATGCCGAAGCGATCGCGGCCGAGCTGGCGGCGCGCCGGGAAGAGAGCCGCATTTGGTCCGAAGCTGTTCGCGAGGTCATCACGAACGGAGCCGCCGACGCGCCGGTCGACGACGCATTCGTCGAGCAGGCGCGGGCCGTCGAGGAACGCGATCGGGCGGCCGTCGAAGCCCTGCAAAACCACTTGGACGATTTGGAACGGCGCATGTCGGGACAAGCGGCGGATCCCGGCGTCGTTGCCGGAATCCGCGCCGTCGACGCGCTTGTCGCCACCGCGCGGGGGCGGCAGATCGTGGTCACCACACCCCACGCGCTCGACGACGCGCGATTGACGTCCTTCATCGATGCCTTGATCGCGGCGCTGCATTCGGGACTCGAACCGAACCGGCTCGATTTCGCGGGCGAACCGATCGAATGGAGACCCGTTTTCCTCGAACTCGACGATGGCCCCCACTGGTACCGGTTCGATTTCACGGCGAGGGATGACGCGGGTCGAGCCGTTTCGATCGACGATGCGGCCGTCCAGAGGGCCCTGGATCAATTGAACGCCGCGCGGGACGATGTGGAATCGGTCGAGCTGAGCCGGCCGCGGATCGCCGAGTCGATCGACGATCCGCATTTCCGCGCGGTGGGCGGATGGGGCCAGGCGTACGCCGATCAATGGGCCCTGCGGCGCATCGGCATCGATCCGTCGGACTCGGACGCCGCGCCGTGGTTCGAGCGATTGGAACGCGGCGCGCCGTGCACGGTGGCGATCATCGGAAGCGGAGTCGACTGGACGCATCCCGAACTGCTCGGGCAAATGTGGATCAACACGTGCGAGAATCCATACAACGGAGTCGACGACGATTCAAACGGGTTTGTCGATGATCAGTTCGGATGGAATTTCCGCGACGACTCACCCGATGTGCTCGACCGGGGCGGGCACGACACGCACATCGCGGGCGTCATCGCGGCACGGTGGAATAATGGGCGGGGGATCGCCGGAGTGAATCCCCAGGCGCGGATCATGGCGCTGAAGGCCGCGAATTTCCTGGGACAGAGCGGGTCGGTCGAGATCGGCCGCGCGCTGTTCTACGCGGTGGACCATGGCGCGCGGGTCGTGAACATCAGTTACAGCGGAAACGACCTTTCGGCGTTCGAACAGCTCGCGATCGACTACGCCACCGCGCGCGGCGCGTTGGTGGTCGTCGCGGCGGGAAACGAGGCGTCGGACGCGGCGGCGCGCGGCCTCGCCGGAGCACGCGGCGTGCTGGTCGTTTCCGGAACGGGAGTCGACGGCGCGAGGGCCGCCTTCTCGAACTGGGGACCGCCCATCGCGCTGGCCGCGCCCGCCATGGATGTGCTCGGCCTCCGAGCTAGGGACACCGATCTGCTGCTCTATGTCGGCGATAACCCCGACTATGCCGGAGGTTCGGCGTGGGTAGGGAAGGAAAGCGACCTGTATCGAGCGAGCGGAACGAGTTTCGCAGCGCCCCTGGTGTCCGGCTCGGCGTCGATCCTGTTTTCGATGGATCCGTCGCGAACCGCCGAGGACGTGCGTCGGAGACTGATGATGTCGGCCGAGGACGCGGACGCGCCGGGCTGGGATCAGAACACGGGCGCTGGCCTGGTCAACGCGCGTCGCGCGAGCGAGTGGGACGGATCGAAGTACGTGGCCGCCCGCATCGACGCGGTGCGCGCCGCGCGGAGGGACGGCGAGCTTGTGATCGAGGTTCTGGGACGGCTCGACGGCGAGGACCGCTTTTCAGGCGAGATCCAGATCGCGTTCGGGCCGACTCCCGAAAAAGGGACTTGGGTAACGGTCGCTTCGCACGCCGATCGGCGGATCGACGGCGGCGTGCTCGCGCGGTTCCCGGCGAAACGATTGAATCGCAAGGGCCGATGGTCAATACGACTCATTGCGCGGAGGCCGGACGGTACCGAACGCGAGTCGCGCGCCACGATCGACATCGAGTGACATATCGGCCGAGCGTCAGGCGCGAGCGGACGCATCCCAAGGAGCAAGCGGGGTAAGGGGGGGGCGACGGAATGGGAGGAAATGGGACGAGTGGAGCGTGCGGAATGCGCGGGGGCGGCGAAGCCGACTGGTGCCTTGCGGGGTCGCGGCCGATTCAATACGATGACCGTCGTTTCGATCCCCTGTAGCTCAGTTGGTAGAGCAGGCGGCTGTTAACCGCCGGGTCGTAGGTTCGAGTCCTACCGGGGGAGCTGATATTTCTGCTACCAACTTTTTCGCCCCACGAGTTCACACCCCACGCCGAGAGTCTCCCC
>VGZC01000035.1 GCA_016872725.1 Planctomycetota bacterium
CTTCGCGGCGCTTGGTTCCATCATCGCCCCCTCTCCATTCGAGCACGAGCACGAGCACGAAGGCCCCCCCCTCGAGATTATCGCCGAACGCGGCCATCGGGCGCCAGGTCTTCCTGACGGCGCCGTAGAATGGACAGCTACGCCAAGACCTACTCTAAAGGGCGCAAGGTGACGGACCGGGAATTCGATGAGATCGCCATCAAGCCCAGCACGTTCCACGGCGAATGGAATTACGAAATCCACCCAAGGAAATGACACAGGCATTCTGTAAACGTTATTGTGTTGTGGTGCCGCCTAGCCTACCGGTCGGATGTTCGAGTTGGCGGAGAAACGACGCAACGTTGTGAGGGCGTCGAACTCAACAGATGGCGTCTTTCCGTGAAAGCGAACTCAACCATGAAACGAACTGTCCTTGTAACGCTGGCCGGCTTCAGTATGGTCGCATTTGCTCGCGGTGCAACGCCACTGCCCGATGGCTGGCAAGCCGTCGCGCCGCGCGAGGAGATTCGCCCGGCGTTTTCGTTCGAGCCGGGGAGCGGGCCGAAACGCTCGGGAAGCCTGGTCATTACACACGACCATCGCAACGGACTGGACGGGTGGTTTCAGAAGTCATTCGCGGTCAGCGGCGGCGAATTCTACCGGTTCTGCGCGATCCGCAAGACACGCGACGTTCGCGTTCCGCGCCGCAGCGCGCTGGTGCGAGTGCGATGGCAGGACGAAGCGGGACACATGGTGTCCGCCGACGTTCCAGAGCAACAGGTGAAGGAATGGGGCCACGTGCCCAGCGCCGAACCCGAGTTTCCCGCGGATGGGCCGACCGATGCGCAAGGTTGGACGACTGTTTGTGGCGTCTATCGCGCGCCGCCCAAGGCTGCGCGAGCCGTGCTTGAATTGCACCTGCAATGGGCTCCCAATGGACGGATCGAGTGGAGCGAGGTCCAATTCCAGAAGACGGCGCCTCCGCCTCCTCGCAAGGTTCGGCTCGCCACCATTCATTACCGACCATCGGGCAAATCGCCGCGGCAGAACTGCGAAGAGTACGCGCCGCTGCTCGCGGAGGCGGCGAATCAGAAGGCCGATCTCGTCGTTCTCGGCGAAACGGTGCCTTCGGCGGGCGTGGCCCGGAAGATGCACGAAATCGCCGAGGCCATCCCCGGAGCGACGACCGACTACTTCGGGACACTCGCCAAGAAGAACTGCCTGCATATCGCTTTGAGTCTGTACGAACGGGATGGGCATCTGGTCTACAACGCGGCCGTTCTGATTGGGCCGGACGGCAGACTGATCGGTAAGTACCGCAAGGTGTGTCTCCCGCCCGCCGAGGTCGAGGCAGGCACCGCGCCGGGCGGTGACTACCCAGTGTTCGAGACGAAGTTCGGCAGAGTGGGCCTGATGATCTGCTACGACGGGTTTTTCCCCGAGGTCGCGCGCGAACTGTCGAACCGCGGGGCGGAGGTCATTGCCTGGCCGGTATGGGGGTGCAATCCACTTCTGGCCCAGGCGCGTGCGTGCGAGAATCACATCTACCTCGTGAGCAGCACCTTCATGGAACCGAAACATGGCTGGATGACCTCGGCGGTCTTCGACCGGACCGGTAATCCCATTGCTCAGGCGGAAAAGTGGGGTACGGTCGTCGTAGCCGAAGTTGATTTGGGCCAGCCCTACATCGGGCCCTACAATCTCGGTGACTTCCGCGCGATGCTGCCCCGGCATCGGCCGGTGTGGGCGCCGGAACCGTTGGTCGAACGTTGACTTCGCATGCCCCCGAAAGTCAATCGCCCGGGCGAAATGGCATTGCCGCGAATCACAGGCATCAACATCTGACTTGGAGAAGCGAGCATGATCGATGCAATTCGAGGTCTGCGCCTGCTGGCGGTTACGGGGCTGGTCCTGGCCTGGACCGCAGCGACGGTTTCCGGCGAGGGGCCTTCGGGAACGGAGTCGCGGAGACTGCGGTTCGTGGTGATGTCGCCACACACCGACGACGCGGAGTTCGCCGGTGGCGGCGTCGTGGACCTCCTTGTCCGCCCAGGCCATGACGTCATAATCGCCAACATGGACAGCGGCGGCGAGATCATTGCCGCCAAGACCAAAGCGATCCTCGGCGCGCAGACCGTGGAATGGCTGGGATTCAAGGATACGGCGATCGACGAGGCGCCCGACGCTCGCGACCGGGTGGCCAAATATCTTGATCGGAAACGACCGAACGTCGTTCTTGCCCCTTGGCTAAGACAGGATTGACAGAGTATCGAACCATGAGATTCGGACCCGTTCTCCTTGTTGCTTGGCTTCTGGCCTACCCGAACGCGATCGCCTTGGCGGCTGAGACCGCGGTCTACGATCGGCACGGCACGGTCCTCGGCGCGAATGCGTTTCCGTCGAACCGCTGGATCAAACTCCATGAGATCAACGCGAACTCTCCCGATCGGTTCCAACGCCAGGAGCACGGTGGCAGTTGCTTCGACAGCAAACGTGGCCAGATCGTGCTGTTTGGCAGCGATACCCATGGGAAGGATTGGCACAACAGTCCGCGGTTCTTCGATACGACGACCACCACTTGGAGTCAGCCGTACAGCGACGACGACTTCAAGACGTATTCGGTCAATGAACGGGGAATTGGGGTGGCGGGCCCGATGGGAGAGCATCCTTGGGCGATGCACACCTTCGGCGCGGTGGTCTATGACTCCGCGCGCGACGAGTTGATCGCTCCCATCTTCGACGACCATCTTGTGCCCGGCCGGTTCACTGGACTGTTCCGAGACCTCTGGCCTAGAGTCCGCCGCAAACCAACATGGGTCTACCGATTCGCCGCGAAACAGTGGATGCCGCTGGCTGGCGACGGCATTAATTGTTTTCCCTACTGCGCCACATACGACTGCGATCGCCAGGTCGTGGTCGGCGTCTTGCCGGATGGCATCTACGAGCTCGCGGGCGAGCCGCGTGCGTGGCGGAAGGCCACACTGAAGGGCTTCTTCGGCTGGCACACCAACTGCGCATACGATCGCAAGAACAAGGCGGTGGTGGTCTTCGGTTCCAACGAGGACCGCAACGACATTGCCGCCTACTTCCCCGCCACCGGCGAATACCGACTCATGCCCACGGCCGGGCTTCGTCCGCCACCAGACCAGCATAATCCCATGGAGTTTTGCCCTGACGTTGGCAAGACCGTGGTCTTGGTGGACCGAGTTGACGGGAAACACGAACAGACGGAGACGTGGCTCTACGATGTGCCTCAGGACACCTGGACCCAGGTGTCCGGCGCGACGCTGCCATTCGCCTGCGGGATGAACTACAACCTCGAATACGACGGGATACACCGGCGTCTATTGCTTGTCACCGGCCCACAGCCGACCGTGTGGGCGTTGCGGCTGGAGTCGTCTCGAACTCCCTCGTCGGAGAACGCCGCTCGACCGGAAGAAATCCAAGTCGAGCCAGCGACGATGCACTGTCTGTCGGTGCGGTGGCCAGTGCTGGGCGACGCGAACGGGAACTGTGTAGTTGAGGTCCAGCATCGGAAGAAAGGCGAGGCGACTTGGAAACGAGACCTGCCGCTCTTTCGCACACTCGCGCAAGCCACACCTGAACAGCGCGCACTCTGGGCCTTTGACAATGGCAGTCTACCACCGGATCGCATCGCGGGTGGCCGCCTTTTCGCCGGGAGCATCGTGGACCTCGCGCCGGATACCGAGTACGAGGCGCGTCTGACTTTGAAGGATCCGGATGGCGGCGGTCTTGAAGAGACGGTATTACTCCGCACCCGTTCCGAGCCCCTTGAGCCCGAGGGCATGCGGATTCGCCATGTGGTGCCGGGAAACGGTGGCGGCACGGGTGAAGGCCCCGACCCGTTTCGAGGACTGGAAACCGCGTTTGCGGCGGCCGCCGCGGGCGATCTGTTCCTGTTGCACGGCGGCGTTTATCGTGTAGGCGGCACACTGGAACTTGTGACATCCGGCACGGAACGGCGGCCGATCGTTTTCCGAGCGGCAGGCGACGGCGCGGCGGTGCTGGACGGCGGCGGCGACGGCGAGAACCAAGGCCGACTCATCAGTGCCAATGGCAGGAGGAACATCTGGCTGGAGAACCTCACGCTCCAGGGACGGGAGTATCTCATCGTGGCCCACGAATCGAGCCACCTCGTTGTCCGGCGCTGCCGATTCCAGAAGATGACCAAGGGCATCGTCGGCCACAATGGCGGTTATTGCAAGTCACAAGGCCACTTCTTCAGCGACAACGTGTTCTCTGGACCGACCGTTTGGCCACGCACCAAAGGCATCGAGGAGTATGCGGGAATCTGTGTGAGCGGCGCCGGCCACGAGATCTGTTACAACCGATTTGAGCACCTGGGTGACGGCATTCACGGCACGGGCTACGGTAATCTGTCGGCCTCGGACATCCACCACAACGACATCCACGCCTGCACCGACGATGGAATTGAAACTGACTACGCCGAGACGAATGTTCGGGTATTCCGCAATCGCATCGTTAACGCGGCGCACGGCGTTTCCGCGCAGCCAGCCCAGGGTGGACCGCTCTATTTCTTCCGCAACCTGATCTACAACGCCACCTACTCGCCATTCAAGCTCCACAACCACACCTGCGGCGTGTTTGTCATTCATAACACGTGTCTTCGCGCAGGTTCGCCGTGGCCCATTCAACCTGGTCGGGAGACAGTCACCGATGTGTGGACGCGGAATAACCTGTTCCTGGGCTCTGGGCACATTGGACTGGATACCAGCGGGCGCATGACACGCTGCGATTTCGACGGCGATGGGTACGGCGGATTCACCGGGCCGTTTGCAGGGTGGAATGGGACGACAATTCAGAGCGTTCTCAGTTCCCGCGCCGGAGGCCCGCTTTATAGTGGGGTCGGGGCGGTGATTGTGACGCCCGCAACGTGCTTCGCTCAGGGATTGGTGCCCCCAACGTCACCCGAGGGGGAATACCAGGCCGCCAGCCTGGATTTCCGCCTCGACGCCGACTCCGACGCAGTGGATCGGGGAGTCATCGTGCCGAACTTCAGCGACGGTTTTCGCGGTCGGGCACCAGACCTTGGTGCGCACGAGTTGGGCGACGAGCCGCGAGACTACGGGCCGCGTTCGGGTTGCCCGCTACCAGCCGAAGACCACCGCAAGTGACCCGGTGGGATGTGACGGTTCCGCGGCCGAGTCGCCCGGGGAGACTCATCGATCGCGCGTCGATTCCATCGGTTTGAGCCCCTTGCGATAACCTTTGAATCCGAACGGCGTGGGGTCATATGCGCCGACCAGTTCGACATCGAGCGTATCGGTGATTCGCGATTCCAGGCCGACGGCCCAGTAGGCGGCGTTCACGAGCATTCTCCGCACGCCGGCGCTTTGAAGGTCCTGCGACGCGCCCAGGGTCGTCGTGAACACGCGCGCCGTCTTTCCCGACGGGCTCGCGTAGGTCTTGACCCACGCGATCGGCATCATCGGGTCGTTCTTCTCGCCTTCCAGCCGGCGATCGGTCGAACGCATGCCTTCGACGACTTCGCCGAGGAGGATCGGGCGGCTGTCGCCGGGCAGCGGGAGACGGACGCCGTAGACGTCCGTGGGACCCCAGACATCTCCATCGCGGAGTCCTTTCGCGATCGGATGATCGGCCGCGCCGCGCGCGATGAGGCCGCGCGTGCTCTGACGCCCGTGCTGGCCGTGATGGCTGATCCACGTCTCGCCCAGCACTTGGCGTCCGAACCCGCCGTCCCATTCGGCGTTTCGCCACGAATAGCGCGCGTAGTGCGACCCGTCCGCCAACTGGAATGCGTGCGTCGCCGTCCGCATGCCGATCACGGGTCGTCCCGATTCGACATATTCCGCGATGTGCCGCATCTGTTCGTCCGGCAGGTTGCGGAACCGCGTCGCGATGATCATCAAGTCGGCGCGGGCCAGCGCTTCGAGGCCGGGAATGTTGTCGTTCCGGTCGGGGTTGATGACGCCCGTATCCGGATCGATGGCGAACAGGACCGTGCATCGGAATCCGTGCCGTTTGGCGAGGATCTTGCCGAGTTGGGGCAGCGCCTCTTCCGACCGGTACTCCTCGTCGCCGCTGATCAGAACGACATGTTTTCCCGATCCGGGTCCTTCGGTCCCTTCGAAAACCAACCAAGGATCCGCTGCGGCCGCGCCGCGTCCGAGAACGGCCAGGAGCGCGGGCACGGACCAAAACCAAGAAGTCCGCGCAGCGCGGCGATGTCGGTCAATCGACACGATAGGCTCCCTTATTCGCTCGCGAGCGAAACACAAACCAGTTCCTTATCGTTCCGCGCGAACACGCAGCGCCGCGCGAACGCCGGATGGCTCCACAACACACTGCGCCCGAACGCCTCGTGCGTCGGTTCGAGCAGCTTCGCTCGACCTATTTCCTTGTACCCCGCGCTCGACAATTCCGCCAGGATCAGTTCCCCCGTTTCGCTCATCAGGAAGAAGCGGTCCCCGTTCTTGACGACGAACGCGCACGCGGAGCTCGCCCGGTCTTTTCCGGTCGTCGGCGCGAACGACTCCCAAAGCCGCTCGCCCGTCGCGAGCCGAACCGCGCGGAACTGGCCTTGCTGGCAACTGCCGTAGATGACGTCGCCCTCGATGAACGGCGTCGCGCAGACCGGATAGACCGACGTCTTGGGGGTACCTCGCCAAACTTCCTCGGCGGCCGGCTTATCTTTGGCGAGCCGCAACAGGAGCGACTGGTTGCCAATGCCGCCCGCGAACAGGAGGTCGCCCGACGCGCGGGGCGCCATGATCGACATGCCGTATTGCGGCTGGAGGGGAATCGACCAATAGGACTCGCCCGTCTTCGGGTTCAGGCCGTTGATCGATTCGGGATGCCAGATGACCAACTGCGTCGTGCGGCCCGCCTCGATCAGCGTGGGCGGGCAGTAGCCGGGTTCTTTCGCCGAGAGGGCGCGCCAGACTTCCTTGCCCGTCGTCTTGTCGAAGGCCACGGCCACGGATCCCTCGCCGCCGACAAGGCAATACAACCGTTCCTCATCGCACAGCGGATGGCCGGTGAAGCCCCACATCGGCGTTTCGACATGGTATTCGGCTTTCAGGTCGTGCGACCAGAGCGCCTTTCCCTGTTCGGCGTCGAGGCAGAGCAGCATGCCTTCCGCGCCGAGCGAATAGACGCGTCCGTCGCGGACGGCGGGCGTGGCGCGCGGGCCCGCCGGATAGGAAATCGCGTAGGAGCTCGGATATTCGTGCTTCCACACGACGGCCCCCGTCGTGGCATCGAAACACCAGATCCGTTCGACGCCTTTGAGTTCGTTGCGGCGCCCGGGGTTGTTGGCCTTATCACCTTCGGCGAGGAAATCGGTGACGTAGACGCGATTGCCCGCGACGGCGGGACCGGCGTATCCACCGGCGATCGGCGCGCGCCACACGACGCGCGGGCCGCCTTCGGGGAACGACTCGAGGATCCCGTCCTCATGCCACACCGCGTCGCGCGAGGCGCCCAGCCATTGCGGCCAGTCCTCCGCGAACGCTGATGGCCGAGCGGTTCCCGAAACGGTCAGCGATAGGGCGGCGAACCAGGCGACGCGGTGAAGGCGGCGCGGCCCGCGCGCGAGAGCGCGTGTCATCATAGCGGCTCCTCGGAAAGGCAGGGGGGCGTATTCGTGGATCGTGTGGTTCTGGACACGCCGCGCCGACGGCGCGAATGAACGGCCTCGGACGCGCCCGATCGATCGAGCCCTCCGCGGCTGTACCGGCGGTCCCAGTGTAGCATGCCCGAACGGCGTCTTGACCCGGACTGCCGGGCTCCCGGGCGGATCGTCCGATGCCGCGATCCCCTCCGAAGGCAAGGCGGGAAGTGGATCGTCGCGAGCCCGCCAAACGCCCGGCACCCATTGTCCGCCCGCGACCGTTCCTTCTAAACTCGTCGTATGGCCAAGAACAAGAAGAAGGCCGCGTCGTCCCGGTCCACCGGTTCCGATCCGCTCGGCGCGACGAAGATCATCGCGGAGAACCGCAAAGCGAGGCATCGATTCGAGGTGCTTGATTCGCTCGAATGCGGCATCGCCCTGCTCGGCAGCGAAGTCAAGAGCGCGCGGGACGGCAAAGTGTCGCTCGACGAATCGTACGCCCGCGTACGGAGCGGCGAGGTCTGGCTGATCGGAAGCGACATCGCCGAATACCGGCAGGCGACGTTTTGGAACCACGAGCCGAAACGGCCCAGGAAACTGCTGCTGCACCGGGGCGAAATCCGCAAGTTCGCGGGCCAAGCCCACGATAAGGGGCTCACGCTGATTCCGCTCCGGATGTATTTCAACGCGCAGGGGCGCGCGAAAGTCGTGCTCGGCCTTTGCCGAGGCCGAAAGTTGCACGACAAGCGCGAGGTCCTGAAGAAATCCGAGACAAAGCGGGAGCTGGCCCGCGCCTACCGCCGCGATCGCTAGGGCCGCGATCTTCCCCGTCGAGGACCCCGAATCCCATGCTGCTCGAAATCGAAGAACTCACAAAACACTATCCCGAGCCTGGCGGACGCCGACTGCCGATCCTCGACGTGCCCCGGTTCGCGCTGAACGAGGGGGAACGCATGGCCTTGATCGGCCGGAGCGGGTGTGGAAAGACGACCCTGCTCCACATCATCGCCGGCTTGCGGTCGCCGAGCGGTGGCCGAGTCGCCTTGGACGGCATCGACTTGACTCGACTGTCGGAGCAGGGCCGCGACCGGATCCGCGCGGCGAAGATCGGCTATGTATTCCAGACCTTCAATCTGCTCCCGGCGTTCACGGCCCTTGAAAACGTCCTGCTCGGCATGACGTTCGCGCGCGGCCGGCTGAACCCGCGCCGCGCGCGGGCCCTGCTCGAACGGGTCGGCCTTTCCGATCGGGCCCACCACAAGCCGCGAGCCCTCTCGGTGGGCGAACAGCAGCGGGTGGCCGTCGCCCGCGCGCTCGCCAACCAACCCCGGCTGCTGCTCGCCGACGAGCCGACGGCGAACGTGGATCCCGCGAATCAGGACCGGATCCTCGACTTGATCCATGAGACGTGCGCCGAGGAATCGATCGCGCTGATCATGGTGACGCACGCGATGGACGTCGCGCGGCGGTTCGAGCGGATCGAGCGGCTCGAGGAAATCAACCGGATTGCGAAAGGACCGGCCGCGTCATGAACATCTGGAAGATCGCGTGGCGAAGCGTCCGCCAACGCCGCCTCCCGTCGCTGCTCACCGCGTTCTCGATGGCGCTCGGCGTCACGCTCGTCGTGGCCGTCGTGACGATCCATGGCGTCGTGACGGCCCAATTCCGCAACAACGCGACGCTCGGCTACAACATGATTGTCGGCGCGAAGGGCGGCAATCTCCAGCTCACCTTGAACTCCGTCTACTATCTCAGCAAACCGGTCGAGAACATCTCCTATCCGTTCTACCTGGAGTTCTTCGACCAAGAGACTCGCGACGAACGGATCCGCGAATCGTACGCCTACCAGGCGCACGAGGCGGCGTGGAGGGCGGCCGAACTGGCTTCGGCGTGCGCGATCGGCCCGATCGGTCCCTGGCACCGAGCCTCGCTTGACGCCCTGAAAGGCCACGCCCTTCGCCCGTGCGACATGGGCCGCGACGGGCGATTCGCGAATTACGTCGCGTTCGTCATCCCGCTGTGCATGGGAGACTATTTTGGACCGTTCCGGGTTGTCGGCACGACGCCGGACATGTTCGACGTATTGCCGGAATACGGCCGTCCGGTCGTGTTCGAGGAAGGCCGCAATTTCCGCGAATGGACGCCCGAGAACGGGTATTTCGAGGCGGTCGTCGGAGCGACCGTCGCGCGGGAACGGAAGGTGCGCGTCGGGGATGACGTGAATCCGGCACACGGCGATCCCGAAGGCCACTCGCACGAAAACGCGTTCCGCGTCGTGGGCGTGCTCAAACCCACGGGGACGCCGAACGATCGAGCCGTCTTCGTGAACATGGAGGGGTTCCTCCTCATGGCCGACCACGCGAAACCGGTCGCCGACGCGGGCGACGAGGACGGTACGGACGCGGGCGCGCCGAGCGGGTCGGGGGGATCGGGGGCCGGGACCGATTCCCGGTCGGCGGAGGCACGCCCCGAGTCGCCCGACGCGCGGCTCGCCCTGCGCCCGCTTCCCCTCGAACAGCGCGAAGTGACCGCCGTTCTTGTGCGGACCGTGAACCCGTTCGTCGCCGCCGGCCTGCAGAATGTCATCAACGAGGGGGACAAGGCGATGGTCGTCCAGCCGATCGCCGAGATCTACAACCTGCTCGACCTGATCGTGACGCCCGTCCAGCGCCTGCTGCTCCTGTTGACCGTCATGATCATCTGCGTTTCGGGCGTGAGCATCCTTGTCAGCATCTATAACTCGATGTCCGAACGCCGCCATGAAATCGCCGTCATGCGCGCGCTCGGCGCGAGCCGCGTGACGGTGATGTTGATCATCCTGTCCGAGTCGTGCATTCTCTCGCTCGGCGGCGGCGCGATGGGCTGGCTCATCGGTCACGGACTCAACTGGACGGCGAGTTCGGTGATCGAGGAGCGGACGGGTGTGGCGATCGGGTTTTGGAGTTTGGCTCCTCCGGTCAATCCGTACGAGTTCATCGGATTGGAGCCCCGGCACGAGATCCTGGTCTGGCCGGAACTCCTGTTGATCCCGCTGCTCGTGGTCCTCGCGATCGGCGTGGGAATCCTCCCCGCCGTCGCGGCCTATCGAGCGGATGTGGCGGAATCGCTTGGAAAGTGAAATTTTTCGGGCATAATACGGCGAGGTGGGGCGGCTGTCCCCTAACGCCGAAGGAGGATCACGACATGTCGCGACGACTGATTTGGATCGCCGTCCTGATTGCGCCGGCCATCCCGCTGACGGGTTTCGCCGAGTCGGCCGCGCGTGAGGCGGCCGCCTGTCCGTTCTGCAGCGCGGTGGCGCAGACGTTCACCGAGGAAATCGACGCGATGGAGGTGGCCGTCGTCGCGAAGCTGGTCGAAGCGCCGCCCGCGAACGACGCGGCGCTGACCAAGTCGGACGAATTGCCGAAGGCGACGTTCGACGTTCAGGACGTTTTGAAAGGCGAGACCCATTTGAAGGGCGTCACTCAGGTCCAGGCGATCTACTTCGGCGGCGCGAAGCCCGGCTCGCTCTTCATGCTGACCGCCGTCGATCCGCCGAATCTGGTCTGGTCCACGCCGCTCACGCTCACCCCCCGCGCCCGCGACTATTTGCTCCATGTCGCGAAGATGCCCCGCGACTACGCGAAGTCGCCCGAGTCGTACGCGACCCGGCTCGAGTTCTTCATCCGGCATCTGGAGGATCAGGACGAGCTGCTCGCGCGCGACTCGTACGACGAATTCGCCCGGGCTCCCTACGATGCGGTCAAACGTCTGAACGACAAGATGGACCGCGCCCAACTGGTCGGATGGATCCGCAACCCGGATGTGCCCGCGAGCCGCCGGAGGCTCTACCTCACGATGCTCGGCGTTTGCGGAGGCAAGGACGAACTCCCCCTGATCGAGGAGATGCTCGCGTCGACCGACCGCAAACAAAAAGCGGGACTCGACGCGCTCATCGGATGTTATCTCACGCTGAAGGGCGCCGACGGAATGAAGCTCGTTGAGGACCTCTTCCTTCGCAACGAGGAGGCGGAATACGCCGACACCTACGCCGCGATCATGGCCTTGCGATTCCATGGGACGGATGGCGGAGTCATCGCGAAGGAACGCGTGCTCGAAGGCTTCCGGATCATGCTCGAACGCCCGAAACTCGCCGATCTGGTCATCCCCGACTTGGCCCGATGGGAGGACTGGCAATCGATGCCGCGACTCGTCAAGCTCTTCAAGGACGCGGACGAAAAGACAAGCTGGGTGCGGGTGCCCGTCATCAATTACCTGCGCGCATGCCCTCTGCCCGAGGCCCAGGACCGTCTGAAGGAACTTGAAGAGATCGACCCCGTCGCGTTCCGCCGCGCCACGACGTTCTTCCCGATCGGCGTGCCCGATTCGCCCGACGCCAAGCCCGGTTCGCCCAAGCCCGACGCGGACAGCTCCGACGCGCCCAAGCCCGACGCGCCCAAGCCCGAGGCGGACAAGAACCCCGAGGCGGACAAGAACCCCGAGGCGGACAAGGCGGGTTCCGCCAAGCCGGGTGCGGTCAAGGGCAAAGCCGACTCGGGGAAATAGCCGCGCGCGGTCCGCCCGGATCGGCGCGAAGCGCCGGCATGACGCGACTGGTTTTCATCGGTACGCTTTGGTATCTTCTCGTCGAAGGTCGGTCGCCGTCCGCGCCGGGCCGGTTGTCGGCCCGAGCGGTCTATGGGCTTTTTCGTTCGGTGGACCCAAATCATGTCAACGATGTTCGAGGTCATCCCCGAGAAGTGCACGAGCTGCATGCAGTGCGAACTCGCCTGTTCCTGGGTGCAGACCGGCACATTCCGTCCGTCCCGCAGTCTGATCCGCGTTCACGTGTTTGATGAGGAGGCGAGTTACGCGCCGTACGCGTGCACGCAATGCGACGAGGCGTGGTGCATGACGGCATGCCCCGTGAACGCGATCACAATCGACGCGAGGACCGGAGCGAAGATCGTCGTCGAACGGCTCTGCATCGGATGCCATCTCTGCACGATCGCCTGCCCATTCGGAACCATCTTCACGACGCCCGAAACGGGAACGGCCGCGAAGTGCAACCTGTGCGGCGGCGCTCCGGCGTGCGTTGTGACTTGCCCGACGGCGGCGCTCGTTTCGATAGAGCAGCCGAGCCGCGGCGGCTGGTTCGAACCCTGGTCGGATCTCGTTCAGCGTCGATTCGCCGACGCGCATTCCAACTGAGGAGCCGGACGATGGCGGGATGGACCGGAAAACTGCTTCGCGTGAATCTGACGACCGGGAAATGCGCTTCCGAGCCGATCCCCGACGCATGGCTGCGGGAGTATGTCGGCGGCCGAGGACTCGCCGCGCGCTATCTCTTCGAGGAACTCGATCCCACGGTCGATCCGCTTTCGCCCGAGAACAAACTGATCTTCGCGACGGGACCGCTCACCGGGACATCGGTTCCGTCGAGCGCGCGGTACATGGTCGTCACGAAGGGCGCGTTGACCAATGCGATCACGACGTCGAACTCGGGCGGCGCGTGGGGGCCCGAGCTGCGATTCGCCGGCTACGACCTCGTCCTGATCGAAGGCCGCGCTCCCAAGCCCTCCTATCTCTTCGTTTACGACGATCACGCCGAAGTGCGGGACGCGACACGGTATTGGGGCTGCGGCGTGTTCGAGACCGAGGACGGCCTGCGGCGCGAGACCGGTTTGCCGAATCTGCGGATCGCCGGCATCGGACCGGCGGGCGAGAATCTCGTCCGGTTCGCCTGCATCATGAACGACAAGCACCGGGCGGCCGGGCGCAGCGGCGTCGGCGCCGTCATGGGCTCCAAGAACCTCAAGGCGATCGCCGTACGCGGCACGCAGGGCATTCCGATCGCGGACCCCGAGTCGTTCCTCCGCGCCGTGTGGCAATTGCGGCGGCAGATGAACGAGAATCCGTCGTGCCACGCATTCGGCGAGCTCGGCACGGCCGCGACGATCGACATGACCCAGGCGTGGGGCGGACTGCCGACCCGCAACTTCCAACAAGGCCAATTCGAACACTACGCGAACCTGAACGGCAATTCGATCCGCGACACGCGCATGTACCGGAACAAGGCCTGTTTCGGATGCACGATCGCCTGCGGACGCGTGACCTATCTCGGCGACGCCTGGAACAAATTCCTCGTGAACACGCACCCCCGCAACTGGCGCGTCGCGGGCGAAGGCCCCGAATACGAAAACGCCTGGGCGCTCGGCGCCGATACGGGCGTCGGCGATCTCGACGCCGTCCTCAAGGCGAATTGGCTCTGCAATGATCTCGGCATGGACCCGATCTCCATGGGGTCGACGCTCGCCGCCGCCATGGAACTCTACGAAAAGGGCGTTCTCGCCGACGATCAGGTCGAATTGCCTCTGCGGTTCGGTTCGGGCGACGCGCTCGTGCGGATGGTCGAGGCGACCGCGTATCGCGAAGGATTCGGTCACGAACTGGCCGAAGGCGCGAAACGCATGGGCGAGAAGTTCGGGCACCCCGAGGTGTTCATGGGTGTCAAGGGGCAGGAGTTCCCGGCGTACGACCCACGCGGTTTCCAGGGAATGGGCGTCGCCTATGCGACGTGCAATCGAGGCGCCTGCCATCTGCGAGCCTGGACGCCCGGCGCCGAAACCAGCGGTGTCTTTCCGCCGCATACCACCGAAGGCAAGGCGCCGTGGGTGATCAACGAGCAGAACCGGTCGACCGCGCATGACAACACGGGCATCTGCCTGTTCGTCGCGTTCGCGGGAGGTCCGATCGAGTCGCTCGTTCCCTGCACGGCGGCGGCGACCGGCGTCCCGTTCACGATCGAGGATTTCGTGAAGATCGGCGAGCGGACGTGGAATCTCGAACGGCTCTGGAATCTCAACGCGGGCCTTTCGCGGGCCGACGACAATCTTCCCAAGCGATTGCTCGAGGAACCCCACACGTCGGGGCCGTCGAAGGGCGTCGTCGTCCGACTCGAACCGATGCTCAATGACTACTACGCGAGCCGGGGCTGGAGTTCCGACGAGGGACGGCCCTCGCCCGAGAAGCTTGCCGAATTGGGGCTTGCGAACCTCTAGGAACCAATCGTCGCACGGTGGTTCGCGGCCATCGATTCGCGCCGCACGCCGCCGGGAAGGCGTTGGGAGGAAACCGAGATGCCGACGCATGTGATCATTGGTGGCGGTCCGGCCGCGACGAACGCCGTCGAGACGATCCGCCGGTTGGATCAGGGCGCGTCGCGGATCACGCTGATATCCGACGAGCCCGCGCATTCACGCATGGCCATGCCCTATTGGCTCGCCAACAAGATCGAGCGGGACGCGACGCTCACCGGCGACGCCGCTTCGTTCCAGGCCCTTGGAGTCGAAACGCGGTTCGGACGCCGCGTCGCGGCGATCGACGCCGCCGGAAAATCCGTGACGCTCGACGACGGAAACCGCATCGCCTTCGATCAACTGCTGATCGCAACCGGATCCTCGCCGATCATTCCCTCGATCCCCGGCGCCGACCTGCCGGGCGTGCAGCCGATGTGGACCCTCGATCACGCGCGGCGGGCCATCGATCTCCTCGCGAAGATCCAAGAACCCCGCGTGGTCCTGATCGGAGCCGGGTTCATCGGATTCATCATCCTGAATGCCTTGCGAAAACGCGGATGCCGATTGACGGTGATCGAGCGTGAATCGCATATCCTCCCCCGCATGCTCGATGACCGAGCCGCGCGGCTCGCGACGAGCTGGGTGACGAGCGAGGGCGTGACGGTGCGGACGGGGGAATCGGTGAGCGGGATCCAGGCCGAGCCGGACGGAACGAAGCAGGTGGTTCTCGCGAGCGGCGCGTCGTGCCCCGCCGATCTGGTCGTGCTGGCTGTCGGCGTTCGAGCCAACTTCGATCTGGCGAAGGAAGCCGGGATCGCGACCGATCAGGGGATCCTCGTCGACGATCACTTGCGCACGGGCGCCGCGGGAATCCATGCCGCCGGCGACGCGGCGCAGGGGCCCGTGCTCTTTTCGAGCGAGCGGCGGGTGCATGCGATCCATCCGACGGCCGTCGATCATGGACGTGTCGCCGGCGCGAACATGGCCGGGCAAGATGTTCGTTACCCCGGAAGCCTCGCGATGAACGTCGTCGATCTCCATGGCCTGCAGATGATGAGCTTCGGTGAATGGAACGACGCGGCGGCCGAGACGATGGTCATCGATAACGCGGCGGGACACGTCTATCGAAAACTGCTGTGGACCGGCGATCGAATCACCGGCGCGATCCTCGTCGGTAAGGCCGCCGACCTGGGTATGCTCAATGATGTCGGCATGATCAAAGGCATTATGCAGACGCAGGCGGAACTCGGACCCTGGAAAGGATACCTGTCGGAGAATCCGTTCGACATCCGGCGCGCCTTCATCGGCGCGGGTGTTCCCCAGCGTCTTGTCCAGACAACGTTGTTGGGCTCGCCCAGCCGACCGCGCGCGTACCGGCCCGCCGGCGCCGAGCCCGCGAGCGCTGTCGGGCCGGCCCACGCCGTCTATGTCGGAACGCGCCCCTCGTAACCGGCGGCCTCGCGATGCGGATTCACGTTCAGCTCGTCGGCATCCTCAAGGCGAAGGCGCCGGCGGACGGCCCATTGGCCATGGATGACGGCGCCACCATCGACGACGCGCTCGAAGCGCTGGGAATCGGTGGGGCGAGCGTGCACGTTTGCTCGGTCAACGGCGCCTTTACCCACGATCGGAGAACCGTGCTGCGCGACGGAGACGCTTTGACCGTCCTGCCTCCTGTCGCCGGCGGTTGACCGCGATGGGCTGTGTGGCGGCCGGCACGGCGCGAAACAGGTCCGGCGATCCGGTACGCGGCGATCCGATCGGCACGAAGTGGATGATCATGCGAACGAGCCTTTGCCGCGGTTACGGTCTCCTGTTGATTCTCACGGGTTGGCGTGCGATGGCCGAGGAACCCGCGGATCTGATTGTGGTTGGAGGTCGGATCGCGACGATGGACTCGGAGAAACCCGAGGCGTCGGCGGTCGCGATCCGCGCGGGCCGCATTGTGCGGGTCGGCACGGACGACGAGGTCCTTCACGCCGCGGGTCCGGCGACACGGCGCATCGATCTGAAGGGGCGTCGCGCTGTTCCGGGCTTCATCGAGGGCCACGGACACTTCTTGAGCTTCGGCGAATCGCGGATGATGCTCGATCTCTCGACCGCGCGGACCTGGAGGGAAATCGAGGGCGCGGTCGAGCGGGCGGCGCGCGGCGCGGCGCCCGGCCAATGGATCGTTGGACGAGGCTGGCATCAGGGAAAGTGGATCGAGGCGCCGGCCGAGCATACCGACGGATATCCGGTCCATACGCGGTTGAGCGGGCTCACGCCGAAAAACCCCGTGCTGTTGACCCACGGGACAGGACATATGGTCTTCGCGAACGCGCGGGCGATGGAACTCGCCGGCGTTTCGACGGACTCGGTGAATCCCGCCGGCGGCGAGATCCTGCGAACGGCCGACGGGGAACCGACGGGCGTCTTCCGCGAGAATGCCATGGGGCCGATCCATCGCGCGCATGAGAGGGCCTTGCGGGGGCGATCGGATGCGGAACGCGAGACCGACACGATCCGGGCGATGGAACTCGCGCAGGAGGCATGTTTCGAACAGGGTGTCACCAGTTTTCAGGACGCGGGGTCGTCATTCGCCGAAATCGACGCGATGCGCCGCATGATCGACGGCGATCGATTGCGAATCCGACTCTGGGTGATGCTCAATGAAGGAAACGACGCGCTCGCCGCCCGCCTTGGCGGCTGCCGATGCGTTGGATACGGCGGCGAGCGACTGACCGTCCGAGCGATCAAGCGTATGAGCGACGGCGCGTTGGGGACGCACGGAGCATGGCTCCTGGAACCGTACGACGACATGCCGTCGAGCGTCGGGAACATCGTGACGCCGATCGAGACGATCGAACGCACGGCGGCCATCGCGATCGAACACGAATGTCAATTGTGCGTGCACGCGATCGGAGACCGTGCGAACCGCGAGGTGCTCGATCTCTTCGAGCGGGCCGCGTCCCGATCCGGTTCGGGACCTCCGCCGCGCTGGCGCGTCGAACATGCGCAGCACGTCCATCCCGACGATATCCCCCGCTTCGCCAAGCTCGGCGTCATCGCCTCGATGCAGGCCGTTCACGCGACATCGGATGGACCTTTCGTCGTGCGGCGGCTCGGCATGCGGCGCGCCCGGGAGGGCGCCTACGCCTGGCGCGCGTTGCTCGACGCCGGAGCGGTCATCGTCAACGGAACGGATGTGCCCGTCGAGCGGGTCGATCCGCTCGCGTCGTTCGCGGCGAGCGTCACGAGGCGGATGGCGAATGGCGAGGCGTTCTTTCCCGAACAGGCCATGACGCGTGGTCAGGCGTTGCGCTCGTACACGCTGGATGCGGCCTACGCGGCGTTCGAGGAGTCGATCAAAGGCTCGATTGCGCCGGGAAAACTCGCCGATCTTGTCATCCTCTCGCAAGACATCCTGACGATTCCCGACGACGCGTTGCCGGCGGTTCGCGTGGATTGCACGATCGTCGGCGGGCGAGTGGTATTCGAACGCGCGGAATCGGGACCGGCAAGGGACGGCCGCGCGGACCCGTGATCATCGCGCGGACCTCCGCGATCCCGACCGCGCTGAAAGCCGATGGTCTTCCATGGAGTTGACTCGCGACGACCTGGCGCAGCGCTATTTCGAGCAGCTTCCGTTCGCGCCGTACCCCGTCCAGGAGGAAGCCCTGCTGGCGTGGTTCACGTCCGCGCAGGGCGTTCTCGTCTGCGCTCCGACCGGAATGGGTAAGACACTGATCGCCGAGGCGGCCGTATTCGAGTCGCTCCACACGCGCGAACAGCTCTACTACACAACGCCCCTCATCGCGCTGACGGAACAGAAATTCGACGAACTCCGCGCGTCGGCGCGAAAGTGGGGTTTCGCCGAGGACGACATCGGGCTCGTCACCGGCAACCGTAAGGTGAATCCCCTCGCGCCGGTACTCGTCGTGGTCGCCGAGATCCTGCTCAACCGACTCCTCCACCCCTCGGCGTTCGAATTCGGCGACGCGGCGGCCGTCGTGATGGATGAATTCCATAACTTCAACGATCCCGAACGGGGCATCGTCTGGGAATTCACGCTGGGCCTCCTTCCGACCGAGGTGCGCCTTCTCCTGCTTTCGGCCACCGTCGGCAATGCGCGCGAGTTCGTGTATTGGCTGCGTCATCGGCACGGGCGGCGGTTGGAACTGGTGGAGAGCACCGAACGCAAAGTGCCGTTGACCTATCAATGGGTCGACGACCTCCTGCTCGATGAACAACTCGAACGGATGGCCGTCGGAGACGAGTCGTCGCAGCTCGTGCCCGCGCTCGTCTTCTGCTTCAATCGCGAGGAGTGCTGGAGCGTCGCCGAGCTGTTGAAGGGCAAGCGGCTGGTGAGCGAGGAGCGGCAAGGGCGGCTTTCGGACGAGCTCAAGCGATACGATCTGTCGACCGGCGCCGGTCCCAAGTTGAAGCAGATCCTTCAGCGGGGAGTCGGCGTGCATCACGCGGGACTGCTTCCGAAGTACCGCCGGATCGTCGAGGATCTTTTCGCGAAGAAGCTGCTCTCGGTGGCGGTCTGCACCGAGACGCTCTCCGCCGGAATCAACCTGCCCGCGCGGAGCGTGGTGCTGCCGAGCCTGCTCAAGGGCGCGCCGGGAGACAAGAAGGTTTTGGATCCGAGCAGCGCGCATCAGATGTTCGGACGAGCCGGCCGCCCTCAGTTCGACTCGCGCGGTTTCGTCTTCGCGCTCGCGCACGAGGACGACGTGAAGTTGCTTCGGTGGAAAGCCAAGTACGACCGGATTCCGGAGGACACCCGGGATCCCGGCCTGCTCCGCGCGAAGAAGGCGATGAAGAAGAAGATGCCGAAACGCCGCTCCACCGAGCAATACTGGGAGGCGTCGCATTTCGAGCGCCTTCGGACCGCGCCGCCGCGCAAGCTCGCGAGCCGCGGCGCGATCCCCTGGCGGTTGCTCGCCCATATGCTCGACGCCGATCCCGATATCGAGCGGGTCCGCGCGTTGGCGGGAAAACGGCTCCTCGAACCGAAAGCCCTCGACGCCGGCCGGAAACAACTCGACCGAATGCTGCTCACCCTGCACCGCGGCGCGTATGTCGAATTGGAACCGGCGCCGCCGAAACGGTTGGAAGGCGAGCTTCCCGATCCGGCCGCCGCGCCGTATCGCCCCGCGTTCGCGAAACCCACCGAACGGCTGCCCCTCCTCTTGTTGCTCCGCGGCGTCAATCCGCTCTTTGGGATCTTCCTCGCGAATCAGCTCGGTATCGCCGACCGAACCGAACGGTTGCTCGCTTGGGAAAGCGTGCTCGAATTCCCCGGGTCGGTCGCGAGGCAACTCCGGGTGCCTCCGCGCGACGAGCTTCCGCCCGGCCCGCTCGCCATGACACGCATCGATCCGCTCCTGCTCCAACTCGGGCTCGCGACCGCGGCGGAGCTCGGCGCGACCGAAGAGGAGGACGAGGAGGCGAGTGGCGAACGGCGAGGTCGCCCGGGAGGCGGTTTGTTCGCGGAGGAACGGCCCCGAGTCCTGACGCTCGCCGACAAACTCCTCTTGCTCTTCCAATACGACTTCTCCGACGTGACGGATGTCGTCGTTCGACCCGTTTGGGCGGCCGGCCATCTGCTCGAATACGGAGCCAACTTCGAGAAATTCGTCACGAGCCGCGGATTCCAGAAACAGGAGGGAATCCTCTTCCGACACATACTCCGACTCATGCTCCTGGTCTCGGAATTCAAGCAGGTGCCGCCACCCGATCTGCCGGCGGAGACCTGGCGCGGGGAACTGGACGCGATCGTCGCCGAACTCGCGGAATGCTGCCGCCGCGTCGATCCGCTGAGCACCGACAAGGCGCTCGAGGAAGCCGACGCGGCGAAGGACGAATAGGCGTCGCTCCCGCGGCAATTCGCGGTCGGCGAGGTCGCAAATCCGCGTCGGCTCGGGTATGATCCTCGCGAAACACCACACCATGCGGGAGACATCGTAGCCATGCTTGATCTCCACCGTCAGATCGAGGAATCCGTCGCCTCTATTCGCGAGCAGTGGAACGGCGCGCCGCGCGCGGCGATCATTCTCGGTACCGGTTTGGGCGGGTTGGCGAACGAGATCGAGGCGGAAGCGGCGATCGACTACGAACAGATCCCGCACTTCCCCAGAAGCACGGCGATCAGCCATCGAGGACGTCTGCTGTGCGGAAAGCTGCGGGGTGTGCCAATCGTCGCCATGGAAGGCCGGTTTCACAGGTACGAGGGATACCCGCTCAAACGGATCACGCTGCCCGTTCGCGTCTTCAAGGCGCTCGGCGCCGAACTGCTCATCGTTTCGAACGCCTGCGGGGGGATGAACCCCTATTTTCGAGCCGGTGATCTGATGGTGATCGAGGACCACATCAACCTGTTGGGAGACAACCCTCTCATCGGAATCAATGACGATCGGCTTGGCCCGCGATTCCCCGACATGTGCGAGCCGTATGACCGAACGCTGATCGAACGCGCGCTGGCGATCGCGAGGCGGCACGACTTCGTATGCCACCAGGGCGTATTCGTCGCGGTCTCCGGACCGAACCTGGAGACGCGCGCCGAATACCGATTCCTGCGCATGATCGGCGCGGATGTCGTCGGCATGTCGACCGTTCCCGAGGTGATCGTCGCCGTGCATTGCGGCATGAAGGTCCTGGGCATTTCGATCGTGACCGACATGTGCTTGCCCGACGCGCTCGAACCGGCCGATGTACCCAAGATCATCGCGACTGCGAACGAGGCCGAACCCAGACTCCGCGTTCTCGTGAATGGGATACTGGCGGGCGGATGGTGAGCGGGCCGGGAGAATCACCGGTTGGCCGCGGGAATGGAAGGCGGGGCGGTGAGCCGATGGATGCCGACACCGACGACGTCGCGCGGGCCGTCGATGTGATTCGGGGGAGTGGAACGGCCGTCCCGAGGTTCGGAGTCATCCTGGGTTCCGGGCTTGCCGATGTCGTGGGTTCCTGGTCCGACCGCCGCGTGATCGACTATGCGCGGATACCGGGATTCGCGCGCACCACCGCGCTGGGCCACGCCGGTCGACTTGTTCGCGGGCATGTCCGCGGGCTGCCGGCCGTCGCCTTGCAGGGGAGATGCCACTTGTACGAGGGCCATACGGCGGCGGCGCTGGCCTTTCCCGTACGCGTGCTGCGGGCGCTCGGCGTCGAGTTCCTGATCGTGACGAACGCGGCCGGTGGCCTCGACCCCTCGTTCCGTTCCGGCGATGTGATGATCCTCCGCGACCATGTGCGGTACCAGCGCCTCGACGGATTCGGGATCGGTGAACCCGGCGGCCCGCGACGCGACGGGCCCGTCTACGATGAACGGCTCATCGCGGCGGCGCTCGCGGCGGCGCGGGTCGAGCACGTGTCCGTTCGCCAGGGCGTCTACGTCGGCGTCACGGGACCCAACTACGAAACGCGGGCCGAATATCGGATGTTTCGACGGATCGGCGGGGCGGCCGTGGGCATGAGTACGATCGTCGAGGCGCTGGCCGCGTCGAGCCTGGGCATGCGCGTGCTTGGACTTTCCATCATCGCGAATGTCGCCAGGCCCGATGCGCCCGAGGAAGTCCGCCACGAGGACGTCCTCCGCGCCGTTTCGGGCGCGGCGGACGGCGTGCGGCGCATCGTCGATCGATTGATCCGGGAATTCGCCGGGGACGGCGCGATCGGCGATACGCCGCGGGGGACATAGGAATCGGCCGCGCCCGTCGCGGCGCGCGGCGCCGAGTCCCTACATCACGCCGACCGCCGACTCGAGCGCCGCAAGGCGATCCTCGACCCGGCTGATCGCGTCGCGCAGCGCGGCGATTTCAAACCGCAACGCGTCGAGCGTCGACGCATCGGACCGATGTTCAACGGTCGATTCGGGCGCGCCGTCGGGTCCGGGTCGAGCGGCGCCTCCCTCGTATTGCGCGACGAGCTCATCGCGCTCGCGGTCCTTGTAGAGCGCATGGGACACGACTTGCCCTCGTCCCTCGGGAGTCAGAGTCAGGATGAGGTGCTTCGCGAGGAGCGACGTCAGGATGGGCCGGAGTGCCGCGAGGTCCGCGATCGGTTCCATGCGGGCGGCCCGGCCCCGCAGTTCGCCGACCGTCTGTTCGCCCCGTAACAGCAGCTCGCCCATGACCGCGAGCTCCACCTTGTCCACACCAAGCCACTCGTACATGCAGTGCTTGTACCGGGGAGTTCGGCCCCCGCCTTGGAGTTCGACGACGGCTCCGATCCCCCGCAGCTCCGTCAGAATGTCCTCGATGTCCTCGGCCGAGTAGTTGGTGAGCGGAGCTCGATTGGTCTTCTGGTTGCAGGCGGTCACGATGGCGTTCACCGTCATCGGATAGGCATCGGCGGTGGTCTTGGCTTTTTCGATGAGCACGCCGACGACGCGCCTCTGCCGCGATGACATCGCTCTCCATTTCACCAGTGCCTGAACGGATTCGGGAGTCGGAATTGCGTCGTCCATGCCGAGTTCCTTCTTCGAGAGGCGTGAATCGCCGAGAGCCGCATCGCGGCGGGATGACGAACGATCCAAAATGAGCCATGCGACGCCCGCGGCCGGTATCCCGAACGGGTCGTTCGCACGAGCGTCATTGTGTCAGAATCCGGCGAGAAGGGAAGTTGCCGGGCATGTGGCGCCGCGACGGTGGGGCCGCGACGGTGGGAAATGGGTCCGACAACGTGGAGCGCCGGACGTCAGACGGCCGTGGAGGAAGCCGTATTGGGATAGGACACCGTCGCCGATTCGCGGATCGCGGGTAACTTCAATTCCGTTTCCGTCGCCTCGCGGGTTACGCCAGCCTCGATGATCTCTTGAAGGGTGGTTCGCAGATCGTACGTGTACGACCAGTTCGGATAATGCCTCTGGAACTTCCGCGTATCGCTGATGTACCAGACATGGTCGCCGATGCGGTTTTGGTCGAAGTAGGTGACGCTCATCTTGCGGGACGTCAGTTCCTCGCACATCCGGATCGCTTCGAGCATCGAGCAATTGCTGTGCCGACCGCCCCCGGCGTTGTACACCTCGCCCGGCCGCGGGTCCTGGTGGAAATGCCAGAACATGTTGACGAGGTCGTACGCGTGGATATTGTCGCGGACTTGCTTTCCCTGGTAACCGAAAATCGTGTAGGGCTGGCCGGTGACCGCGCACTTCACCAGGTACGAGAGGAAGCCGTGAAGCTGCGCCCCACAGTGTCCCGGTCCCGTGAGACAACCGCCTCGAAAGCACGCCGTGTTCATTCCAAAATACCGGCCGTACTCCTGCACCATGGCGTCGGCCGCCAGCTTGCTCACGCCGAACAACGAATGCTTGGCGTGATCGACCGACATCGATTCGTCGATGCCGTGCTCGAAAAACGGGTGGTCCTCGGAGAGCTCCCACCGAGTCTCCAGTTCCCGCAGAGGCAGCAGGTTGGGATTATCGCCGTACACCTTGTTCGTCGACGTGAAGATGAACGTCGCGCGGGGGGCGTACGCCCGCGTGTTCTCGAGGAGGACGAGCGTGCCCGTCGCGTTCACCGAGAAATCGCAGTAGGGATCGCGAGCCGCCCAATCGTGGGACGGCTGGGCCGCCGTGTGGATCACGATCGAAATGTCCCTGCCGTACCGCGCGAAAATGGATTCGACGGCGACATGATCCCGAATGTCGGCATCGTAGTGCATGTAGGCGGGAATGGTCCGCTCGAGCCGTCGGCGACACGGGTCGGTGGACGCTTCTTCGCCGAAGAAACGGCGGCGCATGTCGTTGTCGATGCCGATTACCTGGAATCCCTTCGACGAGAAGAACCGAACGGCTTCCGCCCCGATCAAACCCGCGGACCCTGTCACCAACGCAATCGCCATCACGCCGTCTCCCGTTTCGTCCACTCGACGATTCGCGGACTCGCCTCCCGCCGCCGACCAAAGATAGCCCGCAATCGGCAAACGCGCCGGGCTCCTCCGTTCTCCAACCCGCGAAAACCGCGGCGCCGCGCCCGATCGATCGGACTTTTCCGGTTATGCGGAATGGGCGTATCGCGAAGAACACGGGACAGCGGAGGGATGGAGCGCGCGTGGACGGGCGGCAACCGTCCGGCCTTCAATCGGCCGCGTCGTTCCAAACCGCGTCGGGCTCGAACGGAAAGAGGGGCGCCCGGCGTCGGCGGAAAACGAACCGGTCCATGCTCGCCGACGTGATCCCCGGCGTGTCGACCCGCAAGAATGTCCGGCAGGTCTCCCGATACGCGGCGATCGGAGCGTGGACGCCCTTGATGACGAGCGCATGGAAGCGGCTCGGATCGACGCCGCAGGAGGTGAGCTGCCCGAGGCTGAACGGCGGAACGCGCAGGGACGTTACGACGATCGAATGGCCCGAGCGATCTTCGAGCAGGGCGGTGAGCCCCTGATCGAATCGCGAGGCCCCGCCATGCCTCACCTCGCGCTCGATGAACCGTCCGTCATCGAGCCGGACCACGCGGAAGCGATCCACCATGGGGGAACCGATCGACGGGTCGGACCGTCCGCCGATCGCCAGCTCAAGACTCGCTCCGGTCCCCGCGTCCGCCGCGCGGCGCGCGGCGATCGGATCGCAAATGCACGCGAAAGCGCGCTGCGACCCCTTTCGCAGTTGTTCGATGAGCAGCGTCGCGTCGCCGGGGGCGCCGCCTCCGATATTATCGCCCATGTCGAGCAGGCCCACCGGTCCCGGCGATCGGGCGGCTTCCTCGATCGCCCCTTCCATGGCCAGTCCCTGTCCCAGAAAAGAGGACCGTTCGCGCCACAGTGCGCGACCCAAGGTTGCGGCCGCTTCGCGCGCGGCCCGCGCATCGTTGTCGGTCACCACGACGATCGACGCGCCCATCTCCCGAACGTCGGCGTACGGGAATCCAAGCAAGAGGCTCGCGGACAAGACGCCCTCGCGGCGCCGGAAATCCTCGACGGCTTCATGCATGAAACGCCAGTGTGGATCGCTCGTGCATTGCCGCTCGATATTGATCACCATCGGCGGAAAGGAACCATCCATCACCGGCTTTACCTCCCCGCGCAGCGTCCTCGCAATCATGGCGGCGGCCTCCTCGCCGCGCTCGCGCTGATCCAAATGGGGGTTCGTTCGGTACGCGATGAGCGCGTCGACGGCGCGGACCATGCGCGCCGAGAGATTGGCGTGCGCGTCGAGCGTCGCGACGATCGGCATCGGGCCGGCGAGCGCGCGGAGGCGCGAGAGCCATTCGCCGTCGGCGTCGCGCTGCCCGCCGCTCACCGCGGCGCCGTGCGCCGCGGCCAGAACGCCGTCGAGTTTTCCGGCACGGTTCCATTGATCGGCGAGGTCGGCCCAAAGACCTTCGAATGTGTCGTCCGTGATCGGTCCGAACGGAACGGCTCGGGCGGCGAAGATCGGAACCGCTTCGATTCCCGCGCGCTCGCAACCGGCGAGAAACCCGCCGATCTCATGATGCGCGCCCGAAAACCGCTCGCGCAGCGCGTCCCCCGCCACCAGCACGTCGGACGTGAAATGCCCACGCGTCGTCGGCTCGGAGTGGAACGTGTTCGATTCGTGCAACAGGCCGACAATGCCGACTCGCATGGTTCACCATCGTGAGGTTGCTCCGTACGGGCGCGCGGGTCGCCGATTCGCCATCGATCGGATCGGTGGGCGCCCCGATTCGGAATCGTGCGGCGGACGCCGCGCGGCGACCGCGGCGCGGTACATTGGGACGACTCGGGAAGGAACCGCATCGGTCCGTGATTGTGGCCGATGCGCGGGTATGGTGGAATCAGGCGCGGACGGGGCGTAACGGGAAGGAACGGGATGAGTGGGTCACCGGTAATCACGCTGGAGGTCATGCGTCGGCATTTCTACGCGGCGGTCGTCTGCGATGTGCTCGATGGCCTCGGTTATCGCCGCCAGTCCCCGCGGGTTCCGCTCGGCCCCCAAACCGTCGACCGCGTGCTCATCGGACGGTGCAAGACGACGCTGTGGACCGAGATGTTCCACATCGACCCTCAACCGTACGAGCTCGAACTGCGCGCCGTGGATTCGTGTTCATCCGATGATGTCTTCATCGCAGCGGCCGGAGGATCCGTCCACTCGGGCGTCTGGGGCGAGCTTCTGACCACGGCGGCGCGCAATCGGGGTTGCATCGGCGTGATTTGCGACGGTGCTGTGCGCGACGTCGACGCCATGCGGCGGATGGAATTTCCCGTCTTCGCGCGAGGCCGATGCGTCTACGATAGCCGGAACCGGCAGCGGGTCGTCGATCTCGATGTTACGGTCGAAATCGACGGAGTGCCGTTCCGTCCGGGAGAGCTCGTCCTCGCCGATGGCGATGGAGTCGTCGTGATTCCCAAGGAAGTCGAGTCCGAGGTCGTCCGCCTCGCTTGGGAAAAAATCCACGCCGAGAACCGCGTTCGCGACGCGATTCGCGCGGGTATGCCCGCCTCCCAGGCCTATGCCACGTTCGGCGTCCTATGACGAAACCAGCGGCCGGCGCTTCGCGGGCGATTGAGGACAATCGCCCTACGTAGGACGACGGTCCTCCGTCGTCCAGCACTTCAGCCATGGACGGCGATTCACCGGCGATTGAGGACAAGCGCCCTACGTAGGACGACGGTCCCCGTCGTCCAGCACTTCAGCCGTGGACGGCGATTCACGGTGGTCTCGTGCCGCGCGCCGCGCCTTGGTCAACGTGATGGAACACATCAGCCGCCAAAGGGCGTCCGCGTCGGGTACGTCGAACTGACCATGGGCCATCCGGCGGAAGAACGTTTTGAAGACCGATTGCACGATATCGTCGGAACCGACCCGGCGCCGCAATCCGGCCAACGTCGCTTCCCAATCCACGGGCTCGCTCACGGACCGAACTCCCCATTCCCAATCGAGACTCGCGGGTGTCGCTTGGTTCTAGGCAAGCAGGATGCTTGCCCCACCGGGTGTCAGCGCGCGGGTCGCCCCGCTCGATCGGCCGGCTTCGGACGCGCGGCGGCCGACTTCAGCTTGCCACCAACCTTCGTTTCCGAAACGTCGGTCGATTCAGTCCGATCGAGTCGGCCGGCGGTTCCCGCAAGGAATAATCCGGTCACCAGTCCCAACCCAACCACGGCGAGAATCGTCCAAGGCCGCTCGACGTGGCTCCAGGCCTGTGTGGGGTTGATTTCAAGAATGCCACTGATCGTCGCGATCGGAAGGAAGAAGGCAGCGAGCAGATTCAGGCGATGGGCAGCCTGTTCCATCCGATGACTCGCCTGCGAATGCCGCTCCGCTTGCCTCGCCTGGAGGTAGTCGAGCGAGCTCTTGGTGTCCTGGAAGAGCAATTCGGCGCGCCGCTCCAAATCATAGGCTCGGTCGCGAGCGTTCAGCAGGTCCCGGTCGTCAGCAATGAGCTTCCTTCCCTCCGACATCGCTTGATGCGCATTGCGAAGCGAACGGAGAACGGGCGATAGTTCGTTGACAACCTGGAAGTAAGCCGGCGCGCTCAACGCCCGCTCTTCGTCCTGATCAAGGGCCTCGATCCGCTCCTCGTACCGATCCAGAAATCGGTTCATGCTCCCCGGACCTCCACCATCGTCCGACGAACTCCACGTGCCATCCGGTTGCCGCCAAAAGAAACGACCCTCCCGCTCGAGCTCGTCGACCGCCGGGGGCCGATGCAGGACGAGCAGCAGGTGGTTTTCCGCCGACATCGACCGTTGGCGGCCGACCTTGTTGCCGAGTCGTTTTCGAAATTCGGCCGGAACCTGCCAAGCCGCCGGCAAGATCGATCGTTCCATGGATTCACCTCGTCTTATCCCACGCAGCGCGATTGTCTCACGACGCGTCGCCCTATCCGCAAGCCAATTCTAGCACTTCCGTTCCTCGCACTCTGGCCACCGCCCGCGCCACCCCCGCGCCGCGCCGATCGAAAACCGGCACGCGACAAACCGTCACCACCCTAACGGAGGGAAAGTACTTGCCGATCGTCGACGGTCCGGTACGATGGGCGTCCCCCCGATGAAATAGCGGGATCGCGGGAACCTTGACGATTGCGTCGAATATAACGACTCAACCAGCGGGAGGATCATGATGACGGGATTGATCGTATTGGTCGCGGCGCTAGCCACGGCCGAAGCGTTGCCGGAAACGCGGCCCTACGCCGAAGCGTACCGTCAGCACGTCGAGCAGAACAAGCCGTTGGTCGTGTTGGTGGGCGCGGACTGGTGTCCGGCGTGCCGCACGATGTCGAGCC
This sequence comes from Planctomycetota bacterium, assembly GCA_016872725.1. Lineage (GTDB taxonomy): Bacteria > Planctomycetota > Planctomycetia > Pirellulales > Pirellulaceae > VGZC01. The sequence continues at coordinate 28,848 of VGZC01000035.1, forward strand.
GATCGCTTCCCGACGCGTCCCGCAACGGAGCGCTCCGCGACGTCGCGTTCGCGGTGGTGGATGTGGACGATCATCCCGAGCTCGCCGGCAAGCTTCTTCGCGGGTCGTCGATTCCCCAGCTCGTCATGTACTACAAGTCGTCCGATGGGATGCGTCGATCGCACTTGACGGGCGCCCAAGATGCCGACGCGATTGCGCGGTTCATTCAATCGGCCCGCGACGCGGGCGGCGCCACGACGCCCGTCTCGATCGGTGAAATGTCGCAATGGGCGGAGGTCGAATCGAATCGCGCGGCGTCGGCTCCAAACGCGGCATCCCAGGCGAGCGTTCGCGGACCGGCGCGGACCGGCGCGCGAAACACATTCGGCCTTGGATTCCCCGGATTCACGATCGGCGGCGGCTGACGGGGTCCGCTCTGTCGCCTGGTCAGGTGACAAGACATGAGTCACGCCTGTTTCCGCGTGTCGGTTTGAACGAGGCCGATTTCCTTGTGGGGTCCCGATTTTGGCTGCCCTGCTTTGCCCTCTTACTGGAGCGATGGGGGGGAGATGGCATGGCCGCGTCGCTGGGCGTCCAGGGCATCGTCCTCATACGTGCCGAAAAACGGCACCTGGGCGTCCAGCCATAGGTAGATCGTCCGAAGCTCGTGGTCGGGCAATTCCACGTGTTTGCCGTGGTTCGGACCGACGAGAATGGCCGCGAGCGGGCTGGCGTCGGCGCCCAGCTCGCCGGGACGCGTCGGTCCGTCGTAGGACGGCCAGCGGAGATACGGTTTGAGGCCATCGTAGGACTTGCTGAATGGGACCGCTGGCCCGTCCCTCAAGTCGGGTCGCGCCTTGTCCGGCCCGGTCGAGCCGTCGTGGCATCGCACGCAACGCCGGTCGAGAATCGGCTGGATCAAACGTACAAAGCCGAAGGGGCGCGTGCCGTCCGGCCCCGGTTCGAGGGTCGACGGGGATCGCAGGGCGGCGAGGCACGGACGAGCGGCGGGCGATGCGCCCACGGGTTCATGACAGCCGACGCAACCGCGGCGCTCGCCCGGCTGCAGGTACACCACCGAACGCATGCCCTGAACCGCGCGGCCCGCCTCGTCCACCGCCTGGAAGTAAAGCGGTTTGCGCGCAGGGGCTTGAAAATAGGCCGATCCATCCGCCTCGACGGGAACCGTTCCCAAGAGCAACGCGCCGCGTTTCGCGGCCGCCTGAATGGCCTCCGGAGAATGCGGCGACCGCCCCAGCCGCTTCTCCTGCAAGTCCCAATCGGCGAGCACCGCGGCCCGCATGGCGGCGGAGTCCGCCGGACTCGGACCCTCGTCCGCAGCCCCCACCGAAGGACGGACTCCGATCGGCGCCGCACCGAGCAGTAACATCAGCCACAGCTTGCCGGTCATCGATCGCCTCCCTTGCAGGCGCAATCAAGAAGGCGGATGCCTTGATTGGCATGCGTTCATCACCCTCGCCCAACGCACGGCGGTCGCCGACCTCCCACCGCGTGTCATCGATCATCAGGTCGCCGCCTCGGACGCGGTCGAATCGAAATCTACATCTGATCGACGGTCTGGATGCCGAGCAGGCGAAGGCCTTGTCCGATCGTTCGGCCCGCGACGTCGCACAAACGCAGACGCTGCTCGCGGAGCTCGGCCGTTTCGGCCTTGAGCACCTTGCATTGCGGGTTGGTGTAGAACCGCGAGAAGTGGCCCGCGAGTTCGTACAGATACGTCGTCAGCATATTCGGCCGGTAATCGATGGTGACGTCGTCGAGCGTCTCGTGGAAGCGCGCGAGGGCCATCGCCAGGGCGCGCTCCTCGACGGTCGGGAACGGAGGTCCCGCGTCCGCCGATCGCTCGGTTCCCGCCGGAAGCGGACGCTCGATGCCGCCTCGGGCGAAAATGGCGTGCACGCGCGCGAATGCGTATTGCAGATAGGCCGACGTGTTTCCGTCGAGTTCGAGCATCTTGTCGAAACTGAATACGTAGTCGCTCGTGCGGTTGTGCGAGAGATCGCGGTACTTGATCGCTCCGATGCCGACGACCTCGGCGACCCGGCGACGTTGCTCGTCCGACAATTCGCGTCCCGACGGCTTGGCGTCGTCGACCGTACAGACGACGCGATAGGCCCTCGCGACGGCCTCGTCGAGGAGCGAAGCGAGCGAGACGGCGTCGCCTTCGCGCGTCTTGTACGGCTTACCGTCCTCGCCGAGCACCGTGCCGAAGCTGACGTGGCGGAGTTCGACCGAGTCATATCCCCAAAGCCGCGCGGCCGCGAACAGTTTCGCGAAATGCTCGCTCTGCCGGCTGTCCACGACGTAGAGCACGGCATCGGGATGCCACGTGGCCATGCGGTATTGGATCGTCGCGAGATCGGTGGTCGCGTACAGGAAGGCTCCATCCGACTTGCGCACGATCATCGGTGTCTCGAATCCGTCGAGGAACACGCACGTCGCGCCTTCGCTCGTCCGCGCGAGGCCCCGCGACTCGAACTCGGCGACCACCTTTCCGAGGAAATCGTGGTAGAAGCTCTCTCCGAGTTCGTAGTCGAACCGGATCCCGAGCCGCTGATAGGCTTTCGCCAATTCGAGCCGGCAATCGGGCAGGAACTCGGCCCAAAGCCGCCGATTCCCGGCATCTCCCTCGTGCAGACGCGCGGTTTCCTCGAGCACGCGTTCGCCGATCGCCGGATGCTCGCGGGCGAGGGCCCTCTTGACCGGGTCGTCGTCGACGGCCGCCAAGCGCGCTCGGATTCGGCCGATCTCCTCGCGCGCTTCCTTGATCTTCGCGTCGAGGCGGTCGGCGTCCTTCGCGACCTTCTTGCGCTCGGGACCGGCGAGCGTCTCGACACGCGCCGCCAGATCGGCGCGCTGCGCGTCCATCCGCGCCAGGTCCGACTCGGCCTTCGGCAGCCGCTCCTTGAGCTCGTGGTATTCCGCGAGCTGATTGACCAGTTTGTAGAGTCTGCCGAGTTCATCGACGCGGTGCTTTTCATAGGCGCGCCGGTCGAGGAAATGCTTGTAGCCGTAGATGATCATCCCGAACTGCGTGCCCCAATCACCCAGGTGATTGTCGCTCACAATGGTATGGCCGAGGAACGCGAGGATGTGGCGGATCGCGTCGCCGATGACCGTCGATCGGATATGGCCGACATGCATCGGCTTGGCGACGTTGGGCGATGAATAGTCGATCACGAACGCGCGGGGCGATGCCGTCGGCTCGATCGCCACGCGCGGATCGGCCGAAGCCCCACGCAACCAACCGTCGAGCCAATCGTCGCGGAGACGCATGTTGATGAATCCGCGTTCGGTGACTTCCGGCCGATCGCACAGGTCGCCGACGCGAAGCCGAGCCACAAGCGATTCGGCCACGTCCCGCGCCGATTGATGGAGCCGCTTCGCCAGCGGCATCGCGCAGTTCGCTTGGTAGTCGCCGAACCGCGCGTCCTGCGCGGGTCGGATCAAGTCGAGCAACGGGCCGGGATCGTCGACGATCGCTCCGAGCGCTTCGGCGAAACGACGGCGGAGCTCCCGCAGGATGTTCATGCGACCACTCCGCCCACGTCAACCGGTTCGGCGTCCGCCCAGAGATTCTCCAGGCCATAGAATTTCCTCGTGTCCTCATCGAAGACGTGGATCACGACATCACCGTAGTCGAGCACGATCCAGCGGCTCTCGTCGTACCCCTCGATGCCGATCTTCTTGTCCTTCAGCTCGATCGCCAACGCCCGTTCGATCTCGTCGCTGATCGCGTGGAGCTGCCGGCGGCTCGAACCGGTCGCGATCACGAAAAAATCGAACAAGGACGTATTGCGGCGCATGTCGAGCACGACGATGTCGCGCCCCTTGTGCTCGGCCGCCGTCCGCGCCGCGATCATCGCGAGCGCGAGCCCACGCTCGGACCGGGCCGCCCCGGCCATCGTCTCATCGGTCATGGTCTGAATCACGCATGGGGAATGGAAAGGGAATGGGAGAAGACCTGACGCGCCCGACTCATCGCCGGATCTCGGCGCGGTCCTCGACCGCCCGTTCGCACTTGCCGAAGATCATGCGCCCGGCGCTCGTCTGCAACACGCTGGTCACGGCGACCCGAACCGTCCGGCCGATATGATCGCGGCCCGATTCGACCACGATCATCGTGCCGTCGTCCAGGTACCCGACACCCTGCCCAGGTTCCTCCCCCGACTTGACGATACGGACTTCGAGATTCTCCCCCGGAAGAAAGACCGGCTTGAGCGCGTTGGCCAAGTCGTTCAGATTGATCACCGGCACGTTGTGCAGCCGAGCGACCTTGTTCAGGTTGTAGTCGCCCGTGACGACCTTGCCTTCGAGGTGCTTGGCGAGCAACACGAGCTTCATGTCGACCGGCTGCCCGTCGAACTCGGGCAGCTCCCGATCGTGGATCTTGAAATCGACGTTTTCGTTCGCGCGGAGCCGGTTCAGGATATCCAGTCCCCGGCGGCCTCTCGAACGACGAAGCCGGTCCCCGCTGTCCGCGATCGCCTGCAGCTCCGTCAACACGAACCTCGGCATGATCAACTCGTTGTCGAAGATCCGCGTCTCGACGACGTCGGCGAGCCGGCCGTCGATGATGACGCTCGTGTCCAACACGTACGGACGGCCTCCCTTCACCTCCTTGGTGAACTCGACGTACGGAATGATGAACCGAAAGTCGTCCTTCGTCTGGATCAAGAGACTGATGCAGACATAACAGAGCGAAACGCCGACCAGGAGCTGGATCGCCATCCAGTACTTGCCGGGATTGAGATTCTCGTCGAGCAGCAAGGGGGAGAGAGCCTGCCCGAGCAGGTACGTCAGGAAAAGGCCGACGACGATGCCGAAGTAGACGCACGTGATCATCTCGATCCGCTTCCTCGGCAAGACCACGTCGATCCCGATGATCGCGACCGCGCCGGCGAGGATCGAAACAAAAATCACCCAGGGGTAGGGAGCCGGCAGGTCGTTCAGCGCCGGCGAATTGATCACGGAGACCCCTAGCCCCGCGATGACCACGAGGAAGACGCCTCGCAAGATCCAAAGCGCCACGTCCAAAGTGATGCCTCCCCTCCCGGCTTCGACTCCACCGAACCGCGGACGACCCGACACCACACCCTCCGCGGGTGGTTGCCCCATGAGGCCCTTCCGGGTCGCTCCACGTGCGCGACGCGATTCGCGATCCGGCGCCGCGGGCTTGAGCCGGTTCAGGCCGATTCTACCACCGATCGTCCCCGTTCGGAACCCGCCCCCCCCCGATCGCCGGTGGTTCGCGTCGGAGAAATAGGGGTCGCAGCGCCCGTTGCGACGGGCCGTGACCTCGATCAATCGGATCCGACGAACCGTTCGTATTGTTGATCGCAGTACCGATCGGTCATACCCGCGAGGTAGTCTCCGACCGAGCGCGGGAGGCCGACTTGGTCGATCCGCTTTTGGAAGCGGGGCGGCAGGTGGTGCGGCTCGCGAACGAGGGCCGCGAACAGTCGGGCCAATCGCGCCTGGGCCGACGACCGCATCCGAGCCAGCTCGGTGTGTCGGTATACGCGCTCGTAGAGGAACCGCTCCAATTCGGACTTGCGTTCCGCCAGGTCGGCGGAAGGTCCGACGCGGAACGCCGCGCGTTGGGCTTCGGCCCGACCGGCCGGTGGGCGGATCGCCCACGCGCGCGCCACATGATCGAGCACATCCCCGACCTGCAGGTCGATCAGGTCGTGGACGATGGCGCGGCGCAGGAGCGTGCCGTCGAGCCGCGGACTGTGTCGGCGAATGCGATCGATCGTTTCCCGCACGAGGGGGACGGTACCCAACGCGTCGATCGTCACCAATCCCAGTTTGACGGCGTCGTCGACATCGTGCGCGTCGTACGTCATGCTGTCGGCCGCCTCGACGACCTGCGCTTCGAGCAACGGGCCGGCGTCGGTCGGTCCTCGCGACAGCCCGGCGCGCGCCGCTTGGCCTTCGAGCACCTCCCAGGTCAGGTTCAGACCGGGGAAGTCGGGGTAGGGCCTTTCGAGTTCCTCGGCGATCGTCAGCGCGTAGCGGTTGTGCGAGAAGCCGCCCGTATCGGCGAGACACTCATGGAGTGCGTCCTCGCCCGCGTGTCCGAACGGCGGATGGCCGATGTCGTGGAACAGGGCAAGCGCCTCGATGAGGTCCTCGTTCAAACGGAGCGAACGACCGATGGTCCGGGCGATCGACGCGACTTCAAAGGAGTGTGTGAGCCGCGTGCGATGGTAGTCCCCCCGTTCTCCCGTGAAGACCTGCATTTTTCCGCTGAGTCTTCGGAACGCCGCGCTGTGCACGATCCGGTCTCGGTCGCGCTGGAACGGGCCTCGATAGGGATGCTCGGGTTCCGGATACCGGCGGCCTCGTGATTCGTCGCTGCGCATCGCGAACGGGGCGAGCAGGAGCTGCTCGCGCCGCGCCGTCGATTGGATCCCGTCGAACCGTTCCGGCATGCCCGCGCCCTCCTCAGCGCATGGCTCGGTGTTCCCGGAGGAATCGGCCCGTGTGGCTCGTCCCACACCCCGCGACGTCCTCCGGCGTTCCGCACACCACGATCGAACCGCCCTGATCGCCGCCTTCCGGTCCGAGGTCGATGACCCAATCGGCGCACGCGATCACGTCGAGATGGTGCTCGATGACGATCACCGTGTTGCCTCGATCGACAAGCCGCTGAAGGACGCCGAGCAGTTTTTGGATGTCGTCGAAATGCAGGCCGGTCGTCGGTTCATCGAGTACGAAGAGGGTATCGCCCGATTCGGGGAGCGCGAGCTGCGCGGCGAGCTTGATGCGCTGGCATTCGCCGCCGGAGAGCGTGTTCGAGGGTTGGCCGAGTTGGAGGTAGCCGAGGCCGACCTGGCGCAGGCACTCGAGGGGCGCGTGGATCTTCGCGAAATTGCGAAAGAACTCCGCCCCCTCGTCGACCGACATGGCGAGGACATCGGCGATCGACTTGCCCCGGTACTTGACTTCGAGCGTCTGCCGTTCGAATCGGGCTCCGCCGCATTCCTGGCACACGACCTGCAGATCGGGAAGGAAGTTCATTTCGATCTTGCGGACGCCCTGGCCCTGGCAGGCCTCGCACCGCCCGCCCTTGACATTGAAGCTGAATCGATTCGCTCGGAATCCGCGCTGCTTCGCGTCGCGCGACGCGGCGAACGCGTTTCGGATTTCATCGAACGCGCCGAGATACGTCGCCGGATTGCCGCGCGGCGTGCGGCCGATCGGCGACTGGTCCACCTCGATCAGGTTGCGGATCGACCGGACGCCGCAAAGCCGCGCGTACGCGCCCGGACGGGGACCACCCTTGCCAAGTTCCCTCGCGACGGCCCGCGCCAGGGTCTCGTTCACGAGCGTGCTCTTCCCCGATCCGCTCACGCCCGTCACGCAGACGAACAAACCGAGCGGGAACACGACGTCGATCGAACGCAGGTTGTTCGCGGCGGCGCCCAGGAGTGTGACGCAGTGGTCCTTTTCGAACGGCCGCCGGCGGTCGCGGCCGCGTATCCGCATGCGGCGCGCCAGGTAGGCCCCCGTGATCGATCGATCGCGGGCCGAGACCTCGTCGGGACGCCCTTGGTCCACGATGCGGCCACCCGACGCACCCGCTCCCGGTCCGACGTCGATGATCTGGTCCGCGCTCCGCATCATCGCTTCATCATGTTCGACCACGACGACCGTGTTGCCTTGCCGCCTCAGATCGCGGAGCGCGTCGATCAATCGGTCGTTGTCGCGAGGATGCAGGCCGATGCTCGGTTCATCAAGCACGTAACAGACGCCGATGAGCGCCGAGCCGATCGCGCCGGCGAGTCGCACGCGCTGGAGCTCGCCGCCGCTGAGCGTATCGGCGGAACGGCCGAGCGTGAGATAGTCAAGACCGACTTTACGGAGGAACTCGAGCCGACGGAGGATCTCGTCGAGGATCGGGTCGGCGACCGGCCGGGACGGTTCGTCGAACTCGAGCTTCGCGAAGAACGCGGCCGCGTCCGCAATGGACAGACGGCTCAGGTCGAGCATATTCTTGCCGCCGACCCACGCATGGTTCGCCTCGCGGCGGAGCCGCGATCCCTGGCATTCGGGACAGGTCGCGTCGTCCTCGGATCCTTCGAGACGGACGACGCCGAGTCCCGTGCAGGCGGGGCACGCGCCATAGGGGCTGTTGAAGCTGAATGTCCTCGGCTCGATCTCCTCGTAGCTGATCGAACATGCCGGACAGGCGTGGCGCGTGCTGTAGGTCGTGTCGATCCAGGACGGTTCGCGTCGAGTTCTGTCGCCGTCGGCCATGCGGCTCGCGATCAGGACGCCGTCGCCCTGTTCGAGGGCCAGCCGTGCCGACTCGGCCAGCCGCCGCGCGACGCCGTCATGGATGACGATCCGGTCTACGACCGCCTCGATGGTGTGCGCCCGCCTCGGCGACGGCTCCGGAACATGGTCGACCTCGCGAACGACTCCGTCGACACGCGCCCGCACGAATCCCGCTCGACGGATCGCCGCGAGCACCTCGACGTGCCGGCCGCGCCGGCCCCGAACCATCGGCGCGAGGAGGATGAGGCGGGTTCCGTCGGGGAGCGCGGCGAGCCGATCGACGATCGCCTCGGGCGTCGTCGTCTGAATCTCCGCACGGCATTGGTGGCAGCGGATCGTCCCAAGCCTCGCCATCATCAGGCGGAAATAGTCGTGGAGCTCGGTCATCGTCGCGACCGTGCTGCGCGGGCTGTGTCCGCCCTGCCGCTGATCGATGCACACCGTCGGCTGGAGACCCTCGACCGCGTCGACGTCGGGCCGTTCGAGCTGATCGACGAACTGCCGCGCGTACGGTGAAAGCGTCTCGATGTACTGCCGCTGGCCTTCGGCGAAGAGCGTGTCGAAGGCGAGACTGCTCTTTCCCGACCCGCTCGGTCCCGTGATGACGACCAGCCGACCCCTCGGAATATCGACATCGACCGATTGCAGGTTGTGGACACGGGCACCCCGGATCCGAATCGCGGACGCAGCGCTCGAGTGGCCAGGTTCCGCGGGGTTCGCTACGGCGCCGTCGGGTGGGTGGACCATCGCGTCATCGGCTCGGTGAAGTGGCTCTCGGCCCCGCGGAATTCAGCGGGGCTCCACGCCCGGCGCGTTCCGCTTGGCTTCCGCTTGTGCCGCCGATGCGTCCGCCTCGGGCCCGTTCCGAACGAACGGCGCGGGGTTCGGTTCGGCCTTCGGAGGCTCGGGGTGGTCGGTCGTTTGCGCGCGGGTCGCCGTATCGTCCCGCTCCTTGAGCTTCCGGATCGCCTCGCGCCGCTTGGCCCACTTGGCCCGCGCCTTCACGACTCGCGCGAAATCGAACTCCACCGGCTCGCGCCGCGAGAACGGCTCAAGACGCGCGGCGATCTCCGACGCGCTCGAAAACCGACGCTCCGGACGCTTCGCCATCATCTTGTTGACGATCGCGGCGATCTCGGGGGGCGTGTCCGGCCGCAACAGGTCGATCGCGTCGGGCTTCTTCTCGCGGTGGTTCCGGATCTTCTCGGCGTTCGTCGCGGCAAGGAACGGAGGTCGGCCGGCAAGCGCGAAATAGAGCGTGCAACCGAGCCCGTACACGTCGACGCGGTGGTCGACGCGATAACTGTTGATCGATTGCTCGGGTGCCACATAGTCGGCCGTTCCCAGCCGGTCCTGACCCATGATCATCGCCATCGAGAACTCCTCGTCGTTCTCGTCCATCATGGCAAGACCGAAGTCGAGCACCTTGACGCTGCCGTCGCTGCGGATCAGAAGGTTGTCCGGCTTGACGTCCCGGTGGATCAGGCCCGCGTGATGCGCGCTGTCGATTCCCAGCGCCGCCTGCCGCACGATGTCGCACGCGCGCCAAACGGGAATCGACTTGTGAATCGCGATCAGCTCGTTCAAGCTCACCCCCTTCACCAACTCCATCACCACGTAGAAGATCTCGCCGTACGAATCCTCGGTGCGATTGATCGAGAGCGTGCGGAGGATGTTGGGGTGCTTGAGACGCATGCCCGCCTGCGCCTCGAGCTGGATGCGGGTGAGCATGGCGATGTCGCGACGGTAACGGTCGGTAAGCACCTTGACCGCCACCTGCCAGCCCGTCGATGACTCGACCGCCGCGTACACGTGCCCCATCCCGCCCGAACCGAGCGGATAGAGGAGCTTGTAGCCGTCAAATGCCAATCCGCGCCACTTGCCCTTGAGCAACTCGCGGGCCTGGAAGATGGTGAGCTGTTTCTCGGCGATCAGCGCGCGGGCCGCTTCCACGATGTCGGTCGATTCGGACCAGTGGAGCTTGCGCGCGAGGCTGTCGAGCAGGGTGGAATCCAGCAGGCCGCTCCTTGTCAGCAGCGTGAGGAATTCTCGAAGATCGCTCGGAGGCGCCATGAGCCGTTTCGCACGCGACAGGGTTCACCCGGTATCGGCGGCCCGCTTCCCCGACCGGAAACGGATCCGCGGAAATCCGACGCCGCGCATTGTAACACACGCCCACCGCATTGGAAAAAGGCAAGGCCCCGTTCCGCCGTCAACGGGGCGATTCGGCGGACGGTTTGCGGAAGCCGTAAGAGGGATTCGTCCGATCGAAGTCCCGGTCCGTCAGACCGACGTTCCACCGAATGTCCCGGTACGTGTACTGTTCGAGCAGCCGCGGCGGGTCTCCCGCCGCCTTCGGCCAATCGAACGCCTCGTAATGGACCGGGAACCCGATCCGCGGATCGATGAACACCCGCGCCACGCGAAACCGAGGCCTCGATGAACGCGACGTCGGTGGAGGACCCGCCGCTTGCTCGCGTTCGGAAAGCCGGAAGCTCGCCACACGGTCAGAGGTCGGCGGATGCGAGCCGACTTCGCGGGGAAACCGCTCGTGGTTCGTGATCTGAAAGCACGTGCAGGCTCGGCCGTCGACTTTCGATCCTTCCAGCGTCTCGATCGTGCATCCGTCGAGCACCGCATTGTCGAGGTGTTCGACGAATCGTTTCAGGAGATTCTCAATCCCGAATTCGGTGATCGGGTACCGATTGCCCTCCATCGCGACATCGCTCGTCGGTTCGACCTCCGTTGTGATGTAGGCGAATCGCAGGCCGCCGTTCCGCGCGATGAGCCGGCCTTCGTTTTGGCCGTCAACATAGAGAACTTCGCGCCCGTGAAGGTCCTCGGGCGCATGGAACTTGAGATAGACGCTGAACGGCGCCGAACCCCGGGCGTGCCGCACTTTCGCCGAAAGGAACTCGTACGTGCCCAGCCTGCCGCCCACGCGCTCCCGCTTCACCACCGTACACGTGTAGTCGCCGATCTCCGAACGGATCCGCGCGTAGCCATCGCGCGCCTGACGGTGGATGGCCGCGATCAGCGGGTCGGTCGGAACGACCGGCCGCGCGCGTTCGCCGCCAAGGCCCGCCGTATCCGGGTCGTTTTCCGACGGAGCGCCGACCGCATGCGTTCCGGCTGATTGACCAAGGGCCGTGCCGACCCAAGCCCATACCGACAGGACGAGGACCCCGCCAAGACACACACCGCGTCCGCGCATCGCCCGTTCCCCATTTCGCGCCTAACCGACCGCATGGGTCTCGGTTCGCTCGCACCGGTCCGTGGTGTGAAAAACCCTCCTCCTTCACAGGTCGATCGCCGAGTGCGGTGGATCGCCGAGCGCGCCGGACAACGGGGATATCCGCCGTTCCGATTCCAATTCGATTTCAAAACATCCCCACGGCGCGCTCGACATCCCTAAAGCGTTATCGAAGGCTGTCCCGTTCGAGTCAACGCGCGCCAGGGGCCTTCCCGCCCTTTTCCCGCAAATCGCCGTCGGAGCGATCCGACTGGCGCGGTTGGGCAGACTGCGCTGGCCGCGTCGCCGCCGTTCACTTCGACTGGATGAAGTAGACTTCGCAGTCGTCGACGATCCACGGAGTCGACCAGGTCCGCCCGTTGTCCGGAGTGCAGATGTTGAAGAAGAACGTGTTGAACCGCTCGCACCGATAACTATAGGGATAGTGCGACGCGACCCGGTCCTTCGCCGTGAGCTTCTCGACGCCGGGCCGGATATAGTAGTGCACGCGGCCGTCGGGAGTGAACGACATGCCGAGCGTCCACCAGCCGGTCTGCGTGATTTGCGGACCCTTGTAGTCGCCTCCCGATTCGTCGGAACGCATGCGGAAGTGCGCCGAGTCGTATTCGCGTTTGGTGTCCTTCTTCGACTCGAATTCTATGAACATCCCAGGCCAATACGTCTCCGTTGTCCAGTTGCGGGCGAATCCCGACGACTTTTGCACGGTCGTGTCGACCGCCGCGCGGAAGGCGAACGTCGGGCCCGTCCTCGGCTCCCATTTCTCGACCGGCGGCATGAAGACCCGCACCACGACGCTCGGCGATTGCCAAACGGGGATCGAGCCGCCGAGCCGGTAATTGACGTCGCAGATGAAGTCGTCCTGCTGGACCTGGAAGCTCGGACGCCCCGGAATGCCCGTATTGAGTGACATGAGGAGCAAGGCCCCTTTGCTGTCCGGCAAGCCGCCCTTCGGCGTCGGCACGCGGCGAATGTGATCGGGTTGGCCCCGCTTGAGACCCTCGTACCATCGCGCGTTCTTGGATTCGCCCCCCGCTCCTCCATCGAATCCGTTGATGTTCTCCGTGCTCTTCGGCAGGTTGTGGATAAATTCCCAATCCTCTTCCTCGAAGTCGTCGCCCACCTGCGCGACCTTGGTGCCCGTTCCCGGAACAACCTGGCCCGCAACGTCCGGCGCGCCCCATAGCGGCAGGACGGCGGCCAAGAGGAAACAAGGCGGAAACGCACGTCGAGCGAGCATGAGCCTTTTCATGGAAAACACCCAAGTAAATTCGGAAGGATGGGCGGGCGGGAGTGTGGGCGCAGTTCGACCGGATCTGGCGGTCGCGACGGCCACATAGTCCAATCATCGGAAACGAACGCGCGCCATCGTTACCGTTTCGCGCCGCGACCTTCCGTTTTCGGGGGGGCCGTCCGGCGGCAGGCCTGTTCCAGGTTGCCGGGGACGTGCGATCGGCGCGATCCGCCCGGCTTGCCTCGCGAAATCGGAGACCTCCATGGGAGACGACTCCCCTGTTGATCGGCTCGAAGGCGCCAACGACGGAAGCTCGTGGCGGGACGGCCTCGATCGGCTGGTGCGCGCGCGGGGCCGAATGGCCTCCGAGGTCGGGCTCATCGTCGTCGATCACGGCTCGCGACTCGACGAAACCAATCGGTTCATCCACACCGTCTGCGGCGCCGTGCGCCGCTCGGGACCGTTCGCGATCATCGAGCCGGCGCACATGGACTTGGCGTCTCCGTCGGTCGACGACGCGTTTCGATCGTGCGTTTCGGCCGGCGCGCGGTTGGTGATCGCGAGCCCGTTCTTCCTGCTCCCCGGAAGACATTGGTCGGAGGACATCCCGTCCCTGCTCGACGCCGCCGCCGCACGCCACCCCGGCGTCGAATGGCTCGTCGCCCCACCGCTCGGTACCCACCCGCTGCTCGCCGAAATCCTCCTGCGCCGCATCGCCGAACTCGAATAGCCACGCGCCGGATACGCGCCGGATAAACACGTGCCGGCTCGGATGGGCCCAAAGCCCAAAATGTCCCCTTCGAGCGTGTCGCGGACCAAACGTGTCCCGCGCGCGCCGATGCTATCCATGCGGGGCGGCAAGGAATCTAGGAGAAAACCAGATGGCACGGTATCAAGTGGAATCGGGTTCGGTTCGGATGGTCGTTCAAGCGGATGATGCGAGGAAGGCCGCCTTGTGGGCCGTTCACCGCGTCCTGCGCCAGGTCCTGCCGCTCGGCGACGATTCGGAAGAAACGGATGGAGACGCCGAGGAACAGGCCGTGCGCCGAGGATGCGCGGTGATGGGCGACGTCCTTCGCCTGAGGACGCTCGACGGCGGAACGACCGCCCGGTACCGGTTCGCGACGTTCGATGTCGTTACCGAGTGGACCCGGCTGATGATCGCCCTCGCACGCCTCGAACGCGATATGGCGACCGCCGTCTAAACGGCGAACTCCATCGGCCCAGGGAACGGGCCGACTTTCGACGCGGAGTACGCCCCCCTACAATACGCGCTCCGACGGACGACGCGATTCCCTCGGACAGGAGTTCGACAGGAGTTCGACAGGAGTTGGACAGGAATCGGACAGGAATTGGACGGATGTTGGATCGATGGTGGGAAGTGCGATGACGTCTTTGCGACCTCGTGATCTGCTGCGGGAACTGGTTCGCCGTCCGAGCGTCAACCCGATGGGACGCCGGTCCGCAAGCGATTCGGAAACGCGGCCCGATTCCCATCCGGAATGGGGCGAAGGCCGAGTGAGCGATTTCCTCGAATCGTGTTTTCAGCGGATCGGCGCGGACTATCGGCGGTGGGACGTCCTCCCCGGCCGCGCCGATCTGGTCGCCGTCTACGATCCGCCCCAAGCGCGCCGCACCGTGATGCTCGACGCGCATCAGGACACCGTGCCGATCGACGGGATGACGATCGCGCCGTTTGAGCCCGTCGAGCGCGACGGGCGGATGTGGGGGCGCGGGACGTGCGATGTGAAGGGCGGCATGGCCGCGATGCTCGCCGCGTTCGCGAGGTTGTTCACGGAACGGAACCCGGGCAAGTCGCGGGTCCTCCTTTCATGCACGTGCGACGAGGAATCCACGGCGCTCGGCATCCAGCACCTCGCCGCGCGCTGGGACGATCCGGCGTTCGCGGCCGATGCGGCGTTCCGGCGCCCCGATCTGGCCGTCATCGCCGAACCCACCGAACTCGACGTCGTCGTCGCGCATCGCGGCGCCGTGCGATGGAAGATCGTGACGCACGGCCGAGCGTGCCATAGTTCGGAGCCCGGCGACGGCGTCAACGCCATCTATCGGATGGCCCGCGTCCTCGAGGCCCTCGAGCACTACGCGTCGCATTTGGGACCGATGCGGCCCGCCCATCCGCTCTGCGGATCGGCGACGATCAGCGTCGGGTTGATCGCGGGCGGCCTCAGCGTCAATACGGTCCCCGATCGGTGCGAAATCGCCGTCGATCGGCGGTTGATTCCGGGCGAGGACGGGCGCGAGGCCGTCGAAGACCTGCGCCGTTTCCTCGAACGCCGAGCGGGTGTCGACTTCGAGTTCCAACCGGTCGACATCATCTGGCCCGCGCTGCCCGATGACGCGAATCGGGAACTGGCCGACGAACTGGCGCGCGTCGCGCAAGGCGCAGGCGCGCGGGGCGCTTTCCGCGGCGTCGCGTTCGGAACGCACGCCTCCCATACGGCGCTCCACGGCGTCCCGTCCGTCGTCTTCGGGCCCGGCGCGATCGAACAAGCACACACCAAGGACGAATGGATCGATCTCCATCAGCTCGACCTCGCCTCGGAGATCTACTACCGATTCTGCGCCGGTGCATGAGCCTTCCACACCCAGCCTGCGATCGGACGCGGCTCGGCGACTCCACCCGATAACTCAGCCGGCATCGCCGTCCATCTGTCGTGCCTTTGCGAGGGCGGATGCTACAAGCCCCGCAGGCACCGAAATGAGGAAAACGTCAGCCTACTGGGAAAACGCTTGTTTCAACACCGCCTTGATCGCCGCGGGATTGCGGTGTTGGTCGGCCTCCGCGGGAGCAAGGAGGTTCAGTCCACGGTAGAACCGGACCCAGTCGTGGACCCGCTCGGAACCGTCCCAGTCGCCTTGTGGCGAATGGACGAGCCACTATCCATCCGGCAGAGGGCAATACCCAAGCAGCGGTGAGCCCGAGGCAGCTTCGGTCAGGTGAATTCCACGTGATTCGTGGTCCATCTCCAGTGCCAGTTGCCCGTCGGAAATCAATCGCGGATTGATCCACGACAGCGATACCATGCTGTCACCTTGGCGGAATCGGTCTGTCGTGCGGAGCAACGTGCCGTCCTCACTCCGCAACGGGATCTCTCATGCCGGATTGGGTTCGATCGTTCCGACAATCCGGGCCATCGCGTCGATCGCGTCATCCGGCATGTCGGGATACCATGGCAAGACCACCATCCGCTCCAGGACGCGGCGGGCGCCTGCCGGAACGCGCGACGCATCCGCGGCGGGAACCACGGCCATCCGCGCCAAGTGCGTCGCGTCGAATCCGGCGTCACGCAGACGATCGCGCAGAGCCGACGGCGCGTCGACCACGAGGGGATAGACCCAGAACGAATGCGAGGGATCGTGCGAGCGGCCGATCCGCGCGCCGAATCGTCTCCCCATTTCCGTTCGACGCGCGATTCGCGCGAAGTCGTAGGTCCGCCATCTCCTTCGCAGCAGACGCAGCAACGGCGTGGACGGTTGCCGGCGAAGCTGCGCCGCCAGGTTCGAACCCGTGAACCCGCGTGTCACCGAGTTGGCGAGCGTGTCGAAATCGTACCCCAAGCGCTCGACGCACCGCCGGAACAACCATGCCGTTCGCTCGCCGGATACCGTCTTCAGCAGCGTGAAGCGGAGCAGGCGACGGGCGAAAGCCGTTGACGATTGAATCGGATCCGTTCCCAGAAGTTCGCTCATGGTCCGGCACAAGGCGGCGGACTTGACCCGCACCACCGCGCCGCCCAGTGCGGACGCCGTTTTGATCGGTCCAAAGCTGAACATCGCCAGGTCGCTCTCCGGATGACCGCACTCCCCGACGCGGTGAAAACCCTGCGCAAGGTCCTCGACAACGAGCAGATTGTGGCGGCGCGCGATGCCCAGCAGATCGTCCAGGGCGGAGCGGTGACCGAACAAGTGCGCGACCACGATCATCCGGGACTTCGATGTGATCGCCCCGTTCAACGACGCGATACGTATTTCGCCGTCCTCATCGATGTCCACCGGCACGGGAACCAAGCCGTGCATCTCCACGATGCGCGCCATGTCCGGCACGGTCAGCGCCGTCAGCAGCACCTCGCTTCCCGACGGCAACTCGAGCGCCCTCAGCGCCAGGTCAAACGCCGACCTGACGGAAAGCGCCACCAGGCAATCCGCATCGCCGGTCCACGATTGCCGAGCGCGCTCGACGGCCTTCGATCATGAGGTCGGCGCGACGCAATAGACGAAACCGAGGGCCAGATCGCGCCATCCGATATCAAGCCGCATTCGGAGCCACATGGTGTCCCCCAAACTCCGACTCGACGGAATCATCGACGAGCCGTTGCCGAGGGCACTCGTCGGTTCACCGGTTCAGGCAATCCCGGGTCGAGTTCCCCAACATGTGGACCGCCCATCGCCTTGAGAAACAGAGCCCGTCAGCTCGAAAGATGTTCGAGTCGTATTGCGCAAGTCCCCCGTTTCGGACGGGAAGCTCCCGTGGACATGCGTGTTCACTCAGCGGCGCCCGCCGCGCGGCGCGGGCCCAGTCGATATCGCCACATCCCACTGCTCGGCGCTACTCGGGGGCCACGACATCGCAAACGGTCGTCGCGATCCAGTAAAGAACGAGTATGATGCCGGGTATGTTCATCACGAGCAACCACTTGGCCTCCCGGTTGTGTCTCCAGCACAGAAGGGCAACCGTGGTACTCACGAATGCGCACGCCATTGCCACAATCTGGTAAACGTAGAGGGTGACAAGGAAGAATGCAAGCTCCTCCCAGACCTCCCGCAGGAAGACGTCCGACCAGTGATCGGCGGGCCGTGCCCCGAAAGGCGTGCGCGGCCCCAGAGGTGGAACAGGTGGGAAATGTAGTATGGTGACCAGGCCGCTGAGCACTACATAGCTCAGTGCGCAAGCGAAGTATGAGATACCGAGCCGGCCACGGAAGTGTTCTTTGAGCTTCACGTCAATCGCGACAAACGCCGCCGCAACCATCGCCACGACGGACAACGTGGTCGAACTGGTGGGAAGCACCGAGAAGAGTGCGGCGATAGCGAGAACGAAGAGCAGCCACAGCGGCAGTCGCCTCAAAGTGAACGGTGTTGTGCGACGCGCCATGCACTCGCCCCAAGTAATGCGCTAATTGAACACATTCGAGATCGCGACGCCCACCCCGATCACGCGGACCCCCAAGTCAGTTTCCGGGTCCGTCGTCGGGTTCCTCGCCTTTTCGGTTTCGAGTGCCAAGCCGTCATCGTCTCCACGACGCTCACGTTCGTCAACGAACAAGGCACTTTTCCAGGTGTGGTAAGAGAGTATCGGAAGGTGCTCGCCGACATCGGCCAGGGTTGACCCGTCAGGTCAATCCCGGCAGAATGTCACTTGTGGGCTCCTTCTCGCGGCCGCGCTTACCGGGACCACTCGATGTCGGATGTCACGCGCGTGCTCCAGGCGATTCAACGCGGCGAACGGCTGGCGACCGATCAACTGCTGCCGCTGGTGTACGACGAACTGCGCAAGTTGGCCGCGCGACGACTCGCCCAGGAACCGTCCGGCCAATCCTTGCAGGCCACGGCGCTGGTCCACGAAGTCTACCTGCGACTGATCCCCAACGAGAGGCGGACTGCGGCGGATCACGAGGACGCGCAGGTCACCGACCCCTGCCTTACCGCGGACGGGTTGGTGCTGGCCTTCTGTTCGAACCGCGCCGAAGGCTCCGTCGGATCGCACGATATCTGGCTATGCACGCGGGACAGTCTTGAGGCCGCGCGGGACGGTCTCGTTGCGAGCGGGCTACTGGCATGGCGCGGGTCCGTCGCGTAACCTACGGACGACTTGGGTTCCGCCCCGCCGCGACAATCTACCCGCCCGCACATCACGAGGGTATTCGCACATGACATGGCTCTCGGCAATGATCCGATTCGCCGCCGTTTTCGCCGCGTTCCTCGGTTCGTGGACAACGGTTTCCGCGGAGAACTGGCCACAATGGCGCGGCGCCCGTCACAACGGCATCAGCGACGAACGGGACGTTCCCGTGCGCTGGAGCCGCGACGAGAATGTCCGGTGGCGATTGCCTCTGCCTGGACCCGCCGGATCCACGCCCGTCACTTGGGACGATCGGATCTTTCTGACATCCGTGGACGCCTCGGGCGCCTTGTTGTTGCTGTGCGTCGGCACGGATGGGCGCGAGGGCTGGCGACAAACGCTGGATTCCGGCAATCGCGACGTGCGTGGGGATGAAGGCAATTCCGCGTCGAACTCACCCGCGACCGACGGGAGGCACGTCTGGGCCATGGTCGCGACCGGAGCCATCGGTTGCTTCACCGTCGCGGGCGAGCCGGTTTGGAAATTCAACGTCTCGGAACGGTACGGTGCGCTGAATATCCAGTTCGGCATGACGAGCACGCCGCTGCTCGACAACGGACGGCTGTATCTGCAGCTCATCCATGGCGACGGCGAGGATACGAGCGTGGAAGCGCGCGTCGTATGCCTCAATGCGGCGACGGGCGAGGAGATCTGGAGTCAACGGCGCGTGACGGGCGCGACCAACGAGAACGAACATGCGTACGCGTCACCCATTCTCTTTCGCGATGCGGAACGCGCCTTTCTCGTGACCCACGGCGGCGATTTCACAATCGCCCATCGCCTCGAGGACGGCCGCGAGATCTGGCGCTATGGACTGAATCCCCACACCGACGCATACCACCCGACGTTGCGGCTCGTCGCGACACCCGCCGCCGGCGAGGGGATGATCGTCATCCCGTCGGCCAAGAACGGTCCGGTCGCGGCCGTCACGGCGACGGCAACGGGCGAGGTCGCCGCGCGCGGCGACGCGGTGCGCTGGAGGCTCGATCGCGGCACTCCCGATGTTCCGTCGCCGGTGATCCGCGGCGGTCTCGTCTATCTCTGCAGGGAGAACGGAGTCCTGGTCTGCGTCGATGGAGCGACCGGCGAGATCGCATACGAGGAAAGGCTCTATTCCGACCGCTACCGCGCTTCGCCGCTCTACGCGCACGGCCATCTTTACCTGGCGTCCCGCAAAGGCGTCGTTTCCGTCGTGCGCGAGGGCCGCGCATTCCATCGCGTCGCGGAAATCGACATGGGTGAACCGATCTCCGCGTCCCCGATTGTGTCGGGCGGGATCCTTTACCTGCGCTCGTTCGACGCGCTGTACGCGATCGGAGGGAAATGACGCGCGCGCCGATCGAGAGGGCGTCGGACCGCGAGCTGGAAGTGCTGCCCCTGGGCCGTGCGACGGGTGATGGAGAACGGGAAGGAATTCGCCGACGCCGCATTCCGGAGCTCAAGAAATGTCTGGTCACGATAATGGCGCTCAGTGCGCATCGCCGGAAGAAGACGCGCGGTTTCCGGCCTGCACAGAGTTGGCTCGCGGCGCCGCCGATGCCCGCTCCTCCGGCGAAGCCGTACGATCAGCCCTTGGAGATATGCCGTCCACCCTATTCGGCGCC
Organism: Planctomycetota bacterium; assembly: GCA_016872725.1. Lineage (GTDB taxonomy): Bacteria > Planctomycetota > Planctomycetia > Pirellulales > Pirellulaceae > VGZC01. The sequence goes on from VGZC01000035.1 coordinate 49,082, forward strand.
GTCCGACATTCGGCAATGACCGACCGGTTGCACCGGCGCCTTCGAGCCGGTCGGCCTATTGGGAAGGCGGATGGAACGCCACACCAAGACGAGGACACGATTGGGAGGACGAGCCGACTCTTGCAACCACGCATCATCGGCACTCGCCAAGGCGGACACGTCGTGATCCACCGTTTCGTCTTGACCACGAATGGGTCATCGGACAATCCTCTCGTATGTCAGACTTGGGTGACCACCGAAGTTGACGAGCAGTCCCAAGCGGTACCCTGTGGCCTTCAAGTAGTTATGAACCTGTGCTCGGTGCGTGTCCGTCAGCGCGGACGCCGCCTTGAGCTCCACGATGATCTGTTCGTAGCAGATGAAGTCCGGCCTGTACGTCGATTCGAGTGTTTCGTTCTTGTACCGCAACACCAATTCGCATTGAGAACAATACCGAATCGCGCGACGCCGGAATTCAATCGCGAGGCATTCCTGATACACAGATTCAAGAAACCCACTTCCCATCTCGTTGTGGACGTCAAAGCATGCTCCGATGATATGATAGCTTTCATCCTTGAACAGAATTTCCGCCATTCCCGTTCCCTCTTCTTCCCTATTCGTGTCATTCGTGTCATTCGTGGTCACCCGTCCTTCTTCTGAACCACGAATAGCACGAATCACACGAATCGGGAACCATCCGCGCGGGCTCGGTGCCGGACCGGAGACACACTCCCGCTATCGGAGCGATCTCCTTCCCCCTCTTCTTCCCTATTCGTGTCATTCGTGTCATTCGTGGTCACCCGTCCTTCTTCTGAACCACGAATAGCACGAATCACACGAATCGGGAACCATCCGCGCGGGCTCGGTGCCGGACCGGAGACACACTCCCGCTATCGGAGCGATCTCCTTCCCCCTCTTCTTCCCTATTCGTGTCATTCGTGTCATTCGTGGTCACCCGTCCTTCTTCTGAACCACGAATAGCACGAATCACACGAATCGGGAACCATCCGCGCGGGCTCGGTGCCGGACCGGAGACACACTCCCGCTATCGGAGCGATCTCCTTCCCCTCTTCTTCCCTATTCGTGTCATTCGTGTCATTCGTGGTCACCCGTCCTTCCTCTGAACCACGAATAGCACGAATCACACGAATCGGGAACCATCCGCGCGGGCTCGGTGCCGGACCGGAGACACACTCCCGCTATCGGAGCGATCTCCTTCCCCTCTTCTTCCTCATTCGTGGTCACCTGTATTTGCGTCGAGTTTCATCGGTCGGAAGAGGGGCAGATGGCGGTAGTAGACTTCGAGCGTGCAGACGGCGAGCGCGGTGACGTAGAGTCGTCCGCCGACGTCGGCGTAGGCGCCGCGCGGCGGCCAGCTTCCGGCAACGTGCCCCTTGACCTCCTGGGTGACGACGAGCAGATCGCGCATGCGCGTATTCCATTGGTCCCATTCCTCCCCTCCGTAATGGTGGAGCGTCTGCGTGCCGTAGTACCAATAATAGATGTTCCAGTTGCCGGGGACGGGCAGATGGTCCTGGACAAGATAACGGACGCCTTCGGATAGGCCTCCCGTGTCGCGGCGCCAGCCGAGATACAAGCGGCAGAGCAGGCCTTCGGCCGTCATCGTCGGGCTCGGCGCGTCCCCCGGCCGATACGCGTACAGCGCGCCGCCGCGGGCCTGGACCCGGTCGAGGAACTGGCCGGCCAGTTCGAACGTGGCATTGGGGACTTCGAGGCCCGCGGCCCGCGCGCTTTGAAGGGCCATGAGCTGCCATCCGACGACACTCGTGTCTCCGCCCGACGGCGACGACGGTTCGCGAGGCGTGTAGCGCCAGCCTCCATCGGCGTACTGCGCGTCGACGATGAACTGGACGGCGCGGCGAGCGGGTTCGCGGATCTGTTCGTCGCCCGTGAGCGCGTAGGCTTCGCACAGGGCGATCGACGCCTGGCCGTGCGCATACATGCCCGCCTGCGCCTGCGAGTCGGCTCGGAGATCGCCGTCCTCGTTCTGATGCTCGATCAGCCAACGGACTCCGCGGGCCACATGGGCCTGGTAGCGGCCGGTCAGATGCGTCTGGCCGGCTCCGAGGAACGCGAGCAGCGCCATGCCGGTCGCGGCCGAGCGGCTTTCGACGCCGCCCCTTCCGTCATGCCCGGTCAACCGCCAACTCCCGTCGTCCTCCTGCTGCATCGCCAACCACCGCAGGCCGCGCGAGACGGCGGCCTCGGTCAACGACGTACCGCCCTCGCGCGTCACCATGTCGACGCGGATGCGCGGATCGCGGGCGGCGAGCGCCGCGCGGATGTCGCCCGTCTCGCCCAGTCTCCGCTTGACATCCAGGATCGGGGGGAGTTGCGGATGGGGCGCCGACGGATCGATCCGCAGCTCGCGCGCATCCTCCTCCGCCAACTCGATCGCCTTCCGCTCCCGATCGCTCGTCAAGTCCACATTGCTCGGCAGGGGCAGATCGAAACGCGTTTCGGCTTGAGGAGGTGCCAATAAATTGTCACCTCCTTCGATCCGGTCCGCGCGGATCGTCGCGGAGATCACGATCGCGCGGGGTTGTTCGTCCGAATAGGTCCAAAGCGCGAGAATCGTCAGCAGGACCAGATGGGTGATGAGACTGATGAGCCAGGCGGGCGTCTCGCGGAAGAGCTCGTCCCAGAACGCGTGGGTACGGCCGAGCTCGGCGCGCCGCGCGGGTCCGGCGACGGGCTTCGGCGAAGCGGTCTCCGGCGAATTCGATTCCGGCCGGTCGTACGGATCGTGCCGACGTCCCCATTCGAAGGCGGGCGGTTCGCCGAACGCGTCCTCCCGCGATTCCGCGATTCCCGCCGCGGCCAGGAGGTCCCGGATCGCGCGCTCGTCCTCGTCGGTCAATTCGATCGTCGCGCCGCAACGCCAGCAATCGGCGAGCCGCAGCCAGAGCCGAACGGACATGGGAGCGCGGCAAGCGGGACAGGCGCACATCGCGGCGTCACCATCGAGCCGGAACCGGCCGGCTTCGCGCGGTGACAGGATCGTGGCCGGGTTTGCGTGCGGCATGATGGGCGGCGAACCTCCGGCGCTGTTCCTGCTACGAGGGATGCGGCCTGGAGCCGATCCGCGGGCGAAATCGCGCGCCCCTCGCGTTTTTCCGCCGACGGCTCCGAGCCCAACTACAGACTAGCCTCACCCGCTTGGAGCATACAAGTCGTCGATCGATCGACGCGGCATTGCGGTCAGTCCGGGCCTCGGCGGAGGTCGAGACCTTCCGTCGGGCGCGCCCGCGCGGAGCCCGCGCCAGGCTCCCGTATCGTCGGGGGGCACCCGCCCCGAAAAAGGCGGACTGGCCGGAAGACAGCCTTCCGCACAGGTGGTACGATTGACGCGAACCACGAATCGGGGGGATCGGATCGCGGCCGGCGGCGCGCCGGGCGCTGGGGAGTGAGCCGCATGAGCGCCGAGCCGTCGCGCTGGGTTGCCGAACTCGAATCGAACATCGAAAAGGTCGTCCTGGGAAAGCCCCGCGTGGTTCGCCTGTGCCTTGCCGCACTGCTTGCCGGCGAACACATCCTGCTCGAGGACGTTCCCGGAGTCGGCAAGACACTCGTCGGCAAGGCGCTTGCCCGAAGCGTCGACGGGCGTTTTTGCCGCATCCAGTTCACACCCGACCTGTTGCCGAGCGACATTGTGGGGAGCAGCGTGTTCCAGTCGAAGACGTCGGAATTCGTCTTCCACGCGGGACCGATCTTCGCGAACCTGGTGCTCGCCGATGAAATCAACCGGGCTCCGCCGCGCACGCAAAGCGCGATGCTCGAGGCGATGAGCGACCGTCAGGTTTCCGTCGACGGCGCGACGCACAAGTTGCCCGAACCGTTCATGGTGATCGCGACGCAGAACCCGTTCGAATACGAAGGGACCTACCCGCTTCCCGAAAGCCAACTCGACCGGTTCCTCTTCCGCGTATCGATCGGATATCCGAGTCGCGAGCATGAGCGGCAGGTGCTGCGGACGCATCGGGAGGGCGAGCCGGTCGATACGCTGCGCGCCGTCGTCGAGAGCGGGCAAGTGCGCGAGCTGCAACGGGTCGTTCGGGAGATCGAGGTGGACGGAGCCATTCAGGAGTACTTGCTCGACATGATCGAGGCGACCCGATCGTGCGACGACTTGCTGGTCGGGGCGAGCACGCGCGGCGCCCTTTCGCTGTATCGAGCCGCTCAGGCCTGGGCGCTCATCGACGGAAGGTCGTTCGTGGTTCCCGACGACGTGAAACAGCTCGCCGTCCCCGTGCTCGGGCATCGCGTGTTGCCGAGCAGCTTCGCGCAGGGCGACGCGCGGCGCGAACGGGTTGAACAGATCATTGAACGGCTCGTCGATGCCACGCCGACGCCCGTGTGATTCCGCGGCGCCACAACCATGTTGAACGGCCTTCGCATTCCGATGCCGACCCGTGAGGGTCTTTACTTCGTCTCGGTGCTGCTCTTTGTCATGGGCGGCGCGGTGGCCCGCGAGCTCAATCTGCTCATCGTCCTGGCGGGCATGATGATCGGCCCGCTCGTCTTCCACGCGCGGATGGTTTTGCTCGCCTTGCGGCGACTTTCGGTCTCCCGTCGCCTTCCGCGGCGCATCCAGGCGGGCGAATCACTGCACGTTCGGATTGGAATCGCGAACGGCCGCAGGCAGCTCGGCGCGTGGCTGTTGCGCGCCCGCGACCGGATCACGTATCGAAACGGGCAGGGTGACGGAGGCATTCCGCCGACGGCCGTTGATGTCGCCGTCCCGCTCGTCGAACCCGCCGGGGAAACGTGGGTGAGTTACCGGGCGCACCTGACGCGGCGCGGCCTTTACGAGTTCGGTCCGATCACGGTGAGCACGCGGTTTCCGCTGGGTTTGCTCGAGTGTTCCCGCCGATTCGACGCGCGCCAGGAACTCATTGTCTGCCCTCGACTCGGCCGGATGACGGCCGAGTGGGACCGGTTGACGCAAGGCGGCCCGACCGGAACGCAGGCGGCCCTGGCTCGGCAGGGGTTGACCGAGGACGAATTCCACGGGCTCCGCGAATGGCGGCCGGGTGACAGCCGGCGCTGGGTCCATTGGCGCACGTCGGCCCGGCTGAGCACGCTGAGCGTCAAGCAATTCGAACGCAAGCGCCACCGGTCGCTCGCCTTGCTCCTGGACCTGCGTATGCCCGCGCGTCCGACCGAAACGGATCGCGTGCGGCTCGAACTCGTGGTGAGCATCGCGGCGACCGCGCTCACCGACATCGCGCGCCAGGGGCTCGCCCGAGTCACGCTCGCCATCGCCGGAGCGCGGCCGGGATGCTGGTCGGGCGCGGCGTCGCCGCGCTTTGTCGACGAGCTGATCGATCGGCTCGCGGCGGTCGAGGGCGGCTCGGGCGCCACGCTTGCCGAAGCGGCCCGCATGCTCGTGGAACGCTGGCCCGGCGGCGCTCCCGGCGTGGTGCTCAGTACTCGGCCGATGCCCGCCGACGCGTTCGGATCGGTCAACCGGTCGGCGCCCGCCGAGTTATTCGGCGGCGCGGCTGGAACGGCGGTCGAGGCCCGAAGGTTGGACCGCGTGACGTGGATCGATGCCGGACGGCGGGACCTCGATCGTTTTTTTCAGTGGAGCCATGGACCGGTGGATCGGGCGTGATGCCGAACGGCGGCACGGGATCGAACATGGAATCGACGATGCACCAGCGGACCGAGACCGACGGCTTGGAGCGCATGCTCCAATTGCTGACGATCGGTCTCGCGGTCCTCTCGGCGTTCCTTGTCGATTGGGGACGCGGGCGCGCGGCGTTCTCCCCCGCGCTCCTCGTGACCTCGCTGACGGCCTTCTACGTGACCGATACGCGGCGCTGGATCCAACTGCCGCGGGCGGTCGTGGGAATCCTCACCCTGGGCGTCGTGTTTCCGATGGCGCAAGGTTTCCTGCGATACGACACGGCGGCGCAGTTGACCGAGATCGGCCGCCTGCTCACCGTCTGGATCAGCGTCTTTTTCTTCCAGGCGAAATCACCCCGGATCTACGGCAGCCTCATCGTGCTGTCCCTATTGATGGTGGTCGTCGCGTCGATCCTGAACGACGGACTGGTATTCGCCCTGCTGTTGATCGTGTTCCAATTCGGCGGTCTGCTCAGCCTCATCTTGTTGTATGTCCACAGCGGGCAGATCGCGTTGCGCAGCCGGTTCGCCGCGGCGGTCGGCGCCGGTCGCGCCGGAGCGGATCGAGCGTCGAGGCTCGCCGATCGGTTGCTCGGCAAGCCGATTCTCGCGTACCAGGAACCCTCGTCGCTCCCCGATCGCGGGCGCATGTGGGATCGCGGGTTGATCGTCCATTTGCTCGGAATGGTCTGCGCGACGATCGTGTTCACGGCGGCTTTTTTCTTCGCCGTGCCGCGCATCGGCGCGGGTGGATGGCGGGCGATGCGGGAACGGCCCCACCCTTCCGTGGGACTCGGCAGCGCGATCGAGTTCCGCCAGTTCGAGAAGATCCTATCCAACGATGAACTCGTATTGCGCCTCGCGTTCAGCGACGCTCGGACCGGGGCTCCCCTTCCCGCGATGCTCGGCCCGGTCTATTTGCAGGGCCGCGCGCTTCCTTTCTACGATGTGGACGCGCGCGGCCACGTCACATGGCGCAGTTATTCCCACGGCGAGGGGGCGGCGTTTTCGGAGCTACCCCGATCGACGGCCGAACCGGTTCGGACCGACTTCCTTTTCGAACCGACGGGCGATCCAAGCCTCGTCTTCATTTCGGCTCCGGCGAGCGGTCCGGGGACACCGGGCGATCTTCGCTACGATCGCCATTCGGGACGCCTCGTGCGACCGCGCTCCGATGACCTGTCGATGGGGACTCCCTATCGGTACTCGCTCTACTCGGACGGATTCCGAAGCCGTTCGCAGATGCCCGTCATGCCTGTCCGAAACCACAATCGGCGGACAGGCGAAACGGAATACCAACTGGGTCCCCAGGAGAAAGCCGGACTGCTCGAGTTCGACCGCGCCCGATTCCCGCGGCTCGCGCAAACGGCCCGTGCGTTGATTGAGGAGGGCCGTACGGAGACGAATCGCATCTTCAAAGGACGCGCGCTCCAGAATCATCTCAAGGACGCGCGCGTTTTCCATTACACGCTCGACCTCGAGTCGATCGAGGCGGTCCGTCATCCGGAGCTCGACCCGATCGAGGATTTCGTCGCCAATCACCACACGGGGCACTGCGCATACTTCGCGAGCGCGCTCGCAATGATGCTCCGGTCGGTCGGTATCCCGGCGCGCGTGGTGATCGGGTTCTTGGACGGCGAATACAACGGACTGGGCAATTACTATCAGTTCCGGCAAAACGACGCGCATGCGTGGGTCGAAATGTACTTGGAACCCGATCAGGTTCCCGAGGGTCCAACCGCCGCGGCGGTCAGCCCGGGCGGCGCCGCGTGGTACCGGCTCGATCCGACACCACCCGCCGACGACGCCTTGGTCGGTGCGGAAGGCGCGCGGAACATCGACAAGCTGCTCGACTTCGCCCAGCTCCTTTGGAAGGACTACGTTCTCGACATGAACGCGGCGCGTCAGAACGCTTCGGGGATCTTCAGCCCGCCCGGCGAACGCGCCGGATTGCTCGAACGAACGCCGTTCCTGGGTCCCGTATGGTCGGCCATGCGGTCTTGGTGGAAAGAGCGCATCGTACCGTTCCTGGCGGCGTGGCGCCGCGAGGGGTTTTGGAACTGGCGGGGCGGCGTGGTCGCGTCGGTACTCGCCGCGCTCGTCTTCGCGCTCGCCGCCGCCGCGCGATTCGCCGCGCGATCGGGGCGCGCCTTCTGGAGCGGGGACGGTCGGCGGGGCCGCGCGGCGGGGCCGCGCATCGAGTTCTACGAACGACTCGAACGCATCCTGCGCCACCACGGCTGGGTCCGACGGCCGACTCAGACGCAGCGCGAGTTCGCTCGAGAAGCCTCAGCCGCGTTCCATGAAGGCCATGGCGACGCGTCGGTCGACGCGCTGCGCCGGATCATCGATGCGTTTTACCGCGTACGGTTCGGAGGCGCGACGTTGAGCGACACGGAGTCGCGCGAGATCGACGGCGCTGTCGATTCGGTCCGCGCTCACGTCGCGTCGCGGCCACGCTAGTTGTGCTGGATCAACAGGATATCGCCGTCCTGGATCACGTAGTCCTTCGGCTCGCGGCGCAGACGGTTGCGCGCCTTGACCTCGCGTTCGCTCCCCAAACCGATCAAGTCATCACACGTCATCACCTCGGCGCGGATGAATCCCCGCGCGAGATCGGTGTGGATGCCCGCCGCCGCGTCCAACGCCGTACCGCCTTTCCGGACCATCCACGTCCGAACCTCCTTCTCCCCGGCCGTGAAGAAAAGCATCTGGCCCGAGGCGTCCATCAGTTGACGGATCACCGCGTGGCGATCGCGGACTTGAACGCCCATTTCCGAGCAGAACGCGGTTCGCTCGGATGCCTCCATCCGTTCCAGATCGAGTTGGAGGCGGAGCGGAACGGCGATCGTGGGCGACGAACCACCCAGGCCGAGAAACCGATCGGCGTCCGATTCGTCATCGGCCGTGTTGAGCACAACCATGCGCGGCTTTTCACTGAACAGTTGGAACGATCGGATGGCCCGCGCCTGGTCGGGGGAGAGTTGGATCGCTCGGAGCGGCGTTCCGGCCTCGAGCGCAGCCCGCAGCGGCTCGAGCGCGTCGAGCTCCTTCCGCTGTTCGTCGCGGTTCGGGCGCGGCTTTCGAAGCGATTCCCGGAGCCGCTCGACGCGCCCCGATACGATTTCCAGATCCGCGATCAGCAGGTCGTCTTCAAAATTGTTCAGATCGGCCGCGGGGGCCTGGTCACCGTGCGCGGCCACGACCACAACCAAACAGCCCGCTTCGCGCAGAGCGGCCAGACGCACGGCGTTCCCCTCGTGCGTCCGATGCAGGCCCGGCGTATCAACCAGTTCGATCGAGGCGAGCGTCGTCTTCTTGGGGTGGTAGATCCCGCATAGCGGCGCCACGCGCGCATCGGGCACCTCGACCATCGCCGATTGCGTCGCATGCGCCAGCGCCGGGTCGGGCGTCACTCGGGTGATCCATTCAAAGAAAGTGCTCTTGCCCGATCCGATATAGCCGACGACTCCGATTCTCATGTCCGTTCCGAATCCCCCGCGGTCCGTTTCCGCCTTCTACGGCGTACCCTTGATGTCGTAGCAGACAAGATGTTCCTGATCGCGAATGTAGAGCCTTCCGTTCGCCACGACCGGATGGGTCCAGATCTTGCCCCGCGCCGCGCGGTTCTCCGATTGGGGACTCAACACGAACCGGCCCCGCACGCGAAAGGACTCGGGAGAGACTTCGGCGAGCACCACTTCGCCCTTGTCCTCGCTCATGCAGTACAGCATGCCGTCGGCGCAGGTGAGCGAACCTTTGCCGAGCGTCTTCTTGTCCGACCAGATGACTTGACCCGTTTCGAACGACTGGCAAATCCAGCCGGCTCCGTCGGAATATCCATAGAGCCGGCCGTCGACGAGCACGACGCCTCCGTGGTGGTTCTTCATCTCCTTGTTCGTGAAAACCGATTCGACTTGCTGATCGGCGCCGATGCGCACCCGCATGCATCCCGCGCCGTAGCCGGACGTGACGTAGACCGAGTCCTCGTGAACGATCGGGGTCGGAATCACGGCCGTTCGGCCAGGCCAGTCGGCCTTCCAGGCGAGCGCGCCCCCGTCGGCCATGATTCCGAAGACGTGACTCTGCGTCAATTGCACATACTGCTTCACTCCCGGGATTTCGGCAACGACGATCGATGAGTACTGGGCATCGTCGGTGAAATCGCCGCTCTGCCAGATCACCTTGCCGGTCGTCTTATCGAGCGCGGCGATCGTCCCCTTGGCTCCGCCGGGCGTGCACAGGCACCAGTCGCCGTCGATCAACACGGATTCGCAGTAACCCCAATTCGGCCTCCGACCGCCGAGATCCTTCATTGTGACCCGCCAGACAACGTCGCCCGAATCCGTCTTGGCGCAAACAAGGGTCCCCGTGCCGCTCATCGCATAGACTCGGTCACCGTCGACGGTCGGCGTTCCGCGAGGACCATCGCCCCATCCGTTCTCGAAGACCGTATCGAGTTCGGCGACCCATTTTTCGGAACCCGTCAGGGCGTCGAGGGCGATGAGTATTTCATTGGAATCTCGGGTTCCCATCAGGTAGAGCGTGCCGGCGGCGACCGATGGACCGGAGTACCCGGCCCCCGCTTCGCTGAACGTCCAAACGCGCTTCGGTCCCTCGGCCGGCCATTCCTTCAACAGTCCCTTTTCAACGGAAACATTGTTGCGCGCGGGGCCTTGCCATTGGGGCCAATCGAACGGTTCCGCCGCCATGGCCTGCACGGCGACCACGGTCGAGACAACTCCCGCCAGCGATGCCCGGAATCCCGTCAACATGGCCCCGACTCCCGTCCGACTCGATGCGAATGGAACGTGACGATTCAAGATACCGGCTCGGCCGCACCGACGCGAGGGGAAGGCCGCGAGTCCGGATCGAGTGATCAGCGGACCGACCAGTCGGGTGATCGGAGGGGCATTCCCGCGCGGCGCGCCTTGATCCGGACGTACGGCGCCGCGAACCGGCTGCGATGGCCGAACGAACCCGTGTCCGCGGCGGGGTCTTCGTGGGACGGCTCGATCAGATCCTCGATCACGAACCCCGAGCGGCACAATTCGCCGACGAGTTGATCCCATCGGTGCAGGAATTCGAGCGTGCCTTCCTCGCGGTGCGGGCTGTTCCGGGCCGCGGGAAGGGGCTCCCGGTGATCGAGGGGCACGATCAGTTCGTAGCCTCGCGCCGTCGGAACGACATCGGCCTGCAGGCTCGTCGGCTGTTTGTGCTGGCTGACATACAGACCGCCGGCCTTCGTGACGCGGGCCGCTTCGCGGTACACGGGTCGAAGATCGGCGACGTAGCACGTGCTGACCGGGTGGATCACGAGATCGAATTCGGCGTCGCGGAGCATGGGCATGCGATCCATCGACGCGTGCACGGTCCGGACATCGAGCTTGCGTTCGGCGGCGACTTGCCGGTCGAGTTCGAGCATCGATTCGCTGAGGTCGACGACCGTGACGATCCCGCCCGCCGCCGCATAGAGCGCGCTATGGCGTCCTCCGCCCGCCGCGAGGCAGAGAACGCGTTGGCCGCGGATCGAGGGCCCGAGCCATCCGAGGCCGTCGACGACGCGCAGCGGATCGGCGAACGACGCATCGTCCGCGGGAAGCGTGAACCGCTGCCTGCGCCGCACCATCGCGTTCCACGCGCGCCGATTGTGCTCGTGCGCCGCGGGCCGAGCTTCCGAATCGCCCAGGATCGGAGGCGGGTCGACGATTCCGTCCTCGTTCATCAGTCGGCCGCCGCACGCACGCGCGTCAGTTTCATGATGCGACCCGCCACATTCCAGTCCTGCACGTAGAGGTTTCCGTCGGCGTCCCAATATGAGCCGTGCGTTCCGCTGAAAACGCCTTCGATCCACTCGTTCTGCGGGATGTTGAAGTTCGCGCGGCGCGCCGGATCGGGGTTGTGTCCGAGCACGGCCATGATCGTGTTGTTCTTATCGAGGATCACGAGCCGGCCGTGCAGGTCGGGCACCGACACGTAATCGCCCTGCACCGAAGCCGACGTCGGCATGCCGAGCCCCGTCGCGACCTCCGCCAGGAATTTTCCGTCGAGATCGTAATGCAGCAGCCTTCCCTTGGGCTCGTGATTACGATCGCAAATCAACAGGCGCGGCGGATCGTAACGCGTATCGAGCGTCATCCCGTGGGCCGTATTGAACTGCTCCATGCCGTTCCCGGCCGTACCGAAGTGCATCACGTACTTGCCCGTCCGGTCGAACTTGAAGATGTGGTTGCTCGCGTATCCGTCGGAAAGGTAGATGTCGCCGCCCGGCGTGACCGTGATCGCGGTCGGACTGAACTTGGCGAGCTTCAATCCCGATTCCTCGGGGAACGGCAGCCGGAGCGTGATTCGCCCCCGATGGGCGTCGAACTTGATGCCCTCGCCGGCCATGTTGCGCGCCCCGTAGATGAACTCGGTCCCGTCTTCCTCCCGGATCTCCATGTCGTGGATATGCGTGAAGTCGTCGCCGAGATATTCCTGGATCACCTTTCCGTCGGGTGAAAATACGACCACGCCCTTGTGCGCGCTCGTAAAAATATTGCCCGCCTTGTCGATCACGACCGCTCCGTGCGTGGGCCCGAGCGCCGAGGTGCCGTCGGGGCGCAGCCCCCAACCGGGCACCGTGTCGAACGTCATGATGCCGCAGCCCATGCGCACCGGTTTCGCCGCTTCGGTTCCTTCGGCACACACCTCGGCCTCCAGCCAAAAGCCGGCGGTCATCAGTCCGACGAGGAACGCCAACAGGCCGGTCTTCAACGCGCGATTCATGACGGATGCTCCCAGTGATGCGTACGGTTCGCCGATCGACGATCCACTCGTCGGGATTTCCATGATCGTACCAAAACGGTCATCGTCAACGTACCGCGCGACGTCGGCCTGGAGACCCACTTGCCAATCGCGGTATGCGGCGCGATGCTTGGGGCTTCGGCCCGCGGATGGCTTCGGTCTTCCTCCGGCCCTGGCGGCCGTCGCGGTCGAACGGCCGTCCACCCCGTGGGATGTCGCGGAATGAGCCGGTTGACGGACGTCGATCTCGGAGTAATCGTCGCCTACCTCGCGGCGGTCGTCGGTATCGGCCTATGGTGCGGGCGGCGGACGGGGGACTCCGAGTCGTTCATGGCGGCGCGACGATCGCTTCCCGGTTGGGCGATCGGCCTGTCGATGTTCGGTTCGTACGTCAGCAGCATCTCGTTCCTCGCCAATCCGGGCAAGTCGTTCGCGGGCGATTGGAACGCGTTCGTATTCTCGCTGGCGACTCCGATCGCCGCGGCGATCGCCGTGCGGTGGTTCGTTCCGTTTTACCGGTCGCGGGGACGGATCAGCGCGTACGAACATCTGCAAGAGCGGTTCGGGAGCTGGGCGCGGACGTACGCGGTGGTCTGTTTCCTGCTGACGCAGATGGCGCGGACGGGAACCGTCGTCTACCTGCTCGCGCTCGCGGTTTCGCCGATGACGGGGTGGGGGATCGAAACGACGATCCTCGCGACGGGCGCGATCATGACGGTCTATACGCTCGCGGGTGGGCTCGGGGCCGTCGTCTGGACGGGCGTGCTCCAAAGCGCCGTGCTGGTGACCGGGCCGTTGATTTGCGTGGGCGCCATCCTGTGGCGGACGCCCGGCGGGCTCACCCAGATCCTCCGCATCGGCGCGGAACACGACAAGTTCGCGCTGGGTGGATGGAGCGGATCGCTGACCGAATCGACCTTCTGGGTCGTTTTCGCGTACGGGCTCACCGTGAATGTCGGCAATTTCGCCGTGGATCAGAGCTATGTGCAGCGGTACGTCGCGGCGAGCGATCGGCGCGAGGCGGCGCTCAGCGTGTGGATCACGGCATTGCTCTACGTCCCCGTCGCGGCGCTCTTCTTTTTCATCGGAACGGGCCTGTTCGCCTACTACCAGGCGCGGCCCGAACTCCTGCCCTCGGGGCTCGGCGCCGACAAGGTCTTTCCGCATTTCATCGCGCACGAACTACCGGCGGGGTTCGCCGGGCTGGTCGTCGCGGCGGTCTTCGCCGCATCGATGGACTCGAACCTGAACAGCATGGCGACATTGACGCTGTGCGATCTCTATCTTCCCTATGCGCGTCCGCGCGCGGGCGAGCGTGAACGATTGCGCGTGCTGCACATCGCGACGCTTTTCTGGGGCGTGCTCGGAACGGCCATCGCGCTCGCCATGATCCGCGCGGAAAGCGCGCTCGACGCGTGGTGGCAGCTCGCGGGCGTTTTTTCCGGCGGCGTGCTCGGCGTGTTCCTCCTCGGGCGGCTCAGCGCGCACACGACCAGCGCGGCCGCGGCCGTCTCGGTGGCGCTCGGCGTCGTTCTCATCCTCTGGCTGTCGATTTCGACGACCTCCGTCTGGCCGCCCGCGTTCTGGCCCTCGTCGTGGCCCGAACTGCGCAATCCGCTGCACGGGCTCCTGACGACGGTCGTCGGAACGCTCGCCATCTTCCTCGCCGGCGTCGCGATCGCCGCGCTGCGCGGTTCGATCACGCGGCGCGGCCCCGGGGATCGAGTCGGATCGAAGTGACATGTGGCCGTCACTCTGTCGGCAGTGTCTTTTCGGCGAAGCTGCCTGAATCGGTTTCGGCACCCGGAGATGGCGCATCGGTTTGGACGTCGAGGTATGGCGAGGTTGACCGATCCGTCGGCGATCTCCGAACGCCCGTATCCCGACGCGCGCATGACGCTATCCCGCGCTATGCGCGCCCGTTTTCGAGTAGCTGTCCATTCTACGCCGCCGTCAGGAAGGCCTGGCGCCCGATGGCCGCGTTCGGCGATAATCTCGAGGGGGGGCCTTCATGCTCGTGCTCGTCCTCGTACTCGTGCTCGTCCTCGTGCTCGTACTCGTCCTCGTCCTCGTCCTCGTGCTCGTCCTCGTGCTCGTCCTCGTGCTCGTCCTCGTGCTCGTCCTCGTGCTCGTCCTCGTGCTCGTCCTCGTG
>VGZC01000036.1 GCA_016872725.1 Planctomycetota bacterium
CGAGCCGGCGGCGGGCGCGGAGCCGGCGGCGGGCGCGGAGCCGGCGGCGGGCGCGGAGCCGGCGGCGGGCGCGGAGCCGTTCGGAGAGGGTTCGGGCGGGTAGGGCGGCGCGGGCTTCCGTTTGTGGGGAGGGCGCGGAAACGGACGGGTCGGCGCTTGGCTCTTCCGGATGATGGGGGATTGGATCGTCGGGGGTTGGAGGTTCGGGTTTGGATTGGGGAGCACGACGTCACGCGGCGGATCGGCGCGGGGCGAATGCGAATTATTGGGAATTGCCGTATCCAACAGTTCATGCCGCCGGGTACATTTACCCATACGATGGCCCACGGCGGCGGCCAGTGTGAAAGGGTTTTGTACGTCATGAGTGAAGCAGCGACCATGGAGTTCTCGGCCGGTACCAAGGAACTCGGCGATAAGATCGCGAACCTGACGCTGAAGCAGGCGAAGGAACTGAGTGACTACCTCAAGGATGTTTACAAGATCGAGCCGGCGGCCGGCGGCGCGGTCATGATGGCCGCGCCTTCGGGCGACGCGGGGCCCGCCGCGGAGGCCGTTCAGACGGAATTCGATGTCGTGATGACCAGCTTCGGCGACAAGAAGCTCGACGTTGTCAAGGTCGTGAAGAACCTGACCGGCGCCTCGCTGATGGACGCCAAGAAGCTTGTTGAGGCGGTTCCCGCGAAGATCAAGGAGAAGATCTCGAAGGAGGACGCCGAAAAAGTCAAGGCTCAGCTCATGGAGGCCGGAGCCACCGTCGAACTCAAGTAGTCTCGATCGTTTTCCCGCTTAGGATGCGCCGCCCCGCGAGAGGACCCTCGAGGGGCGGCGTCGGTTGCATGCACAAGAGCGTCTCCCGCTGGTTGTTCGGCTGCGCCGTCTTGTCGCGCGATGCATCCCGGGTCGTGGTGCGCGCCGAGCCACCTTCCGTTCGGATTCCGAGCCGGGCGCGGGGCGCGGCGCCGTACGGGTCCGGTCGATCCGGGAGTTTCTCCCCAAGGACATGCCCTCGGGACATCCCTTAGGACATCAGGAGCAATCCACGCCTATGGCCACCTCAGCCCAGCGACGTCTGGCTCCCCGTGAAGTTCGCCGGTTCGGCAGCGGCCGCGATTACCGGGTGCCCGATCTGACGCAGATCCAGACGGCAAGCTACCGGGCTTTCCTGCAGGAGGGGATCGATTCCGAAAAACGCAAGGATGTCGGGCTCGAAGGCGTGCTCCGCGAAATCTTCCCCGTGGAGAGCTACGACAAACAGGTCGTGCTCGAATACGCGCGGTATGAACTGGGAAAGCCCCGGTATACGCCCGACGAATGCCGCCAGCTTCGCCTGACGTACGGCCGTCCGTTCAAGATCTGGCTCCGACTGAAGAAGAAGGAGGAGTCGATCGAGGAGGAGGTTTATCTCGGCGACATTCCGATCATGCTGGGCGGGGGCGAGTTCATCATCAACGGCGCCGAGCGGGTTGTCGTCAATCAGCTTCACCGGAGCCCGGGCGTCGATTTCGTGCTCGACCAGGATACGCTCGCCGAACGGCGCATGCCCAGTTGCCGGATCATTCCGGAGCGCGGCAGTTGGATCGAGCTGAACATCACCAAGAAGGACTCGATCGCGGTCCGCATCGACCAGAGCGGCCGGTTCTCGGCGATGACCCTGCTGAGGGCCATGGACCCCAAGTTCAGCGCCGCGTCCGATCTGCTGCGCGTATTTTGCGACTCGACGGTCGAGAAGATCGTGGACGGCCGCAGCGTGACGAAGCTCGAAGGCAAGATCGCCATCGACGACATCGTGTATCCGTCGTCGAGCGAGCGGGCGGGGGAGATTATCGTCGAGGCGGGCAAGAAGATCACGCGGGCGGCGGCCGAGACGATTTGCACGGCCGGAATCAAGAAGGTCGAAGTCGCGCCGCCGCCCCGCAGCGTGCTGATCGTCAACACGCTCGTGGAGGACGTGACGTCGAGCCACGAGGAGGCTTTGCTGCGGATCTACCAGCGTTTGCGCCCCGGCAATCCTCCGCAGCTCGAAAAGGCCAAGAGCCTCTTCCACGAGAAGTTCTACGACATCAATCGCTATCGTCTTGGCCGTGTCGGTCGGTTCCGAATCAACCGGAAACTCGGCCTTTCCGTCCCCGAGCGCGAGATGTCGCTTCGGCCCGAGGACCTGATCGAGGCGATCCGGTATCTGATCGAGCTCGCCAGTCAGGGAGACAACGCCCAGATCGACGACATCGACCACCTCTGCAACCGGCGGCTGCGCACGATCGACGAGCTTGCGTGCGAGGAGCTGCGCAAGGGGTTTTTGAAGCTCCGGCGGACGGTGCAGGAGCGGATGAGCCTGAAGGACGTCGAGGACATGACGCCGCGCAGTCTGGTCAATCCCAAGAGCGTGTCGGCGGCGATCGAGTATTTCTTCGGGAGGGGTGAACTGTCGCAGGTCGTGGACCAGACGAACCCCCTTTCGCAACTGACGCATGAGCGGCGGCTTTCGGCCCTCGGTCCGGGCGGGCTCAATCGCAAGCGGGCCGGTTTCGAGGTGCGCGACGTGCATATTTCGCACTACGGCCGCATCTGCCCGATCGAAACGCCCGAAGGCACGAACATCGGTCTGATTTCGAGCTTGGCGATCTATGCCGGCGTCGACCAGTACGGCTTCCTGAGCGCTCCCTACCGCGTGGTCAAGCACGGCGCGGTCACCGACGAAATCGTTTCGCTGCGCGCGGACGAGGAAGGCGAGGCATACGTCGCGCCGGCCGATACGCCGATCCAGAACAACAAGCTGGTTCCCGGTCCGCACCTGATCGCGCGGCATCGATCGGATTTCGAGATCGTGAACCCCGACCAGGTGAACTACATCGATGTGGCGCCGAGCCAGATGGTCGGCGTTTCGGCGGGTTTGATCCCGTTCCTGGAGCACGACGACGCGAACCGGGCCCTCATGGGCTCGAATATGCAGCGGCAGGCGGTGCCCCTTCTCGTATCGGAGCCGCCGATCGTCGCCACGGGACTCGAAAAGGTCGTCGCGACCAACTCGAGCATGGTGGTGCGGGCGAGCCGGGGAGGCAAGATCACGGCCGTCGACGCGAGCCGCATCGAGATCGGTTCGGATGTCTATGAACTCAAGAAGTTCGTCGGACTGAATGAACGCACGTGCCTGAACCAGCGCCCGATCGTGCGTCTCGGGGATAAGGTCGATACGGGCGACGTCATCGCGGACGGCGCGGCGACCTACCAGGGCGAACTGGCCCTCGGTCGCAACGTGCTCGTCGGTTTCATGTCGTTCGACGGATTCAACTTCGAGGACGCGATCATCATCAGCGAGGAGCTGGTGAAGCAGGACGTGTACACGTCGATCCACATCGAGGAATTCGACGTCGAGATCCGCGAGACGAAGTTGGGCCGCGAGGAGTTCACTCGGGACATCCCCAACGTCAGCGAAAAGGCGCTCCGCAATCTCGATGAGAACGGGATCGTGCGGGTCGGCACGTTTGTGAAGCCCGGCGACATCCTGGTCGGCAAGGTTTCACCCAAGTCGAAGACCGAACTGACGCCCGAGGAAAAACTGTTGCACGCGATCTTCGGCCGCGCCGGCGAGGACGTCAAGAACGACTCGCTCGACGTTCCCTCCGGCATCGACGGAATCGTGATCAACACGCAGAAGTTCTCGCGCCGGATGAGTCTGGGCGAAGAGGAACGGAAGCGGTTCGAGAAGGAGCTCAAGGAAGCCGAATCGGAAGGGAACGCGGCGATCGCCGACAAGTTCGGCGCGATGACGGCCGAAATGGAGAAGATCATCGGAAGGGCGCTCACCGACGAGGACGGCACGCCCCTCACGCGCGACCAGGATCCGAAATTCATCGCCGAGCAGGCCGCCCAATTCCGGCTCGATCTGGTCACCGCCCGGATGCGCAGCGAGGAGCGCAAGGGGGACTTGGAACAGATTCAAAAAGCGCGTTGGCCGGAGGTCGAGGCGGCGATCGACGCGCGCGACCGCAGGCTCAACAGCATGAAACGCGGCGATGAATTGCGGAGCGGCGTGCTGCAGATGGTCAAGGTGTACATCGCGACCAAGCGGCCGATCTCGGTCGGCGACAAGATGGCGGGCCGGCACGGGAACAAGGGCGTCGTCGCCAAGATCCTGCCGGTCGAGGACATGCCGTATCTGGCCGACGGCACGCCCCTGCAGATCCTGCTCAATCCGCTCGGCGTGCCCAGCCGCATGAACGTCGGTCAAATCCTCGAAACGCACCTGGGCTGGGCCGGCGCCAAGCTCGGCTTCCAGGCCGTGACGCCGGTATTCGAAGGCGCGTCGGAGAAAGTCATCAACGACTGCCTCGATCAGGCCGGGCTACCTCGCAGCGGCAAGGCGAAACTCTACGACGGCCGTACGGGCGATCCGCTCGAACAGGAAACGACCGTCGGCTACATCTACATGCTGAAGCTCCATCACCTCGTCGACGACAAGGTCCACGCGCGGAGCACCGGGCCCTATTCGTTGATCACCCAGCAACCGCTCGGCGGCAAGGCCCGGTTCGGCGGCCAGCGGTTCGGGGAAATGGAGGTCTGGGCGCTCGAGGCGTACGGAGCGGCGTTCATCCTCCAGGAACTGCTCACCGTCAAGAGCGACGACGTCGAGGGTCGGACCAAGATCTATGAATCGATGGTGAAGGGCGAGAATACGCTCGAAGCGGGAACGCCCGCGAGCTTCGACGTCTTGACCAATGAAATCCGGGGCTTGGCGCTCAACATGCAGCTCGAGAAGCGGCGGGTCTAGCGGGAGCCCGTCTTGACGGCGGCCTACGCCGGAATCGGACGCCGGTCGCCTCGCGCAATCCACTCGCATCGTTGCGGACCCCTTTTTTAGGAGCACGGGCAGATGACAATCGGCGAAGGCTCGTACGACCGCATCAACGACTACGCCTCGGTGAAAATCAGCCTCGCCAGGCCCCAGGACATCCGCAGCTGGTCGTTCGGCGAGGTCAAGAAGCCCGAGACGATCAACTACCGCACCTATCGTCCGGAGAAGGACGGCCTGTTCTGCGAACGGATTTTCGGTCCCGAGAAGGACTGGGAATGCGCCTGCGGCAAATACCGGGGCATGAAGTATAAGGGCATGATCTGCGACCGGTGCGGCGTCAAGGTCACCCATTCGCGGGTCCGCCGCAAACGGATGGGACATATCGAACTGGCCGCGCCCGTCGTCCATATCTGGTTCTTCAAGGCGATGCCGAGCCGGCTTGGCACGCTGCTCGATATGAAGACATCGAGTCTCGAAAAGGTGATCTATTTCCAGGACTACGTGGTCGTCAACAAGGGCGCGACCGAACTGGATCCGCAGCAGTTGCTGACCGAGGAGGAGTACCGCGCCGCGAAGGAGCAGTACGGCGAAGCGTCGTTCGAGGCGGACATGGGCGCCGAGGCGATCCGCAAGCTCCTCAATCAGCTCGATCTCGTCACGCTCTCCCAGGAACTCCGCAAGGAACTCGTCACGACCAACTCGAAACAGCGCCGCAAGGATCTCATCAGCCGCCTGAAGCTGGTCGAGTCGATTCGGGACAGCGACAACCGCCCCGAATGGATGGTGCTCGATGTGATCCCCGTGATCCCTCCCGACCTCCGCCCGCTCGTCCTGCTCGACTCGGGAAACTTCGCGACGAGCGATCTGAACGATCTGTACCGGCGGATCATCAACCGCAACAACCGGCTCCGCAAGCTCGTCGATCTGAACGCTCCCGAGGTCATCATCCGGAACGAGAAACGCATGCTGCAGCAGTCGGTCGACGCGCTGTTCGACAACAGCCGCTGCAAACGACCCGTGCTCGGAAGCAGCAACCGGCCGCTCAAGTCGCTCACCGACATGATCAAGGGCAAGCAGGGGCGGTTCCGCGAGAACCTGCTCGGAAAACGGGTCGACTACTCGGCGCGCAGCGTGATCGTCGTCGGCCCCACGCTGAAGCTCCACCAATGCGGGCTACCCAAGAAGATCGCACTCGAACTCTACCAGCCGTTCATCATCCGCAAGCTCAAGGAGCTCAACCACGCCGACACGATCAAAAGCGCCAAGAAGATGCTCGAACGGAAGGACGAGGAGGTCTGGGATATCCTCGAACAGGTGATCCGAAACCATCCGGTCCTTCTCAATCGCGCGCCGACCCTGCACCGGATGGGCATTCAGGCGTTCGAACCGAACCTCGTCGAGGGGAACGCCATCCACCTGCATCCGCTCGTGTGCAAGGGGTTCAACGCCGACTTCGACGGCGACCAGATGGCGGTCCACCTGCCGCTGTCGATCGAGGCGCAGGTCGAGGCGCACACGCTGATGATGTCGACGAACAACATCTTCGCTCCTTCGAACGGCCGCCCGATCATGAGCCCCTCGCAGGACATGGTCATGGGCTGCAACTACATCACGTTGATGTTGCCCGGCCGAAAGGGCGACGGCATGAAATTCTCGTCGCTCGAGGAATGCGATCTGGCCTACGCGCTTGGAGTGATCGATCTGCACGCGCGGATTTCGGTCCGCCTGCCGAACGATCGCCGGGTCAAGGCGGACGAAGAGGAATCGTTGCCGGGCCAATTGATCGAAACGACGCATGGCCGCGTCCTCTTCAACATGATGCTGCCGGCCGGAATGGATTTCTACAACCAGCCGCTCAAGAGCAGCGATCTGGCGAACGTGATTTCCGACTGCTACCAGCGGGTCGGCCGCCGGGCCACCATCGACCTGCTCGACAACATGATGCGGCTTGGATTCCGCGAGAGCACGCGGTCGGGCCTTTCGTTCGCGACCGACGACCTCGTCACGCCGCCGTCGAAGGCGAAGATCATCGCCGAGGCCGAGAAGACGGTCATCAAGTACAAGAAGCTCTACGAGCGGGGCGTGATCACGGAAATGGAGCGCTACAACCAGGTGCTCGACACATGGACGCACGCTCGCGAACGGATCACGACCGAAATGATGTCGTGCATGGAGCGGGACGATCGCGGGGGGAACGGATACGTCAATCCGGTCTACCTCATGGCGCACTCCGGCGCTCGGGGCGGCGTCGAACAGATCCGGCAGCTCGCCGGCATGCGCGGCCTGATGGCCAAGCCGACCGGGGAGATCATCGAAACGCCCATCAAGGCGAATTTCCGCGAGGGGTTGACCGTACTCGAATACTTCAGCTCGACGCACGGCGCCCGGAAGGGGCTCGCCGATACGGCCCTCAAGACGGCCGACTCCGGCTACCTCACCCGTAAACTGGCCGACGTCGCGCAGAACGTCGTCGTCACGATGGAGGATTGCGGAACGACCCAGGGCATCACGAAAGGGGTCATCTACCGCGGCGAGAAGGTCGAGGTTCGGTTGGCCGACGCGGTCCACGGGCGGGTCAGCCGCCAGAACATCGTGAATCCGGTCACGGACGAGGTGATTGTCGGGGAAGGCGACATGATCACCGGTGAAATCGCGCGGCGGATCGAGGACCTGGGCCTCGAAAAGATCCAGGTGCGCAGCCCCATGACGTGCGACGCCGCGCTGGGCGTTTGCCGGCGATGCTACGGCATGGACCTGTCGACCGGGGCGATGGTCGAGGAGGGGATGGCCGTCGGCATCATCGCGGCGCAGAGCATCGGCGAGCCGGGAACGCAGTTGACGATGCGGACATTCCACATCGGCGGTTCGGTCCAGACCGTGCTCGAAGAACATGAGACGGTCGCGAAGAAGGGCGGATTCGTCAAGTTCACTCGAATCCGGTTCGTGCGGAACGACGAAGGGCGCAACGTCGTTCTGACGCGAAACGGCGAGATCGCCATCCTCGACGCGAAAGGCCGCGAGATCGAGAAGTTCGACGTGCCGCTCGGCTCCGTCCTGCTCGTCGACGAAAACCAGGAAGTCGCTCCCCTCGCTCCGCTCTGTCAATGGGATCCGCACAGCATCCCGATCTTGGCGGAAGTGGCCGGACGGGTCCGGTATGAGGACGTGGTCGAGGGCCAGACGATGCGGGAGGAGAAGGATCCGAGCGGCTACGTTCGGCGCATGATCATCGATCACAAGGGTGAGCTCCATCCCCAGATCGTGCTCGAAGACGATGACGGAAAGCCGCTCGACGTGTATTACCTCCCCGAGAAGGCGCATATCGAAGTCGCGGAGGGGGACCGCGTCGGCGCCGGCGCCGTTCTCGCCAAGACGCCCCGCGAAGCGTCGGGGATCACCGACATCACGGGCGGTTTGCCCCGCGTGACCGAAATCTTCGAAGCGCGCAAACCGAAGGATCCCGCCGTGATCGCCGAAATCGACGGCACGGTCGAAATCCTGGGCGAGAAGAAACGGGGCAAACGGACGATCACGGTGAGGAGCGAAAGCGGTATCGAACGCGAACACCTCGTTCCGCACGGCAAACGGTTCATGGTCCATTCGGGAGACTACGTCCGCGCCGGTCAGGCGCTCGTCGACGGCCCGCTCGTCCCCCACGACATCCTGAGGGTCTCCGGCGAAGAGGC
The DNA here is from genome assembly GCA_016872725.1 of Planctomycetota bacterium. Lineage (GTDB taxonomy): Bacteria > Planctomycetota > Planctomycetia > Pirellulales > Pirellulaceae > VGZC01. The sequence continues at coordinate 8,479 of VGZC01000036.1, forward strand.
CGTGCAGCAGTACCTGCTCCACGAAATCCAGCAGGTGTACCGGAGCCAGCGCGTCGACATCAACGACAAGCACATCGAGATCATCGTCGCGCGGATGTTGCGCAAGGTGAAGATCGAGAATCCGGGCGACACGAGCCTCTTGCCCGGCTTGGAAATGGACAAGTTCGAGTTCCGCGAGGTCAACAAGCGGCTCGCATCGTGCGTCAAGGTCACCGAGACGGGTTCGACCGATCTGCCGCTCGGCGAGATCGTCCCGCGCGAGGCCTTCGACCAGCGGAATGCGCAGAACCAGGCCCTTGGCGGGGAACCGGCCAAGTGCACGCGGCCGAAGCCGTCCACCGCCAGTACCCAGCTCCTCGGAATCACCAAGGCGTCGGTGCAGAGCTCCAGTTTCATTTCGGCCGCCAGTTTCCAGGAAACCACGAAGGTGCTCACCGAGGCCGCCCTGTCGGGAAAGACCGACTCGCTCGTGGGGCTGAAGGAAAACGTCATCCTCGGCCATTTGATCCCGGCCGGAACCGGATTCCACGTATTCCAGGAAGCCGAAGTCCGATACCGGCCCGAGGCGCTGAAGGCGATGGCCCAGCAGGCCGAACGCGCGCTCGAAACGAGCTTCCCGCTGCTCAGCTCCGAAGGCGACGGACGGCCGGCGCCGGCCGTCCCGACCGGTCCGGCGGTCGCATCCGGCGAAGGCGGTGCGTTGGACCATTTGCTTCGAGGCGAATAGGAACCGTGTGGACGGGGGGGGCGCGGGCCGGTGCCCGTTGACAATTCCCTCGGAACCGATACGCTAAAGGGCTCGATTTCGCCTTGCAAACCGATCCGCGGACGGAGGATTCGTCGGCGGCCGGTCCCGATGGAGAAGAACGGACGTTCCATGCCCACGATCAACCAGTTGGTAAAGCGACCTCGCCGCCAAAAACGGAAGTTCAGCAAATCGCCCGTACTCGCGAAATGCCCCCAGAAACAGGGCGTCTGCCTGCAGGTCCGGACGATGACTCCGAAGAAGCCCAATTCGGCCCTTCGAAAAATCACGCGGGTGCGGTTGTCGAACCATAAGGAAGTGACCGTTTACATTCCGGGCGAGGGCCACAACCTGCAAGAGCACTCGATCGTCCTGGTGCGCGGCGGCCGCGTTCGCGACCTTCCGGGCGTGCGGTATCAGGTGGTGCGCGGTTCGCGCGACACGCTGGGTGTCGACGGCCGCAAGCAATCGCGAAGCCGGTACGGCGCGAAGAGTTCGTAGGCCGAACGGGAACCGCCCGGGACCCGCGCGACAACCACTGGAACTCGGCCGATCGGATACGATCACGACCTCCTTCACGATTTCGAACACCCGACCGACCTTTGACGGAACCCCCGGACCATGGGACGCATCACTTCGAGCCGCATTCAGTTGAAGCCCGATTCCCGATACGGATCGGTGCTCGCCAGCAAGTTCGTGAATTGCCTGATGGACTCGGGCAAGAAGTCGATCGCGCTCGGCGTCTTTTACGACGCGCTCGAGGAAATCAGGCGGCGCATGCCCGACCGGGAGCCGATCGACGTGTTCCATCAGGCCGTCGAGAATGTGAAACCGCACATCGAGGTCCGGTCGAAGCGCGTCGGTGGAGCGGCGTATCAGGTTCCGATGCAGGTCAACCGCAACCGCCAACAATCGCTCGCCATCCGGTGGTTGCTCATCGCCATCCGCGAGAAGAAAGGGCGTCCCACCCATTTGAAAATGGCGGACGAGTTCATCGCGGCGTACAATCGGGAAGGCGCGGCGATGACGCGGCGCGAGAACGTGCATCGCATGGCCGACGCCAACAAGGCGTTCGCCCACTTCGCGTGGTAGGGCCGCGTTCGGTTCGTCCACAGGTCGCCGCGACATGCCTCGGCACGGCATGGGCGCGGCCTTTTTTTGCGCGGTTGCGAACGACGGCGCCCGTTCACGCTCGACGCCCGCCCGTCGCCGGCCGGCACCGACCACCCCGACCAATCCAGGATCCCCGAGGATGGCTCGTCAAACCGAACAGCTCCGGAACATCGGAGTGATCGCCCATATCGACGCGGGAAAGACGACGGTGACCGAGCGCATGCTGTTCTACAGCGGCGCCAAACACCGGGTCGGCTCGGTGGACCAGGGGACCACCGAGACCGATGAGGATCCCGAGGAGCAGGAACGGGGGATCACGATCTACGCCGCGTGCGTGACGTTCCTGTGGCGCGAAACGCACATCAATCTGATCGATACGCCGGGCCACGTCGATTTCACGGCCGAGGTCGAGCGATGCCTGCGCGTGCTCGACGGCGCCGTCGTCGTCTTCAGCGCGCGGGAGGGCGTCGAGGCTCAGAGCGAAACGGTTTGGCGCCAGGCCGACCACTACCGCGTTCCGCGAGTCGCCTTCATCAACAAGCTCGATCGCGAAGGGGCCGACTTCCAGACGGTGTTCGACGAGATCCGCGAACGGCTCCAGGCAAACCCCGTCGCGCTGCAGATGCCGGTCGGAATCGGGCCCGCGCACGCTCCCGACCCGTTTCGCGGAGTGATCGACCTGATCGACATGCGGATGTTGACGTTCGATCGCGAGTCGGAAGGGAGGACGATCCGCGCGTCCGAAATACCCGGGGATCTTCGCGAGGACGCCGAGATCTGGAGAACGTCCCTGCTCGAAACGCTCTACAACTACAGCGACGAGATGATGGAGTTCGCCCTCCAGGAGAAACCGATCCCGCCCGGGGTGATCCGACGCGTTCTGCGGCGGTGCGTCATCGCGCACCAGGTTCAACCCGTTCTGTGCGGCTCGGCCCTCCACGGAATCGGAGTCCAGCCGGTGCTGGATGCGGTCGTCGAGTACCTGCCGAGTCCTCGGGATCTTCCGCCCGTCGACGGAATTTCGCTCGATCCAAGATCACCCTGGAAGGAGGTCCGACGGCCGGACGCATCGGAGCCGTTCTGCGGGCTTGTGTTCAAGGTGTTGCCGGCGAAGACCGGCGACTTGTCGTGGGTGCGCGTCTATTCGGGCGAACTCAGGGCGAACTCGCGCGTCCTCAATCCGGGTCGCGACAAGAAGGAGAACATCGCCCAGCTCTGGCAGATCCATGCGACGAAGAAACAGCGGGATGGCCAGGTGGACGCCGTTTCGACGGGGGACATCGTCGGCGTGATCGGCCCGCGTCATTCGATCACGGGCGATACGCTCTGCGATCCCAAGCATCCGGTTCTGCTCGAAAAGATCCAATTCCCCGAGACGGTGATCTCGATGTCGATCGAGCCCGAGAACTCGACCGAGCGGGGAAAGCTCGCCGATGTGCTCGACATGCTCAAACGCCAGGACCCGACGCTCGGCGTGCGCGTCGAGGAAACCGGTCAGACGCTCATCAGCGGAATGGGCGAACTGCATCTCGAAATCGTCCGCAACCGGTTGCTCCGCGACTTCCATTTGAACGTGAAATTCCGGAAACCCCAGGTCAGTTACCGCGAGACCATCCAGGGCGCGGCGGAGGCGGTGGGCGAATGCCATCGGCAGCTCGGCGGACAGCAACTGTTCGCGAAGATCAGGCTGCGTGTCGAGCCGTATCGCGTCGAGGGCGGCCCGGTCCTTGTGCTCAATCAGTGTCCGTTCGACGCCGCGCCCGCCGAGCTTGTTTCGCTCGCCGCCGACGAGCTCAAGACGTGCGGCGAGGGGGGCGGACGCATCTCGGGATCGCCGCTCATGAACATCCGCGTGACCGTGCTTGGCGCGGAGGCGAACGAGCACAGCACGGACGTGGCGTTCCGCATCGCGGCGCACGACGCCTTCGAAAAGGGCCTCGAGGCGGCGGGCATGGTCCTGCTCGAACCGATCATGCGGCTCGTCATCACGACGCCGGAGGACTTTCTTGGCGAATTCGTCGGCGACCTGCGGCAGCGGCGGGCGGTCATCGACAAGACCGACATCCGCGGCCGGACGGTGACCATCACCGCCCGCGCGCCGCTCAAGGAGCTGTTCGGGTATTCGAGCGCGATGCGGAGTCTGAGCCAGGGGCGAGCCGGCGCGTCGATGGAACCGCTCGAATACGCGCCGGCCCCCGCCGAGGACGTCCGCCGGTTCCAGGGCGACGCCTGACCGGCTCGCCGCGCGCGGCACCTGTTTTCCCGCGTCGCCGTTGGGCATAATACGGGCTCGCGGCACGGAAGGGTCCGCGATCGTCGCCTGTTGTTTCCATCCCGCTTGGACGGAGAATTGCCGCCATGTCGATCCCCTCGATGCATCGTCGCCGCTGGCTCGCTCTCGCCGGCGCCTCCGCGTGCGGCGCCGCGTTTTTCGATGCGCCGGCCGTCTTGGCCCGCGCCGGATTCGCTCCGGACGACCCCTTCGGCGGGTGGCCGTTGGGCGTGCAGACCTATTCGCTTCGGGAATTCCCGTTCGTGGAAGCGGTCCGCCATATCCAGGGCATGGGGATCCACTTCGTCGAGTGCTTCCCGCGGCATTTCCCGATCGACGCGGCCGATGACGTCCTCCGCGACAATCAGGCGATCCTCAAGAAAGCCCAAATCCAACTCGCCGGTTATGGCGTCGTCGAATTCACCCGCGACCACGAGGCGAATCGGCGGATGTTCGAGCAGGCTCGACGGGCCGGCGTCCGGAACATCACGGCGAACCCGCAACCCGATTCGTTCGAGAGTCTCGAACGGCTTGTGGCCGAGTTTGACATTCGGATCGCGATCCACAACCATGGCCCCGGCGCGCTCTACGATTCGATCGAAAGCGTCACGCGCGCGGTCGAAAAACGGCATAAGTGGATCGGCGCCTGCATCGACACGGGCCATTTCCTGCGAAGCAAGGAGGACCCCGTCCGCGCCGTCCGCGAGCTCGGAAAACGCGTCTTCGCGCTGCACATCAAGGACGAGGCCCGGCAGGAAAAGGACTCGCACAACGTCGTGATCGGTCGAGGCCATCTCGACGTGGTCGGCCTCTTCCAAGCCCTCAAGGAAGTCGGATTCCCGGCCGATGGGGATCTCGCGCTCGAATACGAGGCGAACCCTGCGAACCCGATCGACGACATGAAAGCGTGTCTGGACGTCGCGCGGGAGGCCATTCAGAAGGTCGCGAAGGCGTAACATCGCGCGCGGCCTCGGTCCCGGGAGCGGACGCGCGGCGCGGCCGTTCGGAAGGCGAGTCGAACGGCGCGCGCCGGTCGAGGTGGAACGTGGATCGAGCGCGGTACGACGGTTTCGTCAAGACATTTTTCGAGTGCGATCCGGTCATGGTGACCGGAATCTTCGAGGAGTTCCTCGCGGCGATGCGGGCGGAGGAGTTTCTGCCGCCCGGATCGACGATGTCGCAGAACTACGACACGGCGCGCGCCAATCCCGAGATCCACGTCCTGCCGGGCAACTTGCGGGACGCGCGGGACGCCGTCTTTCCGTTTTTCTGGGGAACCGACGGCTGGTACAGCCCGCTTCACCTTGAAAACGTCCGAGGACCGGCGAACTACGCGTCGCTGATCGGCGCGATCGCCTGCCTGCTCAAGAATCCGAACCTCTGCACGGATACCTACAGCCAGAGGTCGAACGAGCTCGAAGTCAAGGCGATCACGGCGCTCGCCAACCTCGTCTTCTATCGGACCGAGGATCCTTGGGGCGTCTTCACGATCGGCGGAACCCTTTCCAATCTCTACGGAGCGAAGATCGGCGTGGAGAAAGTCGCGCCAGGCGCGATGCAAGACGGTCTCGCCGGCGCGCGATTGGCCGGTATCGTTTCCGCGGCCGGACATTACTCCAGCCAGACCGTCGCCGGTTGGATCGGGCTCGGAACCGGGAACCTCCATGCCGTTCCCACCGATGCGTCGCTCGCCATGCGCCTCGATGCGCTCGCCGATCGGCTTGACACGCTCTATCGCGGCGGCCATACGGTGGCCTATGTCACGGCGACGTTCGGAACGACCGACGCGTTCGGAATCGACGATGTCGCGGGGATCCGAACGATCATCGATGAGACGGCCGCCCGGCACGGCGTTCCCGTTCCCCAGTTGCATGTCGACGCGGCCGTCGGATGGGCGCTCTGCTTCCTGACCGAGTACGATTGCGACCGCAATGCGCTGTCGCTGAACGAGGATCTGCTGCCGGTGGTCCGCCGCGTGCAGTCGCATGCGCTCAGCCTGCGACTCGCCGACAGCATCACGCTCGACTTCCACAAGATGGGGCGAGGCCACTATCCGTCGAGCGCGTTCATCGTCAACCGGCGTTCCGACCTGAAATATCTTTCGCGAAGCGTGGTCGAGACGCCCTATTTCTCGGAAGCGGACGGCCGCCGCGACCCGGCCTTGTTCACGCTCGAATGTTCCCGCCCGGCGCTCGGTCCCTATTGCGTGATGGCATCGCTCAACGGAATCGGGCTCACGGGATGGCAGATGCTGACGGCCCGGGCGCTCGAGCTGGCCCATTATCTCAAACAGCGCCTCGCCCGACTCGAATACTGCCGCGTGCTCAATCACGAAACGTCGGGCGCCGGCGTCGTCTGGTGGGTGCTCGCCAAGGGACGGAGGGCGAGGGAGATTTTCGAGGACTTCGAGCAGGGCCGATTGTCGCCCGAGGATGCCCATCGCTACACGCACGAAGTGCGACGGCTCTACGAAAAACGCGAAAAGGTCCTCGATCCCCGGTTGGATGCCCGTCTGAGCTTCACCACCGACATCGGTTACCACCCCCACGGCCGCGCGATCCCGGCGTGGAAGGCCGTGTTCTTCAATCCAAAGACGGATGAAGGGGTCGTCGATCGGCTTGTGGACAGTATCGAGGCCGTTTGATTCGCGGGGAGCGCGGCGCGAGGCCATGGATGCGAGGTCCGTGATGACCGAGTCGATCCTGTCGATCCGCCTCGCGCGGGGACCCCTGCTCGCGCTCGCGATGGCCAATCTGGTGGCCGGTGTTTGGGGTGGGCTGGCGCGTCTCCACTGGTCCCCCGTGCCGCTCACGACGTGGAACGTGAATTGGGTGTCGTTCCACGGACCGCTCATGGTCTGCGGTTTCCTCGGAACGGTGATCACGCTCGAACGGGCGTCGGCCGTCGGGCGTTGGTGGGCCTATTCCGGACCCGTCTTGACGGGCGCCGGGGGGCTATGGATGGCGTCCGGACGGCTGGGTTCGACACCCCTCCTTCTCTTCGTGTTCGGTTCGGCCCTCGTGTCGGCGACCACGGCCTCGTACGCATGGCGGCATCGGTCCTTCGATCTGGGCGTCATGACGTCGGGCGCCGCGGCGTGGTTCGTGGGCAACGTCGAACTCTACTTTCGCCGGCCGGTGCCGCACGTCGTGGTTTGGTGGATCGCATTCCTGATGTTGACGGTGGTGGCCGAGCGGTTGGAGCTGAGCCGTTTCCTGCGGCCGACGCGACGGCAGTGGCGGATGATGGTCGCGGCGATCGGGACGTTCGTCGTCGGCGTGATCGCGCGCGAAACCGCGCCCGCGTGGGGTGATCGCGTCGCGGGAGCCGGGATGATCGCGGTCGCCGCGTGGCTCATTCGATACGACATGGCTCGCCGCGCGATCGCCAAACCGGGCCTTCCCCGGTTCATGGCGATTTGCCTGATCGCGGGGTACGGCTGGCTCGGCATCGCCGGAGGCGCGTTGGCTTTCCACGCGCCGCTGCCGGACTATGGAGGGCCCTACGACGCCGCGCTGCACGCGTTCTTTCTCGGATTCGTCGTCTCGATGATCTTCGGCCACGCGATGATCATCCTTCCCGCCGTGATGCGGATCGACGTCCCATTCCGACGCGCCTTCTATGGCCACCTTATTCTGCTGCACCTATCCGTTGCCGCGCGAATCGCGGGCGACTTGCTGCTGTGGCCGCGATGGAACGGGATGGGAGGGCTCGGGGCGTCCGTCGCGCTGGCGCTCTTCGTGCTCGCGACAGGAGGCTCCGTCGTTTTCAGCTTTCGCCGAACGTGATAGAGTGGGAAGCGTCCGCCGTCCGCCTCGCCATGGAACGAAACGTTCCGATACCCAGGAGTTTCGCGCATGATCGACCGACGTCTCTTCGGTTTCCCGGCCGGCCGGTTCCTCGCCGTCGCCCTCGTGATGAACGGACTGGCCGTCACCGGCTGGAGCGAGATCCCCGAGGTCCCGCCGGCTCGCGACCGCCACGTCGCGTTCTATATCAACAGCTTCCTCGCGACCCAGCACCTCTCCAAACGGGCCCTGGACGACGAGGTTTCCCGGCGCGTTTTCAAGTCCCTGCTCGAAGGCCTCGATCCGCTCAAGCTCTACTTCCTTCAATCGGACATCGACGCGTTCCGCGCGAATGAGACGGCGCTCGACGATCAGCTCAAGCAGTTGAACACCAAGTTCTCGCACGACGTCTTCCGGGTCTACGCGGACCGGGTGCGCGAACGGATGGCGTGGGTCGAGGAGATATTGAACGGCGAACTCGATTTCGGAACGGATGAGGAAATGGTCGTCGACGCCGACACGGCGGTGTACGCGGTCGACGCCGGCGAATCCCGCGACCGATGGCGCCGTCGGATCAAGTACGACCTGCTCGTCCTGAAACTGAACAAGACGGAGGGCCAGGAAGCCCGCGACACGTTGCGGCGCCGGTACAAGGCCGTCCGTCAACGCACCGAACAGACCGATTCCGATGAAGTGCTCGAACGGTATATGAACGCGCTCACGACCTCGTTCGATCCGCATTCGACCTACTTCTCACCGGGCGCATTCGAGGATTTCCGGATCCGGCTCGGGCTGAACTACCAAGGGATCGGCGCCGAGCTCGAAAATCGCGACGGCCAGGCGATCATCCGCCGGATCATGCCCGGCGGCGCGGCGGCGAAGGCCGGCGTCTTGAGGGAGAACGACCGGGTCGTCAGCGTCGGCCAGGGTGAGGATGGACCGATGGTCGACGTCGTCGAAATGAAACTGGACGATATCATCGATCTGATTCGCGGCAAGGAGGGTACCGTCGTCCGCATCGGCCTGATCCGCGAGGGCGACCCCGCCGCTCAGACCGTCAGCATCACGCGGGCACGGATCGAATTGAACGACAGCGCCGCGTCGGGAAAGGTTTTTGATCTCGATTGGAGCGCCGCCAAGAAGGCGGATGGATCCCCGTTCAAGGTCGGAGTGATCGATCTCCCGAGTTTCTATCTCGATATGGACGCGGCCCGCCACGGCGGCGACGCCTACAAGAGCAGCACGCGCGACGTCAAGGCGATGCTCGATGACTTCAAGCGGCAGTCGGTCGACGCCGTCGTGCTCGATCTCCGCCGGAACGGAGGCGGCAGTTTGTCCGAGGCGATCGGGATCACGGGCCTCTTCATCGATGAAGGCCCCGTCGTCCAGGTGAAGGACTCGGCCGGACGCGTCGACGTTCAGAGCGACGTGGATTCCGGCGCCGTCTGGCAAGGCCCGCTCGTCGTCGTCATCAGCCGATTCAGCGCGAGCGCGAGCGAAATCGTGGCGGGCGCGATCCAGGACTACCGGCGCGGAGTCATCGTGGGCGACGAATCGACCCACGGCAAGGGGACCGTGCAGAGTCTCGTCGAGGTCGGACCGACCGTGATGAAGTTCGAGAACGCGATCAATCTGGGCGCGATCAAGATCACCATGCAGCAGTTCTATCGCCCCAACGGCGACAGCACCCAGAATCGGGGCGTTCTGTCCGATATCACGCTCCCGTCGCTCTCCTCGCATATCGCCAAGGGGGAGGCCGATCTCGACTACGCGCTCGCTTTCGATCACGTTCCCGCGGCCGACGTGAAGCCGTTCGACAAGCTGGTCGTCGACGACGTCGTCGCGAAGCTCCGGGAAGCGTCATCCAAGCGGATCGGGTCATCGTCCGATTTCGCGAAGTTGACGGAGCGGATCGCTCGATACGACGTGGACTCGGCACGCAAGACCATCCCGCTCAACGAAACCAAGTTCATGGAACTGCGGAAGCAGGAAGACGCCGAGAAGACCGAGCGCGAACAGGCGGAAACGCTCGACGGCCACGGCGGCACGGGGATTTCCCGAAACTTCTACCTGGATGAAGTGCTCGCGATTACCGCCGAGTACGCGTCGGCCGTTTCGGGCTCGGGCGCCGCGTCGCCGTGATCGGGCGGCCGATCGGTGCGCGCGGCGGTGATCGGCCGATTCGCGCCGCGCGACTTCGCCGCGTGACCGCCGAGCGCCCGGGAATACGCATTCATCACCGCATTGTGGACGAAGGACGCGCATGGCACGCGACGAGGCGCTCGGGATTCTGGAACAAGGTTCAGCGGAAGGACGATTGACGACCGGCGCGGTCTCCAATATCCGGCGCTGGCTGACCGAGCCGCGATTCGCCGAATACGCGTCCGCAGTCGAATCGCATTTGCGCGAAGGACGATGGAAGACGCTCGACGACGTCTTCTGGACGGTCATTCCGTTCGGCACGGGCGGACGGCGAGGCAGGATGTACCCGATCGGATCGAACGCGATCAACGACCGGACGATCGGCGAGAGCGCCCAGGGAGTCGCCGAGTATGTGCTCGAACAGATCGGCTCGCGGGGCTCGCCCACCTGCGCCGTCGCCTACGACACGCGGCACAGGTCGCGGCATTTCGCCGAGCTCAGCGCGGGCATTCTCGTGGCCGCCGGATTCCGCGTGTTTTTCCTCGACGACCACCGAAGCACGCCGCAGCTTTCCTTCACCGTGCGCCATTACGGCTGTTCGTGCGGGATCATGGTGACGGCGAGTCACAATCCGCCGAGCGACAACGCGGTGAAGGTCTATTGGTCGACGGGCGGGCAGGTGCTTCCGCCGCACGATCAGGGGATCATCGATCGCGTGCTCGCGGTCGAGGAGATCACGGTCGCCGATTTCGGAGAAGGCGTTCGGGACGGCCGCATCGTGATATGCACCGAGGAATCGGATCGAGCGTATCGCGCGGCTGTGCTCGGCGAGTCGTTCGAAGGGCCGCGCGGGATCCGCGTTCTCTATAGTCCGATGCACGGCGTGGGAGCCGCCTCGGTCGTGCCGTGCCTTGAAGGAGACGGCTTCGAGGGCGTTTCGGTCTTCGAACCCCACGCCTTGCCCGACGGCGATTTCCCGAATGTGCCCGGTCATTCGGCGAATCCCGAGAATCCCGCCGTGTTTGACGCGCCGATCGCGTACGCGCGGCGGGTCGGCTGCGAACTCATCCTGGCGACCGATCCCGATTGCGATCGGCTCGGCTGCGCCGCGCCCCGAACGCTCGATCCGGCCGGATCCTGGGGCTCTCTCTCCGGCAATCAGATCGGCGCGCTGCTCGCCGATTTCATCCTGAGCCGGCGCCGCTATGAACTCACGGATCGGCACTACGTCGTGAAGACGCTCGTCACGACCGAACTGATTCAGAGGATCGCGGACGCGTACGGCGTGCGGTGCGTCGGGGATCTGCTCGTCGGGTTCAAGTGGATCGGAGCGGCGATCGACGAATACGGACCCGACCGATTCGTGTTCGGAACCGAGGAGTCGCATGGATACCTCGTCGGTCAATACGCGCGGGACAAGGACGGCGCCGTCGCCGCCATGCTGCTCGCGGAGCTTGCTGCCGCCGTGAAGCGGGCCGGCAAGTCGCTCCATGAGCAGCTCGACGCGCTCTACCTGCGGCACGGCTACCACGCGGAAACCCAGTTGAATCTCAAGATGGAGGGTTCCGAGGGCATGTCGCGGATGACCGGCCTGATGCGGAGGCTTCGGCAATCGCCGCCCGAGTCGCTTGCTGGAATGCCCGTCGTCGCCGTGCGGGACTATGTCGCGCGGCGGCGGGTGATCCGCGGTCGGTCCCCGGAACCGCTCGCCGGTCCCAAAGGCGACCTGATCATGCTCGATTTCGCCGAGGCTGGGAATTGCGTCGCCGTGCGGCCCTCGGGTACGGAGCCGAAAGTGAAGTGCTACTTGTTCGCGTACGCGCCCGTTGGAACGGATGCCGAATTGGATCCTGTGAAACGGCGAACCAACGATCGCATGACGCGGTGGGAAGCCGACCTTCGCGCGTTCATGGAGCAAGGTGACGGATGCCCGACTTGATCGCCCAAGGAAGCGACCCGAGTCACCGATGGCGACGCACGGTGGAAGAGGGGCACGCCCACATCGTGGGCCGAGCGGCGGGGACGTGGTCCGTTCCGTGGGACCAGCACGTGTCCCGTCGGCACGCGCAGCTCGTCTGGAGGGACGGGGCCCTGCACGTCGAACTCATGTCCGAAGCGCGGAACCCGATCTATGTCCGGGGGATCCAGCGCGACCGGTTCGCCTTGCAGATCGGCGAGCATTTCGTGATCGGATTGACGACGTTCACGCTGTCCGACGCGCGCGTCGAGGTTTCGGTGGCGGCCCCCGCGCCGCTGAAGGAACAGACGTTCAGCGCGGAATACCTCCATCGATCGCGGTTTCGACACGCCGATCAGCGGATCGAAGTGCTCAGCCGCCTTCCGGAGATCATCACGGGGACGCTCAACGACATGGAGCTCTTCGTGCGGCTGGTCAACGTGCTGCTCGCGGGCATCCCGGGCGCCACGGCGGTCGCGATCGTCGCGCTCGACGCCGACGCGCCGGGCGCGCCGATCCGCGTCCTGCATTGGGATCGCCGCGTCGTCACGGACGGCGGGTTTTCGCCGAGCGAGCGGTTGATTCGGCAGGCCGTGCAGAGCCGCCAGAGCGTTGTGCACTCGTGGCAAGGGCTCGCGCCGAACGAGGGATCGACGTATACGCAGAGCGCGGGAGTGGATTGGGCCTATTGCACGCCGGTCCCCGGCGAATCGTGCCGCGGCTGGGGGCTCTACGTTTCCGGAAAACGGGCGCCGGCGCATCGCGGCAGCGACAGCTCGGACCCGCAGGATCTGCGGGACGACCTGAAATTCACCGAACTCGCCGCGACGACGCTCAGCAGCATGCGGGAAGCCCGTCTGCTCGAACGGCGGCAAGCGAGCCTGCGCCAGTTCTTCTCGCCGATCGTCCTTGAAGCGCTCGCCGGGCACGATCCGGACGTCGCGCTCGCTCCGCAGGAGTGCGACGTCACGGTCATGTTCTGCGATCTCCGGGGGTTCTCGCGGAGGGCCGAGCAGGAGGCCGACGATCTGCTTGGGCTCCTCAAACGCGTCAGCCGCGCGCTCGGGATCGTGACACACCATATCCTCGAACAGGGCGGCGTCGTCGGCGATTTCCACGGCGACGCGGCGATGGGGTTTTGGGGCTGGCCGATCGCGCAGGGCGACGCCGTGGAACGGGCGTGCCGAGCCGCGCTCGGCATCCGCCGCGATTTCGCCTCGATCGATCGCGAGGATCCGGAACTCGCGGACTTTCGCGTCGGGATCGGCATCGCGACGGGACGCGCCGTTTCCGGGAAGATCGGAACCATCGATCAAGTCAAAGTGACCGTGTTCGGTCCCGTCGTCAATCTCGCCTCGCGGCTCGAAACCATGACCCGCGCCCTTCAGGCGGCGATTCTGATGGACGAACGAACGGCATCGGCCGCGCGCGGGATGCTCGCGTCGTCCCAAGCCCGCGTTCGACGCGTCGCGAAGGTCAAGCCGTTCGGACTCAACTCGCCGCTCGTCGTCTCCGAACTGCGCCCTTCGGCGGACGAGGACAGTATCCTCACCGATGAGCACCTGGCGACCTACGAACAGGCGCTCGACGCTTTCCTCGCGAAGGACTGGAGCGCCGCGTTCCAACTGCTGCATCGCGTCCCAGCCGATGATCTCGTCAAGGACTTCCTCACCGTCTACATCGCGCGCCACAATCGGTCCGCGCCCGAGTCTTGGGACGGCGTCATCGCGCTCGATTCGAAATGACGCGAGGCGCCCGAGTGACGGAAAACGGTCATCCGGCGCGCATGCCGATCCGGAACGCCCTCGAGACCGCCCGTCCCGCCCCGGCCGCATTCCGGGCGGGCGGGCGTTCCGCGTCAAGGAACGCGTCAAGGAACCGCGTCGCGGACCGCCCCGATCGTCGCATCGATCGCGCGAATCAGTCGGCGATACGACCACACATCGTCGTCGTTCAGAACCCGGCCGCGCCGGTCCGCGAGCCACTTGCGGCAAACCTGGTGGGCGCCGACGCGATAGGACCAGGTCGCCGCGTCGACCGAACCGATCCAGGCCCCTCGGCTCATCCGGATCCGACCGTCGTCGAATCGAGGAAAGCCCGGTTCCACGACGATGCGCGCTCGGTCCGCGTGCAGATCGGGAAGCGGACCCTCCGGATGCCTCGCGCCGATATGCCAGTCGAGCAGATCGCGTCCGGTTCGGATGCGGGCGGCAAGCGACTCGGCGTCGTCGGGAACCACGACCGGCGCGAAATCGCGGCACAGCGCATCGGCGAATCGGCCGCGATACGAGGGCGAGAAGAACAGCGCGTAGAGGTAGGCCAGCAGGTCGCGCGACGAAGGCGCGTCGATGCCCGGCGTCCCGCATCGGAGCGCCCGAGCGACATGGTCGCGAAAGCCGGGCGAAAAGTTCTCGCGGATCGCGCCGTCGTCGCGAACAAACAGGGGGAAGATCGATTCGCCGCCCCGGTTGTCGGAACGGATGACGCCGTCGAGCACGCGGCGATCGGACGACCAAAAGAAGTTCGGTTCGCGATCCGGGAGCATCTGGCGGCGCGTGAGCAACGCGAGATTCCCCGGAATGTCCCACTGCGCGTCGAGGGCGGGCCTGGGCCAGTCGATCATCCAGTCCGCCCAGAAAACGCATCGCCGATCGAACGGCCGGTAGAGGCACGTTTGGATCCACTCGGCCCAATCCGAACACGCCGCGGCCCGAACGCGCGCGGCATCGAGTTTCCAACCGCGCGTATCACCGCGGCGATGGAGTCTCGAGCGCGTCCGATGGAAGAACGTCCGGCGAAGCCAGGCGTCGGACCGGTTCGGATCGCGCAGCGCGTCCATCCGCTCGCGCAGTTCCCCTTCCGTGAACGCGACGACGAAATGGTCGCGGGCCGTCACCGGCGCCGTGCCCGAGAAGGGCATGACTTCGGGCAACCGCCAGGAAGTTTCCGGCGGCGACGCGGGTATTTCGCTCGGAGGCGACAGCAGGAAATGCGGACCCGCGACCGCGCACCGTCGAAAGGCCGTATCGCGCGCGAGGCCGTCGAGCGTGACGCGGTCGAGCGATTCCAGCTTGTGCGCGCGCGAGCCTCTCAAGTCCCATCGTTCCATCCGGACGCCCGGCGTTTCGCCGCCACGGCGCAGGATGCAGATCGCCGTTCCCGATTCGATCCCGAAAACACTCGCGTCCGGATCGCCTTCCGCGGTTCGCTCCCGGCGTTTGGCATTCCCGTGCAGGTCGACGACGGAGGCGCGCGGAAACGCGGTGAACAGACTCGCCCGCATCGCGCGGAACGTCGCCCCATCGAGAAACCCGTGGTTCGTGACGTAACCGACGACGCCTCGTCCCACCATCCGCACAACCCACTGGGCGACACGAAGGAACTTGACGTAGTCGTCGTTCAGCCAGACCTTGCGTTCCCGGATTCGAACGCCATCGATGTGGAAGTAGCTGTCCCTCGCCGCATCGCACAGACCGTTCGACCCGCGCAGGAGCGAATCGATCCACGATGAGCGATTCTCCGAAATGCCCGAGAAGGGCGGATTGCCGACCACGACGACGGTTGCGTCGGACATGGCTCCGCCCTGCTCGGAAAGGTAGTCCCAATACGGCTCCGGACCGCGAAGCGCGTCCCGGCAACGAACGGTGAGCGGGAGTTGGGTTCGAAAATCGAAACCCGTCCCGCGCAGTACGGCGGCGATATGAAGCTGCGCGGCCGCGCACGCGGGCAACATCGGTTCGAACCCTCGGAGGCGCGCGGCGAGGTCAACGGCCATCGCATTCCACCGCGCACGCGCCGCGACCGCCGTGATCCGATCACGGGACGCATGCTCGGTCCAATCGCCGTGCGCCGCGCGGAGGACCTCGGCGAGAAACACGCCCGTTCCGGCCGCCGGATCGAGGATCGTCGGCGCGGGCGAACGCGCGTTCGGGATCGAGCTTGCGGAATCGGCCTGTTCGAGGCCCGCGCCGCTCGGCGGGTCGATCCATGCGAGCGGCCGGTCGAATTCCCGGCGAAGCACGGCGCCCGTATTGCGCACGATCCACCGCACGAGCGGCGGCGGCGTATAGTAGACTCCCCGCCGTCGGCGTTCCACCCGATCGTATTGGCTCACGAATGACTCGTACGTGTGCCCGAGACCGGATTCCGGTACCGCCACTTCCGCCTCCGAACCGCGGTGCTCGATGAACGCGCGGACCGCGTCCGCCGCGCGGCGCGACGGGCCAAGACGCCGATCGATGGCCGAACCGCCCGATTCGATCGCCTCGATCACGGCGGACAGCAGGTCCGCCCATAGCGGATCGGCCTGATCGACGAGCCAACCGGCGACGGGACGCGATCGCATCGCGGAGGGCAGTCGTAGCCACGTGTCGAGCAACAGAGTGAGGGTTTGCGCGCGGCAATCGATCCATTCCGCTGGCGCGACGCGCCGGCCGATTCGATCCGCAAAGACCCCGCGAAGGCCCGGCGCATGCCCGCGCGGCCCCTTCGATTCGGCACTCCATGCGTCGCGCAGGACGCGGGTCAGCGCGACGAGCGGAGATTCGTTCGACCGAGTTCGCCGCCGTACAAAGGCCGTCGAGTCGTCTCGCATTCGCAATCGTTCCGATTAGCCGCCGGCGATCGGAGGCATGAGGAGGACCGTATCCCCGTCGCGCAGGATGTCGTGATGGGCCGCGGCGAGCGGAGCCGCCGTTCCATTCACGGCGATCAAGAGACTGGGGATCATGGATCCATCGGGCGAGAGCAGATGGCGGGCCGCATCCGCGCCGCCGCGCGCCGCGATCCGCGCCACAAGCTCGGCGATCGAACTGCCGTCGTTGATTTCCATGAGTTCGCCGGAACAGTCCGCCGCGGTCCGCAACGGTCCCATGTACTCGACGCGGACCTTCATCACGCACGCTCCTTCGCCGATTGCCGATCGGTCGATTCGCCGAGGCTCGCGATCGGTCGTTCCCGCACCTGATGCCCTTCGATGACCAGCAGCCGGCCGGCGAGCCGCCTCGCCTCGTCCCGGCTGTGCGTGACGTGAAGGACCGTCAGTTCCTCCGACCGCTGGATCCGTTCGAGCAAATCGCACAGGCGGTCACGGGTCGATTCATCCAGCGCGTTGAGCGGTTCATCGAGGAGGAGCACGCGCGGCGAAAAAGAAAGGGCTCGACCGAGCGCGACGCGTTGCGATTCGCCTCCGCTCAGTCCGCGGATGGACCGTTCGAGGAGCCGTTCGACGCCGAGCACGTCGGCGAGCTCGGCGACCCGCCGTGCTCGCTCGACACGCGATACGCGGCGCAGCCGCAACGCGAACTCGAAATGCTCGCGAACGGTCATCGAGGGAAACAAGGCGAGATCCTGGGGCACATATCCGACGCCGCGCCGCGCCGGTTTCCATCGCGTCACATCGGCGCCTTGGAGGAACACTTCGCCCTTCGCGACCTTCCGAAGACCGCAGATCGCTTCGAGGATCGTGGTCTTGCCCTGGCCCGTGCCTCCCATCAGAACGGAATAGGTTCCCGTCGGGATGACGACATGCACGTCGCGCAGGCGAAATCCGCCCGATTGGATCGTTACGTTGCGCAACTCGATCATCGAGTCACCTTGAATCCGACGAGTCGTACGACGCCGAGCACGCCGATCGCGGCGATCACCATGAGCAGGGATACGGCGACGGCCGATTCGAGTTGCCCGACGCTCAGTTCGAGGAACACGGTTGTCGAAAGCACCTCGGTCCGCATCCGCGTCGCGCCGGCGAAGACGAGTATCGGGCCGAACTCGCCGAGCGATCGGGCCCAGGCGATGGTCGTCGCGACGATGATCCCCCGCCAGGCCTGCGGCAGCGTGACGCGGAGAAACGCCTGGCCGCGGGGACATCCCAATGTGAGGGCCACCTGTTCCGCGCGCGCGTCGATCTGGTCGAACGTCACCCGCATCGTTTGAACCGAAAACGCGCATGCCACCGCGAACTGCGCCAGCACGACGGCGGGCTCGGCGTACGTCACGCGAAGCCCCAACCACGTCTGCAGCGATTCCTCGAGGTTGCTTCCGCCGATCGGAAGATGGAAGAGAATGAGCAAGCTCAAACCGATCACGAGCGGCGGCAGGACGATCGGGATATCAATGATCGTGTCGACAAGCCACCGGCCGCGGAACCGAAACCGCGAAAGCAAATAGCCCAGGGGCGTCGCGACCCAGATCGAGAGAATCGCGGAAATGGAGCAGGATATGAGGGTGAGGCGCACGGCGTAGCGGATTTCCGGCTTTCGAAGCGCGTCCGCGAAATGGCCCGGTGAGGTGAAACAGAGATCGGCCGCGATCAGCGCCAGGATAAAGAGCACATACGAACCGCCGATCCCCGCCGTCGCGGCGAAGAACGGAAGATCCGATCCCGAGGGCTCGCGGCGCCCCGGCTCTCCCTGGGACGCGGACCGCGCGTCGCGGGACGCCATCGGCGACACGCTCATGGCCTCACCCACTGAAACCCCTCGCTCGCGAATCGCTCCCGCGATTCCCGCTCGCGAATGGCATCGAGCAGCCGGCCGGCGAGCCGCGTGTGATCGGAGCCCGACGCGATTCCGAACGGTTGCGTCGCGATCGAACAGGGAATGCCCTGAATGCGGATCGCATCGAGCGCATCGGCCGCGCCCGCCGCGTTGCTCAAATAGGCGACGGCGGCGTCGAGCGACCCGGATCGCATCTGATTCACAAGCATGTCCCCGGTCGGAGTCTGGACGACGACGTTGGCCATGAGCTCGGTCTGAAGTCCGCTCTCGGTAAACGTTCGCTGCGTGAGCCATCCCATGGCGCATTGCTTCTCATGCCCGATACCGACCCTCAGCCCCGGCCGCGTGAGATCGCGGAGCGACCGGATGTCGAACGGATTGCCCTTCTTCACAAGAATGACGAGCTCGTTGCGCGATACGTCGCTCGATTCGGGAAACAGATCGCTCACCTGGTCCATGAACTCCGAATCACAGGCGAAGTACGCGTCGGGAACGTTGCCCGCCTTCATCTGAGCCACGAGAATCCCGCAGCCGTTGTAGACGCGCGTCACCCGGCAACCTTCCCGTTCCTCGAAGGCCGTAATGGTCTTTTCGATCGCGGGCCGCAACATCGATCCGGCGTACAGGATCAACTCGGGAGCATCGCTCCAGGTATCCCCTTCTTCCGCTTGAAACCCGTGTGCGCGGTAATGAGCCAGTCCTTTGTCCCGGGCCGACGCGAATCGCGCGAAATGCGACGCGGCCCGGACCTTCGGACTCGATGCGATCAAGCCGATCGATACGTGGGCTTGTATCGATTCCAACTCGGGGATGGCAACACGCTCGAGCGTTTCGTAATCGTGCAAGACGGCGTCAAACACGATTCCGGCATCGACCGATCCCAATTTCACATCGTTCGCGACGTCGTTGACCGTGGTCTTGAAGACCACCGTATTCGCCGCCAACCGGTCCCAATTCCCGGAATGGGAAAGCGTCTCGCGGGTCAGTTTGCCGATGGCCGCCGACTCGGCGCTGGCCTGGGCGACACGCACGCCGGGCCGCAGCAGGTCGGAGAAAGTCCGGATCGCCTTGGGATTGCCGAGGGGAACGGCGAGGACGGCGTTCATGCGGGCGAGCGGGTACTCAACGAGCCCGAACCCGATCCGCCGGGCCATATCGAGGTAGCTTGTGTCGGCGGGAAGGAACAGATCGGCCGATCGGGACACCTGCATCGACGCGAGCAGCGTCTGCGACGAGCCGTATTGGATGGTCACCGCGCGGCCGAACGCCGCCTCGTAGTCGCGGCGAATCGCCTCGATCACCGACTTGTTGCTCGCCGCGCAGTACACGACGAGCGACTCCCCGGCGCCCTCCGCGTTCGCAACCTCCCCGTTCGATGCGCCGGGAAAGCCGGTCTCGCCGCGCATCAAGGCGACCGCCAATAAGACGAGCACGAGCAATGACGCGAGCATGACCAGGACGAGCGTAGCGGCGGCGCCCGCGCGGGGATAGGCCGGTCGGCGGATCGGAGGAACGGGAATACGCGGGAACCGGGACGGCGTTCGAGGCCGCCATCGCATCGCTGAACCGTCGATCGTTCGCATCGGCTCGAACTCCGGGAATCGATCGCCTCGCGCGTTCCGGCGCGCGGCGCGGGATTCGTCCATACCAACGCGCATCGTAAATCGCGTCCGGTCCCCGTGCAACCTTGGGACGGGCGACGCGGGACCCGCTCCCGTTGAATCGCGCCGTCGGATGCGCCACAATACCAACCGATATCAACCGGTCCGTCGCTTTGGTCCGTTATCCGCAACCAAGGCCTGGCTCGATCGCCGAACCGATCGAACAAGGCCTGTGCAGGAAAGGCTTGGAACATGGCGCGAACGAGCCTGCCGATCGTGTGGGGAATGATGCTGGCCTTGATCGCGAGGCCGAGCACGGCGGCCGAACGAATCGCCGAACGCGCGCGTGCGTTGGGCATCGAACGGGGGATCATCGCGTGCTGCGGCCTTCCCGACGGCGGAGCCGGCGAAGTCGTCGAGCTCGCCCGCGCGGGATTGACCGTCTACTTCCAATCCCCGTCGGCCGCCGACGTCGCCGCCGTGCGATCGGCGGCGGAAAAAGACGGAACGCTTGGATCGCGCATCTTCGCCGATCAGGGACCAATCGCCACCATCCGCCTCGCCGATCAGGTCGCCGACGGACTGTTTGTGTCGCAATCCGCCTCGGAGGGCGCGGCCGACGCCGAACTGCTCCGCGTGGTGCGCCCGCGGGCGACCGTGCGCGTCGGCGACCGAGAACGCGTCAAGCCCGTCCCGGCGGGTATTGATGAATGGACGCATCCGTTCCATGGAGCGGACAACAATCCCCAATCGCGCGATCAACTCGTGAAGGGCGACTTCCGCACGCAATTCATCGCCGAACCCAAATTCAGTCCGATGCCCGAGCAAACGGTCGTCGCGGGGGGCCGTATGTACAAGGCGATGGGACACATCGCGCACAAGGCCAACCAGAACGCGATGCTCAACACGCTCCTCTGTGTCAACGCCTACAACGGTACGATCCTGTGGAAACGGTCGCTTCCCGAGAGCTTCATGCTGCATCGCAATACGATGGTGGCCACCGAGGACGCGCTCTATATGGGCGACCATCAGTCGTGCAAGATCATCGACGGGAAGACCGGCGAGGTTCGCGACGAACTGACGGTCGGCAAGGACATCAGTGATGGCCCGGTCTGGAAGTGGATGTCGATCCAGGACGGGATCCTCTACGCGATGGTCGGAAACCCCGAGATCCAGATCAGCACGGTGCGTTCGAACGTCCCGGGACTCGGCCATTGGCCATGGGGCATGTGGGAGGGGCACGATTACGAGAACCCGGAACGGTCCTTTGGGTTCGGGCGGACGCTGGTCGCGATCGACCTTCGCGCCAAGGAACGTCTGTGGCACTATCGGGACGAGACGTTCCTTGATACCCGCGCCGTGTGCATGAAAGGAAATCGCATCTATGCGTATTGCCCGGAGAAATTCGTCGCGTGCATCGATGCGTCCGACGGGCGCCTGCTTTGGAAGAACGCCGACAAGGACCTGCTCGAAGCGATCGGTCCCAACCAGCGAGCCCAGCATTACCTGACGGGTTACGCGACGGCGAGCTACATGAAGTGCGACGACCGGTATCTCCTTTTCGCCGGGCCGCAGCGCGAACGCATGGTCGTCGCGTCGGCCGTCGACGGCAAGCTGCTTTGGACCTATCCCGCGGGCAACCTGCAACTCGTGTTGCGCGACGACGCGATCTACGGCGCGGGCCAACAAGGGACGACGGGCGTTCGGCTCGACTACGCCACGGGGAACGAGCTCGCCAAGTTCCCGGCTCGCCGCGCCTGCACGCGGGCGACGGGCTGTTTGGACAGTATCTTCTTCCGCGCCACGGGAGGAACGGTGCGCGTGTTGACGGAATCCAACACGGCCCACCACATCGCGCCCATGCGTCCGCCGTGCCAGGACGGGGTCGTGATTTCGAACGGACATCTCTATTGGGGCCCGTGGATGTGCGGCTGTGAACTGTCGCTCTATGGGAACATCGGCCTCGCGCCCGTTTCCGCCGATCAGCCGAGCTCGCATGCCGAGGAATCGGCGCTCCGCGTCGCCGACGGCCACCTCGATCCCGTTCGGCCGCTCGGCGCGCGCGACGGCGATTGGCTCGCCTATCGAGGCGGATCGCGGCGGGACGACTTGGCTCGAGTCGCGCCTCCCCCCCGCCTCAAACTCGCCTGGACGGCCGATATTTCCGGAAGCGAACTTCCGGCCGCGCCCGTCGCGGCGGGAAATCTCGTCTTCGTCGCCGATCGACGCGGTATCGTGCGGGCCCTCGACGTGGACGGGCATGAAGTGTGGAAGGCCTATACGGCCGGGCCGATCTATTATCCGCCCGCCATCGAATCGGATCGCCTGTTCGTCGGCTCGGCGGACGGCCGCGTCTACGCGATGGAAGCCGCGACCGGCAGGCTCTTGTGGACCCACCGAGTCGGACCGCCCGCCAAGCGGATCCCCGTCTTCGGAAAACTGATCTCGTCATTCCCGATCGCCGGAGGCGTTGTGGCCGAACAGGGAACGGTCTACGCCGCGGCCGGCATTACGCATTACGACGGCACGCACGTCGTCGCGCTCGACGCGATCACCGGCGCGGTCCGCGCGGAGAACCGGTCGACCGGCCGACTCGCTCCCGAAGTCGACGGCGGAATCAGCATGCAGGGCGAACTCGCTCTGATCGATGGCGAACTGCGGTTTCTCGGCGGCGGCGTCTACGAGGTCGCTCGTTTCGACGCCACGACGTTGCAGTGCCTGAACGCGCCCAAGATCCAGGTCCATTCGCAGTTCCGAACGGCGTTTTATCCCTACTATCCCGAATACGGCAAATTCGTTTCGCTCGAAACCCGATTGACCGACGGCAACCTGTTGACGCATGACGCGAGTTATGAGGGAAGCGTGTTCGGCAACCTGGCGCTGACTCCGAAGGCTCCGGCCGATGCGCCGATGCCGGTCAAGGACGAAGCACGCGATTTCCTCCGCCGACGCGGCCAGAACCAACCGGCTCCCAAGCCGATCTGGACCGATACCCGGAATCGGCGCTTCACCAGTTTCATTGTGGCGGGCGATCGGTTGCTGGCCACCGGCCACACCGAGCAAGCGCCCGATCAGCCGTTCCTGGTCGCCATGCGGGTCCAAGACGGCGTCGATCTTTGGTCGCATCCCCTCCCGGCCGACGCGGTCAAGGGCGGCACGGCGATCGATGCCGATGGTCGGCTCTTCGTCGCGCTTGAAAACGGCCGATTGGCCTGCTTCGCACCCGATGGCGCGAACACGAAAGCCCCTTAGCACGAAGTTGGCCCCATGATCGGACGAAGGGCTCTTGTTCTGGTTGTGCTCTTCGCGTGGGTCGGCGGAACGACCGCGGCGAACGACGATTGGGAGCAGTTACTCGGAAACGCGCACCGATCCGGCAACGCGCCGAATGCCGAATTGCGGACCCCGCTCGTCCTCGCCGGCGCGGTTCCATGCACGGACGGCCTCTACGCGTCACCCGTCGTCGCGGGCGATCGGGCTTATTTCATCGACGGATCGGGCGTCGTCTTTTCGATTCGGACCGATACGCTCGCCGTCGCATGGCGATTCGACACGGCGGGCGGAGCGACGAACTGCAACAATGTCGCCTCGCCGGCGATCATCGGCCGGTTCCTTCATGTCGCGACCACGGGCGGCCGATACTACGTGCTCGACCGCGCGGCCGGCTCCGTCGTACGCGAGATCGATTGCGGCGAACCGATCCTGACATCACCCTTGATCGGCAACGGCCGAGCCTACTTCGCGACACTCGGCGCCCGCGTGCACGCGGTCGAACCCGACGGATCGCTCGCATGGACGTGGGACTTCGTTCGCGAAGTGATCGGATTCGAGGGCAATCGGTGGAGCGGCGAGGAATGGCTGCGCGCGAGGCCGAATCGCGTGACTTGGCGCGATCATTTTGTCTGCTCGCGCGACTTGTGCCTGGCCGGAAAGACGATCGTGATCCCGGCGGGAGGCCGGACGGTGTTCCTGGACGATACGGGCGCGGCGCCCGCGCTGCGCGCGGTCGGCCTCGTCCCCGACAACGCGGGCAGCGAATACCCGGCGACGTTCGGACAGAGCGCCGACGAGCGGGGGAACGTCTACGTGCAGTGGCACCGCCGCGACAATGCGGGTCAAGTCGACGTTTTTCAGCTCGACGGATTGACGGTTCGCGCTTCATCCGTCAAAGGCACGGAAACCGCCATCCACTTGCCAGGCCATCTGAGCTTCGCGTCGGTGGCCGTGAGGGACGCGAACGTGTTTCGCGTCCGGCCCGAGGATGGGATGGGGCTCTGCCGCCATGCGATGGACACGGGGACCACCGAGGTGCTCGCGCCGGCGGCGGCGATCGCCGCGCCGATCATCACACGCAGCCACGCGGTATACGGCGGCCTGGACGGCCGGTTGCACGTCGTGCCGCTCGATGGCGGCCCCGCGTGGTCGATCGGCACCGCCTTTGGGTCGCCGATTTCGGCGCCTCCGGCCGTCGCGCGAGGAAAGGTCCTCGTGCCGTGCGAGGACGGGTACCTCTATGTGTACGCGTCCGGAGGCGCCGCCGAGTCCGCGCGGCCCACGCGCGATCTCGAGATGTGGAAGGTGCGGCGTCCGCTGTCCGGTCCCAATTCGGCCCCGGAATTCGATTGGTTTACGAACTACGGGGATTTCGCATCGACGAATGCGAACGATCAAGGTTTCGCGCCGCCCATGCGCATGCGCTGGGCTCGACGAATCGAAGGTACGATCAAGCATCTGCCCGTCTGTGGCGGCGGACGCGTTTATTTGCATACCGCCGAGGGGCAGGTGCTCGCGTGCGAACAAGAGACGGGCCGATTGCTCTGGCGCCGCTTCTGGCCGGGTGTCCACCTTTCCTTCACGTCGCCGCTCTACCACGGCGAACGATTGCTGGTGCCCCAGGCCGGCATGGGACATTCAAGAATGCGGTGTCTCGATGCGGCGACCGGACGGCTTCTTTGGGAAGCGCCGTTCACGGGTTCGCCTAGTTGGAGCCGGCAGTTCCCGCCCGTCGTGCACGGCAACCTCGCCATCTACGCGTCGGGATCGGGTGAATACGCGGCTCAGGGCACGGAAAAGGCGTTCATCTTCCGCGGCGAACCCGCGCCTTCGAATGACGGCAAGGAAGTGATGAGCTGGATCTATTCGAACGACAATCCCTACTATCCCAAAGACAACCGGCCGCTCTTGTGGGCCTGGGATCTCTCGACGGGGCGACTCGTCTGGCAAAAGGATTTCTCGGAATACGGCCGCGGCGGCAATGACTGCGGCCTCTGCCTGCTCGACGGCAGACTCTATTATTCGACCTTCTTCGGATACTCGGCGAGCGCGCGGGCTCGGCGAGGACTCCCTCCCGAAAACAACGGCATGACGGCGTGCCTCGATCCCGAAACGGGAGACGTGTCCTGGTTGACCACGGAGGTCCATGTCACGGCGAAGTGCACGCTGAGCGGGCGGGACGGCCGAATCTACGTCGGAGGCAATAACCCGGCGCATGAATCGACCAAAGACCGTTATGTTTGGTGTCTCGACGCCCTCGACGGATCGCTTGTCTGGAAATCCGACCCGATCACCTCCGCGCTCAATGTCGTGACGGTGGGCGAGCGTTTCGTTTTCTCGAACGCCCTGCGGGGGCGAGGCAACGTGTTCGACCGCGAAACGGGTCGCGTGGTCGGAGGTGTCGACCACAACTACGCGTGCTGCCGGTTCACGATGTCGGGAACGTATATCCTGGGCGCGAATATGGACGTGATCGATCTCGCGAGGAACGGCCAACTCGTTTCCACGGGACCCGCGATCGACAGCCGGGAATGCCTGGGCGCGATCGTGTCGAACGGGAGCGTCTTTTACGCGTCGCAGGCGAGCGGCCTGCTGGTATCCCAGGCGTTCGGCGCGCGGCCCGACGACCCGCATTGGCGACGTTTGCCGTGAACGGTTCATGATCTCGGGACGAATACGCGCTCGCGGCGACTTCATCGGCGGAGTTCCCGGCGAGCGGGGATGCGCGGGTTCGATCGTCAATCGCCCTTTCTGGAAACACGACGGAACTTCGGATTGCGACATTGCCGATTCCGAACCATCCGCCAAACCGAACGAGCCAAAAAAACTCCTTCGCGCCGGCGCGTTGTTTTCGAGCGAACGCGATCGCATCGTCCTGGCGCGGTTCCCGTTTTGCCGGTCGGGGCCGTTCGTCCCCTGTCTGCCGGGCGAATGCCGGAATAAAATGGCGATTGGCCTCGCGATGGGGAGGTGGTCCGACGTTCCTCGGCCGAACGAGGCGGCATGATTCTGGTTATCGACAACTACGATTCGTTCACCTACAACCTCGTGCAACGACTGGGTGAAATCGACCCGGCGCTCGAGATCGAGGTCTATCGGAACGACGCCATTACGGTCGAGGCCATCGCGGCGAGAGACCCGTCGCACCTGATCATCTCTCCGGGACCATGCACGCCTCGCGAGGCCGGGATTTCGGTGGCGTGCGTCGAGTCGTTCCTGCAAAAGACCCCGATACTCGGCGTGTGCCTCGGGCACCAGTCGATCGGCCAGGCGACCGGAGCGACGATATTGCGGGCCCGCCGCCTCATGCACGGAAAGACCGACCGGATCCACCACGACAACCGGGGTCTTTTTGAAGGTCTGCCCAACCCGTTCGTCGCGACGCGCTACCACAGCCTGGTGATCGAACCGGGCACGTTGCGGGAGGATTTCGAGATCTCCGCGTGGAGCGACTCGCCCGACGGAACACGCGAAATCATGGGCATCCGGCATCGCGAGCATCCAGTCGAGGGCTGGCAGTTCCACCCGGAGAGCTTCCTGACCGAGTGTGGCCACGCACTGCTGCGCCGATTCCTCGCTTTGCGGATGCCTGTCGCATGATCACGATCGACGAAGCGCTGGAACGCGTCCTGCGCGAGGTGGTTTCCTTTCCCGCCGAGACCGTGGCCCTGGGTGACGCTCTCGGCCGTGTGCTCGCCGAGGATAGGCTCAGCGATATCGACTCCCCTCCCCACGACAAGGCGCTTGTCGATGGGTACGCGGTTGTCGCGTCGGACATTCGGCGCGGCGTGGAACTTGAGGTCGTCGAACAGATCATGGCCGGCCAAACACCGCGGCTCGGCGTCCGGCCAAGCCGTGCGTCACGGATCATGACCGGCGCTCCGATACCCGACGGCGCGGACGCGGTGGTGATGGTCGAGCGTACGGAATGTCCGAACGGTGCGGATCGCGTCCGCGTCTTGCAGGACCGGGCGACGGCGGGCGAGAACATCCTGCGGCGCGCCGCGGCGATGCGGGCGGGGGAACGGGTTGTCGAACGGGGGCGATTGGTGCGTCCCGTCGAGATCGGCGTGTTGGCGGAATCGGGCTGTGCGAGGGTTCCCGTGTGCCCGCGACCGCGCGTCGCGGTCCTCGCCACCGGCGATGAACTTGTTGATGCGTCCGAGGTGCCCGGCGCGGGTCGGATCCGAAACAGCAACGGTCCGATGCTCGCGGCGCTCGCGTCGCGCGCGGGCGGCCGCGTCACCGATTTGGGCGTCGCGCGGGATGAGACCGACGCGCTCGGCCGCGCGATTCGCGAGGGGCTCGATTCCGATATGCTGCTCATCGCCGGCGGAGTCTCGGCGGGCGTGTTGGACCTGATCCCGAGCGTACTGCGCGACGTGGGCGCGAAGGCCGTCTTCCATCGCGTGCGGTTGCGGCCCGGCAAGCCCGTTTGGTTTGGCGTTTTCGCGCATCCGGATCGATCGACGTTGATCTTCGGACTCCCCGGCAATCCGGTGAGCGCCCTGGTCTGTTTCGAACTCCTGGCGCGGCCCGCGCTCGAGCGGATGGCTGGCGTGCCGCACGACGCGAACCGACGACGGCGCGCCGCGAGGCTCGGCGCGGCCTTTTCCCATCGAGGCGACCGCACGACCTGCTTCCCCGCGCGTTTGTTCGAGGACGAGCGTGGACGCGTCGCGGTGCCGCTCGACTGGAAGGGTTCGCCCGACATCCGAACGCTCGCCGATGCCGACGCGTTCATCGTCTTTCCGCCCGGCGACCGCGCGTATGCGGAAGAGGATCCGATCGACGTGTATCTGCTGGGCGGGACGGGCCGGTGAAGTCATCGTTCTTGCGCATCGCGATGCCGCTCTATGCCTTGGTGATCGCGGCGATCGTCGCGGGCACGTTCCACGCGCGGCGCGCGGCGCTCGAGACGTACGGGACCGAACAGGCCGAGGCGGATTGGCAAACGTGGGTGCGGGAAGCGCGACGGCAGGAGTCGGAAGGCCCGGTGCGCCGCCGAGCGCCCGAATCGGCGAGGCCTCCCGCCGCCGTGTTGATGGGCGAGTATTTCGGCACGTGCCTGACCGGCGCGATCCTCATGGGATCCGCCCTCTACTGGTCCTTCGCGGGGCTCACCTATGGCGCGTTCTCGCGCACATTCGAACCCCTCCCCGATCAGGATGACGGAACGAACCGGCCCGGCTTGGGAAGGTGATTCCGCGCGAGTCGGCCGTCGCCCTTGAGCCAACCGAGCGCGCGGCCGCCGGTGACGGCGACGGCCCAACCCCGGTCGGCCGACCGGATCGGTTCACCCATCACGTACCGCTCGGCTGCGGACAGATCGAGTTCGGCGCGCCGCGCGGGGATCCACGATCGATCGCGACGCATGGCGAGCGCGTACGATGGGAACCAAGTGGTTTGCTTGCGGAATGCGAACTCGGGCCCGTCGTGCATCACGGCGAGCATCCAATCGGGCGGCCGGCGCGGCCACCAGACGACGCGATCGTTTTCGGCGATCCACAACCCGCCGGACTCGGCGGGTTCGCCCCATTCGACGGCTTCGCGCGGCGCGGACGCCCAGCGAAGGCGCCGGGCACCGCGCGCCGAGCGCGGCTCCGCTTCGATCGGACCGTCGACGGGCGCCGCCGAATCGGGCTCCCGCTCGATCCTCGAAGCGAATGCGCCCGCGCATCGATCGCGGTGCGGCCACAGGCGATAACACGCCTCATACTCCGGCACGCGCCATGGAGCGAGTTCCGCGACGGGGCTTGGTCGCCATTCCCGATGATCGGCAAGGAACGCGCCGACAAGACCCTCGTTTTCATCGTGGGAAAACGTGCACGTCGCGTACACGAGCCGACCGCCGGGCCGCACAAGGTCCGCCGCGGCTTCGAGAATCCGCCGCTCCCGCCGCGCGCAATGCTCGATCGTCGCCGGCTCGAAGGCGGAGAGCGACTGTTTTCCGCGGCCGACGAGCGACTGACCGCTGCACGGCGCGTCGACCAGTACGACGTCGAAACGGGCGATTCGATCGGCGGCCAGCGATTCGGGATCGAGCCGGCTCACGAGGAAATTCGCGGCGCCATGTCGAGCCAGATTGAAGCGAAGGGGAGGGTGCCTTGAGTGCACGGTTTCGTTGGCGAGCAGCCAACCTTCGCCGGCCAGGTCCTCGAGCGCGGCGGTCGCCTTTCCGCCCGGCGCGGCGCACAGATCGCAAACGAACTCGCCGGGCCGCACGCCGGCGAGCGTCGGGACGAGCAGCGATCCGGCGTCCTGCACATAGTAGTCCGCCGCCGCGAACGCGACGCGCGCGCCCGGCCGATCGGCTCGCCGCACCCAACGTCCCCGAGCGTGCCAGGGGACAGGGTCCGACGCGAACGGAAGGCCTTCGGCGCAAACGGCCGGGTGGAGCCGCACGCAGGCGTCGGTCGGAGCGCCGATCGCGTCGGCGAACGAACGCAACGATTCGCCGGTCAATTCCAGGGGAGACAGGGTCCGCGCCAACAACGGCGGATCGACCAACGTCATGCCAGTCCAATCGCCAAGACGAAGAAATCGCGAAAACAAACCCGCCAGCGTTCGTTGATAACGCGACGCGCTAACATCGTCAACGGACCCGTTGGGTGGTTTGGGACGGCTTCCTTCCGTGTGCTTCCGCACGACCAGGAAGTTGGGCGTTCAAGAGGCGGTCTTTTCGCTAACAACCAAATCTCGGACCCAGGCCCCGTCCGGTTCGCGTTTCTGGCGAGCCCAACGGGGCGTCTCTCGTCATCTTGGCCACGAACCGGGTAGGTCAACAAGTAGAGGGCCACCTGCCTTCCCTCGAGGAATTGGGGCGCGGGTGCGGCTCGATTGCAGGGTCACGGCGCATTCCGCAGCACATGTGCGGCGCATTACTGGGTCATGGCCGCGCATGTGTGTTTACTGGGTCACGGCGAACTGGAGGCTCGACCGGCAAATAACCATGTAGCGGGCCGCATCGTTTGCGACAGGTCACCTCGCGGTCCGGTAGGTAATCATTGTACGCCTGGTGCGTGGCTATCCACGGAGGGATTGAAAATCCGCTGATTCGCGCGCAATGCCCCGCGCCGACGGCATAGGTAACTAAGGGACGGACTGGCCAGCGCAACCCCAGAGAAATCACCGGGATCGCGGTGCGCGCCGGCGCAGCAAGGAGGGAAAAGTGAGCACATCGACCACGCGGCCAGATGCCGCCCAGGAACTGCCGGAAGATGTTGCCGACGCTTGGGCCAACGTCTTGCTCGATCTCTACAAGCGCGAGCAGGATGGCGAAAAGAAGAAGACAGCAGGCGATGCGTCGCACGACGAACTGGCCACACCACCTGCCGATGCCCGAACGGGAGGCGATGCCGAATGATCAACGTTCCCGAAGGACATGTGCGGTTCTACGAGGATGGTCCCTGGTGGCCGCAGTCGCCGACGCAGCAAGCCGCCGAACAGGCTTACCGCGAGGCGTTCCTCGCCGCCGCCCACGAGGCCGCACGGTGGGACAATGTCGACGAGGCTGCGATTCGGCGGGCATGGGACGAGCGCCGTCGGGCCCGCGAACAGGCTCAGGTGATCGTGCCGTCCGCCGTGCTCTTTGGCGACGGTCCTTGGATCGGCGAACAGATCATCTACCACGAGGGTCACGAGGTCGATGCCTCCCGCACGCGCGGCCGCGTGCATGGTTTCGAGTTCGTTCGGCAGTGCCGCGACGAGCTTGTGAAGGCCGGCGTCGCGGAAAGCCTGATCGGCCCCGAGATCATCGTGCCGTGGCTCAAGCACGTGGCCGAGTGGGTCACGTGCGACATCGATCCCGAGCGCATCTCGATCCCGCCACGCCCCGACGATTGTCTCACGGAAAGGCAGCGCCGCATGCTGGAACAAGCCAAGAAGGCCATCGCCGCCTGCGACCCCAAGAAGCCGCACGCGATCCTTCAGCGGCTCGCCGGCGTGACCCGCGAATTACTCAAGTGGCTTTGGCCAGGCCGCATCCCGCTCGGCAAGCTGACGCTATTGGCCGGCGACCCGGGCCTGGGCAAATCGTTCGTCACATTGGATCTGGCGTCGCGCGTTTCAACTGGCGCGGCTTGGCCCGACATGCCGCTGCTGAAGCAGACGCCCGGCGGCGTGAGCGGGGCGGCGTCTCCATCGCCCCCGCCGCGATCTGTGCCGGGCACCGCTACGGGTTGTCCCACGCCGGCGAATACCAAGACGCTTTGGGCGACGAGCCGGCCCGTTGCACTGACATGCCGTTCCGCGACATCGCCGCGACCGACCCGCCGCCTGCGTTCACGCGCCTTTGGGCCCAAGACATTGTTTCTTACCACAACCGGTTTCCCCATTTGAAAGGAGTGTCCCGATGAGCGTTACAGCATTCTTCGAGAAGTTCATGGGCCTGCAGCAACAGAAGGTCCAGGCGACCGTCGCCAGTTACCGCGAACTCGTCGCGGGGATCGCGACGGGCGAGGAACCCAACCCTGCCGAGGTCGAGCGGCTGCTGGCGAATGCCGGCAAGTTAGTCGACGACCTGCGCCATGACGTTGAGCGCTACCAGCACCGCATGGCCCTCAAGGCGATGATCCACTCGTTGCCCAGGATGGAGGCAGAGCGACGTGAAATCGACTCGCAGATCGCCGCCGCCGACCGGGTGTTGGAGGCCGCCGAGAAGCAACACGATGACACGACTGCGCCCCTGTACGCCAGTCGGCACGAACTTGATCTGGCGATTGCAGACGCCAGCCGGGCGTCGGCTGAGTTGATGCAAACCTGCGACGACGCCGATCTGCGGCGTGAGTTGGACGAGCTCAACACCGAGGCCAGGCGGCTGGACGAGCAGCACCGCAGCCAGGCCGACCGGGCGATCTACATGGAAGAGAAAGCGCGGTCGGAGCACCAGCGGGCCGAGCGCGAACTGACGCTTGGCGACACCGAGGCCCGCCGCGAGGTCGCGGAACGATACCGCAAGGAAGCCGACAGCGCCCGGCGCGAGGCGAAACGCCTTGAAAAGGCGCAGGCCGACTTGGCCAAGCGCCGCGAGCAACTTGAAGCCCGAATGCGGCAGGCCTGATTCCAGCCGCGAAGAACATTCGGTCCTGCGCCTGCGACGGCACCCGCGCCGGTCGACCGGACGAGGATATGCGTCCGCGAATCGCTCTTTGACAATCTGGTTGAACTGTCGTGAGCCGCCGGGCTGGCAACCCGGCGGCTCGGGGGACACAGTTCAAGGGGCACAACAGTCAAGACTCAACTGGACGAAATTGCCCCAGGCCAAAGTGGTTTGAGTGTCCGAAACTTGGAAATGGCATTGCGACCGGCTCGCCGAACTCGATGCGCAGGTTCACGCCAACACGGCGATCTGGCTCAGCCTCAGCCTGCTGGGCCTGCTTCGACAAATGAACTTTGCAAATGTCCCATTCACTATCCGAGACCTGAATGCGTGCAATTGATATAGGCGTGATTGTCACGCCGTTTTCGACAAGGTTTCGCTCTAGCTGGTTTTCCGGGCTGTCGGCACCGCGAATGCGTCCCTCAGCGATCTTCTTGCGATACCAGTAGCGAGGCGGAACGTAGGGAGTCACCGACTCCCAGATTCTTGCACTTGAAGCCGAAGGCAAGTCTCGCTGCATTTCGAGAAACACGGGACGAGCGGGAAAGCGTCCACCAGCCCACCGTAAAGCACCAACCGACAAGAGAGCGTTCACTTCGCGTTGTGTAAAACCGTGGGCACACCACACCCTCAGCCTTTCTAGGGCGTTTCCGCTGGCATCTGGCTGGGGCAAATAAAAGGCATGATGGTGTCCGATCTCCAGGTCGTCTGGCCGATCATGGCCACTCAGCGCATAGGAGGGGTCTCGGTTAATGCTGATGGCCGCGTTGCGGAAGAGTTCGGCAATCGAGACGACATGCTTAACAGGCACCGGGATGCGGCACTGCAACGAGAATTCGAGATATCGGGCAACTATTCGCGTGTCACTTTGCTGCCGACGCGACGCTCTAGAGTGACGCACCACCCACCGCTGAGGCCAGCCATCGGGCATGCGATACGAGTACCATGCCGTGCCATCGGGAAGCGGTTGGGGAGCATCAATCAGGTCTTGAACGAGATGCTTCCGGGCCATGCCGCTCCCGACTCCAGCATCTCGTCGCATCCAAAGATCGCTCGCCTGAAAGTCACTTGGATTGGGGCAGAAGACGTCACGGCAGTCGGCGCTGATTTGCCGGCAGGGCTGAGCTTCTTGCAGGACAACCCGTGCGTGCGGCTCGTTTACTGGCGTTTCATCTTCGACCGATACTTCGCAGATGGATTCAGCCCGCCCGAAATAGGTGATTCGCCCCGCGATGTCAGAAACCACGGCGCGGATAATCGCCTTGGTTGCTCCGTCGACGCCTTCCAGCCACCATCGCACGATCACATCATCCCCGACTGCAACGAAGTGGTTCTCGTGGCGGACTCGCTTGTATTTGGCCAGCGCCATGTCGTCCTTGGCGGTCGCGCCAAAGTTGGGCTGGTAATGGATCGCTCGCGCGAAGCTCGCCTTGGGTAGGACAAATGTCGGGAGTTCGCGGCCAAGCGTTTCCAGCGTTTGGATTAGTTCAGGACTCGGTTCGCAGCCCGGATTAGCCTGGAACCATGCAGCCGCGATGGCGCGAAGCAGTCGCCACGGGCTGGGCGGCCACTCTGCTTCGGTGATCCGGGCGGGATTCTGCCCCCAGGGATGGGCGTAGAACCTGCCCCAGGGAAACGAGAGGCGAATTGTCAGCACGGCTCAGCCTCCGAATTCAAGGGTCAGTGGAGAGCGACCGGAGGGCAACATTGCCTTGGCGATCAAGCCCAGCAAGGAACCCTCCGCCGGCTTGTCCCCGTTTTTCCTCTCGCCATCAGCAATGATCTGATCGAACGGGAAGTCATGTGGGCTACGATCCTTCCACCTGGTCTTGTACTTGACGGATTCGAGGACCAGATCGCATTCCGTGCGAAGTCGATGTCCGTCGCTCAGATCCTTCAGAAAGCGAGCGATCTTCCACAATGCGATGGCGACGAGCAAATTCCGCCGGCATCGCTGCGTTTCTTCATTGGCGGGTTCGGGCCCGACGGATAGCCCCGTCAATAATCCAACGTCGATGGCGAAGTTCGCTTGAATCTTCTGCGCGACGATTCGTTCTTTGCGAAAGATCGCCTGACCAGCATCGCCCGTGCCAATCGGATCGATGCGAACGCCCGGAACCCCGACCGGCTGTGCGTTCAGGCCGACGATGCTGGCGGTCAATGCTCGCGGTGACCGCAACCCGACAAACGTCATAACGTTCTTGAGCGAGATTTGGAAACCGTGGATGAGCGAAAGCGGGTCCGATTCCATTGCGATACGGAAGATGCGCGGGACATTGGCGGCGGGGACGTTGTCTCCGGTGCCGTCAAGCTCACGTTTCACGTAGTCGACCAGCATCTCATCTTTCTTGAAGCCTGTCTTGACATCCTTGCCGTCCTTGTCCTTTTCATTGTCCTTGAACTTGGCCTTCATGATGTATTCGGAAGCGCACCGATGGCCATCGAGCGTCGATGCCGTCATGAACCGGTTCCCCTTCATCACCCGGATGTGCGGCAGACCCGCGAGTTCCGGCAGGAGAGTGCCCTCGTACTTGTCGGCAACGCAGACTTCCTCTAATCGGTTGGCCATCGATGCTTCGGACTCAATCAGGCAGATCTGCCCGTGCTGGCCCGAGGGGTCGGGGTAGAAAACGGGGCCGATGTCCGGAAATCCCGTCGGCTGGATGCGCGGGTCGCCGTTGCTCGCGACGAGTTCCGCGGTGACATACAACCGCTTCGTCCCTTTGGGAATTGTGATCCCGCCGAATGAGAAATCTGTCATGTTTTGCATTGCTCCTATTTGATTGTCTGGGGGAGGGTGATGGAACGGACCAGCGTCGAGCGGTCGCGCCAATCCAGCGGAATCAGGACTGCAGCCGCCAGCCGGCGTGCGGAATCGACATCGACGATGAGAGACTCGGTAACTTGCACGACATCGCGGCCAGCCAACCTCGGTTTCTCGCGCCGACTCTCTTCGCCGTAGGGATTGGGCACTGCGACGATTGCCAAACGGTGCAGTGCATCTACCGTGGCGGCCGTAGCCATTCGCGGTTCCTGGCGGGATAGAAGGGCGATGGTTCGTTGCACCTTGGCGCGCGGTCCGGTCTGCTCGACAGCCTTATTTGGTTCCGCCCGTGGCAGGTCGCTGGCGACTTCCAGCAGGGAGCGAACCGCTGCGTAGGCTACCGGCACCGGATCGAGTTCTTCCTGGCCAGATTCTTGGCGATCATTGATTTCGGTACGCCTGACGGAAGGCCGCCAGTCGATCAAGCTCAGCGCCTCGACAAGTCTGGCGATCCGCCGGTCGTCGAGTTCCCCGCGGAGGAACGCGAGAATTGTTCGCAATCTGGCACTGCATCTACCGACGAAGGCAGGCCGGACATCTTTGGCCGAGTCCAGCACCCTGCGAGCAAGCACCGATGACAGATCGCGAGCAAGGTCGATCCCACTCCAGACGGCCTGGGAAGACGGCGGGTCGGGCAAGTACCAGCCGTTTTGCTTGCGCCGCAAGGGCACCAGCGAGCCTAGGAATGGCTCGACTTCGGAGTACGTTCCATCGGGCTGCTTCTCATGCCCACGAATGGAGGCCAGAGCGCGGGCGATCTCGAACTCCGGATCGCACTCCAGATCGAGCAATGCTACTGACCAGTCTTCGCAGCGTAGGGGCGGAACAAAGGTGACACGCCCGCCGCCGACCTTTTCACGGAGTGATTTGGAGCGGGCGAGCTGCGAATTGAGCGTCGCCAGGCTGCACAAGACCTCGACAATCTTGCTGGCACTCGGTTCAGCGGCAGCCGTCTCAATCGCTTCCAGGACCGGCGCTCGCAGCGGATGCAAGTCGGATTTCCGTTCGCGGTTGAACTCAAACTGATCGAGGAATCCAGATGCATCAACCGGGGCCAGGAGTTCATTCAAGACGCCCGCCATCGCGGTGCCGGAACTTGGTACAAATCGTCCTGCCGTGGTCCACGGCACATTGGCCCCTTTGAGCCGGAACTGAAACTCCTGAAATGCAAAGAAGCCGGCGTCAACTCCCTGCGAACGAATCGCGCGTGCGAAGTCGCTGGAAAACCGGCAATCCCTACCGGGCAGCCGAGCCTGGCAATCGAGGATGAACGATTGAAGTTCACCAAAAGGCGTAGGTTGAGTCCAAATGGGTAACCAGAATGACGATCCCACACGCAATGACTTCCCTTGCTCGTCGGTCATCGTCTCCGCCCCCTCGAAGACAAACGGGAACGCTGCGCGTGAGCGGGAACGAGCGCTCAGCGTCTTCGAAGTCGCACCGCGCATTGCCAGTGCGCCTTCGACGGCCAGCAAGTAGTCCAGGGGGCAAAACGGAAAATCCTCCGTCACCCAGTCGGTTCCCTGGTTGT
Organism: Planctomycetota bacterium; assembly: GCA_016872725.1. GTDB lineage: Bacteria > Planctomycetota > Planctomycetia > Pirellulales > Pirellulaceae > VGZC01. The sequence continues at coordinate 45,322 of VGZC01000036.1, forward strand.
AGCTCTTGATCGCATCGGGGAAGAAGGGCGTCCCCTTGCCTCTCCGATCACCCGCGGCAATGCCGCTGCCAACGAGTCGACCGCCAAACAGGCTCGCCTCCGTCAATGGCGACGGATTCTTCCGAAAGGTCGCGAAGTAGTCCCAGAAGTTGAGGAAGATGTCCGCATTGACTTTATCGCCGGGACGCCCGCGCCGAACGAAGAGAGGGTTGTCGTTCTGCTGGCTGATATGCAGGGCGCAGAGCGCATCAAACGATTCGGCCACGGCGTCTGGCAGTTGATCTCGGTATCGAAGAAATACATCCTCGCCGGCAGAATCCTCGTCGCCAGTTCCTTGCAAGCTGTCCACATATTGTCGAGCCAGCTCCAGACATCTTTGGAACCCCTGATCGCCGGACAGCAGCTTTGCGGCATTGGGAAGCACGCCGTCTTTCTTGCCGCTCTCTTTGGCAACAATGGTCACCTTAAGGGGGCCGTTGGACGGTTGCGTTTCTGTGTTGTCACCAGGATTCGGATCATTCGATGCATTGGTGAAGGAAGCATTGAAATCCAAGACAAGCTGCTCGACGCTCGGCCGAATGGATGAATCGGTTGAAAACTTCAGTAGGCCGTCTTTGGACAACTTCTTGTCTTTCTTGAAGCCCAACTCCGCCAATACCTCAGCTTGTTGCTCACGGAACTCCTCCAAGGCGCCGATGCCAGACGCAATTGTGACTTCTGTTGTGACCCTGCCGCGTGCTTGTTTCTCCTTATGAGAGCAGACGAGACCGGCGTCCATCGCCCGTTGCCGCAGGTCATCCAGATTTGCCGTATCTGAAACTGTGAACACAATAGCCCCGGCCTTTGAGAGCTTCTTGGTTGCTTTCAGGCCGCTCGCTTCGAGCACCGCTTCGTTGTCCGCCCGAAACTTACTGACATCACCAGACCTGCACGAGATCGTCACTTCGATCTTGTCGGTTACCCCCCCGCTCTTGTTCCAGGCAGCGATGATTGGAGTCGGCCGATATTTCTCGGCAAAAAACCTCACGAGGCTCGCGGCGTCAGGATAGCGGGCCGAGCGGATCATAAATGCTGCGCTGTCGGGGTTCCACCAGCCTTCAACGTTTGGATCGCAGTCCTCCGGGGCAGCGCAGGTCGAAATCGCCCGCAGGACGCCGATGGCCTTCAATGCATGGCCAAGTACGTCATGCCGGCACCCGTTCAATGAAATTGGCTCGAGTTTGGTCGTCATTCCAAACCTCCCACAGGAACTGCGGTGACAGGCACCGCGGCAGCGATTCCGGGCGACGCGATCACCACGTCCGTTCTTGGCTCGGCACTAGCGCGGCAATCAGCAGCCCGTAACAGCGCTTCGTAGTAGGCCAGACGAAATGGCCCGAAGTGTTCCAGCAATCGCAACACCGTTCGCGTCCAGCCTTCCTGGCCATCCGACGACCGCCCCATTTGACGGCTGGCGATGGAAAGTGCCTCGGTCGGCGGCAATGTGTGGGAATTGATCGAGAATCCGGGAACGGCGGTTCCCTCGCGAATTCCCCGAACCTCGTCTGGACCACGGCGAATGCGCCGTGGATCGCGAGGCAACTCGTCGCGAAGAACTTTCCGCACATGACCGTGGTGAGCCATCACCAGGTATTCCGCAAGCAGCGCGTAAATGGATGGATCGCGTCCAACGCGCCGATGGTGCTGACGCAGCGCCAGCGCCGAGGCAACTTCGTGCCGCAGCTTCGGGGCAAATGCACGCCGAAGATCTCGGATCGCCCGATACAAATCAGCCGCCGACAGCCCGCCCAATTGAGGACTCTCCGAAAACGAGAACTTGCCGATTGGAGCGATGCTGCGCGGCCAGGCAAGGCCAGCCTTGATCGCCAATAGTCGCGTAGCTGCCTGCCACCGGCGAACTGCTTTTCCATAATCGTGCCATACAATGGCCTCATCGAAGGCAGCACAGAGTTCCTTGTCATCAAGGGCCAGAGCCACTCGGATGGCGTTCCAGCCGGATTGCACGTCGGAAGTATGCGCCCCGATACTTTGCCATCCGCGTTCGAGACCGGAGAGAAGATTCTCATCCGTTGGTCGACTCAAGGGCTTATATAGATCAGAAACATGTGCATTCGGGTCGCCAGTCCCAGTCCAACCCAGCGCGTCGCTATATCCACCGGCGCGAGTCGGAAGCAGGAGTGTCGCCCCCGGAAGTACGCTATCGCGCGTTGCCGGTTGCCAGCCACGTTCACGACCCTGCCAGACGAATCCCTTATACCACGTACTCAACCCGCCCTTACCAATCACTTGCCAGACAGGTATTTGGCAAATTTCGTGACGGCCGATATCGAAGTCGTACGGTGGGACATTTCCTTCCCATTCGCGCCACACAACGTAGATGTCCGTCTCTGGGTCGATTCCTCGCACAAAAGGCGAGACATCGGTGTATCCCAGCGACAGGTTGGAATCGGTGTCGAAGAAATCCAGTAGTTCATGTTGTTGCAGCGAGTATGCCGGCGGCGGCAAAGCGTCGTCGAGAGCCGACCGAAGCTGTGTACCGAGTTTGGCGGGACTGGCGTCGCTGACACCCTCGAGATATTTCCGCGCCGCCTCGCACTCAGTCCGGTCATAGGGCAGGTATGCGCGAGTAACCGCCTTCTCGTGCTTCTCCTTCTCCTCCTTCGTCTGCTTGGTTGGCGGCGGAGGAAGTGGTACGCCCAGAACCACTGCACACGGCGTCCAGCCGTAGGCAATCTGACCATCGTGCCCGAACTCACCAGCACGGTTCAGCCGGCCGAGCCGCTGAACGATACTTGGAAGTGGTGCGATTTCAGTCCAAAGGATGGCCGAGGAAAGATCGACACCAGCCTCGACGACCTGGGTGGCTACAACGATCTGCCCCACCTTCGCGTCGAGTTTGTCTTTGAGGCGATCTTGCTGCCGAGCGCGATCCGGGGGACGGAAGCGTGAGTGCAGGAGGACCAATGAATTTGCGGCATCCTCTCCCAGCATGCTGGAAAGGGCAGCTTGGATCGCTCGTGCGCGATCAACCGTATTGCAGATGATGAGTGTGCGGCGGGGAATCTCCGGCGGTGCAGCAGCCAGAGCCTGTAGCATCTCTTGGTGGCGCGAAACGATCCGTTCGGCAGCGTTTCCATCCTCAAGCGACCAGGATGGTTGACACTTAAGCTGCTTCGTCGCCAGACGTCGCTGGCCAAGCACGCCCTGCTTGTCATTTTTTTCCTCAGGAGACAATTCAAACACGAAATCCGAAGATCGCCTGTCGCCGTCCGGCGCGCGCCAATCACGAGTGGTGAGCAGCCTTCGGCTTGCCGTTGCAGACATGTACCAAGACACGCATGGACGCTCCGTGCCGAAGTACGATGTTCCTTTGATTTCCTCACTGCGAAACGCCTCCAACTGCAATCCGGTCGCCAGCCCAGGGCCCATCAACTGGACTTCATCAAATACCCACAAACAGTCGTTATTCAGTAGCCCGAATTCGATTGGCCATCGCGGCCGTCTGGCGGCGTAGCCTCGATTCAACGCCCTCGACAGGAGCATGTCCTGCGTGCCGATCAGAATGGCGTCCCGCTCGGGCCAGAGTGCCCAATCGGTTCGGTCCTCACCACCCATCAACAGATGAATGGCGATTCGATTGGTTCCTTGATCGCCGTGCTCGTTGCTCCAGCCCGCGGGCTTATCGTTCGATGGCTCGGGTTCGTAGCTCGTCAGTCGGGATGACCGCATCGGCAATCCGTCACCGCCGGTGTTCTCCCAGATCGCCTTGCCAGCGAGCAATCCCAGCCGGTCCAGCCAGCGCACGGCTTCGCCGAACGTCTGTTCCACGAGAACCCGCATCGGCAGGCAATAGACGAGGCGACGTGGAGTTTGCCTGCGGATCGACTCATCAGCGAAACGCCGTCGCCACAGCCAAGCGAGGAAGGCGGCGGCGGTCTTTCCGAGTCCGGTCGGGACCGTGAGTAGCCGACTTTCACTTTTTCCTTGCGTCGCCAATCGTTCTTGGTAGTCGTGGGGCGCAGCAACCTCCGTCGCATGAGCAAACAGGCTACTAAAGTTGTCGATGGACATCTCTCGTTCTCGCGCCACCAGAAACTTCCCGGTTACTTTTCCACAACCCAATCAGCGTAACCACGGCGTTGGACACCTTTGGTCCAACCTCCGGAACAATTCTCTCATTCTCTGCCGCCTGTCGTTCCCTGGTCATTTGATCTTTCGCTTCCTTTGCGTGGTTCCACTGGCGGCGACCTTTCGAAGGAACTTGTCGAGGTCGGTTCTAAGGAACAATCGGTAGCCGTTGGCCGGATTGCGATGAACTGGAATCTTCCCGGCCTCCGACCACGCCCGCAGCGTATTTTGCGAGACGCCGAGGATCTCGGCTGCCTCCGCAGTCTTCACGTAGTCACTGAGCTTGGTCATCGAAAGATGCCTCTTGCGCCTCGCGGAAAACCTCCTGAGTTTAACAAAGTCTCCAGCATGGGCCTAGCTGCACAGAATCCCCGAAAATCCAGATCGAATTCGTCGCCGGACGACTTGCTGCGGGCGGGAATTGCTGGCTCATGTGTCACTGTCGCCGGGGGATTGGCCCCTGGCGGAAACGTACCGCAAGACAAAAGGACGAACGATGAAGACCAAGAAGATCGCGACGAAGAAGGCGACCGCGAAGACCGCCAAGACGAAGGCGGCGAAGCCCGCGAAGGCGACGGCGAAGTCGGATGGCAAGAAGCTGAGCCAGATCGAGGCGGCGCTCGCGGTGCTGGCCAAGGCCGGCGAACCCATGAACTGCAAGGCGATGGTCGAGGCGATGGCCAAGCAGGGACTGTGGAACAGTCCAGGCGGCGCGACGCCCGACGCGACGCTTTACGCCTCGATTCTTCGGGACATCAACACCAAGGGCAAAGAGGCCCGCTTCAAGAAGGTCGACCGGGGCCAGTTCGCCTTGGCCGGCCGCAAGTAGGAGGACCAACCCATGACGACGTCGATGCAAGTTGCCGACGCCATCCGAAAGGTGACCGCTGCCATGCAGGCCGAACTCGAAACGGGCCGGCGGTCGACGCACCTGGACGCCAACGACCTAGTCGAGGTGCTGTTGGCGGTCGCGGATGAGCTGGACCCGCCCTTCTCGGACGACAAACGCAACGGGTAACGCCCGCCGCGCCGTCGCCCAACGAGGCCCCGCTCTGGGGCCTCGTCTTACGGTTGAACCGTGCGTTCTGAAACTTCGCGCCAACGCCTTGCATTCGTTCCGCACCGCTGGCTCAGTGTCACTCCCGTTCGCGGATGACCCGCGACGGGCACCACGCAACCAGGAGCCAGAACGATGAACGAACAGAAAATGTTGGACGACCAAGTGCGGCAATGGGAATCGAACGGGCAATGGATTGATCGCGGGCGGTGGACACGAGCGAAGAACGGGACGCTCGAGTACCTGCCGACCAAACGCGAGATCGCCGCGAAATGCAATTTGCTCCGCACGATCACCGGTTGGCGCGGCGCGGCGAAGCGGGCACCTCGCGGGGGCGAGTTCTCCGTGGCGACGACCGCCGGAGTCTGACGCCCCGCTTGGCCACTCGTTCGCCCACGAGGCCGCACGTTGCGGCCTCTTCTTACGGTTGGACCGTTCGTTCAACCGACCCCGCGACGCCAACGCGGGCCACCCGTTGGCCCACATCGCCGCCGGCTGGATGCCTGCGGCCAACCCGAGGTAACTGTGTCCTGGCGTGGCGACGGTCGCCACGCGACGAACCCAACCCCAAAAGAAAGGAGTTGCCATGAGCGACACGAAACGGCCCGCGGTGGGCTACGTCCGCATGAGCAGCGACCAGCAGCAAGATAGCCCTGCCCGGCAGCGGCGCGACGTCCAGGCCCTGGCGGATCGCCTCGGCTACCGCATCATCAAGTGGTATGAAGACCACGGAATGACCGGCACCGAATCGAGCAAGCGCCGCGAGTTCCAAAAGCTGCTGGCGGACGCCAAGGCGGGAACATTCTGCGCCGTGCTGCTTTCAGAACAAAGCCGCATGTCGCGCGAGGACATTTTCGATTGCATGCAGCACTGGCGTTTGTTCCGAGACGCCGGCGTGGCCATCGTCACCTGCCAACGCGGCGAATTGAAGTTCGACAACCTGGGCGGCGTGATCACGGCCATCGTCGACCAGTACGGTGCCCGCGAGGAATCGCTGAAGCTTGCCGACCGCGTGGTCAGCGGAAAACGACTCGCTGTCAGCAAGGGGCAGAAACAAGGCGGGGCCTTGTTTGGGTACGACCGTGAAATCCTCGACGAGGCAGGTCGCGTCGTGCGCCGCGTTTCCTGCCGCGAGCTGTTCCGCAAGCCGATCAACTGGTCGTCGCGTCTTGTTTTGGCGAGCGACCCGCAGGCCGTCGAAGCGGTGCGAATCATGTTCGAGTCGGTTGGCGACGGCGCGGCATACGGCTCGGTTGCCAGGGATCTGAACCGGCGGGGCTTCACCACCATGTTCGGCAAGCGGTTCAACGCCAGCAGTGTTCGCCGCGCGGTGTCGAACCCGGCTTACGCTGGCAAGATCGTGGCCGGCCGCAAGAGGCGAGGCAAATTTCGCAGCTTGCATGACGATGGCGGAGTGGTCTGCGACGACGCCCACGAGCCGCTCGTGAGCCGAGAGGCCTTCGAGCGGGCACAGCGGGTCATTCGCCGCAAGTACCGCGCCCCGAAAGCGCCGACGCCGGGGCGCTACCTGCTGACCGGCATTTTGTATCTGGCCGACGGCGGTCAGCGTCTGCAAGGGTTCACGATGAGCCATTCGGGACGGAAAGTCGTGCGCAGATATTATGGTCTGCCGGCACGTTGCTTCGAGGAACGCCCCGAGGATTCGGACCGCCCGACGTTTCGCGCCGACACCATCGAGCGAGCCGTGCTGGCCAAGCTCCAGCAGTTCATGTCGGACGAACGGACCAAGCGGGCCATCCGCAGCGAGATCAGCCGTCGCACCAAGAAGGCCGAGGCCAACGTCGGCCGGTACGAATCGCAGTTGGCCGAAGTGCGGGCCAAGATCGAACGCGGCACCGAGAACCTCGCCTTGGCGAGCCGGAAAGACATCCCCGGCATTTCGCGGTTGCTGGCCGGCTGGCGCGAACAGGAAGCGCAGATCAAGGAGCAACTGCAACGCGCCTGTGGGGACCACGCCCCGTCGCCCGAGGCTCTGGCGGTAATCGGCCGGTTGGACGAACTGCTGGGCCGGCTGACCGAGGCCGACCGCGAGAAACTGGCGTTCGCCATTCGGCAAACCGTCAAGCGGGTCACGCTACGCCGCGAGCGGCGCAAGGTCGGCCGGCACCGCATCACGATTTGGGACGGCGTGATCGAACTCCGCGACGACCTGGGCGTCGCCGGCGTAATTCCGCTCACCGATGACGACATACCCAGCCCCGGCCGCTGGCGCGACGCGGCGCGATTCGTGCATGAACGGGGCGACGTGGTCTACGTGCAAGACGTGGCGGACGCCCTGGGCGTCAACAAGGCATTCGCCTCGACCCTCCTGGCCAAGGCAGTTCTCAGCGGCAAGGTCCGCAACCTGGGCCACCAGAAAGGCTGGACCGCCGCCGAATAGGCCGCGTTTCAGTTGTTCTCTCTTTGTCCGTCTCTTGGACGCCTAATAAACGAGGGCGGGGAGATTCGCGTCGGCGTGCGCCAGATCGCACGCTCGAAGCAATCCCCCCGCCGGCGCGAGGCGTTAACGCAGGACGGCTCGTCCCGCGTTTTCGAGAGCGCGGCCCAAGCTGCCCACGCCGCCTCCGTGCGACATGGCCTTGAGATACGCGCGGGCCGCATGGCTGAATTGCGCGCTCTCCTCGTACCGCGCGCCGAGGTCGCGGAATTCGGCCCCGGTCGGCTGCCCCAACGCGGCCGCCTGATCGAGATGCCGTTCGGCATGTGCGAGCATGTTCCGCTCCGCATGCAGCACGCCGAGCGCCAAGTGGGATCGGCCCTCGAAGGCGTCGGCTTCGAACGCCGAGAGAAGATCGCGGACGGTCGGCGCCGCGATCGGCATGGCCAGATCGTCGGCTTCGGGAACGGCCCGGATCTCCTCGATGAGCGGTTCATCGAGATTCACGTTCCTCGCCGATTCCGCGGCCCGCTCGAACGACATCACGGCCGCGAGCCGATACATCGACTTGGTATTGGGCGCGACGTCGATCGGTCCCCACGCGGCGAGCCGGTGGAGCTGGGAGTTCGGCGAATCGCGCCATTCGTACGCCGATTCGGCCTTCGCGAGCCACAAGGTCCCGATGGCGAAATGGACGACGGCATTCTCGGGCGCCGCGTACTTCGCCTCACTCAACACGTCCGCCGCGGCGGCATGATCGGCCCTCGGCATGTGGGCGTATGCCAAGGCAACGAGCCTCCACACGTCGGTCTTTTCCGGCAGTCGCAAGCGGATCCACGCCTCGACCGCCTCGTCGACCTGGCCCGCCCGCTGGAGCTCGATCGCGTTCCAGATCGCGGTCGCTCGTTCAAACGGGTCCTCGGCGGGCCGCGGTTCCGCGGGTGGAATTGGAGGAACCGGCATCCATCGCGCGGCGTCCTCGATTCGGTCGGGCAATCGGGCCGGAGGGCTCATCCGTTCCGCGCCGCCCACGGCGCTGGCCAGCACGAGCGCCAACGCGCCCGCGAGCACGACGAGCACGGCCCATTTCATGACTTCCATGGGATGCTGAGCATGAGCTTTGACGAACATGGCGCACCTCGCTTTCTCTCGCATTCCTGGGGCCACCATGACCTCACCCGGTTCTTCGGAGTTGCAACTCGTGTGCCAACCTCCCGGCCGTCGAAAGGCCGACTCCACCCTCACGAAAACTCGATCCGATCGCGACAAACGTCCGGTTCGCCGAGCCTACGCGAGGCTCATCCCGGCCCTCCGATCTGTGCGGCATGTGCGCGGACGCACACCGGACGGGCTGATTCCCTCGGAACGACCGAGGACGGTCGTCCTACGTGGAACGGCTGTCCTCAGCCGTTCTTCTTTTCCGCGCCGCGTCCTGAACGACCGAGGACGGTCGTCCTACGAACGCTACGATTCGGTCGAAGTCGCGGCGTGTCGACTCCATGACCCGCCGGCATTCGGCGGTCAGCTCGGCGCCGCTCGCGAATCGCAGGAGATAGGCGAGCCGGTTCGACTCGGCCTCGTCGGCGGGAAGGTCGTGCCTCGCGGTCGTGTTGAGCAACCGAAGCCGCGATTCGACGCCGCGTAGGAAGCGGTAGGCCCCGGCCAATCGGTCGGCGTCGGCTCGGGGAAGGCACGCGGATGCGGCGAGCGCGTCGAGTGCGTCGAGCGTGCCGGTGGCCCACAGGTCGGCGTGCGAACCGCCGTGCCGCAATTGCAGCATCTGCGCGATGAACTCGATGTCGACCGTGCCGCCGGGGCCGCGCTTCAGATTCCGATCGCTCGCCGTTTCCCGCATGCGATCCCGCAGTCGCCGCAGATCGTCGGCCCATTCGGGTTGCCATGCGGGTTCGGTGAGGATGCGCCGGATCGAATCGGCCAACCGATCGCGGACCGACGGCGCCCCGCACAACGGCCTCGCCTTGCACAGCGCCATCCGCTCCCAGAGTTGCCCTTCACCCGACGCGAAATAGCGCTCGAATTCGGGGATCGATGCCACGAGGGGGCCGTTGCGGCCCGCCGGCCGCAGGCGCGAGTCGAGTTCATACAGGCGGCCGTGCGGCCCGAGACTCGTGATCGTCCGGATGATGCGCTGGCCGAGCTGATTGAAGAAGTGCTGGTTGGTCGTCGTCTCGGCCGTCCGGCGCAGCGACCGATAGGGACGCGTCCGGCCGTCACCCTCGTAAAGGAAGACGACGTCGAGATCACTATGATAATTGGGCTCGCGTCCTCCCAGTTTCCCCATTCCGACCATGACGAATTCGCTCGGTCGGTCGTCGGCATCGAGGGTCGGTTCGCCGTAGCGCGCGGTGAGCTGCCGATATTCACGGACGGCGACCTGCGTCAGGATCGCTTCGGCGACATCGGACAGCGCGCGGTGCGTGTCCCGGATGTCGTCCTTGCCCAGGATGTCGCGCACGCCGACGCGAAGATGGTGCGCGTTGCGGAAGCTGTGGAGGATCGGTTCGGCGTCCTCCGCTCCGCGCAACAGATCGGCGAGGTTTTTCGCGAGGAAGTCGGAGGTCGGCAACCGATCGACGAGCAGCGAGTCCATCAGTTCGTCGACCATCCCAGGACTGCCGATCAACAATCCCGACAAGTACGGGCTGGTCGCGCAAAGCCGCACGTAGAGGTTCAGAGTCGGCGGATTGAAACTGAACAGTTCCCACAGAACGCCCTTGCCGCCCAGCGAGTCGCTCACGCGGCTCAGGTTGAGCAGCGTGAAATCGGGATCGGGCGTCGCGGCGATGGCGGCGAGCAAATTCGGGGCGATCGACGCCAGGAAGTGGCGGCAGCGCCGAGCGGAAAGGAACGGAATCGGTTCGGTCGCGAGCGACATCAAGTTGCCATGCGCCGCCTCGATGTCCCGGAATCCAAAGGGGCCGAGGCACGTCCGCACCGCGTCCGCCGCGGGGTCGGGATCGAGCACGAGATCGGTTTCGGGCGCCGATTGGTCCTCGTCGCGGAACGCGTCGTGAAGGAGGTGGTCGAGGATCCGCCGGTTGAGCTCGGTCTTTTCACGATAGTCGCGTTCGAACGATTCGAGCGCATCGCCGTCGCGGGTTGGGCCGTATCCAAGCCGCGCGGCGAGCCGGCGCAGCTCCTCCCGGTCGTCCGGCATCGCATGCGTCCTCAGATCGAAGAGGATCTGGAGGCGGTGTTCGATCGTGCGAAGGAACGTGTAATTCGTTTCCAGGATCGAACGCTCCTGCAAGGTGAGGCAACCGACCTGTTCGAGGCGCGCGATGGCGGCGAGCGTGTTGCCGGTCCGCAATTCAGCGAGGTCGCCTCCATTGAGCAACTGCAGGAACTGGATCGCGAACTCGATGTCGCGGATTCCGCCCCTTCCCGATTTCACATCGCGATGGCCCGACGACTCCCGTGAAGCACGCTGTTCAATGCGCCGTTTGAGCGCCTGGATCCCGGCGATGTCCGCGCGGCTCAGGTAACGCCGGTAGACCCAAGGTTCCAGGCGACTCAGGAATTCGCTCCCCAAATCCAGGTCGCCCGCGACGGGGCGCGCCTTGACGAACGCTTGCCGCTCCCACGTGCGGCCCGACGTGTCGTAATAGCGGAGGGCGGCATCGAGTCCGATGCAGGTCGGGCCTTGGCTCCCCTCCGGCCGCAAACGGAGGTCGATGCGGTACGCCGCGCCCAATTCGGTCGGCTCGCCGACCAGTTTCACGAAATGCCGAGCCATCCGCTCGAAATACTCGCCGTTCGACGCCGGTCGTGGGCCGTCGGACTGGCCCTCGCCGTCGAAGAGGAAGATGAGATCGATATCGCTGGAGTAGTTGAGTTCCTCGCCGCCGAGTTTTCCGAGCCCGAGCACGACGAACCGGGCTCGGCTTCCATCGGCTCGTCGAGCGACTCCGCGGCCCGACTCCATCGCGCGGCGCGCGTGGAGCAGTGCGGCTTCGCAGATCGCGTCCGCCAACCAAGAGATCTGGCGGGTAACAACGTCGATCGATTGCCGTCGCACGATATCCCCGTACGCGATGCGAAGCGTCTCGCGGCGCTTGTGCCGCCGAAGGCGGACCATGACGCCTTCGTCGTCGCGGGCCGCCGCCACATCGGTTTGGATCTCGTCGACCAGCAGGTCCCTCGCCACCGGTTGTCCTTCGGTCAACCGCACGAGATCGAACGCGTCCGGATCGCCGACCAGAAGATCGCCGAGATAATGGCTTGTCGAGAAGATCTGGAGCAGCGTCGGGAGCGCGTCGGGATCGCGGTCGAAGAGCGAAGCGAGGGCGAGCGGCGAACGGGCCGCCGCGAAGAACCGCTCGAGGTGATTCAGGGCCATGTCCGGATCGCTGACTCGGCCCAAGTGCCGATCGAGCTGCCGTTCGAGGACGCGCGCGAGATCGCTTGGGATTCCGGATCCGATCATGTTCCGCACACGGCGCGCCGCGCGCGGAGGGTCGGCGATTCCGAGCCCTCGGAGCCATGTTTCGGCTTGTTCGGCTCCGAGCGGCGAGCCCGTATCGTGCTGATCGTCCATAGCGCTGGTCCGCCCGCCTCTTCGCCTGTTAGAATGGAAGTCCGAGTCGCGTGGGGCGGGCGCATGCGTGTCTTGCCTTCGGGACCACGCCCGTCGCCGGATCGCGATCCGTTCGGAACCGTGTCGAGCAGCCGCCGTTATCGGCCCCAGGGGCCGTACCGTCATGAAAATCGCCGGCCTGGGTGGTCGCCCCGAGGTTTTTTATAGCATCCAGGGAGAAGGCCGCCACGCGGGGCGGCCAAGCGTGTTCGTCCGCGCGGCGCTGTGCAATCTCACGTGCCGGTGGTGCGACACCGACTATACGTGGAATTGGCGAGGCGTCACGGCCGAGCACGAACGGGACGGCCGGCCCGGCGGCGGCAAATACGATCCGTCCGAACAGGTCGTCGAAATCGAGCCCGAGGCGGTCTGCCGGCTTGTCGAGGCGTTCGCGTGCCGCGACGTCGTCGCCACGGGAGGCGAACCGCTCCTGCAACAGGAGGCGTGGACGGCCGTCGCGACCCGACTCCAAACGGCGCCCGGCGGCTATCGTTTCGACTTCGAAACGAACGGAACGCTGATCCCGTCCGCCGAACTCGACGCGCGCGTCGCATCGTACAACGTTTCTCCGAAAACAGCCAACTCGGGCCTCGCCGCGCGAACGCGCGAACGATCCGACGCGATCCGGTACTTCGCGTCGAATCCGAAGGCGTGGTTCAAGTTCGTGGTCCGCGAGCCGGCCGACGTCGAGGAAATCGCGGCGTTGGTCGCGCGCCACGGGATCGACAGGGAACGCGTCGATTTGATGGCCGAGGGAACCGAACCCGCCGCGATCCGCGCGCGGCAGCGGTGGCTTGTCGAACAATGCAAACGCCTCGGGTATCGACTCACCGATCGGCTGCAGGTCCACCTGTGGGGCGCTCGACGCGGCGTCTAGGAGACGGATCATCGTGAATGACCATTCCATGCTGCCCTCCGACGTGCGTGGACGAAGACCGATGCGGATCGCCATCGGGATCCTGATCGCCTTCGGAGCCGTCGCCGCGATCGTGGCGTTTCGGCTTCGAACGGACGGAACCGGATCCGTGGACGATGGGCCGACTTTCGGCGCGCCGATCGCGGACGGCGGCGCGGCCGCCCCGGAGCCCCGCGCGGGCGCGATCTCGGTCAGCCTCGAACGGCCCCTCGAAGAGCCGGAACCACCCACTGGCGGATTCGTCGGAAGCGACGCCTGCGCGCCGTGCCACGCGCCGATCGTCGAAAAGTACCGGACGCACCCGATGTGGCGGTCGTTCGCGTCCATCGATCGCGCCGCTCCGATCGAAGAATACCCGTCGGATCCCGTCGCGCCGCCCGGGCCGAGACGATACCGCGTTGAAAAACGCGACGGCAAGACCATCCATCACGAGATCATGCTCGATCGCGACGGGAAGCCGATCTACGACCAGGAATTCGAAGTCCATTACGCGATCGGGTCGGGGACGCGAGGGCGTTCGTACGCGCGATTCGATCACGGCGTCTTCGCGCAATCGTCGATCGGATGGTACGCCCGAAAAGGCCGATGGGACCTGTCGCCCGGCTACAGACCGGACGGGCACGCCCGCTTTTCAAGACGGCTCGGCGATAATTGCCTCTATTGCCACGCCGGACGCACGTCGTTGAGCGATTCGGATGAGCGTTACGCGTCGGATCCGATCGTCGAGGAACCGATCGGGTGCGAGCGATGCCACGGTCCGGGCCAAGAGCACGTCACGCTCCGCACGTCGGGCGCGTGGCGCGCGGGGGTTGTCGATCCGATCGTCAACCCGAAACGGCTCGAACCGGCGCCCCGCGAGGACGTCTGCAATCAATGCCATCTCGAGGGCGACGGAACGATCCTGCGATTCGGACGAAGGCACCCGGACTTCCGGCCGGGGCAACGGATCGAGGACATTTGGGTCGCGTTCGTTTCGCAAGGCGACAACGTCGTATCCGAGGGACGGACGCGCGCGGTGAGCCAGGTTCAGCAGATGCGAGCGAGCCGCTGCTATCAGGCGAGCGAAGGGCGATTCGGCTGCGTGTCGTGCCACGATCCGCATTTCGAGCCTCCTCCCGATCAACGCACGGCCCATTTTCGGGACCGGTGCCAAGCCTGCCACGGGCCATCCGAAGGACAGCGCGGCTGTTCCTTGGCCGAATCCGATCGACGCGCGCGTTCGGCCGACGATTCGTGCATCGAATGCCACATGCCGCCGCTCCCGACCCATGATGTTCCCCACACGGCGCAAACCGACCATCGCGTCCCGCGCGTCGCGGACGCCGAGCCCCCGGATTCTCCCCCAGCCCACCAGGACGCCTTTCCGATCTTCGACGGCGCCGAATCCCGTCTGCCGCGCCGCGAGGTCGAACGGGCCCGCGGACTCGCCATGCTTCGGCAACCGATCGTCACGAGCGACCCCGATTTGGTGCGCGGCGCGCAGCGCCTCCTCGCGCCGCGCCTGCGCATGATCGAGAACCGGTTCGACGAGTCGTTCTTGTATGGGGTGGAACGCGACGTGCCCGTCCTGCTCGCGCTGGCCCGGTCGTTTCAGTTGCTCGGCGATGCGCCGCGCGCCGAAGCCTGTTTTGACGCCGCGTTGACGATCGAACCGGCGAGCGAACGAGCTCTGGCCGGGAAGCTGCTCGATGCCCAGGCATCCCAAGACACGGGCGCCGCGCACGCCCTCCTCAACCAGTTGCTGCGCATCAACCCCCTCGATCCGACGCTGCATGGCCAGAAGGCCCTCGTGCTCGGCCAGATGGGCCAATGGCCCGCGGCGTGCGCTGCGGCCGAACAATCGTTGCGGCTCGACCCGTCGGAACCGATCATCCGCCAATTCCTCGCGGAAGCCTATGACCGTGTCCGCCGACCCGAACTGGGAAACGACCATCGGGAAATCCTCGATCGGCTGAAAGGCGTCGTAACCCCTCTTCAAGAGTAGTCGCACTGTCCGCTGGAGCGGTCACGAAACCGTGTGTTCGGCTTTCCTTTCCACCAGAAACCGTCGACTATCTCAGACGGGCCGGCTCCCTTGGCGTGCCCGCGAGGTTTCGGCGAGATTCCGCCGTTGATGGTGCTCCAACTGAATGGATCGCTGATCGTGAACGCCGACCTCGCGAAAGTCACCGAGTTCATGGCGAACCATCCTCATCCGGGTAAGGAACTCGAAGAGGGCCATTTCGGATTCGCGGTCCATTCCGATCCGGTCGAGTTCCGCAACATCGCGATCAAAGCCCTCGCGCCGTAGATGGAGCGGAACGGTCTGTCCTCCGAGTCGAGGACGAGATTGACATGGATTGGCGATCGCGGGCATTTTTTCCGCCAAGCCGGATGCACTTATGACCGGCAGTCCAATTCCGTCGAAGGGAGGGGCTCACATCGCCAGATCGAAAAGCAGTAGTGTGATGTTGCCTGGGGTGTTCGATAGGGGGGGGGGCCGAGTCTTTCCAGCATTTGCTGTCTCGCGGTAGCTGTCCATTCTACGGCGCCGTCAGGAAGGCCTGGCGCCCGATGGCCGCGTTCGGCGATAATCTCGAGGGGGGGGGCCTTCGTGCTCGTCCTCGTCCTCGTGCCGG
>VGZC01000037.1 GCA_016872725.1 Planctomycetota bacterium
ACTGCTCGTTCCTCGTCCGTGAGCCGCACGATATACTTCTTCTTCATCGGAACCTCCTTGTTGACGCGGAGGTTCTCCGAAAACGCCGATTCGGACAATCCCAAAATTTAGCCTGGACAGGGCACTAGGCCGGATCAATCCGTCCAATCGGGATTCTGAATATATTCACGAGAACTTGGACCGTCAATGTCGGATATCAAATTCCACGAGTTTCCCGGCCAACATGGGGCAGCGGCTGGCCGTCGAACCAGTTTGCCGGGGAGCTTCGCTCGTTTTCCGGGAGGCCCGCGCTTCCGTTTGCGGCGACGGGCCGGTTTCCCGCTTGGCGGCGGAGGCGTAGGTTGCTCAAGACCGCTCGGTTGCACAGAGCTCCGAACGGGCGTCTCCGGAAGGCCCCGCAACCGGTTCACGTCCGACAAGACGCTGCCTTGAATGGCCGCGCCGCATGCGGGCTCGACGGCCCTCTCGTCGAAGGCTACATTGCCGGATTCGCCGCCGAGGGCGGTCGAGGGCCGGACCGTGATCATTATCCTCAAATCGGGCGCGACGGACGATCAGATCGAACACGTGATCGAACGTGTCGAGGCGCTCGGCCTGCGAGCCCACCTGAGTCGCGGCACGTTTCGCACGGTTATCGGAGTGATCGGCGACGAAGTCAAAGTCCAGGCCGAACCGCTGCGTGCGATTGCGGGCGTCGCGGAAGTCGTGCCCGTCCTCCCGCCGTACAAGCTGGCGAGCCTGGAAGCGCATCCCGCGCCGAGCGTCGTCGACGTGTCCGGGGTCCACATCGGCGGCGGGCAGCTTGCCTTGATCGCAGGCCCCTGCGCCGTCGAGGATTCCGATCGCATGCTCGCCATCGCCCGGCGCGTTCGCGCATCGGGAGCCAATATCCTGCGCGGCGGCGCGTTCAAGCCGCGCACAAGTCCGTACGCGTTCCAAGGGCTCGGCGAGGAAGGCCTTCGCATCCTGCGCGACGCGGGGCAGGCGGTGGGAATGCCCGTCGTGACCGAGGTGACCGATCCGCGCGACGTCGACCGTGTGGCGTTCCATGCCGACATGCTCCAGGTCGGCGCCCGCAATATGCAGAATTTCGTCTTGTTGACCGAAGTGGGGCGAACCCAAAAACCGGTCCTCTTGAAACGGGGAATGAGCGCGACGGTCACCGACCTGCTGATGAGCGCCGAGTACATCCTGTCGCAGGGCAATCCGCGCGTCGTGCTGTGCGAACGGGGCGTGCGTGGGTTCGACACGGTGACGCGCAACTTGCTTGACCTGGCGTCGGTCGCCGTCGTCAAGCGGCTTTCCCATCTCCCGATCATCGTCGACCCGAGCCATGCGACGGGGCGGCCGGATATCATCCCCGATTGCGCGCTCGCCGGGATCGCGGTCGGCGCCGATGGTGTTCACGTCGAGGTCCATGATTGTCCCGAATGCGCGAAATCGGACGGCCCTCAAGCGCTCCTTCCCGACGCATTCGATACCTTGGCCGACCGGATCCGGCAGCTCGCCGCCCTTTTCGGTCGCAGCGTGGCGAAGGCCCCATGGGCGAACGTGTGACAGGAGCGAACGTGTGAGACGGCCATTCATCGCCGGAAACTGGAAGATGCACCTGACGAAGGCCGAATCGATCGACTTGGCCAAGGCGCTCGTCGACCTGGCGCCGTCGGGCGCGTCGGCCGATGTGGCCGTCAGCCCGCCATTCGTCTATCTGGACGCGGTGGCCGCGGTCGTCCACGGAACGTCGATCGGGCTCGCGGCGCAGAACCTGAGCGAAAAGCCGAACGGCGCGCTGACCGGGGAGATCTCGGCCGCCATGCTCCGCGATCTCGGGTGCCGGTACGTGATCGTCGGACACAGCGAACGACGCCAGTTCCTCGGCGAAATCGATTCGCTCGTGTTCGAAAAGGCGAACGCCGCCCTCGATGCGGGAATGACTCCGATCGTCTGCGTCGGGGAAACCCTCGAACAGCGTCGAGCGGAACGGACGGCGGAAGTCATCGCCTCCCAGTTCGGCGGAAGCCTCGCCGGCATGGACGCGGATCGGATCGAGCGGGTCGTGATCGCGTACGAGCCGGTCTGGGCGATCGGGACCGGTGTCGTGGCGACCCCCCAACAGGCCCAGGATGTGCACGCCGACCTTCGCAAACTCCTGACAAGTCGTTACAATGCCGCGATCGCCGGCACGGTACGCATCCAATACGGCGGGAGCGTGAAGCCCGACAACGCGGTGGAGTTGTTGAATCAAACGGATATCGACGGCGCGCTGGTCGGAGGCGCGTCGCTGAATGCCGATTCGTTCTGGCGCATCGTCACGGCGGCGCCGAAAGGTCACGACTAGGCGTCGACGCGACGCCCAGGTCCGGTTTTAGGAGCCAATGTCGATCATGCCGGTACTCCTCGGTGCGTTCCTCCAATACGTTCTGGGTATCTCGCTCTTCGTTTTCGCGACGTTCCTCATCCTGCTGATCCTCGTCCAGCGCGGACGAGGCGGCGGTTTGACGGGAGCGCTCGGCGGTGTCGGCGGGCAGAGCGCGTTTGGAACCAAGGCGGGCGACCTCTTCACGCGCATCACGGTCGTCGGCGCCGCGCTGTGGCTCTTCCTTTGCCTGCTCACCATCGCCACATTGAACGGGAATTCCGGATTTCGCGAACGGAACCGCTCGGCGAATCGCGGCGACAAGGCGGGCCCCGGAAACGCCGCGGACGACGGAAACCCCGCGGGCCCCGGAAACGCGGCGGGCCCCGGAAACGCGGCGGACGATGGGTCCGGCGCGAACGACGGAAACGCGGCGGACGATGGGTCCGGCGCGAAGTCCGGCTCGACGACCGGAGACTCGGGCGGGGCGGGCGCGACGTCGGGTGCGGGTCCGGCCGGCGGCGATGCGAGCACGCCAGCCGCGGGTGGCGGCGCGGGTCCGGCGCCCAAGCCCGACGAGTCGAAGTAGGCGCGAGCGCATCGCGAGGCGCGGACCGTCCATCCGTGTCGGTGTCATCATCGGGTTCGACCTCGGCGCGTGCCGTGAGGTGATCGACAGTGCTATTGAGCATGACGGGGCACGGCGAATCGGTCGTACGCGTCGAGAGCACGACGGTGATCGCCGAAGTCCGCGCGGTCAACAACCGGTATTTCAAGCTGAACTTCCGGGCAAGCGAGGGATTTGGTTCCCTCGAGCCCCGCGTCGAGAACATCGCGCGCGAATCGATCCGGCGCGGAACGCTGTATGTGACGCTGCGCATCGCGCGGGAGGCCCAGCCCGGCGATTTCCGCATCCATGCCCCCGCACTCCTCGCCTACCGCCGCCAGCTCGCCGAACTCGCCGAACGTCCCGTTGAATGCGTTCCCGTCGAGCACCTGCTCGCATTGCCCGGAGTCGTCGACGAATCGCGGCTGAGCGGCGCCGATCCGGGCGACGTGTGGCCCGTCGCCGAACAGGCGGTCCGCGCCGCACTGAAGGGTCTTCACGCGATGCGCGTCGAGGAAGGCAAGGCGATGATCGGCGAGCTGCGGTCGGTGCGCGCGGCGATCGGGGAACAACTGCGCCGCGTCCACGAACGCGCGCCGCTCGTCACCGAAAACTACCGGACCCGCCTCCTCGAACGGCTCGAACGCTTGCTCGCCGAATTCCCTGTGTCCGTTTCCGCATCGGATGTCGTGCGCGAGGTCGGTCTGTTCGCGGACCGCTCGGACATTTCCGAGGAGGTCGTGCGGCTGCGAAGCCATCTTGACCAATTCGACACGTTGCTCGAAGACAGCGAAAGCGGAGGCCGCAAGCTCGAATTCCTGGTTCAGGAGATGTTCCGCGAGGCGAACACCGTCGGCTCGAAGTCGAACGACGCCGAAATCGCGCGCGGAGCGATTGAAATCAAGACCCATCTCGAACGGATCCGCGAACTGATCCAAAATGTCGAATAATCGGCGAGTCCGCTCGGCGGGCGGACCGATTCCCGGCGGGAATTGCCTGTGGCTGCGGACCCTGGAAAACTGGTGATCCTCTCCGGACCCTCGGGCGCCGGAAAGTCGACCCTCGTGCGGGAACTCCTCGCGCGATGCCGACTGCCGCTCCGGCTCAGCGTCTCCGCGACGACGCGGCCGCCGCGCCCCGGGGAAGTCGACGGGCGCGACTACCGGTTCTTGACGGGGGATCAGTTCGAGGCCCTGCGCCGCGCGGACGCGTTCATCGAGTGCAAGGAGGTTTTCGGCAGAGGCCACTGGTACGGAACGCCGCGCGAGCCGGTCGATCGGGGGCTCGCCGCCGGCGAGTGGGTGATTCTCGAAATCGATGTGGAAGGCGCGGCCGCCGTCCTCGACAAACGGCCCGATGTGATTACCATCTTCGTACACCCCGGTTCGCGCGAGGAACTCGAACGGCGTCTCCGAACGCGGGGAACGGAGGACGAAGGGGCCCTTCGCCGAAGGCTGGAAGTCGCCGAACGCGAGATGCGGTTCCTCCCCGCGTACCGCCATACGGTGATCAACGATACGAAGGAACGGGCTGTGGGCGAGATCGAACGGATCCTGGAGTCGTACGCCCGATCCCCTACCGCCTTGCCGACTCCAACCCCCATCGAGAATTGGGAAGGGAAGCGCGAAGATGCTTGATGAATTGAAAGAAGAAGAGATCGTCAAGAAGGTCGGGGGCCGGTTCCGACTGTCGACCCTGATCCAAAAACGCCTTGTGCAGCTCAACGCCGGAAGCCGACCGCTGGTCGAGGCCGACACGCACGACAAAATGTCGGTCGTCCTGCAGGAGATCCTGCGGGACAAGATCTATCTGGACAGGTCGAACGAGATTCGAACGACCGGAGACCTCCCGGTATCGACCGACGGTCGGGCATTGGATCTCGACAACCTATGAATGGGCGCCGTGTTCTTATCGGCGTGACGGGCGGAATCGCCGCGTTCAAGACGGCCGTGCTGGTGAGCCGTCTGACGCAAGTCGGCGCGGAGACGCGGGTCATCATGACGCGCTCGGCCCACCGTTTCGTTGGGCGGGCGACGTTCGCCGCCCTTTCGGGACGGCCCGTCGCCACGCGCGTGTTCGACGTCCCGCACGCGCCGCTCGGACCGCATGTCGAGTTGGCGCGGTGGGGGGAGTTGCTCTGCATCGCGCCGGCGACCGCGAATTTCCTCGCGAAAGCCGCTTCGGGACTCGCCGATGACCTCTTGAGCACGGTCTATCTGGCGTTCCAGGGCCCGATCTGCGTGGCGCCTTCGATGAACGACCGGATGTGGAAACACCCCGCCGTGCGGCGCAACGCGTCGCGGATCGCCGAGGACGGCGTCGACGTGCTCGTGCCCGACGAAGGCTGGTTGAGTTGCCGCGAAGTGGGCAGCGGGCGGATGGTCGAGCCGGACGCCCTGTTCGAGGCGATCCGCGGCCGTCTCGCCGGGAAATGACGGGTGCGGGAGACCCGCCGATCATGTCGATCGAGGAGTCGCCGGGATGACGCGCATACTGATCACGTCCGGCCCGACGCGCCAGTACCTCGATCCCGTCCGCTACCTGTCGAACGCGTCGAGCGGCCGGATGGGTCGGGCGCTCGCGGAGGCCGCGCTGGCGTTCGGCCATCGTGTCACGATCGTGAGCGGACCGGTCGGCATTGAGTATCCTCGCGGCGCGGAGGTGATCGGCGTGGTTTCGACCGACGAGATGCTCGATGCGTGCCGCCTGGTGTTTCCCGACTGCGACGGATTGATCGCGGCGGCGGCGCCCTGCGACTATCGCCCCGAGGTCGCGGCCGCCCACAAAATGTCCAAGACGGGTGAACCCCTGGCGCTGCGGCTCGTCGAAACCGCCGACATCGTCGCCGCTCTGGCGCGGACCAAGCGACCGGCGCAGTGGATCGTCGGATTCGCGCTCGAGACCGAGGACCATCGGCTGCGCGCGCTCGCGAAACTGGAGCGCAAGAGTTGCGATCTCATGGTGGTCAACGGCCCCGCCGCGATGAATGCGGCCACCAATCACGTCGAAGTGATGCGGCCCGACGGCGCGATCGTGGAGGAACTGAGCGGCACGAAGGAAGCCGTCGCGCGGGGCATTCTGCAAGCCGTACAATCCCTGTTGATCGACGCGCCTTCAATCGGAGATGCGGCGACGCGGCCCGACCGGAACGCCCCTTCCGATCAACCCGCGGAGGATCGCGAATCGCCTTGAGACGATAGGGAGGGTCCCAGCCATGCGCATGTTCCATCGAGCCGAACGATCGGGAGCCGGATGGTCGTCGTCCGAACGGAAGATCGCCATTTGCGTCCTGATGGCGATGGACATGATCGCGAGGAGTTCCGACCTGTTCGCCGAACCACCGACGGTGTTGACGCTCGACGATGCCACGCGAGCCAAATGCCTCGATGTGCTCGAACGGAGCCTCGCGTCCGACGAGTTCTGGCCGTCGATGCACGCGGCGGAGGCGCTGACGGAGAACGGTCGAGGCGCGGTCGTGCTCGAGACCTTGCGGCCTAGACACGCCGCCGAGCGGGACGATCAGCGGCGGTGCGGCCTCGCGCGCGAGGCCGTTCGCGCGGGCGACGGAGTTCGAACCGGCGTCTTGCTCGAAATCCTCGAAGGAAAAGAGGCCTACGGGCATACGCACGCGTGCGAGAGCCTATACAAGGTCTGGCAAATCGGCGACGGCCGGGGCCTTCGGCTCGCCATGGAACACGCGGAACGTCCCGTGACGCGGATCATGGCGTCGGCCGCCCTCGCGCGATGGGGCGATCCCGACGCGCTCGAACGGATCCGCCGCGACGTCGCCGACGACGACCTCGATACGGCGCGCATCGCCGCGTGGTGCCTCGCCCGGCTCGGCGACGAATCGGACTGGCCGGTTCTCCGCGCCGGCGCGGCCCGATCGGCCGACCCGCTCACGCGCGCCTACTTCGAACACGCGCTTGCGGCGCTCGACGAGCCTCAAGGCCTCGCGTCCCTAGTGGACAATCTCGACCATTCCGACGGCGCGATCCGGACGTACGCGTGCGAGTTCGCGCCCGACGCGCGCGCGATCGGCGGCGCCGCGCGGCTCGCCGCGTTGCTCGACGATCCCGTTCTCGATGTCCGCATTCGCGCGGCCCAGGCGCTGCTCGCCCTCGCGAAGCCCGCCCCACCCGACGCGTCGTTCTCGAACGATCCGTTTCCGGCGACCGAATCGAATCCGCGCACCAGCGAAGGCTCGGTGATCGGTCTCCGCGATGGACGGTTGCTCTACGCCACCACCGAGTTCCTTGCCGAATCCGATTTCGCGTCGGCCCGCGTCGTCGCCGTCGAGTCGGCCGACGGAGGCCGGACCTGGTCGGCGCGGCGCGTGCTGCAGGAGAACGTCGGGCGCATGAACGTCATGTCGGTGACCTTGCGCCGCTTGTCCCCGTCGGGGGATCGCCACGCTCCGATCGGATTCTTCTATCTCGTGAAGAACTCGGTCTCCGATCTCGATGTCCTCTTCCGCTCCTCCGACGATGAAGGGCGAACCTGGTCGGAGCCGGTATTGGTGAGCGATGCGCCGGGATACCACGTCATGAACAACGACCGCGTGACGGTCCTCTCGACCGGCCGAATCGTCGCGCCGGTCTCCTCGACCGACGACGTTCACGCGGTCAATCATTTTGTGGTGTCCTGTTTCCTCTCGGACGATGGAGGCCGAACATGGCGGCGCGGCGAGGGGCGAGTCGACTATTCGGGCCGCGGCGCGATGGAACCCGAAGTCATCGAACGGACCGATGGCCGGCTCTTGATGCACGTCCGCACGCAGGCCGGGCATATCGCGGTGAGTCATTCCGACGATCAGGGCGAGACGTGGTCCCAAGCCGAATCGTGGGGAGTCCGGTCTCCCGAATCGCCGGCGACCCTGCGCCGCATCCCGTCGACGGGCGATTGGGTGCTGGTTTGGAACAACCAATACGCGTCGGGCGCCGATCACGGAGGACCTCGAACACCCTTGACACTCGCCGTCTCGCGGGATGAGGGAAAGACCTGGACGCTCCATCGCGATATTGAAACGAGCACCGCGCATTCGTTCGCCTATACGAGCATCGCCTTCGAACGCGGCAGGCTGCTCTTGTCGTACTACGTCGGCGAGAATGCGTCCGGCCGCGTCGCGTCGCGATTCCGATCGATTCCCATCCGCGACCTGTATCGGGACCGGGTCGGTCCGCATGCCGCGCGGGAGGAGCGACGGTGACGGTTGCCGCTTGGACGCGCAGCGATGGCGACGGCCCGCACGCCCTTTTCACGGGCGGCGTGCACGGGGACGAATACGAGGCGATGGCCGCGCTGCGCGCGCTCATCGGCGAGCTTGCCTCGAGGACGATCCGTGGGCGCGTCACGATCATTCCCGTCGCCAATGCGCCGGCGTTTGACGCGGCGTGCCGCACGGGTCCCGACGGCATGGACCTCGCGCGGACCTTTCCGGGCAAAACCGACGGAACGGTGACCGAGCGGATCGCCGCGGAGCTCACCGAACATATCCGCTCGGCCGACTTCTACATCGACCTGCACTCGGGCGGCGCGAGCTACTTCGTCTATCCGCTTGTCGGCTACACGCTGCATCCGGACGCCCGCGTGCTCGCCGCGCAGCGGCGCATGGCCCGCGCCTTTGGCCTTCCCCTGATCTGGGGCACCGACCCGCGGCTCAACGGCCGTTCGCTATCGGCGGCGCGCGACGCCGGAGTTCCAGCGATCTACGCCGAGTATCTGGGCGGCGGACGACTCAGCGACGCAGGCGTGCGGGCCTACATGCGAGGATGCCGACGCGTGCTGGCCGAATGCGGTCTCATCGGTGACGACGGCGAACGCGAACCGGACGGGAGCCTGTCGCAAGGCCGCATGGTCGAGGACGCGCGGGAAGGCTCGGGCCACCTCCAGACGCGGCACACGGCGCCGATCGACGGTTTCTTTGAACCCCGCGCGCGACTCGGAGCGCGACTCGGTCCCGGCGAACCGCTGGGTGAGATCGTCGACGCGCTGGGAACGCATCGCATCACGATCCCGGCGGCGCACGGCGGGGCCGTCATCGCGATCCGCGCGCTGCCGCGCGTCGCGCGCGGGGAGAGCGTCGGCGTCGTACTCGACGAAATCGACGGTCGGGAGCCGCTCGAACTCCCCGAATGGCCTCGCGATCCCCTCTGACGCGCCGGCGCGGCGCGACGACGGCAGGCGTGCAATGAACCCGGAGGCCTCACGATGAAACTGATGGGCAAGACGGCGCTCGTGACGGGCGCGGCGCGGGGCATCGGCCGAGGATGCGCGCTCGAACTGGCGCGCGCGGGCGCCGACGTCGCGATCAACGACCGCAATGCCGATGAGCACTTGGCGTCCCTCGCCGATGAAATCCACTCGCTCGGCCGGAAATCGCTCGTCGTCGCCGGAGACGTGTTCGACCACGATACGTGCGGGCGATTGGTCGACCAGGTCGTCGCCGCATGGGGAGCGATCGACATCCTTGTGAGCAACCCGGCCCTGTCGCGCCGGAATGCCTTCCTGGATACGCCTCGCGACGAATTCGATCGGACCCTGCGGGGTACTCTGTCGAGCGGGTTCTCGATGAGCCAGCACGCGGCGCGGCGCATGGTCGCGCGGGGCCGCGGCGGCGCGATCGTTTTTATTTCGAGCGTCCACGCGCGCATGCCGTACGCCGACAGCGCGGCGTATAATGCGGCCAAGGCCGGCCTGAATCACATGGCGCGCACCATCGCCGCCGAACTCGCCGCGGACCGCATCCATGTCAATGTCATCGAGCCCGGTTGGATCGACACGCCCGGCGAGCGACGGACGTTCGGCGACGACGTCGTGCAACGCTCGGGCGCGGCTTTGCCCTGGGGAAGACTCGGTACGCCCGCCGACATCGGAAAGGCGGCCGCGTTCCTCGCGTCGGACGACGCCGACTACATCACGGGCGCCACGCTCGTCGTCGACGGCGGATTCCTGCTCCGCGACGCGCTGCCCGCGCGGCATCGGCCCGCCGAGTCGTTGCGTCTGGTTCCGAAGCGGGACGAATCCGATGCGTAAAGAGCCTTGGAATTGTTGAGCAGGAGGAGGCGACGGTCGCGTACGAGAAGTCGCCCGAAACGACGTCGATCGGCGAACTGCGGAACCTGTGGACGCGCATTGCGGGCGAGCGGAACCGGTTCCTCGACGAAACAGGGCCCGAAACGGGCCGGCGGGTCCGCGCCGTCATCGGGAGCATGCCGATAATGAATGATGATCGCGGCCGCGTCGGGCCGATGATCGGATAAAGCCCGCTCGTCGGCGTTCCGGACGGCGCCGACCGCTCGCCGTCGCCTTGAGCCTTCGCGCCGAACCCTTTAGGATGGCGGACCGGGCTTGGCGCCTCGATTGGGCATGCCGTTCATCGGAAAGTCGGAAGTCATGGCTCCAAAGCGGTTCATCCTCAACGCCGCGCGCACCGCGAAACAGGGGACGTTGATCAGCGTCGGGAAGGACTCGGAGGAGTACCGGGCGTTGACGAGCACGTTGACGATGGATGCCGACGACATGAGGGAATTGGGGCTCGCGGCCGGACAGAAGGCGCTCGTCCGCACGGCGTTCGGCGAATCCGAATTCACGTGCGAGGCCGGCAAGGTGCCTCGAGGGATGGTCTTTGTTCCGTACGGACCGCCGACCTGCCGGTTGATGAGCGGCGATACCGAGGGCACGGGAATGCCGATCTCGAAGGGATGGGAAGTGGAAGTCGTGCCCCTATGACCCTATCCGTTCCGGAGCGATCCGCGATCATGAGCGTGTACCAGGAACCGATGCCCGAACCGCTAGAAGGCTCGGAAGGCCCGAGCGCCGACCCAGGCGATGCGCGCGCCGCGCTCGAAGGAGGAGCGAGGCGCGTGGCGGCCTGGACCGAAGTGGACCCGGGGCGGTTCATGCCGCGCCGGGTTCGAGGCAGTTGCGTGGGCCGGGCTTTGGGGTGAACGTTCGCCCTCCCGCCGTCCGGTTCGGACGGCTCGGATCCTCAACACGAGGGAACACACGATTGAACTCCGCGATGGTGGGAGTGCCATGGGTTTGCAGGTGATTCGAAACGCCACGTGTACCTTTTGCGGCTGTGTTTGCGACGACATCGAATTGCATCACGACGCCGTGCGAATCCATGAAGCCAAGAAGGCATGCGTCCTCGGCACGGCCTGGTTTCTCAACCACACGGCGGAAAAGAAACACCCCGCCGCGTTGATCGACGGCCGTGAGGCGACTCTCGACGACGCGATCGAGACGGCCGCCACGCTCTTGCACGAGGCCGACATGCCGCTGGTGTACGGCATGAGCAACACGACGTGCGAGGCGCAAAAGGAGTGCATCGCGATGGCCGACCGGCTGGGTGGGCTGCTCGACAGCCACACCTCGTTGTGACACGGCCCCACGGAAATCGCCGCCCAGTTGGGAGGCAAGGTCACCTGCACGTTGGGCGAAGTCAAACAGAAAGCCGACTTCATCGTGTATTGGGGCGGCAATCCGGCGGAATGCCATCCGCGCCACTTCACGAAATACACGATCATGCGGAAGAGCAAGTTCCTGCCGAACGGCCGCAAGGACCGCACGATGGTGCTCGTGGATATCCGCGAGACCAAGAGCGCGAAGGCGGCGGACGTATTCCTCCAGGTCCGGCCCGGCAAGGACTTTGAATTGCTCACCATTCTCCGGGCGCTCATCAAGGACCAGCCCGTCGACAACGACCGCATCCCGGAAACGGGCCTGACCCGCGACGTGCTGGACGATCTGATCCGCCGCATGAAGGCGGCGAAGTTCGGCTGCATGTTCTTCGGCATGGGGCTGTCGATGACCTGCGGGAAGCACATGAACAGCGCGGCCCTGCTCACGCTCGTGGCCGAGCTGAACGCGTTCACGAAGTTCGTGGCGATGCCCATGCGGGGGCACGGGAACGTGACCGGCGCGGACGTGATCATGCGATGGCAAACGGGGTATCCGTTCGGGATCACCTTCAATCGCGGATATCCGCGCTACAACCCCGGCGAGTTCTCGACGGTGGACGTGCTGGTGCGCGGCGACTGCGACGCGGCGTTCATCATCGGCGCCGATCCGGGAGGCACCATGCCCCAGCCGGCCATCGATCACTTGAAGCGCATCCCCACGATCGTGCTCGATCCGCACATCACGTTCACGAGCAGGCTGGCGCGCGTGCACATCACGACGGCGCCGCAGGGCATCGCCGCGCCGGGAACGGCGTACCGGATGGATGAACTCCCCTTGCCGCTCAAGCCCGCCTTGAAATCGCCCTATCCGACCGACGAGGACGTCGTGCGGCGGATCAACGCGGCGCTCGACGCGAAGCCGTTCTGGCTTCCGGAGGACGGTCGGCCCCGGATGCTCACGGCCCAGGTGTAACCCTATGATGCGAATCACGGGCGGCCGGGTCTACGATCCGGCCAACGGCATCGACGGCGCGGTCAAGGAGCTCCGCATCGACGATCATGGCCGATTCGTCGACGCGATCGAAGGCGGTCGGACGATCGACGCGACGGGGATGATCGTCTTTCCCGGCGGCGTCGATGTCCACACGCACGTCGCGGGCGGGGCGATCAATTTCGCGCGGGCCATGACTCCCGAAGATCATCGGCGCACCCAGGCGTTCATCCGAACGAAGAACCGCCGCAGCGGGCTCGGCGGCATGGCGCCCACGACGTTCGCCACCGGATACCTCTACGCCGGCATGGGATGGACCACCGTCAATGAAGCGGCGGTGCCCGTGCTGTCCGCCCGGCACACGCACGAGGAGCTCGGCGACATCCCGATCGTCGACAAGTCCACGTTGGCGCTGATGGCGAACAACGAAATCCTGCTCGACCAGCTCGAGGCGGGCGAATACGAACGCGCGCGGAGCGTCGTCGCGTGGTACATCTGGGCGGCGAAGGCGTACGGCGTGAAGGCGGTCAATCCCGGCGGCGTGGCCGCATGGAAGTGGGGCCACGACGCGAAACAGCTCACCTCGCCCATCAGCGGGTACGACACGCTCACACCCGGCCGCATCATCACGCAGTTGGCCCGCATCTGCGACGATCTGGGACTGCCCCATCCGATGCACCTGCACTGCAATAATCTCGGCGCGCCGGGCAACATCGCGACAACCCTCGATACGCTCCGGCACCTCGAAGGCAGCCGCGCCCACATCGCGCATTCCCAATACCACGCCTACGGCGGCGACGGCTGGGATTCGATCCGCTCGGCGTCCAGGCAGCTCGCCGATTACTTCAACGCCCACCCCGGCCTAACGACCGACGCGGGGGCCGTGCTGTTCGGCGATACGGTGACCATCACGGCCGACGGTCCGTGGCAACATCTGCTGTACAAGTTGACCGGTCGCAAGTGGGGCAATCTCGACGTCGAGAATGAAACAGGGTGCGGCATCGTGCCCTACACGTACCGGCCGAGCAACCTGGTCAACGCCGTGCAGTGGGCCACCGGACTCGAACTGCTGTTGCTCATCCGCGATCCGTTCCAGGCATTCCTCTCGACCGATCATCCCAACGGCGGCTGTTTCTGGCGGTATCCCGAGATCATCAAACTGCTGATGTGCGCGGATTTCCGGAACGAGTGCATGGCGAAACTCCCCGAGGCGATCCGGCGGAGGATCGTCTTGCCCGAGATCGACCGCGAATACACGCTGTATGAAATCGCCGCGAGCATGTCGGCGGGACCGGCGCGGGCGCTCGGACTCTCGAAGAAGGGAAACCTCGGAATCGGCTGCGACGCCGATCTGGTGATCTACGACGCGGACGACGATGCGGCCCGCATGTTCAGCCGGCCCCGCTACGTCATCAAGGGCGGCGAGATCGTGATCGAGGACGGCGAGATCCGCGAAACGCCCCAAGGTCGTGAGTTCCTGGTAAGGCCGCCCTGCGATCCGGACATCGACGCGTTCATGCGGCCGTTGTTCGAGGACCGGTACACGATGTCGTTCGAAAACTATCCGGTGGAAATCGAGCGGATCGAGCACGCGGACGTCCGGCCGTGTGCTCCCGCGCCGTAGTGGGTGCCGCATTCCATGCCCATCACGCTTCGCCTGCGACGCCGACCGACCGTTCCCCTGGAAGCCGAAGTGCTTTCTCCGGACGCGCTCGCCGACCGTTCGCTCGCCGAAATCCGCGCGCTCACCGTGTATCACGGCAAACGCCAATTGCCGCTCGGTGAGTTCTTCGATGTGGACGTCGAGGGGGAGCGGGGCGACGACTTGGTCCTTCACGGGGAATTGACCAAGGTGCGGTGGATCGGCCGCGCGATGACTCGGGGCTCGGTGACCGTGCATGGGCCGGTCGGAATGCACCTGGGCGCCCACATGGCTGGTGGACGCATCGAGGTCCATGGAATGGCCGGCGATTGGATCGGCGCCGAAATGAAGGGAGGCTTGATCCATGTCCACGGCGATGCGGGCGGGCAGATCGGCGCCGCGTATCGCGGTTCGCCGCGCGGCATGACGGACGGGACGATCCTGATCGACGGGTCCGCGGGGCTCGAAGTGGGCATGCGCATGCGCCGCGGCACGATCGTCATCGGCGGTCCCGCGAAGAGCTTTGTCGGCCTTCAGATGAAAGGGGGCACCATCGTCTTGCTCGGCGGCGCCGAGCTGCGCGCGGGCGCCTGGATGAACCGCGGCACGATCATCTCGATCGAACCGCTGCCCATCCTCCCGACCTTCGCGCCGGCGACCCGCGTCAATCCGGGGTTCGTCGGTCTCTTGGCTCGGTACCTGCATCCGTTCGGAATCCGGCTCCCCCACGCGCCCGAGGAAGGCGACTATCGCCTCTATTCCGGCGACTTCTCGGTCCCCGGCAAGGGCGAACTCCTGGTTTGGCGACCGGCCGCGGAAGGAGTGGCGTCCCGCGAATCGGTCGGAGGGGGAATCTGATGCGATCGAGGGCGCGGGGCGTCGAGGGCCGCGGAGGTTCACGGAAGTTCACGGAATCGCAATGAGCGCGAAACGGTCGATGGCGCCGGGGAACTTCCCGTGGCCGGGGCGTTCGAGCCTTTCGGCCGTTGGGGCCCGGCGATAGAATGACCGTTTTCCCCGGCGGAACGGCTCATGAAAACCGATTCCAACAAGGCGGCGACCTATGCGTTCGTGAGCCTCGGTTGCCCGAAGAACCTCGTCGACAGCGAGCGGATGCTCGGCCTTCTGCGGGGCGGCGGATATGAGCTGGTCGATGAGCCGGACGGGGCGGACTTCGTCGTCGTCAATACGTGCGGCTTTATTGACGCGGCGCGGGGCGAATCGATGGCCGCGATCGACGAGATGCTCCGCCTCAAGCGGGAAGGCCGAACCCGGGGAGTGATCGTCGCGGGATGCCTCGCCGAACGGCAGAAGGAACGATTGCTCGCCGAACGCCCCGATATCGACGGATTGGTCGGCGTCTTCGCGCGGGACGAGATCGCGCGGATGGCCGATCGGTTCATCGGGAATCCGACCGAGCAGCGCACGTTGTTCCGGCCGGCGACGATCCGTCCGTTGGAGGACACGGGCCGATTCCGCGTCACGCCCCGCCACTTCGCGTATCTCAAGGTTTCCGAGGGATGCGATCGGCTATGCACGTTCTGTTCGATCCCGTCGATGCGGGGCCGGCATGTGTCGAAGCCGATCGAGGCGATCGTCGAGGAGGCCCGGCAGCTCGCCGCCGACGGTGCGAGGGAACTCGTCCTCGTGGCGCAGGACACGACCTATTACGGACGCGATCGATACGGCGCATCGCGGCTCGCCGACTTGCTCGCCGAACTCGATCGGATTGAGGACGTCGATTGGATCCGCGTCATGTATGCGTATCCGATGTACATCGACGACCCGTTGATCGACGTGATCGGCCGATCGCGGGCCGTCGTTCCGTACCTCGATATGCCCTTGCAGCACTGCAACGACGCGGTGCTGCGGCGGATGGCGCGCCGCGTCACGCGGGACGAAACGGAAATCCTCCTTGCCAAGCTGCGCGCGCGGATCCCCAAGCTCGCCGTCCGAACGACCGTGATCGTGGGATTCCCGGGCGAAACCGACGAACAGTTCGCGGAATTGGAGGCGTTCGTCGAACGGCAGCGGTTCGAGCGGCTGGGCGTGTTCACCTACTCGCTCGAACCGGACACGCCCTCCGCGTCGCTGTCCGACCCGGTTCCCGATTCGATCCGGGAGGATCGCCGCGCGCGCCTGATGGCCGCGCAGCAGGCGATCGCGTTCCGTGCGAACGCGGAGCGCGTCGGAACCGCCTGCGACGTGCTGCTCGACGCGCCGATCCCCGGTGAAACCAATGTCTTCGCGGGGCGCACGCCCTGGGATGCGCCCGACGTCGACGCGTGCGTCTATGTCACGGGCCAAGAAGAGAAGCTCGCGGTCGGATCGATCGTGCCGTGCGAAATCGTCGCTTGGAAGGACTACGACTTGATCGCCGTTCCCGTCGGACCGCCCCGCTGACCGAGTCGGAGCGGCGGTTGTCGAACATCCCGGACTCCGCGCAAGGAACCTCAGGAGGTTGTCAGCACGATGTTGGAACAACCCGTTGCCGAGCGGGACGCGATGCCGGATGGACCGCGCGCCGCGTCGGCGTTTCGAGTTCCGCCCTGGTGGAACGTCCCGAATCAGATCACGACCGCGCGGCTGATCCTCGCGATCGTCGTCTTTGGATGCATGGACCTAAGGTGGTACACGGCCGCGCTGATCGTCTTTCTGTTGGCCGCGTCGACCGATTGGGTCGACGGCTACTGGGCTCGGCGATATGGCCAAGTCACCAAGCTTGGACGGATCCTCGATCCGTTCGTCGACAAGTTCATCATTTGCGGCGTGTTCATCTATTTGGCGGCGGTGCCCGACTCGGGAGTCCCGCCGTGGGTGGCCGTGCTCGTGACGGCCCGCGAGTTGCTGGTCACGGCCTTGCGCGGGATGGTCGAGGGGCAGGGGGGCGATTTCTCGGCGAAATGGTCGGGCAAGTGGAAAATGGTCTTTCAATGCGCGGCGGCCGCCCTGTCGCTGCTGATCCTCGCGAGCCGTGGAACGACCGCTCCGACATGGACCTTTCGTCTCCTTATCGTCGCCCTCGGATTGGCCGTATCGCTCACGATCCATTCGGGTTTCGTCTATGTCCTGGCCGCCGCGCGCTCACTCCGCGCCGCGCCCTGAGGAAAGGGTCTAGGTGGATCTCTTTCCGTTCGCCTTGAATCTCGTCGTGCTGCTCGTGCTCGCTGGTGGATTGCTCGGATGGGCCCATGCCGTCCGGTGCTGGACCGATCGTCGGCCGACGGTGGCATGGTCTCCGCGAGAGCCCGTCCCTTGGGGAATCCTCCAGTTAGCGGGCCTGTTTCTGGTGCTTGTCGTTATCCAAGTCGCCGTGGTTGCGTCCGGGTTGGCGCCCGCGCCCGCCGACGGGCAACCGTTCGGCGAGGACGGCGCCTTGCAAGGCATCGGCGGCATCCTGCTGGTCTATGGCGTGTGGCTCACCATTGCCTGGGCCGCGCTCGGGCTCGGCGGCGCGGCCTCGGCACGCGATCTGGGATGGAACGCGACCGAGTTCAGCCGCGACGTGCGCATCGGCCTCATCACATTCGCCATGCTCGCGCCGATCATCTATTGGCTGCAATCGGTACTCGTGCCGTATTGGCCCTCGCGCCATCCGCTTGTCGAGACCATCCAGGAATCGGACGACGGACGGCTTTGGGCGACCGCCGCCTTGTCGGTCGTCGTCATGGCTCCCATCTTCGAGGAATTCGCGTTTCGGGTCCTTTTGCAAGGCTGGCTCGAAAACGGCGCCGTCATCCTCCGTCGATCGCGGCGCTGCGCCGACGAACCGGACGAGGAATCGGGGGACGCCGACCTTGCATGGCGCGTGCTGCTCGGCACGGCCGACGACCCCGAACGCGGGAAGGGGAGTCCGCCCGAGTGCGGCGCGTGCGGCATCGCGTCGATTGACCGGCCGGCGAACGATGGAGCGAGCCGAACATCGTGGGACGAGTTCGAGGACGCGCCTTGGCCCTGGCGAATCGTCCCGATCGCCGTCAGCAGCGGCGTATTCGCCCTGCTACACCTCGATCATGGCCCGGACTGGCTGCCCCTCCTCGTGCTCGCGTCGGCGCTCGGGTATCTCTACCAGCGCACGCATCGCATCGTTCCGTGCATTGTCGTACACTCGTTGCTCAACGGAGTCAGTTTCGTCATGCTGCTCGCGAGCCGCTGAAGCGGGCGCATGGGGTGTTCGGGAGAGGTGTCGCGAGGTAACGGCATGGCGATCGGTTTCGGCGTCATCGGCTGCGGAATGATCTCGAATTTCCACGCGAGGGCGATCGCGGATACGCGCGGCGCGAAGCTCGCCGCCTGTTTCGACACGGTCGAACCGGCGGCGGAGCGGTTCGCCGCGTCGACCGGTTGCCGCGCCTACACCGACCTCGACCGAATGCTGGCCGACCCGGGTGTCGACGTCGTGACGATTTGCACGCCGAGCGGCGCCCACATGGAACCGGCCGTGCGCGCCGCGCGGGCGGGCAAGCATGTCATCGTGGAAAAGCCGCTTGAGATCACGCTGAGCCGCTGCGATCGGATCATCGACGCCTGCGACAAGGCGGGCGTTCGACTCGCGACGATCTTCCCGTCCCGATTCCACGAACCGGCCCAGTGCGTGAAGCGGGCCATCGAGGGAGGCCGTTTCGGCCGGCTGACGCTCGCCGGCGCGAGCGTCAAGTGGTTCCGGACCCAGGCGTACTACGACGGCGGCGCCTGGCGCGGCACGTGGGCGCTTGACGGCGGCGGCGCGCTGATGAACCAGGCGATCCACAGCGTCGATCTGCTCGCCTGGTTCCTTGGCGATGTCGCCGAAGTCACGGCCGCGACCGCGACGTTGGCCCACGAACGGATCGAGGTGGAGGACGTCGCGGTCGCCTCACTTCGTTTCGCGAACGGAGCGCTCGGAGTCCTCGAAGCGTCCACGGCCGTCTTCCCCGGATTCCTGAAACGCATCGACGTCCACGGCTCGGAAGGCTCGGCCTCGATCGAGGAAGAAGATCTGAAGGCGTGGCAGTTCGCCCGCTCCACCACGCGCGACACGGCCATCCGCGATCGGCTGGCGCAACGCACGGCGACGGGCGGAGGCGCCTCCGACCCCGCCGCGATCGGGCACCACGGCCATGCCGCGCTGTTCAAGGATTTCGTGAGGGCGATTCGCACAAAAGGCCGGCCCGCCATCGACGGGCGCGAAGGCCGCCGGAGCGTCGAGATTATCCTCGCCGTTTACAAGGCGGCGGAAACCGGCAGGAAAGTCCTCTTGCCGCTCGCCGCCGATCCCCCGCTCAAGGCTCGACGCGCCGGGCCGCCAGAGCCACGCTCGCCGTAGCCATGCGCGCCGTAGCCACGCTCGCCAGAGCGTGGCCGAGCCGCACCACCGTCTGGCTGCGGTGGCCGCGGGCTGCGGTGGCCGTTCAGCTCCCGCTGATTTCATACCCTTTGCGATTCGACCGCGCGAGAAACGCGTTCGCTTGCGGATCGTTGACGATGGCCCGCTTCGCCGGATCCCACTGGAGATCCCGGCCGAGCCGCATGGCGATGTTCGAGAGGTGGCAGATTTCGAGCATGCGGTTGTGCGACCAGACGTCCGAGATCGGCTGTTTGCGGGCCTTGATTCCCTCGATGAAATTGGCCGTGTGGTTCGCGCTGACCGGGCCTCCGTAGATCTTCTCGATCGCGCCGTCGGGGAGCGGCCGGTCCTTGAGGTCGTCGACCGGTTTTCCGGTGAGCTTGCCGCGGTTCACGAACAGGCGTCCTTCCGTTCCCTCGAAGAGTATTCCGTTGTCGCCCTCGCTCGTGATGATCATCTCCACGCCGTTGGGCATGTCGGCACGGATCGAGAAGTCGGTCGCCGCGTTGTATCGATCGTCGACCGCGGGATTCCCGTCCTTATATTCGACGGGCAACGAGTACTTCGTCGGCGAGACTTTGGTCGGCCCGGTGTCTCCCGCGCCCAGCGCCCAACAGGCGATGTCGACGTGGTGGGCGCCCCAGTCGGTCAGTTTGCCGCCCGAGTATTCGTGCCAATTGCGGAAGGAATAGTGGCAATTGCTGTAGAGCGGGACGCCGCCTCCGTAGCCCTGCCGGATCTCGGGGAGCGCGCGGTAGGCGACCTTCGGCGCGGGGCCGAGCCAAACTTCCCAGTCCAGGCCGCTTGGAACGGGGACCGCCGGGATCGGCGGAGACGCTTCCATCCCGTTGATGCCGCACGTCACCTTCTTGACTGTGCCGATCCGCCCGTCGCGTATCAAGGCGATGGCCTTCAGAAACAGTTGATCGGATTCGGTGCGTTGCATCGTGCCGACCTGGAACACGCGGCCCGTTTCGTGGACGACCGTTTCGATGAGCTTGCCTTCGTTGATCGTCAGGGTGAGCGGTTTCTCGCAGTAGACGTCCTTGCCCGCGCGCATCGCCTCGACCGCGATCTTCGTATGCCAGTGGTCGGGTGTCGCGATCATGACCGCTTCAATATCCTTGCGATCGAGGATCTTTCGGTAGTCGGCATACGCGTCGGGTTTCTTCCCCTGGGCTTTCTCGACCTTGCCGACGTTTTCGTTGAGCACATTGGCATCGACATCGGCGAGCGCGGCGAAATCGGCGAAACCGAACGATTTGCTCGTGATCGCCCAGCCTTGGTTGCGCAGTCCGATCGTCGCGAAGATCGGGCGGTCGTTCGCCGAACGATAGCCAAACGCGCGGCCGTGGGGACGCACTCCCATGCCGAACGATCCCGCGACGACGATCCCTCGAAGAAACTGGCGACGCGATGTCTTGATCGTGTTTGGCATGGCCGTTATCCCTGTGATGGTGGCTGGACGGAACGTCCCGAGGCACCCGGGCGGACATTCGATCCGCGGGCTCGACGCGCGATCATCATACAAGAAAACGCCCGCCAAGAAAGCCTCGGGCTCGCCCAACGCCGGTCGTCGGAGTATACTCGCGACCTATCCCCGATCGATGCCCCGGGTAGCATTCCCGTATGCCGAAGATAGCCGGTCCGGTCGCGCGGTATCCCGCGCGGATGTCTTTCGCCTGGTATTCCGGGGTCATCGCGCTCGGATCGCTCGCGCTCCTCCACCCGGCCTGCCGCGGTTCGGAAGCGCCTCCGATCCGCCTGATCGACGCGCTGTTCACGGCCACCAGCGCGCTGTGCGTGACCGGATTGACGACGCTCGATACGGAGACCGATTTCTCGCCGCTCGGGCAAGCGGTGATCCTGCTCCTCATCCAGGTGGGAGGGATCGGTATCATGACGTTCTCGATCTTCGTCACGATCGTCTTCGGACGGCGCGCGGGCCTGCGCCAACGGGCCGTGCTCAGCGAGACGCTTGGCGCTCGGGACCGCACCGACCTGCAATGGGTTCTCCGCAGCGTGCTTGTCGGCACGCTGCTCATCGAGTTTTCCGGGGCCGCCGTACTGTTCGTCCGCAATGGATTCACCATGCCGCTCGCCGACGCCGCGTGGCACGCCGTGTTCCACAGCGTCTCCGCGTTTTGCAATGCGGGTTTTTCGCTCTGGGGCGACAATCTGACCCGATACGGCGGAGACCTGACCGTCAACGCGACGATCGGTCTCCTAGTGGTCTTGGGCGGGTTGGGGTTCCCCGTCCTGCTTGACCTGCGGAGCAACGCGTTCGGACCCTGGCGATCGCGCTGGGACCGGCTCAGCGTACACTCCAAGCTCATGTTGATCGGCACGGCGGCGCTCCTGGCCCTCGGGACGATTGCGACCCTCGGGCTTGAATGGAGCAACCCGGCCTTCCGCGAGCTTCCGCCGGTCGGGCGGGTAACCGCCGCGGTATTTCATTCCATTTCGTGCCGCACGGCCGGGTTCAACACGGTCGATATCGGTTTGATGTCGAATGCGACGCTGCTGATCAGCATCCTGCTCATGATGATCGGGGCGGGACCCTGTTCGACGGCCGGCGGCTTCAAGGTCTCGACGGCCATGGCCCTTGTCCTGAGGGCTTGGTCGACGTTCCGCGGCCGGACCCGAGTGAACGTCTTTCGGAGGACCATTCCGTCCGAATCGATCGAACGCGCGTTCGCGACCACGCTCCTGTTCCTCAGCGCCGCCCTCGCCGCGCTCGTCGCGTTCTTGCTCGTCGAGCAATCGAACCCCGCGCATCGCGAAGGCGAACGGCTCTTCCTGGACGCGTCGTTCGAGGTCTTTTCGGCGCTGGGGACGGTTGGCCTCAGTACGGGGATCACGCCGAGGCTGACGGACGCCGGAAAGACCGTTCTGATCCTATTGATGTTCATCGGCCGGCTCGGACCGATTACCACGATGATGGCCTTGTCGCGCGGTGAGCGGCCCTTGAGGATTGAATACCCGTCCGAGGAGCCGTTGATCGGATGACCGTTCGGGGTCGAGTCGTCCTTCGACGGTTGGTTCCTCGGCATTTGTGGAGTTTGGTGCGGCGATGGCGGAGATGCGGCATTTTGTGGTGATTGGGCTCGGGACGTTTGGAGCCGCTCTCGCGACCCGGCTCGCCAAGAACGGTTGCCGCGTCACGGGCATCGATTCGGAGGAAGAGCGGGTCGACGAATTGAAGGACGTGCTGTACGAGGCGGTGATCGGGGACGCGACCGACCGGGACGCGCTCGAACACATGCCCTTGCAACAGGCGGACGCCGTGTTCGTCAGCATGGGCGAGGACATCACGCGGTCGCTGCTCGCCACGCTCCACGCCAAGGAACTCGGCGCGCGGCGCATCATCGTCAAGGGTGTCACGTCCGAGCATGGCAAGATCCTGTCGAGGCTGGGCGTCGAGCGGGTGGTCTATCCGGAGATCGAGATCGCCTCGCAGGTCGCCGACCAGTTCACGTGGCCCAATGTCATCGACTTCCTGCCGATCGATCCGGAGTTCAGCTTCCTTGAGATCGCCGTACCCGATTCGCTGATCGGCCAGTCGCTTCAGGAGATCAACCTGCGCCGCCGCATCGGAGTCTGGGTTGTGGGAGTCAAGGACGTGATGAGCGGAAAACTCGAAATGTTCCCCGACGGTGAGTTTCGGCTCGGCGCCGATCAAATGCTGCTTGTCGTCGGACGCCACAGCGACCTGAACCGCCTGCGCGACCTCAAGTAGGCGAATCGGTCCGGTCATCCCGCGGCGGGCAGCGCGTCCATCAACGCGGCGATGTCGGCGAACGCCACGCGCCGCGCATCGAACCGGATGCTCACCGGACATTGGACGACGACGCGCTGTCCCGAGCGGAAATAGGTGAGTCCGCCGAGTTGGATCAGGCATCGCGCCGCATCAAGTTCGGGCAGTTCGAGCGCGCTCCATCGCACGTCGGTGAGATCCATGTATACGAAATCGGTTGCCCGCGGAAGGTCGTTCCGCCACGGTCCCTCGACCGGAACCTCCGGCCGAAGTTCGCGGTATTCCACACCGTCGCGGGTCGGTCGTCCCAGGGCGCCGATTCGAAATACGGGGCTCCGTTCGTGCCATTGGCTGAGCCTTTGAATCATGTCGGCGCGCACGCGCGCCAGGACGTTCGCATGGTCTTCGGGGGAGTCGACTTCCCATCGCAGGGCGGCCGTGATGCGGCCGAATGTCGGAGCCGCGCCGGTCG
Organism: Planctomycetota bacterium; assembly: GCA_016872725.1. Classification (GTDB taxonomy): domain Bacteria; phylum Planctomycetota; class Planctomycetia; order Pirellulales; family Pirellulaceae; genus VGZC01. Next base: position 23,557 of record VGZC01000037.1, read on the forward strand.
ACGGCTCGCGAAACGCCGAATCGGGAATCCGCCCACCAAGAACGCTCGGCGCCGTGATGCGATCGTCGGCCGGTTCACCTTCGATTCCGGTGGCACCGATCCGCCGGCCCCGCATTGCCGCACGCGCGCGGGGCGTGGCGAGCCGCCGCGTCGGATTCGCGCGGCGCGCGGCGTCCCGCAGTCGAGACGCATCGAAGGCCGTTCGGACCGGGAACGCCCTTCGATCGGGAATGGGTCGTGGCGCCTCCGCCCGTTCCGAATCGCCCGGGCTCACGATCTCCGCCAGCAGTGCGAACCGCTCCACGCGCGTGCCGGGCTCGCAGCGCGGCTTCGCGCATCGCAGGAATCCGCTGGCCATGGCGTAGAGCGGGGTCTGGCACAAGGGCGTCGCGACGACGCAGATCGGACGGCCCGCGTTCACCCAGTCGCCGTCGTCCAGCAGCCACTCGGCCACGGTCAATGGACCGGGCCAGTCGAACGGCGGCACCACCAATCGCATGCCCATCGCTTCGATTCCCTTCCCGCGCGCGACGCGCGCGGGCTAATCGCCCCGCATCAGTTGTTCCGCGGCCGACACGATATCACGTTCGGCGGGCATGCCCGCCCATTCCAAAGCGGGACTGAAGGCGATCGGCCGATCCGATGCGTCGAGCCGCGCGATCGGCGCATCGAGGTAGTCGATCGCGTGGACGGCGATTTGCGCGGCGAGTTCGGACATGATCGAACACCGGCCGAACGTGTCGTCGACCAACAGAACACGCCCGGTCTTGGCGACCGACGCGATCACCGTTTCCGGATCGAGCGGCGCGAGCGAACGAAGATCGATCAGCTCGGCGCGGATCGAGAGTCCGTCGAGCGTTTCGACGGCTCGCCGAGCGACGCCGACCATCGTCCCATACGCCACCATCGTCAGCGCCTCGCCCACCCGCGCGACGGCGGCCCGGTCGAGCGTCGCGGGGAACGGACTTTCCGGCACCGGTCCCGTTTCGCCCAGAAGCCGCCGAGGTTCGAGCACAAGGACGGGATCGTCGCAGGCGATCGCCGCCGCGAGCATGCCCTTGCCCTCCGTCGGCGATGAAGGCGCGACGACGCGAAGCCCGGGCAAATGGGCGAAGAGCGGATGATAATGGCCCGACTGGAACGGGCCGGACGAGTACCCGGGACCGACCAGTCCACGCAAGACGATCGGCATCGACCGCCGTTCGCCACAGAGCTTGGGGGCGATCAAGAGCAGGTGCGCGATCTCGGGCAGCGCGCCGAGCCATGTCTCGATCGGAGTCAGGTCGAGAATCGGCCTGGCTCCGTTCGCCGCAGCGCCCGCCGCGACTCCCACGATCGCGCGCCCGACCATCGGCACGTCGCGCACGCGCAAGGGCCCAAACCGTTCGCGAAGTCCGACCGCCGACTGGTACCGTCCGCCCATTCCGCACACGTCGGCTCCGATCAGCACCGTGCGAGGATCGCCGGCGAGCGCATCGATGAGCGTCTCGCGCGTTGCTTCGATATAGGTGCATTCACGCATGCCGATCGTCTCCCGAATCGGCCTCGTCCGTCGCCGCCGACGGCCATGGGCTCGACGCCGCCGCGCGGTGCGAATCGTCGACCTCCTTGCGAATGCGTTTGTCCCATTCCGCGAGTTCGGCCGAAACGGCTCCGTGATGATCGACAAGCCGGTCGGCCAGCATCACGAGCGGGTCGATGGTATCGGCGGGTCCGCCGGCCTCGACGGGGCGCGACGGCATGTCACTTTCGGAGAAGGGACGCCAACGCAGCGTCGCGCACTCGACGATCATCGGGCCCTTGCCCTCGCGCGCGTGCCGCACGCCCTCGAACGCGGCCGCGTAGACCATCGTGACGTCGTTGCCGTCGACCTCGAACCCGGGAATCTCGAAATAGCGGGCGGCCGCGCCGGCCGGTCCGCTCCCCGCGCCCTGCGCCGCTCGCCTCCCCGCGAACTGGTTCCGCTCGCAAATGAGGACAACGGGCAACTTCCAATCGGCCGCCAGATGGGCCGACTCGAAAAACGTTCCGCTCCGCGCCGCGCCGTCTCCAAGAAAGGCGACCGCGACCTGATCCGAACCCAGAGTCTGGAAGGCGGTCGCGGCCCCGACGGCCAATTGGACGGATGTGCCCGGCGCGATCCCCGCGCCGACAAACCCTTGTCTTGGCGACGCGAAAAAACTCGGTCCCGCGCGTCCTCCGCAGCACCCGTCCTCCCGCCCGTAGATTTCGGCGAACAGGGCCGTCATGTCCACGCCCTTCGCGATTGCGTGACCTTGACCGCGATGCGTGCCGAACACGGCGTCATCCGCGCGCAGATGGTGGCAGACGCCGACCGCCACCGCCTCTTGCCCGAGCGAACTGTGAAACGGGCCGGGAATCAGCCCTTCGTGAAACGACTTGACCAGGCGTTCCTCGGCGCGGCGGATCCGGAGCATCTGCTCATAGAGCGATCGAAGGGTATCGGTAAGCAGGACGAGTTTCGCGGGCTTCACGACAAGCGCTCCTGCAACCAGTTAAGTCGGGCGCGCGAGTCGAGTCAATCGCAGCCGACTCGGCGACCGTTCCGGTTGGGCCGATTGCCCGATCGGCGGCCCTCCGCTACAATCCGCCATCCCGCCGTTCGCCGACCGGCGGCGTGCGATGCGGCCCGATACCCGATGCCCGATGCCCGATGCCCGATGCCCGATGCCCGGCGGTCGGCGATCCGCTCGCCGTTCCCACCAAGGCCTTTCAACGAGGACACGGAACCATGAATGCCCGCAGGCTCGTCTGGCCCGCCGCGATTTGTCTTGGAGTGTTCGTATGCCTATCGGAGTGCGTTTTCGTGTCGAATCCCCAAGTCCGCGCTCAGGAAGTTCCGTTTCCCACGCTCCCGAAAGGCGCGGGCGAAATCGATAAGGACGCGCTGAAGGAGTTTTCCAAGACGGAATCCGGCCTCAAGTACCGGATTCTCCGCAAGTCGGACGGAAATCGGCCCAAAGCGGAGAACAGCGTGAAGGTCCATTATCACGGGTGGCTGGATGATAAGACCGTTTTCGACAGTTCCTACAAGCGGGGCGAGTCGATCTCCTTCCCGCTCAATCGCGTGATCAAGGGCTGGACCGAGGGAATGCAGCTCGTCGGTTCCGGCGGAATGATCGAGCTCGAGATTCCCGCCGATCTCGGATACGGCGCGCGCGGAGCGGGCGGCGTGATTCCGCCGAATGCCACGCTCCATTTCCTCGTCGAGCTCTTGGAAGTGAAGTGATCCGACGCGCTGTTCCGCGGCGCCCTCGGGAAGCCGTCAGCGTCCCGCAGGCCCGCGGCCCTGTTCACGGAGCTGCTTCCAGCTCACGATCTTCACGCCTTGATCGGCGAGCAAGCGGCGCACGTCGTCTTCGCAAAAGACGCGGCGGTCTCCATCGCGCCGCGACGCGCTGTTGGTGATCGCCCGCAATTCCTCGTTGTCGAACCCGCAGTGGATGATCAGCTCGGTCACTCCCGGCTTGAGCTGCCGGAGCGCGCTGAGGTATTCCTCGCGCCGCGCCTCGTGCGTGTCTCCGCCGTAGAACTGGAGCAGCTCGTCCAGCATCGGCACGCCGCGCGCCTCGAGACGCCGCAGGATCGTATCGTGTTTCTCGGCGAGCGTGGGATAGGCTCGTTTGGCGTCGTCGCTCAGACGACGCATGAACAGAATCGGCAGGTCGTATTCCTCGCCAAGCTCGACGAATACGTCGAGCAGATCCGGCCGGGAGACGAGCGCGCCCATATGCGTGTCGATATGGCTGAGCGGTACACCGAATTGCCTGGCGCGGTCGATTTGCGCGCGCAGTTCGATCCTCACCTCATTCGCCTTCGCGTGCGCCGCCACTTGCGCGACGTTGTCCCAAAGATACCCGTCGGGATCGACGAGCGTCGGCACGAGATCGCGCGACGCGACCGGGCCCCACCGGTAATGGTCCCACTCGGAGTTGAGTGTGAGATGGACGCCGTAGCACCGCTCGGGATGCTCCTTCGCGTACTTCGCGAATTCGAGGAACCAAGGGCACGGCACCATGATGCTCGCCGAACTGACGAGCCCCTTCTCCATCGCCTCGATCGTCGCGACATTGACCGAATGCGACATGCCCGCGTCATCCGCGTGGATGATGACATGCCTCGCGGCGTCCTCGTTCGCGGCATCCTCGGCCCGAACACCCGTCGATAGGGACCACAATGCCAAAATAGCCGCCGCGACGCGTCGCGCGTCGAGCCGAACCGTGCCGATCATCGTTCATGCTCTCCGATTCTGGAATCCCATGTCGCGTCCCAGGAATGGGACGGTCGATCGCGATTGTAGAATCGGAACGGGCGGCTGCGAACCGGGCGTCGATCGCGCGGGGAGGTCGCGGCCGAAAAGCGGACGCAGCCCGTGTCAGGCGCCGTCGGCGGAAATCCCGTCGTCCACCCGTCGCTTCGCCTTCTTCGGCATGGGAAACTCGGCTAGAATCGGTTCCGTCCATCGATCGAGTAGGGGCAAGGAGCGGCGAACCATGACCCGGCGACGAGCCCTCGCGCGCATCGGCGTTTGGTTTTTCGGGATGCTCGTGGCCGCGCAGGGGATGCCCGCTTCCACGCGCGCCGCGCTCGGGCACCATGCGCCGGGCGATGATTTCATGCGCCGGGCGCAAACACTGGCCGATACGCGGATCGAGAACTTCCGCAACGCGACCGATCCGGTCGCGCGTCGGACGGCCTTCTTGGAAATGCAGGCGGACCCGATCGCCGTGCAGCGTCTGAACGCGCTCGACGCGGAAGGAAGGCCCATCCATAGGGACGTGATCCACCGGGCGAATACCGAATCGACGGCCATCCGCACGGAAGTCAAGAGCCGACTCAAGACCGAAATCGCGGCCCGTTACAACGTCCCTGAAAGCGCCGTGCAGACGGTCGAATACGGCAAGACGCCGCAAAGCCACCCGGACGCGTTTGGTCAGGACTGGGACCTGACAGCTCGGATCAACGGCCGGGACGTCCCGGCGCCCGTATCACAAAAGGTCGCCCATCAGGCGTATCTCGATTCGGCCACGATGAACGGCAAGATCCGCGTCACGGTCACCGATCCCAAGACGGGCGTCGTCAGCAATATCACGCCCGACCAATTCGCCTATCGACAATCGTTGGCCGTGACCGACCATCTCCACCCCGACGCCTATGCGGGCGGCAAGACGGGAGGCAAGGCGGCGAACGACCTGGCCGCCGGAAAACTCGATCCGGCGACGCGATTCCGCGACCCCACGCAACTTGCCCAGTCGATCGAATTCAAGAGCAACGAGGCGGCGGAACGAGCACATCGACTCCAAGACATCGACAGTCGTCCGGTCGACGCCGAGGCCTGGAAGTTGGAGCAGGTTCGGCAGTCGACGAAGCAGTTCGACAAATTCGTGGACCCGATGGTGCGAGCCAACGGGGGCCAGGTTCCCGAAACGCTCCGCGACGGAATGGATGTCCTCAGGAAAGTCTCGTCGGGCGAGCTCACTCCCGCCCAGGCCCAGGAACGCCTCAAAGCACTGGGAGAAATACGCGGCGCACAACCCGAATCGATCGAAAGCATCATTCGCAAGAACGCGCAGCTTGTCGAGGCGGCTCAGGTCCTCAAGGATCCCGGCACGCGCGGGGGCGCGATCGACCGCAACGATTTCGTCGAAAGCGTCCGCGATCGGCTGGCCAACCGGGGCATGGATCTGGACGCGCCGCGCGATTTGTCGAACGCGAAGGCGCCCGATCCGGACGCGGCGCGCCGCGATCTCGTTGAAAAACTGCGCAACAACGACTTGCTCGATCCGGAAACGCGCAACAAGTTGGCGGACCAGATCGAGGCCCGCGACGCACGCGCGCGGCGGCCCGCCGAACCGAACGTGCCGGAAGGCAAAGCGCCTGCCGGCGAATTGGACTGGAAAGGCAAGGCGCGCGCCGGAGTCAATCGGGCCGGCGAGGCGATGATGATCGTGGACGGCTTCAATGTCGCCCAGGACCTGGTTGACGCGGTCGAAGGAAAAAAGGCATGGGGCGATGTGGGGCTCAACGTCGCGGATTTGGCCTCGCTCGGTGTGTTGGGTACCAGCCGGACGTTGACCGAAAAAGCTCTCGATCGGGCCGATGCGGCGGATGCCGTCGCCGAGGAGCAGGCACGCCTTGATGAGGCTCGCAACGGAGTCATTCTCGGGCGACTGCAGGAAGCCGGCGTCAGTGCGCTCGATCGTACGGCCGCGATGCGCGGCTTGGCGCTCGGCGACGATGGTCCGCTCAATGCGCTGATCGAAAGACTCCGCGAGCAGGGAAAACCGATCGAGATTCCCGAACGGGAGATCGCCGAAGTCGAGGCGGATGACACCTTGAAGCAGCGCGCCATCGCCATGGGCTCCGGGATGGTGGATCACGCGCTGAGAGGTGGAGGGTTCGTGCTCAATACGCTGAACAATGTCGTGATCGAAATCCCATGGTCCTCCGTCGACACGATCCTGTCGTCGATCTCGGCCTTCAACACCGAATCGCGTGTCACGGACCAGCGGCAGGCGATGATCGACGATCTGGTGCGGCGCGGCGCGGACCCCGATCAGGCGTTCGCCGCCGTCGCCATCTTCCTCGATAGCGCGGGCGCCGATCGCGAATTGCTCGATCGGATGCGGTTTGAACTCGCCGTGCTCGAAGCCCATCCCGAGCTGCGGAAGTTGTCCCCCGAGGCGCTGGATCGCGCGCTGTACGATCTGCACGAGGCCTACCTGGCGGACAAGGCGCGCCGGGCGGCGGAGGCCGAGCGAACGGCCGAGGCGGCGACCCAATCGGCCAACGAACTCGCGGCGCTGGCCGCTCAGTTGGCCGAGAACACGGGGCGGCCCGACATGATCGATGTTCCCGAAGTGCGAGGCATGACTCCCGATCGGGCCTCCGCCGTAATCACCGCGGCACGGTTGATTCCCGCGCCCGTCGTGATCAAGCCCGCGCCCGGGAACGTCAAGCCGTTCGTCGTCTTTGAACAGAAGCCGGCGACCGGCGCGCCGGTCGCTTCGGGATCGAGCGTCGAGTTCTATTTCAGCGCGGAGAAGCCGGCCGAGACGGTCGTCGAGGTCCCGGACATCCTTCGGCTCACCAAGGAGGAAGCCGAATCCAAACTGACCGAAGCCGAGATCAAGCTGGTTCCCAAGCCCGCGGCGGGCGACCGAAAGCCGACGCGGTCCAACAAGAAGCAGGAGGTGTATAGCCAAGTGCCCGCGGCCGGGACGAAAGTCGCCGAGGGATCGAATGTCGCATTCGAATACTATGCCGGGATTCCCGTCGGCCGGTATGTCGGCATGAAACGCGATGACGCGAAGAAGAAGATCGCCGAGGATGGTTTCGCGGCGAACGTCATGGAGGGCGACAACATGGCCGACAACCCGGCGGAACAACACAACGTGTATACCCAAACGCCTCAGCCCGGCGAGTACGCGTGGTTCGATGATCCGGTCGATGCCCTCTATTACAAACGCGGCGAAGGGTTCGAACCGGGCGACGGCGCGAAGGTCGATGGGCGCGTCGCCACGGCCGAAGTGAAGGACGGAGAAGGCGGCCCGCGCGGAACGATCGTGTTCTCGTCCGGGCCCCAGGCGAACAACAACGAGACGCAGCACCTCATCGCATGGGCGATCACGCGATATGCCGATGACGGTGCCGCCGCGGCCGCATACGGTGCGATGGCCAAGAACGTTCCGCAGCCGAGGAGCTCCGGAGTGCTCAACGTGGCCAGCAGCGTCGGAGGAGGCGAAGCCCAGTTCACGATGCGGCTCAAGACCGATCGGAACATGTCGACGACCCACGGCCATTACCTGGTCTATCGTGGGCAATTCGTGATTGTCTACACGTTCGTCGAACCCAATGTGGGCGCGGATATTTCGTACGTGACATCGATCATCAAGAAAAGCAAAGAGCTCGTGGATTTGCGGTTTCCGCCCGATTGAGCGGCACACGGGATCCGCGTTCTCTTCGCGAGGAGCCTCCTCCATGGTTCGCCTATGGGCGGTCCTGATACTCGTCGCGGCATGCGGCCATGAAGCCTTGGGGCAGACGCCGGTTCCCGATCGCGCGCCCAAGACGCCCGTGCCACGGAAGTCGCCGGAAGGCGTGAAGGAAGGACAGCCCTGGCTGGGCGTTTCGCGCTGGCTGGCGAACGAACGCGAGGTCGTCCTGCTCGGCGCCTTGGCCGATGGGCCGGCGGGCAAAGCGGGCCTGATCGCGGGTGACGTGATTCGGTCGATCCAAGGTCGACCGATCGCCAGCCTTGTCGGCTTCGAGGCGGAACTCAATAAACTCGGACCGACCGATGCGGCGTCCATCGAGATTGACCGTCGAGGCCAAAGGAGGCAGGTCGATGTCAAGCTCGAACCGATTCCCAAGGATCGGGGCGTTGGCCGGGTGGTTGAGGCCGCCAAATCGGGCCATGGTTGGGCGATGTGTGAACTGGGCATGCGGTACGCGCTCATGGATCCGTCATCGGCCGGCGTCGCGACCGATCCGGCCGAAGGCGTCCGCTGGTTCCAACGCGCCATGGACGCAGGGTATCCGCTCGCGCCGTTCTTCCTTGGAATCATGACGCTCGAAGGGCGCGGTACGAACGTCGATGTCGACGAAGCGAGGCGGCTGTTGATCCTCGCACGGGAAACCCGGGGCGACGGCGTGCCTCGCGGGTTGGCCGCCGCGGCAAGTTGCCAATTGGCCATCATGTGCCTTCGGGGCCAGGGCATCGAACAGGACACGACATCCGCATTGCGATTCTTTCGCGACGCGGCCGAACAAGGGAGTCCGGCCGCCATGCATCGCATCGGCGTGATGTTCGAATTGGGATTGGGAGTCGCGCAGGACGATGGGGAGGCGGTGCGATGGTATCGCAGGGCCGCCGAGCTCGGATACCAACCGGCCCAGCAGTCGATGATCGAACTGGCGGTGGTACGGAGTCGGGAAACGCCGTCCACGACCGACGCGCCGACTTCGCCGGACACGAAGCCGTAGTTGGGACGTGTTGCGATGTCTTGGAATGTGGGGGCTTTCTTCCGACCCTTGCCGAGGATCATTCGGACGATGAGTCGACTTCGCACGCTGGGTATCGTCGGTCTCCTTTCGCTCGTACCCGCATTCGCGCGCGCGGAGCCGGATCGCCTGTTGGTCGAAGCCGAAGGGTTCGCACAGCTCGGCGGATGGGTTGTCGACACACAGTTCATCGAAGCGATGGGGTCGCCCTATTTGCTCGCGCACGGGCTCGGCAATCCCGTCGCCGACGCCGTGACGCGCGTCGTCTTCCCGTCACCCGGCGTCTACCGCGTCTTCGTCCGCACCATGGACTGGACCGCGCGATGGAACGCGGAAGGCCGGCCCGGCCGCTTTCAATTGCGGATCGGCGGCACGCCGCTCGCCGAAACATTCGGCACGCGCGGCGCCGCATGGTCGTGGCACGACGGAGGAACGGTGACGATCGCCGATTCCGACGTGGAATTGACGCTCCACGACTTGACCGGCTTCGACGGACGGTGCGATGCGATCTACTTCACGAAGGGAACCGAATCGCCGCCTGACGATCCGGCCGTCGACGCGCCCTGGCGGCTCGAACGACTCGGGCTGCCGCCCGGATACTCGGAAAAAGGACCGTACGATCTCGTCGTGGTCGGCGGAGGCTTCGCGGGCATGGGTGCCGCGATCTCGGCCTCGCGGTTGGGATGCCGCGTCGCGCTCATCCAGGATCGTCCCGTGCTCGGCGGAAACGGTTCGAGCGAGGTCCGCGTGTGGTCGCAAGGCCTGATTCGGCGCGGTGCCTATCCGCGCATCGGAGAGATCGTCGAGGAATTCGCCGATCGGGCGACCAAGTCGCCGGGAACGGCCGAGGAGTTCGGCGACGCGCATAAGGAGAAACAGGTTCGCGCGGAGCCGAACATCGACCTGTTCCTGAATCACCACGCCTACCGTGTCGAGATGGACGGACTCCGCATCCGTTCCGTCATCGCGTGCGATACGCGAACCGGCGCGCGTATCCGGTTCCGCGGGCGAACGTTCGCCGATTGCACCGGACACGCCACGATCGGAGACCTCGCGGACGCCGATTGGGAAATGACGCCCAACGGCCGGATGGGAATGAGCAACATGTGGGTGTGGGAAGAAGGCGACGAGCCGGTCGAGTTTCCCGAGACGCCGTGGGCATTGAAACTCGAAATGGACGATTTTCCCTATCCCCGCGACCATCACGGCGAGTGGTATTGGGAGAGCGGATTCGATCAAGACCCGCTCGTCGGCGCCGAGGCGATCCGCGACTGGAATCTCCGCGCGGTCTATGGCGCGTTCCAGGCGATGAAGAGCGGCGGGGGCCGCGACCAACACCGAATGGCCCGTCTCGCGTGGGTCGCCTATGTCGGAGGCCCTCGCGAATCGCGGCGGCTCATGGGAGACGTGGTCCTCACGCAAGAGGACATCGTCACGAAACGATCGTTCCCCGACGGCTGCGTGCCCAGCACCTGGTCGATCGACCTCCACTATCCCAAGCGGCAATACGCCGGAAAATTCCCGGACAATCCGTTCATTTCGATCGCCGAGCACGATCAGCGCATCGACCGGCTTTACGGCTATCCGATTCCGTATCGCTGTTTCTATTCGCGCAACATCGAGAATCTGTTCATGGCGGGGCGCAACATCAGCGTCACGCACGAGGCGCTCGGGACGACGCGCGTCATGAAGACATGCGGCATGATGGGAGAAGTCGTCGGCAAGGCGGCGGCGATCTGCGCCGAGCATGAATGCGCGCCACGCCAGGTCTACTCGCAGTACCTCGGCGACCTCCAGACCTACCTCCGATTACCCGGCAAGGCGCGGCGGGCTGCGCTGCGCGACGCCATCGTGATTCCCGACGACGTACCCGAGGCAAGCGCGGAAGGGCCGCCGACCGGTCTCGACCCGGCCAGGCTCGACGGAACGATCGTCGACGACGCGCAGGCGAAGCGAACCGGATCCTGGACGCCCGGTACGGGCCTGCGGGGCTATGTCGGTTACGGTTACCTGTACGCGTCGCCCGACCGCGGCGCGGCGATCGTTTTCGAAGTCGCCGCGCTTGGCGACGGCGTGCACGAATTGCGTCTGGCCTATCGCGAACACGAAAACCGGGGCGTTTCGGTGCCCGTCACGATCGAGGCGGGCGGAACGCGCGGCGAGGTCCGCGTCAACATGCGGATTCCACCGCCGCTCGCGAACGGATTCGTGTCGCTTGGCGAGTGGCGACTCAAGACGGGAGACCGGTGCCGCGTGACCGTCTCGACGGAAGGAGCGGGAGGGATCGTCCATGCCGACGCGGTCCAACTCCTCGCCAAATAGTCGCGGCGCCGCGGTGCGGCGGAATCGGGGCGCGCGATTCCTGACGCACGCCGCGCGGATCGCGATCGTCGCCTCGGCCTTTTTCCTCCTTCGCGACGCGTCCTTTGCGCCCGAGCGAATCGGAATCCCGCCCGCCGTTGCCGCACGCCCCATCATGCGGCGGACACTCGTCCGCATCCAAAGAGTCCTGCCGACCGCCCGATCCGTGTCGTCGGAGGACGCGGACGGCCGATGCGCCGTGCTCGACGCCTCCCGTCGGACGATTGGTTACGCCATCGAAACGTCGCCGCCTTCCGATTCGATCATCGGTTTCTCCGGACCCACGAACACGTTGTTGGTGTTCGATACGCGCATGCGCGTCGTGGGTGTCGATCTGCTCGAAAGCGGCGACACGCCGGACCACGTTCGCCGCGTTGCCGAAAACACCGCGTTCCTCACGGCCCTCGTGGGGCGATCGTGGGAAGAAGCGGCCGATCCGACCGGCGTCGATGCCGTCACCGGCGCGACGCTCACGAGCCTCGCGATCCTGGAGGGCATCGCAAATCGGCTCGGCGGTCCCGTTCCATCGCTTCGGTTCCCCAATCCGCTCGGCGTGGATGAGGCGCGGGGGTTCTTTCCGACCGCGTCGGCGCTCCGACCGCGGGCCGACCGACCGGCGATCCACGAGGTCATCGACACGCGCGGACAACACGTGGGATCCCTCGTCCGTTCCGCGCCCGCCTGCGACGGCGAGTCCGGTTATCAAGGTCCGACCGAAGCGTTGATCGCCGTCGGGGTCGACGGCCGAGTGATCGGAGTGCGCGTGCGCGCATCGTACGACAACGAACCGTACGTCGACTATGTTCGGGAAGACTCCCGTTTCCTGAATACGTTCCGCGGCATGACGCTCGAAGAGTTGGCGGAGTATGACGCGGAAGCGGCGCGGATCGAAGGCGTTTCCGGCGCGACGATGACGAGCCAGGCCGTCGCCCGCGGTTTGCCGCTCGCCGCCCGCGACGCGCTCCGAGCGCGGGCGCCGCGCTCGGCCGCCTGGACATGGCGCGATTCGGGAACACTCGCCGTGATCGGGTTCGGCGTATCGCTGGCCCTTTTTCGGATCGGCCGCTCCCGCGCGGCACGGATCGCGGCTTCCTTGGCGATGATCGTCTATTTCGGTTTCTTTTTCGGCGATCTCCTGTCGTTGGCCCAGTTCGCAGGTTGGGCTCGGAACGGTGTTCCGTGGCGGATCGCGCCGGGCATGATCCTGCTGGCGGCCGTCGCCGTGCTCGGTCCCTCGCTCGCCAACCAACCGGTCTATTGCCGGGCGATATGTCCGTACGGCGCCGCGCAGCGATTGGTTCGCGGTCGGCGATGGCGATTCCGGCCGCCGATCGGGGTGAGTCGTGTGCTTCGCGCCGCGCCCGCTTGCCTGCTCGTCGCCGCCTCCGGTTGGACGCTTGTGGGTTCGCCGAGCGAACTAGGCGTTTGGGAGCCGTTCGGCGTATTCCCGTTCAAGTGCGCGGCGTTCGGCGCCGCGGTCTTCGCGGCGATCGGGCTCGTCGCGTCGCGGTTCGTGCCGATGGCCTATTGCCGTTTCGGTTGTCCCACCGGCGCGCTGCTCGAATATGTCCGTTACCGCAAAGGCCATTGGCGACCCGGCCCTCGCGACGGAGCCGCGCTCGCCGTCCTCTCTGCGGCACTTGTCGCGCGCTACCTCGCCGGTGACCTTTGAACTACAATTCGGGCCGTGCCGTATTCCGACTCGTGATCGGTTACGATCGCTTCTTCAGGACTCGAATCGTGGAAACAACCAATGCGTCAACGACTCGGACACGTTGTTGGGATGATGGTGCTCATCGCCGGATCGGTGATCGCCGAGCACGCATGGCCGGGACCGAATCGGACGTGCCTCGCGCAGTCGATGCGGGTCGGAACGGGGGCCGTTGAATTCCAAGCCGACGACGGCATGGTTATCGGAGGCGGGATCGGTCCGGGCAAAGCGTCCGGCCAGGAAGGCAAGCTGCGCGCGGTGGCGTTCGTCGTGCAGGGGCCGCCCAACGCCACGCGGCTCGCCGTCGTCGCGTGCGATGTCCTGATGATCGAACGCGATATCCTCGACGACGCGGCGGCGCGGATCGCGCAGCGCACGGGCATTCCGGCCGACCATGTGTTGATCAACGCCACGCATACGCACCACGCGCCTTCGACCGTGACCGTCCACGGGTATCGGCGGGAAGAAGCGTTCGCGCGCCAGGTCGGGGACGCCGTCGTCGAGGCGGTCGCGATCGCGAACGGGCGGCTTGCGGAAAGCGGGGACGTCACGGCGCATTTCAAGTTGGGGCAAGAGACGACGGTGGGGCAGAACAGTCGGTTGATGCTCGGCGATGGAAAGATTTTCTGGACGGGGCCCCGGGATGACGCGGTCCGGCCGACGGGGCCTTTTGATTCCGCGTTGCCCGTCCTGGCTTTTCGCCGCGCGTCCGGTGAACTCGCGGCCATGCTCTTCAACCACTCGACCCATACGATCGGCACGCGCGAACCGGGCCGGCGCTCGCCCAGTTTCTACGGCCTGGCCGCGCAGGACCTCGAACAGGAACTCGGCGCACACGTCCTTTTCCTCGAAGGCGCCTCGGGATCGACACACAACCTCTCGCTTCCCGCGGCGGAAATGACCGAGCGGATGAAGAAGGCGGTCGCCGCGACGCTCGCCGACACCGTTCCGCTCAACGACGTTCGCCTCGGGTCGCTCAAACGCGAGATCGAAGTGCGCGTGCGGGACTTCGACGAACAGCGTGAGGATGACGCAGTTCGCACCTATTGCGAAAAACGGATTCCCGACGGCGCGCCGTATGTCGTCGACGTCTTTCGGGAAATGCGCCGCCAATTGAAGCCCCAACAAGGGACCGTCCGCCGTACGTGGGTGCACGCGATGCGGATCGGCGACATCGCCGTCGTCGGAGTGCCCGCCGAGTACTTCACCAAACTGGGCCTTGCGATCAAGGCCAAGAGCCCGTTCCCGTATACGATCGTCGCCGAACTGGCGAACGATTGGATCGGCTACGTTCCCGACGATGAGGCGTACGATCTGGGCGGATACCAGGTCTGGACGGGCCTTCACAGCTACGTCGCGCGCGGAACGGGTGAGCGGATCGTCGAGGAGGCGGCGAGCCTTCTTCGCGAATTGCGCGATCGACCCTGACCCGCGGACGCCTCGCGGATGTGCGGCGATACGGTGCGATTCACGAGGGAAAGGAGGAGAATTCGACGACGTTCTTCACTCGGCGATGGCTGCTGCGGATGGCTTTGGGGGCGGGATCGCCACCGCGGCGGGATGGAGTCCGCTCGCGACGCGGTCGCGGCAGGGCGCCCGTTTGTCGGACGAAGTTCCCCGGCAAGGATGGGCGTTTGGCGCTCCAGTGGCGATCACCGTGGCCGGTGTGCCGCGCGAGCAGGCCGATCGAGCGCTGGACGCGGCGTTCGGCGAACTGGACGCGGCGCAGTCGTGCGTTGATTGGCGCGGAGTCGAAGTGAGCGCGTCGCGGATTCGACTGCGTCGGCCGGTCGCCGCCGTGACGTTGAATGGTATCGCTCAGGGGTTCGCCGCCGATCTGGCCGCCGAGGCGTTGCGTGAGCACGGCGTTGCGCAGGCGCTCATCGATGCCGGCGATATCACCGGTTTGGGCAATCGCCCGGACGGTTACGCATGGACGGCGGGAATTCAACATCCACGGCGCGAGGATGCGTGGGTGTCGGTGACCGAGCTGCGCGGTCGATCGCTGGCGACGTCGGGTGACCGAACTCCGGCAACGCATCGAGCCACAGATGCCCGTTGAATCGATGGACGGCGATGGTTACCTGCCGGATTTCATGAAGTAGTGTCGCGACGGCGGAAGTCGGCCGCCGAAGGAATCCACCAACGGCCCGATCCGATCCCGCCTTTCCGATTCGACCCAGCAGCGGCGGCGCATCGACTTCATCGATCGCTCGTGCGCGGCGGGCGATCCGAACTTCGCCCCGAAACGGGCCCACATCGTCTCCACCGTTTCGGCGACGTCCGGCGTCTTGCAGGCGGTGGCGCCGTGGTCGACCGTCACGTCACCGATCCTCGCCGCGGTCCTTTTTCGCGGTCTTTTTCGCGGGCATGGGATTGTCTCAAACAGCGGGCCTCAAGATAGACGTCATTTTGCCGTGGTCCGGAAAGAGAAGGCAAGCCGTGAAGGGACTGGGAGGCGATCGGCGCCTTTCTCGGGGAGCGACCGCCGCGCGGGCGCGGCCCGTTTCCGGTATCGGACGCGGCCGAACGCGATGCGATCGGAAGACGGCGGGAAGGATGTCCGTTCAACTCGGCGTGACGCCCGGTCAATACTCGCGGTCGTTCATCAAGCCGGGCTGGGGAACGGAGTACTTTCCGGTCGCATCGGCGACAAGCGGCGCGGGACCATCGATCGACAACCGGTCGACGGTCGGCGCGAATTCGTGCTCGGATGACAGCATATCGTCATACGTCACGCGCTGGCCCGTATGGGCGGCCATCCGGCCCATCGACGTCACGAGACTCGCCTCGACGCCCCGCTTCACCTCATTGTACGGCTTGTCCGAGCGGATCGCGTCGAGCAGGTGGTTCCATTCGAGCTGATACGGGCTTGGTTCTCGCTCCCGGCGACTCCAGACGACGTCGGCCCGTTCCATCCGATGTCCCCGGAAGATCCGGCATTTCGCGGGGGAGTGGCCGGATGCGGAGATGACGGCCGAGCCCTTCGCGCCGTGCGCGTAGCTCGCGAATTCCGGATGGCACCCTGGCATCGTGCGGCCGTTGACGTGCAGTTTCGTTCCGTCGGCGAACGTGTACTCGATCGAGTAGGTATCGAAGTTCTGATCGACGTGATCGCCGCGATAGTGCCGACCGCCCGACGCGATCGCCTCGACGGGCCATGCGTCCTTCATCCAGCAGCATTCGTCGATGTTGTGGATCAGGAAATCGCTCACCGCCCCGCCGCTCGCCCAAAGGAACGCGTGGAACCGCGAAACCTGATAGAGCAGTTCGTTCATTCCCTCGGGCCGCGCGCCGGTCGCCGCGCTTCCGGTCGGCCCCGCCATGCGGTACGCGCGCAGCAAGAGGATCTCGCCGATCTCGCCGCCGCGTATCCGTTCGAGGAGTTGCATCCGCGCGTCGCAGTGGCGGCACATGAGTCCGACGCCGACCTTGAGGTTCCGCCGAACCGATTCCTCGCCGAGCGCGAACATGCGGCGGCTCGTCGGTCCGTCGACGGTCACCGGTTTTTCCATGAAGGCATGAAGGCCCTTTTCGATCGCGTACGTGAAATGGACCCATCGGAACGCGGGTGGCGTCGCGAGGATCACGATATCGCCGGCGCGCAGACTGTCCATCGCCCGGCGATAGGCGTCGAAGCCAACGTACCGACGATCCTCGGGCACGTCGACCGACGCGTCATGGTTCTTCTTGAGATTCTCCAGGCTGCCGGCGAGCCGATGTTCAAAGACGTCCGCCATGGCGACGAGTCGCGTGCCGCCGTTCGGGACGGACAGCGCGTTCGCGGCGGCGCCCGTTCCGCGTCCGCCGCAACCGACCAGCGCGACCCGGATCGTTTCGTCGCCCGCCGCATGCGCGCGGGGAATCGCGGCGGCGGTGAGCGAAACGGTCGCCGCCGCGCGACCGGTCGTTTTCAAGAACTCACGGCGCGACGCTCCCGAAAGGCCCGTTCCATTCCGCATCGTTCGATCTCCCCTCTTGCGCTCCCCTCTTGCGCTCCCCTCTTGCGCTCCCCTCTTTGCGCTCCCCTTTGCGACGGCCGATCCGCACCCCACGCGCCGATTGAGGATATCCGAGCGGAGCCTGGGATTGAAGCGGGCGGAGCCCGACGGCGCATCGGCCCGTCATTCCTCGTCGATATCGACCTGGACCGGCAGGTTCTTCTCCCATTTCTCGGCCTTCTCCGGATCGGAGGGCTCGGTCAGCGGGCGGATAATCCGAAACCCAACGGCGAGCGCGTCGGTATGGTACCAGATGCTCTTGGGCTCCTGCGGATCCTGCTCGCTCCAGTCCTCGCTCGAACCGACCCGGGCCGCCGACCGAAGCGAATCGGGTTCCCCGTCCCATCCGCCGCCCCGCACGACGCGCGGATAGACGGTCGCGGGGATGGCGAGCGGCTGAACGTCGTTCGCGCCGGGCAGCGCGTAGAAGTCGGCCACGTATTGGTCGAGCACCCATTCGGCGACGTTGCCGTGCATGTCGTGGAGGCCCCAGGGATTCGCCTTCTTGCGGCCCACCTTTTGATACTTCTCCTCGCTGTTCTCGTAATACCACGCGTAGTCGCCGAGCTGCGCGGGATCGTCGCCGAAGGAAAAGGCCGTTTGCGTTCCCGCGCGGCACGCGTACTCCCACTCGGCCTCGGTCGGCAACCGATAGTAGCGTCCCGTCTTCGCGCTCAACCACTGGCAGAACGTGCGAGCCGAATGCTGGGTCATGCAGATCGCCGGGTAACCTCGTTTTCCCATCCCGAACGTCATGTCCGTGTAGGGCTCGGTCGGCTTCGAGATCTGGAACGGTTCGGCGAGCCGATCCCGTTCGTTCGGCGGTGTCTTTTGGAGATCGCGTCTGGCGATATCGATGTCGGCCATCCAGATTTCGTACGCGTCCCACGTGATTTCGAACTTACCCATCCAGAACGGTTGGACGGCGACTTCGCGCCGCGGCCCTTCATCGGCGCTGCGCCCCGGTTCCCCATCGGGGCTTCCCATCGTGAACCGTCCGCCCGGAATGGGGAGCATCTCGATCTTGACCGTCGTGTGCTCGATCAACTCGGCGTACGCCTTCATCTCCGCTTCGGACTTGGCTTCCGATTCGGGAAGGGGCAAGCGAGCCGGATGATCCTCGGCGACCCCGTGTCCGGCGAACGCCATCAGGGCGAGAATGCCGATCACCGCCCGCGCGCGGCTCACCGCCGCGGCTCGATGCCCCATGTTCGTCGCGTGGAACCGGTCGGCCATGCCAAGGCGGGAAAACTCCATCACGAACTTCCGTCCCATCCGTTCCACCCTGTCTGGATCGCGCATTGGTTTGCCCGCGCCCGTTCTCCGAGCGCCGGTCGGCGAAGAACCAACCGGTCCGACCGGCGGGCGTCTTCCGCCGGCAAACGGTCTCCGCGCGACCGAACAGTTCGACCGCGCCGCGACTCATGGTAGTCGGGTCGCGCATCCGGGAAAAGGCACATCTCGCGAATCCGACGTGCGCGCTTCGAGCGCGCGTTGCACTTCACGCCCGAACAGGATTCGGCCACATGCGAAAAGAAAGAGGCGGCGCATCGGCGAAAAATGACCTATCTTTCAGATGGGCTTTCGTCCCGCAATCACGCTCGTCCCATCCTGTCTTTTCACACATCCGCACCATCCGTCCGTTTCGGGAGGCCCTTCATGGTTCGCAAACACATTTCTACGGCCGTTCTCGTTCTGTCCCTCGTGGGCCTCCATGCGGGGACGGTTTGCGCCAATGGGCCTCGAGGGGGCGGCGGCCGAGGCGGAGCGGGTGGTGGAGCAGGCGGCGGTGGAGGCGGTGGTGGGGGCGGCTTGAGCGGAACACGGGGGCCCGGTCATCACGGCGCGGGCAACGGCGAGACCCATTCGCCCCGAGGCACAAGCAACAAGTTCGCGCCGGGTGCGGACGGCCAACGTCCGGCCGGTGGGCAACGCCGCGCCGACCCGTCCCGACCGGACGCGTCGCTTGCCGAATCCGGTCCATCTCCCGCGGGTGGCCCGGCCGGACCATCCGCCGATGCGCCCAAACCGCAAGGCAAGACATTCCACAAAGCCAAACCGTTCGGCAATCCCGGCGGACGGCCCAGGAGTGCGGCGGCCGCTCGTGATCGCCGCGAGTTGGCGCAAGACCATCGCGAGCTGGGGCACGATCGCCGCGAAGTACGCCAAGATCATCGTGAATTGGCCGCGGACCGAAAAGAGGTCGCCGAGAACGCGCAGGCCGTCAAGAGCCAGGTTCACGACATCCAGGCGCTCCGAAAACAAGTCCAGGCCGACCTCCTCGCACTCAAGGAATCGGGCGGTTCGGAGGAAGCGAAGGCCAAACTGAAGAGCGACATCGAGACACTGAAGGCGAGCGAACAGGCGCTGCGCGACGCCAAGCATGAACTGCGAGGCAGCGAGCGCGAGCTGCGCGACGATCGACGCGAGCTGGTCTCCGACAAACAGGAACTGCGCGGCGACCGCCGCGATCTGGCGATCGACTCGCACGACAAGGCCGATTCGCCCCGCGACGCGCGGAGCGACGCTCGGGACCGGGTCGACGACGCGCGCGATCGAGCGGACGACGCGCGCGATCAACACCGGGACAAGAAACGGGCCGACGCCGAATAGCATGCCGGCCCGTATCCCTCATCCTTCATCCTTCATCCTTCATCCTTCATCCTTCATCCACGCCTCGCCCGTTCCCAGGTCGCGGCCGAGACGCCACGCGCGGCCGCCGACTTCCGCCCTCAGTTCGACGCGATCGGAAACCGCGGCGTAACCGGCCGGAAGTGCGAGCCGCGCGTCGGGCCGATCGACGCCGCGATACGGAATGACGGCGGTGAGGAACACGGCGGGGGCGCCGCTCGCATGCCGGAAGGCGATTCCTTTCCGCGGAACCCGTTTTCCATAGTCCCACGCGAACCACCCGTCCTCCTCGCGCAGCGACACGGCCGTCTTGGGAAAGCACTGGACGAGCACATTGGCGTCGTCGAAACGAGTCGTCGCGGACCGCGTTTCGGTATCACTTTGAACGGCGCCGGGCGCGAACTGGAACCGCAAGTCGACGGCGCCCACGGCATGGCCGACCGCCTCGTCGAGCATCACCAGGAACGCGTGGTCGACGAACCAGACGGACCGGCGATGCGCGAGGCCTTCGTACGAGGCGTTCTCCACGACCAGCGCGTCGCCTTCGGGCGCGGCGCGCCAAAGCCGATGCGTTCCGGCAATCCCTCGGTTTGAATGGCCCAACCGAGTGGTTTACGATGGAGGCGCGCGGCGGTCTGGCCTGGCGCCCGATTCGGGTTATCCGTCGGCGAGGCGTCGAGGTGGCGGGCCGGATTCGGAGGCGTGTCGTGGAACGAACCGAAGCGGACCCGCGGGACCCGCGTAAGAGCGATGGGAATGGCGTCGACCCGGATGCGACGTCGAACTGGACGCCCGTCCGCCGGGACGACACCGACACTCCCCCCACCGCGGAGTCCGGCGGCGCCGAATCGAAGGCGTGGTATCCCGGCGCGCGACTCGACAAATACCGCATCGTACGGCGACTTGGCCGCGGCGCCTCGGGAGCCGTCTACCTCGCCTGGCACGAGACGCTCGCGTGCCATCGAGCGATCAAGATCCTCCATGCGGAGCTCGCCCGAGATGACCACGCCGCGGCGCGATTCCTTCGCGAGGCCCGCATGCTTGGCCAATTGCACGATCCGCATGTCGCGGGCGCGATCGATGCGGGCTTCGAAGATCGCGTCGCCTACCTTGTCATGGAGTTTGTCGACGGAGTCACGCTCAAGGAAATGGTCCGCCGCGAAGGCCCTATTCCACCCGATCGCGCGATTCCCATTCTTCGTCAGGTCGGACTTGGGCTCGACGGCGCGCACCGAAAGAAGATCGTGCATCGCGACGTCAAGCCCGGCAACCTGATGATCGATTCCGAAGGACGTGTCAAGATCCTCGATCTCGGTATCGCCCATCTGGCATCGGCGCAGGGCGTCGAGGAGCTGACGCACGCGGGCGTCATGATGGGAACGGCCGACTATGTGGCGCCCGAGCAGGCACAGGACGCGCGCGCCGCCGACGCGCGCAGCGATCTGTATGGTCTGGGATGCACGCTCTTCTTTATGCTCACGGGTCGCACGCCCTACTCCGACGTCGAAGGACTACTGCCGAAGATCCGGGCGCACGAGTCGAGCCCGGTGGCCGATTTCCCTTCGGGCCACGCATGCGACCCACGTGGGCCGTTCGCGGAACTCGGTCGAATCGCGCGGAAGCTGATGGCGAAGCGGCCCGAGGATCGCTACGCGTCGGCCGCCGAGTTGCTCGACGCGCTCGAACAGGCCTTCCCGACTCGTTCACGCGAAACGGCATCGCCGGCGCCGATCGGAAACACCGCACGCTGGATCGTGGGTCTGTCGATCGCGGCCGTGCTCACAGCCGTCGCCCTCACCGGTCCGCGATGGTCGATCACCGATCGATCGACCGACGCGGATCGCCGCTCGGCTGCCGACTCGCCCGAGCCAGTGTCCGCATCGCCCAAGACCGATGCGGGCGGCGCAGCACGGGCCGAGTTGGTTCCGGGGCTGATCGAATGGAAGGTTGTCGCGATTCCCGATGGGAACACCGCGACGCGTCCCGTCGAATATCCGTGCATTCGAGCGGGGAATTCGGTCGAACCGGCGCGTGAGCCGGCGCTTGGCCGGGAAGCGCTGGTCAAGTTCGTCGGAAGACTCGAACATCCAGCCGCATGGACGGTCATTTGGATTGATACGCGCGGTGAGCCGACGCCGATCGGCACAGACACGGCGAACGGCGTCGATCTGCTCATTCCGCCTGGAGACGACTTCAGTCGCGTGAACGCGGCCGATCCGCCCGGTGATCACTTGATTATTCTGGCCTTGGTGCCTTCCGAAGGCGACGCCGACGCGTTGCTGAATGCGCTCCGTGGCGGCGCCGCGGGCGCCGCCCGCGATTTGCCGTCCTCCGAACCGAGCGAGCCGGCTCCCATTTGCCGCCGGGTTGATTCGCGACTGGGGGAGTCGCTTCGCTTGCAAATGGCGCCGAGCGGCTGTCTATTGATCGATGCGTTCCTGCTTCGCGTGCCCCGCTGATCGGCCAGCGCAATGCGCCTCGTATTGGGCCTCTTGCGCCGGCCGTTCGTTCACATCCTATGGAATGAGCGGAGGTCTCGACCATGCCAGCCGCTATTCGCATCGCGATCGTGTTCGCCGCGTTCGTTCCGGCCGCTCGCCGAGGCGCCGCATTGGAGTCGTTCGACATTCCGAATGAGCTGACCGCGCTGAGCCAGTCGGCATTTGGCGTCGAAGACGGTCGGCGCGACGCGGAACGGTGCCGAGCGGTATGGAGCGATCTCGAAAAACGTCCCGCGGCGGAGCGGATTTCGGGCGAGAACGCCCTGGCCTCCGTCCTCGCGATGCCCATGGCGTCGGATACACCCGAAGGGCAGCGAACCGATGACGCGAAGGCGCTCGACCGGCTGCTCGCCGCCGAATCGTATTACGCGGCGCTGCGCCGGCATGTCGAGGATCACAACGATCTATCGCGCGTCGTCGATCGGCTGCGCGCGGTGGCCTTGCATCGGCGAGCCGGCCGTATGCCGCGCGATAAGCGAGGGGCCACACTCGACGCGGCGATCGCATTGCACGCAGAGAATGCCGCGTGCTGGAAACGGACCGAACGCGGCGCATGGGAAGCGTGCGAGTTGTCCGATTTGGCGTACAGCCTGTTCGTCGCTGAAAGGCATGATGAGGCGATCCCCGTACGGGAGCAAGCGATCGCGCTATACCGATCGCTTCCCGACCGATTCCTCACGACCGACCCATTCACGCCCGAAGGGATGAACGACGAGCAATCGCTGCGATTCGCGGAGTTCGCCCGCGACGGGTACCGGGGCGAAGCCGCCACGTACCTCTTGCACGGGCTCCATTATTTCAACCTGGGCCGCGAGGATCCCGAGGCGGCGCGCGAGTCGCTCTTCCTGTATGCCGAGAGCCTTCGGATCGGCATGGCGCATCGCGATCCGACACCGATCTCGAACGTCGGCGCGCTGCTCGCGCCCGCCCTTGGCCAAGAAACGGGACGCGCGAAATCGATCTCCGATCTGCGGCGGTCCCTCGAAGCCCTCAACTCCATCGATGCGAATCCGTACTGGAGGGACCGCGGTGAATTGGAGTCGGTGGACCAGGCCTTCCGGTGGCTTCACGCGCGGATGCGCGAGCCGATCGGCCTGTTTTACGCCGAGACGGGGCAACTGCTCGTGGCGCGGCATATTCTGGATGAAGCCGAGTCCTACGCCCAGGATCTCGACGACGCCGCGATCCTCCCCATGGTGCTCCATGCCCAAGCCCAATTGCTCGCTCGGGGAGGACTCGCCGCCGACTCCCTCGCGAAAGCCCGGCGAATCCTCGACTCCGATCACGGACGCCGGCAGCGCATTCAAACGCTCGCGCTGATGGCGCGGATCACGTTCGACCAGGGAGAGATGGAACGCGCCGTCGATTACCTGCGGTGGGCCACCGACAATCTCCACTCGCGCGACCGTGCCAACCCGGGATCGTTCACGATCCATCAGGACGACATCCCGCTCTGGGGCGCGGTCAAGGCCGTCGAGTCGGACTTGGCGCTTGCGGAGGGGCGGGTCCACACGGCGATTCGCTTGTTGGGCCAGGCGGCGACGATCACGGCGCTGACCGACGAGGACGACTCGGTCAGGCTCGACGCGCGCCGCGCCTGGCTCGCGTCGCGGGGAACGGAGGCCGCCTATCGGCCCTCGCCGCGTTTGTTGGCCGCGCTGCGCGATACCACCGTCACGCCGACCCAGGACCTCGCACTGCGGCGCGGTCCGCGCGTCACCGTCGCCGTTCCCGGATGGCAGGCGCCGGCCGCTCCGCGGCTGGCGAGCCGCCCATCGGCGCCCGACGGCTTGTCCGAAGCGCAGGTCCGATGGCTTCGTCCTCGACTGCTCAACCGAAACGACGACGAGCCCGACGGGGAACCGGTCGATCCCGCGAAGTTGACCTCCCGCATCGAGGCGCTGGGGGGCACGTTGTTCGACTCGGATCGCTTGAAGGGACAGGCCGCATTCTTGGCGGGCGACATGGAACGCGCGGCCGGCCACTACGAGACGGCCTTGGCGACCGATTGGCGGATCGCCGCAAACGCCCTCGATCCGCTGCTCGGCGTGGAATCGATCGAGCGGTCGCGGCAGTTGCATCACGAGGCGGCGCTGGTCGCCGCTCGGCGCGGCGATCCGATGCGGGCGTTGCGGATTCTCGACATGGTCCGGCATCGAGGTCTTCTCGACGTCGCCACATCCGGCCGCAGCGTGTGGGAGGGCCTGACGCACGAACAGCGGGCCGAAGCGTCGCGTCTCGACCGCGACCGAACGCTCGCCGCACAGGAGGTGGCCGAGCTTTCCCGATCGGGCCGCCTCTCGAATCGGCTCGCCGATGCCCAGAAACGGCTGGTCGCGGCGGACGGGGCCTACGCGACGTTCCGGTCGCGCATGCGCGACGTGCATCGCGTCCCGCCGCCGCCGCGCGAACCGTTGGGTGAGGACGAGGTAGCTTCCTTGATCTCCGACGGTGAGGCGGTTCTGGTCTATTCGGTCGGCGAGCTCGAAACGCTCGCCGTTCTCGCGCGGCGCGACGCGGATCGGTTGCATTGCGCGGCACGGGAAATCAGCGTGTCGCAAAGCGATCTCGAGGCGATGGTGCGTTCACTCCAAATGGGTTCGAGCGCGCCGGGCGAACCGTTCGCGTTACTCGCCCGCGAACTCGACCGGATCCTGTTCGAACCGTTCGCCGACGAACTCGCGCCGTGCCGCCTCCTGGTCATCGGCCCCGATGGCCCGTTGCACGAACTGGCTTTCGCCGTGTTGCTCGACGAACGCGACCGATGCGCGCTCGACCGCTGGGCGCTCGCGATCCTCCCCAGCCTTGCCTCGCAACATCGCTATCGATCGGCCGAGGCGCCCAATCCGGGTGGAGGCGCCTTGCTGATCGATCTTCAGGAATTCGGTGACCGTGTTTGGCTCCCGTCGTCCTACGCGGGACAGCTCAACGCCGAACAACTCACCGCGCTGCTTCCTCAATACCAGCTCGCCAGGCTCACCCATACGCGCCGCGAGGCGGATCGCCTCGCCGAACTCTTCGGCGATCGAGCTCGGCGCATGAACGGAGTCGATGCCCAGGAGGAGGATGTGCTCGCGGCGGCGCTCGTACGACGCTTTGTGCATTTCGCGACGCACGGACTGGTTGATGTCTACAATCCATTCCAGTCGGTGCTCGTCCTCGGCGCGCCAAGCCCCGGTTCGGACGAAGACGGATTCCTGGAAGCGGGTGAGATCCTGGATACGGGCTCGCTCGGTTCGGCCGAACTCGTCACACTTTCCGCGTGCGAGTCCGGGCTCGGCTTGCTTCAGGGCTCCGAAGGCGTTCTCGGCTTGACCTGGGCCCTGCTCGGGGCGGGCAACCGCGCCGTCGTGTCGAGCCTTTGGAGCGTCGAGGACGAGGCGACCGCTGATTTCATGGTCGAACTGTACCGCGAGCTGCTCGACGGTCAGACCAAGGCGGAGTCGCTGCGGCGCGCGGCGCTCGCGCTGCGGCAACGACCGGAGACCGGGCACCCGGCCTACTGGGGAGGCTTCCAATTGGTCGGCGATTGGCGCTGAGCCCAAATTGCGGAGACCGGCGCGGACCGATACGATGGGCGGCCGGAGTGGAATCGCTTTGTGACCCGAACCGACCGGAGCCGGCTTCCCATGCGTTCGAATCGCACCCTGTGGACGCGCGTCATCGCCCTGACCCTTTCGTCGTGCCTCGCCACCCGCGCGGCGTGCCCCGCACGCGGGGCCGAGAATGAGCTCACCGTCGCCGAACGGAAGAGCGGTTGGAAGCTCCTTTTCGACGGCAAAACAACGAAAGGATGGCGCGGCTATCGCAAGGAGTCGATCGGCGAGGGGTGGACCGTTCAGGACGGAGCACTCGTTCGAGCCGCCGGCGGAGCGGGGGATATCGTCGCCGTCGATGCGTTCGAGCGGTTCGAGCTTTCGATCGAATTCCGGATTTCCGAGGGAGGAAACAGCGGGATCATGTTCCGAGTCACCGAGGACGCCGACGCGCCGTGGCACTCGGGGCCCGAGATCCAGATCCAGGACAATGTCCGAGGCCGGGATCCCCAAAAGGCCGGCTGGCTCTACCAACTCTATCGCCCGCCCGTCGATCCGCGAACCGGACAGACGACCGATGCGTGCCGTCCGGCGGGCGAGTGGAACCACGTGTACGTGCGGATCACCGATTCGGAGTGCGAGATCAACGTCAATGGCGTGCGGTACGCCGCGTTCGAGATCGGTTCCGACGATTGGAACCGGCGCGTGGCGGCGAGCAAATTCGCGCGATTCGCGAACTTCGCGAAGGCGGACAAAGGTCTGATTTGCCTTCAGGACCATGGCGATCCCGTGGCCTTCCGGAACATCAAGGCGCGCGAACTCGCGCCGGATGGCTCGGTGCCCGATCCGGTGGACGGCGTCGTGAAGGTCAGAGCCGTTCCGGCCTTTCCTAAGATCGAATGGGAGGATTGGGCGCCCGCCGACGAACGCGGCCGGCCCCGCGCGTTTCGCCCCGTCGTCGTCACGCATGCGAACGATGCGAGCGGCCGCCTGTTTATCGCCGATCAGCATGGAGCGATCTACGCGTTGGCGAACGAACCGTCGGCGGAGCGAGGCGGGCGGTTTCTTGATATCCGCGATCGGGTACGCTACCTGGACAGCGAGAACGAGGAAGGCCTCTTGGGTGTCGCGTTCCACCCGGAATTCGCGCGCGATGGCCGTGTGTTCGTCTACTATTCAGCGAAAGACCCGCCCCATACGTCGGTCATTTCGTCATTCCGCGTCGCCGACGGAAAACCCGATCGCGCCGATCCGGCGAGCGAGCAAGTCCTGCTCAAGATCGAACAACCGTTCTGGAACCACAACGGAGGAACGGTCGCGTTCGGCCCGGACGGGTATCTATACATCGGCCTCGGCGACGGCGGCGCGGCAAATGATCCGTTCGGCAACGGACAGAACCTCAAGACCCTTCTGGGCTCGATCCTTCGGATCGATGTCAACGCGGCCGAAGGGGATCGCCCCTACGGCATTCCGGCCGACAATCCGTTCCTCGGACGACCCGAGTCGCGGCCCGAGATCTACGCGTTTGGGCTCCGCAATGTGTGGCGGCTCGCGTTCGACCGGGAGACCGGCGATCTCTGGTGCGGCGATGTCGGCCAGAATCTCTGGGAAGAGATCAACCTGATCCGGAAGGGCGGGAACTATGGTTGGGCGTTCCGCGAGGGAACGCATGCGTTCGGCGCGGCCGCGCCCTCGCCCGACGTCAAGCTGATCGAACCGATTTGGGAATACGATCACCAGGTCGGCAAGTCGATTACGGGCGGCACCGTGTACCGAGGTCGCCGCTGCCCGCAACTCGTTGGAAAATACGTCTACGCCGATTACGTCACGGGCAGGATCTGGGCGTTGACCGCCGATCCGAAGACGGGCCACGTGATTCGCAACGAATCGATTCCGTCGGAGAAACTGCCGATCTTGTCATTCGGCGAGGACGCCGAGGGCGAAGTCTATTTCACGGTGGTGACGAGCGATGCGCGGGGCGTCTTCACGTTCGTCCCCGACGAATAGTGCGCGTTCCGCGATTCGTGGACGCCGTGGCCGCCATCCGGCGCCGAGAGCGCGTCAGTCGGATGAACCGATTCGTCGGTAATGGATCAGGTCCGAACTGTGCTTGTCGGGCAAGATGAGGACCCATTGCCGCGTCAGTTCGGCTCCGGTCGCGGTCGTCGTCGTTCCGTCGCGGTCGTGGCTCAAGGCATAGGTGGATCCGGTGTCGAGCCCATGGAGGGCAACCTGTACCGAACGGTACGGACTCTCCGGACGACGGAAGACGAGGATCATGCCTTCGTTCAAATCGTCACGGTGATACTGGACGGCCATCCAGGCGTCCCGCTCAAGCGTATAGGGAAGCAGCGGATACCAACCGCCGACCAGGAGATGCCTGACCTCAAGGTACCTTCCCAGCAGCTTCCTGCCCTTGGCCACATCGAAGTCCGGCGCGTCGGCAATCCATCCCAGACAGAGTGAGGAAGCCATGGTGGAATGGAACGAGTAATCGTCCATCCGGTTCAGATGGGCCACGATCAGGTTGTTCGGCAGATATTGGCTGATGCCCCAGAGCGATGACTGGTCCGCCTCATTGTCGAACCAGTAGTCCGTCTTCTGCGCGATATGCAGCCGTTGGATGGTCTCCAGATCGATGCGGTGGCCGCCGCTTGCGCATTCCTCGCGCAAGCTGTCGGGCCACGCCGCCGCCAGCATGTCCCAGTACGCGTATAGGCCCTCGATGTATTTCATCTCCGTCATGCCCTGGCGATCCGGGGCATCGTTGAATACCCAGTAGCCCTTCGGATCCATATTGAAATCCTGCCTGTAGACCTGGAAGCCGGGAAGTTCCATGAAGCCTCTGACGATGCTGAAAAAGTAGTCCTGGACCTCTTTCATTCCGAAGTTCAGCAGATAGGTGCCCTGTGGGCCGTCGACGCTTCCCAGGCACCATTCCGGGTGGTCTTTTTGAACCGTGGTTCCGGCAACGACCCTTTCGGGTTCGAACCAGAGGCCGTAGATCATGTCGTTTTCCTTGGCCGCGGCGGCCACCGGTTCCATGCCATCCGGGTAGGCGTCCTTCCTTGGGTCCCAATTGCCCGCTCCTGCCGGCCACCCTCCCGTGAACCAACCCGCGTCGGTCAATAGCGCCTCTAACCCCAGCTTGGCGTAGGCCTTGATCAGCGATATCTGGTTCTCGGCGTTGCATTCGTTCAGCCAGACTCCCCCCCGCGTGAAACACGTGTTGCAGAATGGAATGGGAAGCATCGGCTTGCCGCCACGCTTAGCCGAATAGTGTCTGTGGATGAGCTGCCGGAACCTGGCGTTGGCCTCGAGGGTATCTCCCGGCCAATTGGTGAGGAGGATCCGTGGAGTCCGAACCTTCTCTCGAGGGCGCAGGACGAAGTGGGTCTTATCGAGACCCGCGGTCATGTGAAGGTGTTTGCCATCCTGGCATTCCAGCCGCGATTTCCAGTAGCCGGACCAACCGATACCGACGATCAGCGAACCGGCTCCCGTCTCGACCTTCCAGAATGGCAGGTCGTTGCCCGACGACCTGCCGTGGCCCGCGTCCAACGTCTGGGGGTGTTTGGCGTCCACGTCCAGCAGCGTCGGCTCGAAGTGCCTCGGGTCCGGTGTGCCGCCGTGCGTCTTGTGGACTTTGTAGGGCGGGTTCAAGGGCAATGGAGTGTCGACGTTGAAGTCGAGCGCCAAGACGTTCTCGATGATCGGGGTGTCCACGTTGCCCGTGTTCTCGAAGAAGAGCACCCAATCGACGGCGGGACGGTCGGGGAACCGTGTGACCTCCCACGTCACGGCGAGTCCTGTGTCGGGATCGGTCCAGATCGTTGCCGAGACTTCCCTGCCATCCGCACCAGTCGCCGCCGCGCGGCGCGTAATCGTCCAATCGCCAAGTACCGTGTCACTCGGCGTACCCTTGTAAAGGAATGAAAACGGATAGCGCGTCGCGCCGGCGGGGATGACGCCCTGCGGGATTCCATCGAACGGGACCGTCTTGCCGGATGCCAGGGTGATGGCGGCATCACCCCAGTCGGCCCAGTCGCACGCGGCGCCATTTCCGCCGTCGGTGACCATCAGGTCAATGGACGGGGCGCCACCGCAGTCCAGATCGACTTTCTCAGGCTCCTCGCCTGCCCGGCGCAATTCGGAACGAAAGAGCTCCCGGTCGCCCGCCAGCACGACGAACACCACCGTTCCGATCGCGTGGCCTTCCGGGTTGGTGATCGTGTTGTTCTCGACGCCAATCATTGCGGTGAACCGAGCGATCGGTTCGGGGGAGAAAACTCGGATTCGGCTATTGGCGTGCGTACCGAGGCCGTGAGTGAACCGCTTGGTGCCGATGGTCATCACACCGTTGCCGCTGCAAGGCGTTCCGATCCCGAGCACCGAGTAGTCCTGATAGAGCAATTGCATCGCCGGCTTATCGGATGGAGTCGAATCCGGGTAGGGAACGGCAAGCAATTTGTTGACCCACGGCTGAGACTCGTCTTCGGCGGTGACGGAACCGAATGTCGAGATCACGGCCGCGATCCCGATCATCAAGAGTCCTCGGATAGCCGCGGAGGCACGGAGATTGTCCATGGCGTGTGCTCCATTCAGGACGACGGGGACCGTCGTCCCACGTAGGGCGATCGTCCTCGATCGCCCTTAGGATCTGGCGTTGTGCAGGACGACGGGGACCGTCGTCCCACGTAGGGCGATCGTCCTCGATCGCCTCTTCCCCCGAAACCGGACACCGGCGTCTTCTTGATGATCCGCGCACTTCCGTCGCTAGAAGCCGCGCAGAGCCATTGTGACACCGAGCGACCAGGCGGCGGCGATCGCCGCCTCGCGAAGGCCGCGAGCCTTGAGCGCGTGCCGATTCCATACTTCACCCGATTGGAGGGGAGCCGCGATCCGGAACGTACGCCAACAGAAGAACGGCCAGAGGAATGCGAAGAGCGCCGCGCCTCGACCCAAACCCGCGCCGCCCGCGATCGCCGACACCGGCGCGGCGATGGCGAGCGCGGCGAGCCCGACGGCGAGCGCCGTGAAGGACAGGAATCCGAACCATTTCTCGAGCAGGATGGCGCCTCCGCCGAGCACGGCGGCGAGCCCTCCGACGATCAGGAAACGCGAATCGGCCTCGAACCACAGCGCGACGGCCGGACCCGCCGCCGCCGTCCCGGCTCCGAACCAGACCAGCCGTCCACTCCGCCGCGATGGAACCGACAGCGCGGCGGCGGCGAGGAACGCGCCGACGAAACCGGCGCCGACAAGCACGGCGTAACGGATCTCCTGATCGACGGCAAGCAGCACGCCCGACGCGACCGAAAGCAGAAGGTAGATCCACGCGCCATGGGCCCGCGCGGGATTCGGACGGCCTCGACACGCACTCACGATGCTCGCCATGCGACCCGACCGCTCCTCCGCATCCGCATTGGTGTCCGCACTGGTTGCGATTGCCTCTTCGGAAAGAGTATATTCCCCGTTCGGTTTCGTGTATATTGGCCGAGCGATGGAATCACTCGCCGCCGACCGCGGTTCGCGGTTCGGTGAATCGGCCCAGGCTGTCGCGGAGACTTGGCAATGAATCGATCCATACGAGGCATGGCGTTGTGGGCGTGCGTTCTGTTGAGCGGGATTGCGGCGGTCGCCGTTCCGCGCGATGCGGCGAGGGCCGATGACACGACCGCCTATCGATCGCCGTTCGCGATCCAAGCGGCGCCCGACGGCAAGACGGTCTACGTCACCGATCGAACCAGCGCCAATGTGTCGGTGCTCGACGTGGCCAACATGTCGAAACGCGGGGAAGTCGCCCTGCACGGCAACCCGTTCGGCCTCGCGCTCTCCAAGGACGGCGCGACGCTCTACGTCGCCGAACACGGCGCCGGCACGGTCGCCGTGATCAACACGGGTTCTCTCGAAATCACGTCTCGTATCGCGGTCGGCAAGTGGCCGACGGCTGTCGCGACATCCGAGACTCCCAAGCGACTCTACGTGGGAAATCAGGACCGCGACTCGATTTCGGTCATCGACCTCGGACAAAATCCCGCCGCGGTCGTCAAGGAAATTCCCGTAACCCGCGAGCCGAGCTGTATCGCCGTGTCGCCGGACGGACAACGTGTCGCCGTCACCAACTTGATGGCGTTGGGCCGTGGAACCGACCCGGATCTCGCGGCCGAACTCGCGATCCTCGACGGGCAATCGCTCGCCGTCGCCTGCAACGTCAAGTTGCCTCCGGGGTCGACCATGGTCCCCGGCGTCGCGATCGCGCCGAGCGGCAAGTACGCCTATGTTGTCCATGGACTGGGGCGGTTCAATCTTCCCATCACGCAGCTCGAACGGGGCTGGGTCAACACGTTCGGCATGAGTATCATCGACATCGCCGAGGGCACTCGGATCGCCACGGTTCTCCTGGACGATCTTTCCCAGGGCGCCGCCGACCCGCACAGCATCGCGTGCTCGGCCGACGGATCGAAACTCTGGATCAGCCACTCGGGCGTCCATGAAATCTCGGCGGTCGATATCGGCCTGCTCCACGACTTGCTCGAAGGCAAGGTCTCCCAGGAACTCGCCGCGCTCAAGGACGGAACGCGCCCGAACATCTGGGTCCAGATCCAGCAGGACAAGGCGAAGATCGCCGACTTGGAAAACGATCTCACGGCGCTTTACATCGCGGGCGCCATCCGGCGCTATCGATCCGGTGGCGTCGTTCCCCGCGGCGTCGCGTTGTCGCCGAGCGGGCAAAGCCTGTTCGTCGCCAACTACTTCTCGGGTTCGGTGTCCATGATCGAGACGGCATCGGGTCGGCTGCAAGGCACCATCTCGCTCGGCCCTCAAGCCGAAGCCGATCCGGTCCGGCGCGGCGCGATCATCTTCCACGACGCGACCCGCGCGTTCCAACGCTGGCATTCGTGCGCCTCGTGCCACGCGAACGAAGGACGCATCGACGGACTGCGCTGGGACTTCCTCGGCGACGGCATCGGCAACCCCAAGGACACGATCAGCCTGGTGCACTTCGACAAGACCGAACCGATGAATCGTCGAGCGACGATGCAGAAATCGCGCGACTGCGCGCGTAACGGGCTCGCGTCCACGAACATGATCGTCCCGACCGAACAGGACGTCGACGATCTGTACGCGTATTTGATCTCCTTGCGGCCCGTGCCGAGCCCGCACCTCGGGGAGGGCGGAAAGCTGACGGAGGCTGCCGAGCGCGGCAAGGCCCTCTTTGACGGAAAGGCCGCCTGCTCGCGGTGCCATCCCGCCCCCTATTTCACCGACAACAAGATGCACAACGTCGGTGTGCTTAGCCCGAACGAATCCGATGGCCGGTACGACACGCCCGCCTTGCTCGAAGCGTACCGTACGGCTCCGTATCTGCACGATGGCCGGGCGCTCACGCTCAAGGACGTCTTGACGACCAACAACGAGGAACACCGCCACGGCACGACCGATAAGCTCACGCCCGCGGAAATCGACGATATCGTCGCCTACCTCCAATCGTTGTAGGCGATGAGCCGATCGCTTCACGTCGCGACGCCGACGGCGAGCAACCTTCGGCGTCGCGATGGTCCTCTTTTCAATGAGGTTCAACGGATATGAACGCGCCGTTCGCGACACCGTGCCGGTCGGAATCGCCTCGAGCGATCGCTTGCCTCGCCATTTGGCTCTTGGCTCTGACGACCCTCGTCCGTCCGGGAACCGCGCAAGACAAGAAGCCGAAGGCGCCGCAGCCCGGGAAACTCGAACAGGCGAAACCGCACGCGCCGGGAAAACTCCTTGCCCGGATGCTCGAGGAGGACCTCAAGGGTATCGACGAGATCGTCTTCGCGACCCGGGTCTCGGGACGCGACCATTGGTACGTCAGCTTCGGCTACTACAGTTGCGACTATGGTCCGGGCCCCGAGCTTGGATTTGGAAAATATCCCGATGGCGAAACGCTCCGCGGTTACGGCGACGGCGGCCGCCTTTGCCGGCTCAATCTCCGTTCGGGCGAACTGACCAACCTGATCGACGATCCGCTCGGCGGCGTCCGCGATCCGCAGGTCCATTACAGCGGTGAGAAGGTTGTCTTCTCGTATCGGAAAGGCGGAACGCCGACCTACCATCTCTACGAGATCCAAATCGATGGAACGGGCTTGACCCAGCTCACCGACGGCCCCGACGACGACATCGAACCGACCTATCTTCCCGACGGCGGCATCATGTTCGGTTCGAGCCGGTGCCGGCGATTCGTGAATTGCTGGTTCAGCCGTGTCGCGACGCTCTATCGGTGCGACGGCGACGGGCGCAACGTGCGGATGGTTTCGAGCAACAACGACCACGACAACACGCCTTGGGTGTTGCCCGACGGTCGCGTGCTTTACATGCGCTGGGAATATGTCGACCGCAGTCAGGTCCACTTCCACCATCTTTGGACGGTCAACCCGGACGGCACGGGCCAAATGACATGGTACGGAAACGAGTTCGCGGGCACCGCCATGCTCGACGCCAAGCCGATCGCGGGCACCAACAAGATCGTCGCGTCGTTCTCGCCCGGGCACGGTATGCCCGAACACATGGGGCACGTCACCGTGGTCGATCCGAGCGCCGGCCCCGACCTCCTGCCCGTGACGCGGCAGATCAGCCGCGACAACCGTCTTTTCCGCGATCCGTTCGCGATTTCGGAACGATGCATCCTGGTCGCCGACGCCAAAGGCATCTTCGTCATGGACGGCGAGGGGAATACCGAACTGGTGTACGCACTCCCGAAATCCGACCGGCACATGGAGTGCCACGAGCCTCGGCCGCTCCAATCGCGTCCGGTCGAGCCCGTTCTCGGTTCCTCGGTCGATCTTGCGAGCGACACGGGTGAGCTTGTGCTCGCCGATGTCTATCTTGGACGCAATATGGAGGGCATCGAACGGGGCGAGATCACGAAGCTGCTGGTTCTCGAACAGTTGCCCGAACCGGTCCATTTCTCGGGCGGCATGGAGCCGCTGAGCATCGGCGGCACGTTCACGATGTCTCGCGTGCTCGGCACGATCCCCGTCCATCCCGACGGCTCGGCCTACATGAAGCTCCCCGCGCTGCGTTCCTTGTTCTTCGTGGCGCTCGACAAGAACGACCTTTCCGTGAAGCGGATGCAGAGCTTCGTGACGATCCAGCCGGGGGAACGGACGAGCTGTGTCGGATGCCACGAGCAGCGGTCGCGGACTTCGCCGATCCGGAGCGGCTTGATGGCCCTCCAGCACCCGCCGTCGAAACTCGAACCGATCGGCGATGTGCCTTCGGTCCTCGATTTTCCGAGGGATATCCAGCCGATTCTCGATAAGCACTGCGTGGAATGCCACAATCCGGACAACCGCGAAGGCGATATCGACTTATGCGGCGATCATGGTCCCAAGTACTCGAACAGCTATTGGACGATCATCACGCGGGGTCTGATCGCCGACGGCCGGAATCAACCGTATTCCAACCGCGCCCCGCGCACGATCGGCAGTTCGGCGAGCCGCCTCATGCGATTCCTCGACGGAAGCCACTACGACGCCAAACCGACCGATGTCGAGCGGAAGACCGTGCGGCTGTGGATCGATACGAGCGCCACGTATCCGGGCACGTATGCGGCCTTGGGATGCGGCATGGTTCCGGTCGACCTGCCGCGCGGCATCCTGGTCAGCCGCTGCGCTGCATGCCATGGCGGGGAAGGGGGAGCTCGCCGGGCCCGCAAGCTGGATGGCGAGTCGTTGCAGGCGATGTGCAATCTCACGCGGCCCGAAAAGTCGCACATCTTGCGCGCGCCGCTCGCCACGAACGCGGGTGGACTTGGTCTGTGCGGCGATGACGTCGTCAAGGACACATCCGACCCGGCCTATCAAACCATCCTTCAGGCGATCCGCCGCTCGGCCGACGCGTTGGCCGAGCAAAAACGGTTCGATATGCCGGGATTCCACCCCAACGAGCACTATCTCCGCGAAATGAAGCGGTTC
>VGZC01000038.1 GCA_016872725.1 Planctomycetota bacterium
CGATTTCCCGAAAAATGCTGGAGAAACAATTTCTCTCGCATCCGCCTCACGGCCTCAACTCGCGGAAAATTCGGCAGGCCATTTTGGCGTTGGACATGATCCGCCTGGCGGCGTGACTCCGACGCACCCCAGCGGATCGGCCGAACGATCCTCGCACGCGGCAACCGACAACGCCGAACGCGACTCCTCCGTACCGATGATATCGATTCGCCCAAAGTGCAGGTTCGACGACAGAATCGGCGGTCTTTGACGATGTCGCCGACCGCTACGATCTGGAACTGAATCGCGGATTGGCCATCACGGGCGAAACGAGCGAGTATTATGCCGAGCAGCGCGTGGAGTGGCTTGCTCGGCGCCTCCTGGAACGGCACATCGTTGCGACACCAAGCGTTCTCGACTTCGGTTGCGGCTGTGGAGGATCCATTCCGTTCCTAGCGCGACTGCCGGGCATCGAACAACTCGTCGGCGTAGACATTTCGCCCGGTAGCCTCGAACGAGCGCGCTCGCGTCACGCGTCACGTCCCGCGACGTTCCTGTTGACCGACGCGCTCGACCACGGTCGGGAATTCGACTTGGTGTTCTGCAACGGCGTATTTCATCACATTGAACGGCGCGACCGGCTGATGATCGCGCGTCGCGTGGCCAAAATGCTGCGCCCCGGCGGCGTGTTCGCCTTTTTAGGAGAACAACCCTTGGAATCCCGCGACACGTTGGGTAATGCGCCGCGTTCCCTTCGATCGCGGCGCGCAACCGATCTCGTCGTTTGGCGCAAGTCGTCTATTGCGAGAGGCCGGCTTCCGAGTCTGGAGTGTGGACTATCTGTTCCTATTCCCTCGGCCACTGGCCTGGTTCCGGCCTCTGGAGCCACTGCTGTGCCGGATGCCTTTCGGAGCGCAGTACCTGCTTCTGTGCCGCAAGGGCGCCGACAGTTAGCCCGCAAGCACCCGACCGGAATCGTCTCCGGCCGGGCGGGGAATGCCGGCCTCCCACCTCAGCCCACACAGTTCGGACAAATAGGCGTCGGCCGACGGATGTTACCCCAAGGCGGGATCCTTTAGATTGAACCCACGAACGACGTGTTGATTGCCCCCGATCCCACGCGAACCCGGCCCGCCCCGCACGGCTCCCCGTCGAGGCCTTTCATGAAATACACCTACGAACAACTCGCCGGAATGATCGACCACTCGCTCCTGCATCCCACGATGACGGACCAGGAGCTTGACGATGGCTGCGAGCTCGCCAGGAAATACGGCGTCGCCTCCGTCTGCGTCAAGCCCTACGCGGTGGAGCGGGCCGCTCAGCGGCTTCGCGGTTCAACCGTCCGCGTCGGGGCCGTGATTGGATTCCCCCACGGCAACTCGACCACCGAGTCGAAGCGCTATGAAACCGAGCTGGCTTGCCGCGAAGGGGCGGTCGAGATCGACATGGTCATCAATATCGGCAAGGCGCTGAGCGGAGACTGGGACTATGTCGAGCGCGACGTGAAGGCCGTTTGTGACGAAGCCCATCGACACGGCGCGAAAGTCAAGGTGATCCTCGAAACGGATTACCTCGCGCAAGGCGGAGCCGGACTCGGCGGCGATGCCATCAAGAAGAAACTCTG
Source organism: Planctomycetota bacterium (assembly GCA_016872725.1). Taxonomy (GTDB): domain Bacteria; phylum Planctomycetota; class Planctomycetia; order Pirellulales; family Pirellulaceae; genus VGZC01. The sequence goes on from VGZC01000038.1 coordinate 1,604, forward strand.
CACCCTGTGCGAACAAGCGGGAGCCGATTGGGTCAAGACGTCGACCGGCTACGGATTCGTGAAACAGGCCGATGGGTCCTACAACTACCGGGGAGCGACCGAACACGACTTGGCTCTGATGCGGTCGAGCCTTTCTCCCAAGGTCGAGGTCAAGGCCGCGGGCGGCGTGCGCGACCTCGATGGGCTGATCCGAGTCCGCGATCGGGGCGCGACCCGGTGCGGCGCAAGCGCCACGGCCGCCATCCTCGACGAATACCGGCGTCGTGAAAAGGCCGAATCATCCGGATCGGCCGTCGAAGGCCAATCCGCGGAACCCGTCAAAGGTGGTTCCTGAATCGACGCGCGGCGCACACATGCCGCGTCTTCCACCCGTCGCCAACGCGCGGCCCTGGTCGCCGCCGTCGCTCCACAACATGACCCTGTATCCGGGCATGTGATCGTTCCGCATTGCTCCGCCTCGATCGCCGAACGATCGCGCAAAACCATCGCCCATCCACGTCGCGCGATGGCGAGGGCGACGGCGTTCATTTTTTGGAACCGATGACGACCGGGCCAAGGAGTCCGCCGGTTCCCAGTTCATTCTGGGCTGTTCGCGCGCACGCGAGGGCGATCGAATTCGCGCCGGGTCGAACGGCCGTCGTCACGTCGAACGAGAACGGTCGGCAATAGGACTCGGCTTCGGCAAGCTGTTTTCCGTCGGAACCGATGAACGGCACGTGCCGGCCGTTGACAAACACCTTGCAGCGGCCATCGGTCGCGCCGACCCACAGCAAAACCTTCTTGCCCGCCGGAATCGACGCGATATCGATACTCCTCCGATACCACACCGTTCCGTAGTAGTCGAACAAACCGAGATCCGCCCAGGTGTCGGAGGCCACGTCGGTCTTCTTCCACGCCGAATCGTCGAAATCCGGGGCATGCCAACCCAACTCCTCGCCCCTCTTCTCCTTGTCTTCCGCATGGGTCCACGTCGTAACGATCGGCGCGAGGATATCGTATTCCCGCGAAAGGTGAGCCGCCTCGTTGTACGACTGGAAACAGAACGCATCGGCGTAGACGACCGACACGGTCTGCGAGGCCCAGTTTGTCTTCGTGAACGCGAAGTTGTTCTCGTATTCCCCGGCGAGCCCCTGATGGATGCCCGTCCAGCGGCGCGCGTCGTCCTCGAGGTTCCGAAAACGACCCGCGAAATAGTCGCGTCGCATGGCCATGAATCGCTCGAATTGCCGCAGCGACTGGTTGGCGAGCGTCACGCGGCGGTACTCGGGCACGGTAACGCACGAGGCCAGCGCCGCATCCATGCGCTGCCGGAGATCGGCGAGACGATCGGGCGTGAATCGGCTCATATAGCCGAAACAGGAGCCCGCGTGCTCGGGAACGGTGGTCCATGCCCCGTCCACGGCGTCCCAATAGGCGCGCATCGCCGACGACGCCGCGCCGTAGAAGTCGGCATGGAACTCGTCGAGGATCGCCGTCGGATCGGCGTCCGCGCTCCATGCCATGCGGATGCCGAGCCACAGGCCGGGAAGTCCCGTGTCGAAACTGGGAAGCGTCTCGGGCGTCCACATCGTCACGCCGTTCGCGTATTGAAGCGGCAGCTCGCGCACATTGCGGGCGATCATCGGACACGGGGCCGAGACTTCCGCCAGATGGTAGGCGTACTCGTACATCGCCATGTTCCGGCAAGCCTTGCCCCAGCCTTCGAGGATCCCCCGCAGCGTCTGGCGGCTCGAACAGTTCCCGTCGTCGACCGTGTGCGCCCGGCAATAGGTGATCGGGGCGAGTTGCGGGATGAGGGCGGGGTGCAATTTCTCGCGGAGAGGCGGCCGAGTGAACTGCACATAGGCCAGGAAGCCGAGCTTCACGTTCGGGTGCCTTGCGACCACGCGTTCCGCGACCCGGTTGCAGAAATGGATATACCGATCGGTGATCGAGACGCAATTCAGTGACGCATCCCAGTCACCCGTGTCGAGCTCCTTGCACTGCGCGCATTCGCAGAAATCGACGCCGTCTCCGGGCGAGATCGAGACGCAGGGCGTCGCGGGATTCTTGTCCAAGTTGGCAATGATCGTGTCGGCGACGGCGCCGGCGACTTCCGCGTTGGCCCAACAGATCCGGTACCCGACATCGCAGCGATGCAAAGCGCGTGTTCCGCCGATTTCGGCGTTCCATTCGGGATGTCGCTCCAGTTGTTCCTTCGTGACATATCCTTCGAGCGCATGACCCGCCGAATACGCGAATCCACCCAGTCGGTTGCGGCGCCGATACGCGTCGTCGGCGTACCAGATATTGCGCGACGCGGTACGCGGCACGATCGTGACATCGCGTTCGGGGAATGCGATCGTCGCCCGCCGCGGCACGAGCTCGCCGAGCTCCCCAGGCATATGCCAGCGGCATCCGAGTTCGTCGAGCAGTTCATAAACGGCGTAGCTCGCGGCTTCGTCGGTCTCGCCAAGAAGGCCAATGCCGGTGGGCGAAACGACAACGCGAAACGCCTGGCGGAATTCCGTCGGGTTCGCGATCGGCTGGAACCGGACTTCGGCCGGACGGCCGACGAGGATCGGAATCGTCGAGTCGTCGCTCCGCGGCGGTTCGGTTCGCACGGGAATCGGCGCGCCTCCGATGCGTTCGAGGTAGATCGACAGATCCCGCACGGACTCCCTCAATCGCCTGCGGTGCCGTTCGGCCGTCGCGGCGAGGGCGTTGTCCGGCGGACGTTGATCGTCCGCCATCAATTCAGGCGAGGCATGGATGGCGACGCGCGCCGTTCCGTCCTGGACGACCACGACCGGATCCGCGCACGCCGCGCGTGGTCCGACAATCAGTGCGGCAAGCAGGCCGGTGTGCGCCGCGGCGGTACGGATAACCTTTATCACGCCGAGTCTCCCGACTGTGAAACGTCGCGATTTGTCGATTTCCCATCGGATCCGCGGATGCGATTCTAACAGGTTCGCCGTGCCGGAGGAACCGACGGGCGCGCCGGGGCTTGGATCGACCCGGGCGGTCGCCGGAGCCAGCGCGGCGGGGAGGTCTCTAGTGGCCGTACTGGTCCCGGTCCGCGCCGGGCCGTCGCTCCCGATGCTCGACGTCGTGCGGCATCCCCAGAGCGCGCTGCAATCCGCATCGGCCGAACTTGTCCTTGATCCGGTCCGCGACTTCGTCCAAACGCGTCTGCCTCTCCCGTTCAGCGTCCGGAAAGAGACTCCGCCGCGTCGTCGGCCGATGTTCAAGACCACTCATGCCCACGCCGAGCAAGCGAACATGCGGACGCCGGTTCGGCAGTCGTTCCGCGTTTCATGCGAGATCGACTTCGCCTCGCGTTCGGGAATCACAGGCCTTTCATCGATGCCCCTCGCCGATTCCCACAAATGGTCGCCGCTGTTGCCGAACTGGTGCCGCAGTCGTTCGACCGGCACACGGCGCAATGGACGCCGAACGAGCGCGCGGCGTAGTTGGCCGCGGCGACGACGCCTCGGCCTTCGGGTGTGCCGCCGACAATGACCGGCTTTCCGACGAGCTCCGGCCGATCCCGTTCCTCGACGGACGCGTGGAACGCATCCATGTCCACGTGCAAAATCATCGGCGGGACCAGACCCATCGAGGCATTCTTTTCCCTATTCGTGTCATTCGTGGTCAATGCCCGCGTGAACCGCGCGATCGCGTCGTCGATGATGCGTCTCGCGGTCGAATGGCTCACACGGGTGCCGGGAATCCCTCGGTCGCCACCGTGCCGCCGTCCTTCAGGATCAGGAGCGCGTCCGCGCCGGGCGTGCTCCGCACGAGCCGCAAACCTCGCTCGATGCCCAACACGAACACGGCCGTCGACAGAGCGTCCGCCTCGGTCGACGTGGATGCCGCCACCGTCACACTGGATAGTTGTCCCGGCGATCGGCCCGTCCTCGGATCGAAGATGTGATGTTCGCGAAAATTCGGATCGAATGCCGTCGCGTAATCGCCCGATGTGGCGAGCGCCCGCGAATCCAGCCGAATGAGCGCGGCGAACGCGTCCTTGCGCCGCGGATGCCGGACGCCGATCGACCATGCCTCCGTCGCCGTCTTGCGACCAAGGGTAGCGATTTCACCGCTGTCGACGATCGCGTGGTCGATGCCTTCGCGACGCAGGGCTTCCATCGCCCGATCGGCGGCGAAACCCTGGGCAATGCCGTTGAGCGTAACGGATTGGCCGCCGCCGTGCAGGCGGATCGCGTCCGCGCCGATCTCGATCTGGCGCCAATCCACCTTCCGCCTGGCCGCGGCGATCTCGACCTCGCCGGGATGTTCGCCTCGCCGCATCGCCTCGTCATGGACCACCCACAGCGGTTGCACGGTGACGTCGAACGCCCCGTCCGTCCGTTGCGATAGGGTTCGGGACGTGTTCATGACACTCAGCAGGAACGGATGCGGATCCCACAGCACCTGGTCGCGGTTCAGGACGCAGAGCTGGCTCGCCGTTCGGTGGAGGCTCATGACTTCGTCGACCGTCTCCACCTGCCGGAACGCGCCGGCGATCGCTCGCACGGCCGTAGTCTCGCATGGATGGATGGCGGTGATCGAGATCTCCGTGCCGAACGCCCATCCGGTGCGAGTGACCCGTCGCGAACCGTCGGGCAGCGTCGCCACCGACACGCCGGCGTTGCCCGTGTCTCGAGCGCGGAAACGGCTCGCCGCCGCGAATAATCCCAAGGAAGCGCCGCCACCCATGGCCGCGCACAGCCACCGACGCCGATGCAACCGTTCCATCCTCGCCGCGTCCTCAAGAAGTGGGAATCCTCCGAACCGCCTCGACGGACGAGAGCTCGCCTTTAGCACGCACCATGATTGAACGACGGCGTCCAGCCTGTTACAAGGGGGAATCGCCTCGACTTGCCGCTTCTTTCGTACCCTCAGTTGCCCTCGTGGGGCCGCTGATGAAGACGACAAAGCACGTGCGGGATAGGCCGCCCATTCCCCCAGCTCCAGAACACAAGATTCGGTTGGGTCTCATTCAATGGGTCAAGAGGAGGTTTCCAAATGCCATGATTTGGGACGAACGGTATGAAATACAAGACAACTGTGACGGACTACGTTCCAGTGAACGTCGTTTCGCACAGCAGGTCTTTCTTGAGAACTCTGGAAAAGATCGCATTCGAATTGAGATTCGGACGCAAGCAATGACATTCGCACGTGGCGCCAGGAAGTGATGATGCCGATCGAACGGACCAGCGGGCCATGACGAGACGCCTAGTGGGGCAACCGCTGCCCGAATTCGAACGGCCAACGGCCGCCGGCGCGGCGTATCGGTCGTCGGATGCCGCCGGTTCCTGGCTCTTGCTGGTCTTTCACCGGCACCTGATGTGACTGCCGTGCCGCGAACATCTGCTGCAGTTGCAGCGGAGGCAAGCCGAAATCGAAACGCTGAACATGAGTGTCGCGGCCGTCACGTTTGAGACGCCCGAGCGCGCCCAGGACTACGTTGCGGAGACCGGGTTTCCCTGGCCCATGTTGATCGATGCGTCGCGATCGCTGTATCGCGCCTTCGGCATGGAGCGGGGGAGTGTCTGGGCCGTGTGGGGGCCGCAAAATTGGGGCGCGTATTTCAGGATCATGGCGCGCGGACGCATGCCTCGACGGCCTCACGACGACGTCCAACAACTCGGCGGCGATGTGCTCGTCGATCCCCGCGGGATCGTCCGCCTGCATCATGTCGGACGCGGTCCCGCGGACCGGCCCTCGATCGACACGCTGCTGGACGCCGTGCGCGAACCCGCTCCCTAGCCGCTTCCTCGGTGCCCTCGCGACGTCAATCGCCGACGATGAAGAGCTCCGCAAACGGACACCGCTCCGCCCAGTGTCGCAGGAGTCTCTGATTGAGCCAGTTCGGGGGGGCGGTCTCCAGGACTCGGTTCAGCGACTCCTTGGATTGCGCGAAGAGGTCGTACGCCTCATCCTCGGACCGTCGCCGATCCATTTGGGCGAGCTGTTCGCGGATTTCGAGCAGCGAGCTCAAGTGCGTCATTTGGCTTGCGTTGTCCGGGTACTGTTCCAACAGGTCGCGGCTGCGGAGTTCATATTTCGAGATAAGCGCTGACAACGGTTCGAACTCCCCTCGTTCCCAAAGGGACGAGATCCGGGCGAACCCCAACGCCACTTGGGCGTCCCGATAGGTGAAGTTCCCGGGATCCCCTTCAAGGAGTTCCTCGATCGTCCGCTCGGCCAGGTCTAAGCACCGCGCTCCCGCGTCCCATTCGGATGGGGACGAATATAGGATCGCCAATCGATACGCGTTGAAGAACAAGTCGTAGCGATAGGCGTCGTTGTCGGGATGTCGCGCCACGAGACCGTGGAGGATACTCAGTCCCTTTTCGCGGGTCGCGATGGCCCCTTGTCGATCCAGGCGCTGCTCCTGAACGTCCGACTGTAGGTGCAGGCATTCCGCGATCTTCTGGCGCACGTCGTCGTCATCGGGCGACTCGTCGGACAGCCGTTCGTAGAACGTCAGCGCCTCGCGCAGGAGGTTCTCTTGTTCGGGCGTGGCGCTTTCGTTGGCCGTCGTGAGCTGGACGACGTAGCGGCTCAGCATGGTGTCCACAACGCGCTGAGCTTCCTCGCGGCGCATGTCGGCGACGCCGCGCAGGCGGCGTTCGCGGGCGAGCATCAACGAAAGGCCGACGAGCGATACGAGCAGCAAGACGAGCGTGAACGCGCCGGCGGCGGCCAGCGCCGGCTGGCGGCGGGCGCGCCTGTGAAGGCGCTTGACGGGAAGGGTGGAAGTCCCTTCATGGGTTGATCTGAACCCATTAGCGGAAAGTAACTGCGTCCTCGAGAGAGGGGGTGGAGAGCAACTGGAAGCGAACAATCGGTCCGCGGGATAACGAACTCGATTCGGCCTGTCGTTGTGGCGAGCCTGCTTGCAAAGGGCGAAGCCCAAGATGCCATCGGTGCCGACACACCGGATTACCAAGGTCGAGGATGGTCAGCTCTGGAGGAAAACAGATCGAACCAGAGACAACGGGGGGTGGTTGGCGGCGGAACGATTGGAAGGTCAAGCGATTAAGCAGGGAGACCCGGCACGGGCCTGCACGTCGAGCGTTTCGGGAGCAGCCTCCTCCATACCCGAATGCTCACTTCGCAGAACGCGGGCCACTCAGCATGACGACAGCGTTCGCTCATGAATGCCAATTTGCTCGCCAGTAAGAATCAACCGGAGAGCCGGATGCGGGAGAACCGCCTGTCCGGTTCGGTGGGAGGGGGGACGCAGCAATGCGTCCTCCCTACCCCAATCCGGTCAGTTCCTCGCGGCGCGGCGCTGGTCGCGGGCGAGGAGGCCGCCGACGATCCGCCAGCCGTCGCTTGTGCCGATCACCCGCGCGCCGCCGGGTTGGAAGTACTGCCGAACCTGGGCGAACGGAGGCAACTTCGATCCGTCGATCAACGCCTTCCGCTTCAAACCCTCCTCGTCCGGCGCAAGGAAGTGATTCAACAACTGGCCCAGCAGCGATTCGTTGTCCACCATCTTCCCTTGCCGGAACAGCTCGTAATCCGTCTCGATCGCCATGTCCGTCCGGACGAAATGCCGCATCACTTCGCCCTGCGCCGGGACCAGCTTCAGGATGGCCGCGTCCACCAATTGGTAGTCCGGATCATTGGCCAACTTCGCTTGGTTCGCCGCGCCGACCAGGAATTTTCCGAGGAACTCGACGTCCGTCGCCTGGAACGCGTAACCGAACGCGACGGCCATCGCGCCGTTCTTGAATAACGGGCGGTTCTTGGGATCCGCGGCGGCCGGTTCGCCCTTGTTGTGCCGGAAGCCCTGGAACCCGCCCGGCGTCGCTCCTTGCCGCACATTCTCCTTGCGCAGGACTTCCCAAACCACGAACGGTCCGAACTTCCTCTGCTTCACGTTGGGGTCGCGGGGCAAAGCCCGCGCCATCGTCGCCTCGACCTTCGCGGCGTCGGTCAGTTCGAACGCAATCAGCCGCTGCTCGCTTTGCGTCGTGATCGGTTTGCCGTGCTGCGTCATCACATAGACGCGCGTACCCAAGTGCGCGATGATCTCGTCGCGGAGATTCACGCGAAGGCCGTTCGGATCCTTGTGGATATCGGTGAGCGCATCCTCGAAGACCTCGCTCCCCGACAACGCGTCGACCAGCGTCTTCGACGCTTCGAACGCGCCTCGCATGTTCCAGTTCGCCATCAGGAGGGCGGCCGAACCGGCGGGCGCCCAATCGGGCATCGCGAGCTTCGGCTCGGATGGGAAGTCCAACATGCGGGCCGCTAGAACGCGGGCGTCGGTCGGCGCGTAGACATGCACGTGATAGGTCGCCTCGAACGGATCGCCGCCAAACGAAAGGACGCCGCCCAACCCCTCGATCGCTCCGAATCCCTGTTCCTTGACGATCTTGATCTTGTCGCGCCCCCGCTCGCGCTCGAGGTTCGCCTCGCGAATCGACTCGGCGAATCCGAACGGTTCGATGAACCATCTGGCATGGAGCGGACCCTTGACCGTCGAATGGCTCTGCGCCATCACCGCTCGGTACGCGGCCGACTTCGCGAGCACATCATTGCCTCGGCCGTCGATTCGGTTGAGCATGCCGGTGAGGGTCGGCAAGTGGTCGCCGGCGACGTACCAATCCGCGTGGCGGCAGAAATAGGCCGTCGTCGCCGATGGGTTCTCCTCGGTCGGCGGGAAGGTCCAAACGGTGAACGCGTATCCTTCGACCGATTCGTTCTTGGACTTGCCGCCGCGACCGGCCATCTGTTCGCGGACCTTCGCCTGCAATTCGGTGACTTGCCGGTCCCGGCCCGCCACGTCGGCGAGGACGGCGATCGCGAACCGCGACCGGGGCTCCGGCTGCAACAGGGCGAACGCCATTTCGCCGGACGCGACACCTTCGAGATCGTTCAACTTCAGGCCCAGCCGCGCCGATGTTTGCGCGACGCGTTCCTCGATCTGCCGCCGCAAGTCCTTCGTGAACGCATCCATCACGGGGTCATGGAACAGGCGGCCCATCTCCGTCTGTTTCCACGCTTCGCGGAACACGGACGGTTGGGGAACCGATACAAAAGCCTTGGCCGAATCGGGCACGATCTGATCGCCCGTCAGGCGGGGTGTTTGGGCCGACGCGATCGGCGCGCAGGCCAGCGCGAGGGCCAAGAGCCATGCGGAACGGCATGCGGGACGGGCTGTTGATCGGATATCGTTCACGGACGTCGCGCCCGCGCGTCGTGTCGTGTCTGTTCCATGCAGCGTACGGAACCGAATCCGCATAGTGGTCTCCTCATCAACCGGTCGGTCGGAACACGGACCCCGATCGGATCCTCCGGAATCGGGGCGCCTGACGTGGTGGGCCATTATAGACGGAACACCGGGCGTCGCGGGAGGCCAATCCCGCCGTCGGCCGACGCCGTCTACGAGCGGCCGAATCCGAAGAAGAAGCTGAAGTTCTGGATGTCGTCGGTGTCCTCGCGCGCGACGGGAACGGCGAAGTCGAGCGCGATCGGCGCGGGGCCGAGCGCCGGAACCGAAATCCTCAATCCAAACCCGGGCGCCACGCGATAGTCGTCGCCATGGATGGCGATTTGCTCTTCCACCGTTCCGAAGTCGCAGAAGACCACCCCTTTGACCATGTCGTCGGCCGTCAATGGGAAGAAGTACTCGACCGAACCGAGGAACCGGAATTCGCCGCCGACCGCCACGCCGAGTTCCTTCGGCGACGCGCCGCGGAAATTGAAGCCGCGCAGCGTCGAGTACCCGCCCGCGAAGTAGTTCTCGAAAATCGGCGTCTGCGAGCCGGAGAAGCCGAGCCGGAAGTTGTACGCCAGCGTATGCCGACCCGACCCGTCGGGCCGTTCGTTGACGAGAAAATACTTGCGGAAATCGAGCTCGCCGCGCGGATAGTCGTACGACCCGAACACCTGTTCGTAGGCGAGTTCCAAGTAATAGCCCTCGGTGGGGGAGAACGGAATGTCGCGCGTGTCGTGCGTGATCGTGAATCGAGGGCTGTAGAGCCCGCTGTCGCCGACCGCGGCGTCCAGTTCGGGTACGCCGACGACGCGCGGATTGGAGATGGTGACATTCTCCATTCGGATCGCCGTGCTGAACGAAAGATCGGGCGTCAGTCGATACCCCGCGCCGATGCGGCCTCCGAGCCGCTCCTCGCGCCAATCGAAGAACCCGCGCTGATAATAGAAACCGCTGACGTTCAGGCTGACCTGTGTATCGAATAGGTACGGCTCGGTGAAGCTCACCATATAACGCTGCACCTGGCTGCCGGGCACGGCCTCGACGCGAAACCCCTGCCCGGCACCGCGAAACGCGGAACCGTTGATGAAGTCGTCCCAGCTCGTCGGGACCCGCGTGATGTCGAAGTTCCGTTCATCCAGGATGACTTGTCCGGTGACGCCCGCATCCGAGTTGATGCCCACGCCCACCATGAACTGGCCAGTACGGGCTTCCGTCACATACACATCCCACGGAACGGTCGTACCCACCGCGGGCGGTCCCGGATCGACTCCCAAGCCGAGCGACGGATCGGTGGGCGGAATGACGGCGGTCGGCGGAGCCGATCCACCGGGTAGCGGCTGCGCGAATTGCGCGGCGCGTACTTCGGGGTCGACCAGGCCCGAGACGGGCATCGGTCCGCGCGTCAGATCGTTCGAACCGGCCGAGTAGCGGTCGAAGGCGCCGTTTCCCGCCTGAGCGCGCACGACGAGCGGGCCGTCGCCGTTTCGATCGGCCGCGACGGGCGGAGTGGTTTGGGTTCGCGCGGCGAGCCCGTCGTCGGTCCGCGCCGTGTTCGCGGCGTGAGCGACGGATTCGGTTTGGCGGCCGTTCGACCTGGGAACGGGCGTCGTTGAGTACGGCCCCGCGTACGGATCGGCGAATTGGGGCGACGAGCGTCCGACTGCCGCGCCGGGCATCGGGCCTCGATCGGTTCCGACGCATCCCGCGATCGCCAACATCCAACAAACACGGGCAGCGCGAAAGACGCCGGCAGCGCGGGGAATCCACCGATCGGGTTTTCGGCCGGGTGCGCGATGCATGGCGTGCCGTCGAGTGCGTGTGGTCTTGAAGGAGTCTTGACGCGTTCTTGTCGTAACGATGTGCCTTCGGGTTTCCCGCTTCCCACGCCGCGGACCTACCATACCGATCGCGGGTCTGGGCTTTGGCCTCGGGCCGTGGCTCGCGGCGGCGAGGCAAGCCCTTCGATGTCCTTCAGATCGGGAGGGCGGATCACGACGCGCGGCGCGTCGCCGGTCGCCGGGTTGTATTCAAAGAGATTGGAAGCCTTGAGCCGGCGCTCAAAGTCGCGCACGGCCCGAAGGTCGATGATCTCGCCGGGAACCAGTGAATTGCGATTGAGGATCACGTTGCGCCGCGTGTGGGGGTACTCGCCGGCGATATGCACGTGGATCTCGCCGAGCCGGAACACGTCGCCTTCGACGACGTTGTAGACCAGATCGAGTTGGCCGGGTTCTTCGAGGAATCGCGGGTCGGCCGACACATCCGCGAAGATATGCCCCTCGCCGCCGTACGCGTCGCGCAGCGCGTTCACATCCCGGTTCATCTTCTGCAGATCGAAATACTGTCCCGACGTCAGTTCAAGATGCTCGTGCAGTGAGTCGGTCGTGAACTTCTGGTTGCCGGCGAGCGACACGCTGCGCACGACGTATCGCGGCCCCTCATCGATCACGAATGTGAGTGTCAGCCACTTGCCCGAGTCGTCGAGTTCGATTTCGCGGCCGATCCTCGCCGAGAAATATCCGAAGCTGCGGTAGTACGCGGTCAACTTATCGACGTCCTCATCGATCTGGTTGCGGTCGCCGACACCTTTGATGAGCCAGAAGATGCCGGGTTTGGACTTGATGAGCGTCTTGAGGCGCGCCTCGGTCACGAAGGTGTTGCCGACGAACCGTGTTTCCCGGAATCGCTCGATCTTGCCCTCGCTGATGAGATAGACAACACCGCGATGATCGGCCTGGTCTCCTTCGAAGACATCGACCTGGGCATGGGAGAATCCTTTGGAACGATAGTAGTCCTCGACCTTGCGACGGCCTTCCTCGACTCCGAATCGGTTCAGCGGTTCACCGACTTTCAGGCCGGCCTGTTTGAGAAGGCCACGGTCGGAGAGACCGCGGTTTCCAAGGAACTTGACGTAACGGATCGTCGGCACCTCGAAGACCTCGAACGTCACCACCACGCCGCCGGCCACCGGTTGCGTGTAGGTTCGCACGTCGCGGAGTTTCGCTTGGGTGACCAGGCGTCGCACATCGGCCTGGACGGTTTCCGGGTCGAAATAGCGGTCCTTGCGAGTGCGAAGCAGAGTGTGGATTTCGGACTCGGGCACGGTCTCGTTACCGCGGATGACGACGTCGACGACGAGCGGCGCGGGCCCGGCGGGTCCGTAGTCGGGACCGCCTTCCATGGCCAACCGCGTCTGGAACTCCTCGCGGCTGGTCGGGCGCTGGGGTGTGGACGGCATGCCGCCACCGCCCATTCCCTGCGCCCGGGTCGAAGCGATCGGGCCCGCGAGGGTCGCCAGAATGAAAAACGCGCCGAGCACGCGATAGGAGCGGGCCGCTCCTGCGCCGGGATGCGTGTCTCGGTGGCGCATCGCTTCGATTCGAATCGCCGGGGACGGGCGTCGGAGATCCGTTCGGTGTTTCATGCGAATCCGCGGAACCAAGGTGGCGTGGAGGATCAATCGGCCCATGGGAGACCGCGTTGGCACCTGTTCGCGATGCGCGTTTCGGTCATCGCGGAAGCGCGCGGCACGACGCATCTAGTTCGCTCCCGCGGTCTGCGCGGTCTGATGGAGCCGACCGCGCGTCACGATACCCGTCAGGTACGTCTGCACTTTGGCGGTCTCCTTGAGTCGATCGAACTCGGCCGCCATCGCGCCCCGCGTTTTTTGTTCCCGCAGTTCCTTGGTGAGTTCGTCTCGCACGTCGTCGATCTTGGACACGATCGGCTGCGTGCGGCCGAGGCACTTCAGGATGATGTACTTGTCCGCGACGGCGATCACGCCTGAGAGTTCTCCCGGCCCCAGCTTGAACGCCTCTTCCTCGACAAGGTCATTGCCCCCATGCCTACGGATCGGAGGCACCTTGCCGAGATTCGCGCGCGAGACCGGTTCGATCGAGTACTGCGTCGCGAGGTCCCCGAAGAACTGTTCGCTCGGATCGTTCCTCGCCATCTCCCAAACCTGCTGGGCTCGGCGCTGGTTGTTGACGACGATGGCGAGCACTTCGACCCGTTCTCCGTAGTTCGATTCAAAGCCCTTTCGCAGATCTTCGTCCGAGATCTCGACCGAGGCGCCGACGAGTTTCTTCAGCGCGACCGAGGGCCAGACCGCGTCGAGCATGTACAAGTCGACGGAATAGTGTTCGCCGCCGTCGGCCGTGACGTGTCGGATCCAGGCGTCGACATCGGGCGAACCGTCCTTCTTTACGAACCCGTACGCGTCCGCGGCTCGCCGCACTTCCTCGTCAAGATCGTCTTGAGTGACTTCGACCTTCTTGTGCGTGAGTGCCTGTTGCAGGATGAGCCGGTTGATCTCGCCATCCAAGACCTCCTCGCCGTGCCGCTGGAGGCATTCGGCCGCGAGTTCGGCGATGGGGATGGGGCGGCCGTTGACGAGCGCGGCGACTCCAGGCATTTCCCGGTTCAATTTCGCGTCGTTCAGCACGTTGACGACTTTCGACTGTTCCTGGAGCCGCTTGAAAAGCCCGGAAGCGGCCGTCCGCAGTTTTTGCTCCTGGATCTGATCCCGCAATCGGCCTTCCGTCTCGGACAGTTGCTGCGCCGCGACAAACGATTCGGGGATCTTCTTTTCACACTTGAGAATCAGGAACTGGTTTGCGGCCTCGATGACGCCGGAGACCTCGCCTTCCTCGAGCGCGAACGCGGCGTCTTCGAGTTCCTTACTGCCCGTGTGTTTGCGGATCGGAGGCACGAGACCGCGGGCGCTCGCGCTGTTCCGGTCGACGGAATGGTCCTTCGCGATGTCTCCGAACCGCTCGGGGTCGGCCTTCACCATCGTGAGCAGCTTGTCGGCTTCGGTTCGCGACGATGCGACGATGATCCGCGCCTTGACCTTTGGGCCGTACTCGCTTTCGAAAGCCTCTTTCAATTCGGCCTGCGAGACCTCGATCTGACCCGCGGCCAACTGCCGAAGGGCGAGCATGGGCCAGATGATCTCGCGCTGGTACGCTTCCGGGGTGATTTGCCGCTCGTCGCGGAGAAGTTGGAGCCACCGGTCGGTCGAGAGTCCGAACTTGCCCGCCATCCGTTCGATTTCCTGGGCGACATGTTGATCGGTGATTTCGATGCCCTGCCGCGCGCACTCGACGGCGATCAATTGCTTGTTGACGACGCTTTCCAGGACTTCTTCACCGAACCGTCGCATGCACTCGCGCGCGAGGCCGTCGCGCGTGATCGATTGGCCGTTGACCACCGCCGCGATATTCGATTCCGAGGGCGCCGGGCCAGTCGGTGAGGTCGCGGTCCGAGCCGCATTCAACGGCGACGTCGCGCGCGGGAGGGCCGATCGGGACGTGTCGGCCTTCGTCGCGACCCGCTCGGCGCTCCCGCCTCGGGTCGGAGCACGGTTCGCCGACGGAGTCCGGCCGGCTTGTGCCGCGACGGGCGCGGGCGGCGCGAGCGTCCGCGCGGCGATGGCCAGTGCCGCGATCACCAGACCACCGGCAACCCACGAACCAACCGTCCGGCCCCGCGATCGTCCGTTACCACGCGTTCGTTCCCGATGGGACGCCCCGCAATTGGCAGCGGGGATTGGGCCGCGATGGCACGCGTCGTCCAGCGGACTCCATTCCGTGGCGGAGTTGTGTTCATTCCGAAACATCGTGGCGTCCCTCCATGAATCGCCGGGCGTCGTTCCTGGATCGCGGACCCCGGAGTCCGCGCATCGCGCGTCGCGTCGGCCGGTCCGAGTGCGGGGACGGTTTGCGGTCCGCTACGGGCGCCGCCGGCGGCAGGGGGCGGAGTATAGAACGATTCATTGGACGGAACAATAGAAAAAATGCACGGCGCCGCGACCCGGGCGCATGAGCCCATTTGCGCGCGGAACCAAAACCCGCCCATTGCGTCACATTCCGAAATGAAACGTCTTCGACAGGCGAATCAGCGGCCGGGCGCTAACCTGCGGTGAACCCGGAACGACTGTGGGCGCGTCCCGCCGACTCATGTCGACCACCAATGACACGAATCGGACGGACCAAGAAAGCCGAGGGGTCGTGGGGGGGACCCGAGTTCACGCGGCATGCGCGTCCGCGAGGGGGGCCCGCGCGCAGCTTCGCAACAACCTGGTTCTACTTAACCTCGCATTCTGCCAGCGTATCGCAAATCGCCCATGTGTCGCGGATCGCGCCCGCAAGTGACCTGGCCAAAATTGAATTATCCCACACTGCGCACTTTCGCAGATCGCTGCAAACGGCGCATGTCGCGCAGACCGCGCCCGCAAGTGACCTGGTCAAGATCCGGTGGTCAAGATCCCCGGGGGCGTGGTCTGAATCCTGGGAGTCGGCTCGCGCTGCGGGCACTTGTCCCAGGGCGGACTTGGGGCGTACGATCGATCCATGACGGCGAAGTACCAAGCCGGCCAATCCCGGCGAGCCATGCGGTGGCGGCTTGCGACACGATGGCTCGAATTCCGCCGAATGCCCGCAGTGATGGGCATCGTCAACGTTACTCCCGATAGTTTTTCGGATGGAGGCCGATTCCTCGACCCCGGTCGCGCGGCTGACCAGGTCCTGGCCCTTGTCGAGCAAGGGGCCGATCTGGTCGATCTGGGCGGTGAAAGCACACGACCCTATTCAAAGTCGATCGCAGCCGCCGAAGAGCTCGGCCGGATCATCCCGGTCCTCGAACGATTGGCAGGACGAGTTGCCGTGCCCCTTTCCATCGATACCAGCAAGGCGGCCGTCGCGCGCGAGGCGGTTTCCGCAGGGGTCGAAATCATCAACGATGTTTCCGCGGGGACCGCCGATCCCGGCATGCTCGATGCCATGGCCGAATGCCGAGCGGGTATCTGCGCCATGCACATGCAGGGTACGCCCCAAACCATGCAGGACCGGCCCGAGTACCATGACGTCGTCGCGGACGTTGAGCGATATCTGGGCGCCCGCCGTGATACGCTCGTCGCCCGAGGGATCGACGCGGAACGGATTTGTCTCGATCCGGGTATCGGCTTCGGTAAGACCACCGCGCATAACTTGGCGCTATTGCGCGATGTGGGCAATATGCACCGACTGGGCAGCCCTGTGCTCGTCGGCTTTTCCCGAAAAGGTTTTATCGGCAGTGTGCTAGGTGATCCCAGCGTGGACCGCGAGGCGGGCGGAATCGGCGTGGCGATCGCGGCCGCCGTCCAGGGAGTCCAGGTCGTTCGCGTTCATCGCGTCGATCTGGTCCGACAAGCGTTTCGCCTGTTTGAGGCATGCGGAGGGGAAGGAGCGGGCCCTTGGGGACGGGAACCGCCAGGCGATGCGGGGACCTCCGATCGGGCGAATGCTCGGGAATGCGATTGACCCTGGAATCCCGTTTCCCGTATCCTCTGCGGCGCGTTTATTGGGGTGGGGCGATCCGCCGCGACGCGCGGACGCGAGGGAATACACTGCGACACGGAATTGAATTCAAGGCATGGCGGAACGAATGACGGTGGACGTCGAACGGGATTGCCGGGCGATGGCCGAGCGAGCCAGGGCCGCGTCGCGCGTTTTGGGAGAACTCCCCGGTCGCCCCAAGGTCGATTGCCTGCGGCGCGCGGCCGAGGGAATGCGAGTCGGCTCCGATGCCTTGCTTCGCGCCAATGCGCTCGACGTGGCCGCGGCTCCATCGTTTGGCCTCACCGACGCCCAGGTGGATCGGCTCCGCCTTGACACGTCGCGCATCGAGTCGATGGCGTCGGCCATCGAACAGGTCGCCGGCCTTTCCGACCCGGTGGGTGAAGTGATCGAGAGCCGAGTACGCCCGAACGGGTTGCGTGTGTCGCGGGTGCGCGTTCCGCTGGGTGTCGTCTTCTTCATCTATGAATCGCGGCCCAACGTCACGGCCGACGCGGCGGCGATTTGCATCCAGAGCGGGAACGCGGTCATCTTGCGCGGAGGCAAGGAAGCCGTTCATTCGAATCGAGCGATCGTCGCCGTTTGGCGCGAGGCGGCCCGCGCGTCGCACATTCCCGAGGACTCCGTGCAACTTGTTCCGACAGCCGATCGGGAGGCGGTCGGCCATTTCCTTCGAATGCCCGAGTGGATCGACGTCGCGATCCCGCGCGGCGGCGAGGCGTTGATCCGGCGCGTCGCCGAAGAGGCGCGCATGCCGGTCATCAAGCATTTCGCGGGCAACTGCCACGTCTATGTGGATGCATCGGCCGACTTCGGTCAAGCCGTCGACATCGTGGTCAACTCCAAGTGCCAGCGGATGGGGGTCTGCAACGCGTGCGAGTCGTTGCTGGTCCACGAGGCTGTCGCCGACGCGTTCCTTCCGGCCGTCGCGCAAGCGTTGGCCAAGTACGCGGTCGAACTGCGCGGCGACGGCGCGACGCGAGCCCGCGTACCTGAGGCGAACGAGGCGACGGACGCGGATTACGCCGCGGAATACCTCGGCCCGGTTCTCTCGATCCGCGTCGTCCGCGATCTGGACGAGGCGATCGACCACATCAATCGATTCGGTACCGGGCACACGGACGCCATCGTCACGCGCGAGATCGAGGCGGCGGAGCGTTTCGCGCGACGCGTGGACAGCGCGGCGGTCGTCGTCAATGCGAGCACGCGTTTCCACGATGGGGGTGAACTCGGACTTGGAGCGGAGATCGGAATCAGCACGGACAAGTTCCACGCCCGCGGACCATGCGGTTTGCGGGAACTCACTACCTACAAATACGTTGTTCTCGGAAATGGCCAGATCCGGACCTAGACGGACAAGGGGGCGCCGCGCGGAGGCAATCGCCGAAGCGACGGATCCGACTCGCTCGGCCCGAACGACCGGCGGTTCGGCGATCACGGTCAGCAACCATTGCGGCGAGGCATGAACGCATGGACGGCGATGTCCTCAGTCACGAGGAAGTCGAGAGCCTACTCCAGGCGATCGAAACCGATCAGACTCAAACCGGGGCTCCGAATCGACAGGGTGGCGGAGCTCCCGGATCGCCGGCCGGCCCGGCCAGCCGGCCCAGGGAGCGAGTCCAACCGTACGATTTCAAGAGGCCCGAACGCGTGGGCCAGGAGCAAATGCGGGCCCTGCAGTCGCTGCATGAAGGCTTCGCACGCAACTTCGGCGCGTCGCTCTCCACGCTCCTTCGGACGATCGTCGAGGTCAAACTGACCAGCGTCGACCAGTTGACCTACAGCGAATTCGTGTTCAGTCTCGAAAGTCCGACCTGTTTCAACCTGCTCACCGCCAGTCCGCTCGAAGGGCATCTGATCCTCGATATCAGTCCCTCGGTCCTGTATCCGATCATCGACCGGCTGCTCGGAGGAGGCAAGGACAGCGATCCGGTCGCTCGGCGTCCGCTGACCGAGATCGAACTGCGTCTGGTGACGCGCGTCACCGATCGCTTCTTGAAGGAAATGGGGCGGGCCTGGGAAAATGTCCTCCGACTCGAATTGGCCGTCGACCGGGTCGAAAGCAATCCGCAGCTTGTCCAAATCGTTCCGCCGAGCGAAGTGGTCATTCTCATCGGCTTTGAAGTGGCGATCGGGAATGTCCGGGGCATCTTGAACCTGTGCATCCCGTTCAATTCGATCGAGCGGATCGGAGGCCGCCTGACGTCGAACACGTGGATCGGTCAAACGCGTTCGGACCGTTCATCGGAATCGCTCGCCCTGATCGGGGACCGTCTGAACGCTTCGCGGCTCGAAGTCGTGGTGACGCTCGCGGAAACCCGTCTCACGACGGGCGATCTGATCGGCCTGCGCGTCGGGGACATCATCACGACCGACAAGGACATCCATACCCCGCTCGACTTGGCCATCCAAGGTGTCTCGAGATTCCATGCGGCGCCCGGCGCGAGCAAGGGGCGGCTTGCCGTGCGGATCTTGGAACCGTTGGGATACCCGGGCGGTAGGAAGTCGGCGTGACGCGTCGCGCCCCGTCGGTGCCGCGGGATCTACCAGCCTGCTTCGAGCTGCGACACGATCTGGCGGGCCGCCTGTCGGATGACGGCCTGCTGGGTCGTCAGCATCGACTGGCCGCCCTCGGCGGTGAAATTGGAACTGCCTGCGAGCGTCAGATCGATCGGCACCGTCGCGCTCCGCAGCATCGTATTGCCGGCTCGATCGATCCACTTGATTTCCGCGACCAGATCGACGCCGACGTTCCGCGGGTTATCGTTGAAATCCTCGGAGATCGTGTACTTGCGTTCCGACACGATTCGGCCTCGGAGCACCGAGTCCGCGGCCGGATCGTGCACGACCTTATAGGGCGTACGGAGTTCGATTTCCTTGGCGACCGCCTCGGTCAGCCATTCACCCAGGTTGCGGCGATAGGAATCCGATTCGAAGATCGGAACGTGGATCGTCCGAACGTGCGTATAGAAGAGCGACGGCGATCCCCAGTGGTAGGCGGCGCATCCGGGCACCGCGAGGATGGCGGCGAGCATCACGAACGCGGCGATCGGCCCGGCGCGACGGGCCGCTGTCGACCGTCCGTTCGACTCGGATTCGACGACCGCATGGTCACGCGGCGGTTGACCGTTGGAATCCATGGCGGAATCAACGCTTGGTGCTGGGAGCCAATCCGGTCGCGACGAGCGGCTTCGAATCCCGCGAACTGGGCAGTTGTTCGACGATCCATTCGAATTTCTGGTCCGGCTTCGCGGGAAGATGGGCGATCTCACCCACGCGCGTCCGCGCCTGTTTGGCGAACGGCGTATCGTCGTAGTCGCGCGCCACGATGTCGTAGTAAAACCGCGCCGCGCCGTACGCCTTCTGCTTTTCGTAATACCGGGCCGTCGTCCAATCCCGCTCGGCCTTGCGGAATCGGACCTCCGCGTACATCCGCTCCAGATCGGCCCGGTGTTTTTCGAACTCGGCGGGGAACTGCCGCCGAATCTGCTTGAGCAGTTCCTCGGCTTCATCCAGGGGCACGCCCGAGTAATCCGATCCTTCGTAACTGCGGATCTTGGCCTGAGCGCCGAGATAATGGGCGAGGAACTGATGATCGCTTCGGGGGAACGTCTTGCGGATGTCCGAGTAGAACTCGTCCGCCCGAATCCACTTCCTGTCGGCGAAATGGGCGTTTCCGGCCGCCATGGTGGCGTCATCGGCCAGTTTTCCGGTCGGGTCGTCGATCCGGATTCGATCGTAGATCCGCATCGCGTGTCCCCGCGTGTCGCGCCATGGCCGGGCCGTGTCGACGACGTTGAACGTGAAGAGCGAATCGCCGTGGTATTCGGCCGTATCGAGCCAGTACCGCGCGATTGCGAAACGGCGAGCCTCGACAAGGTCGATATATCGGGAATTGGGGTGTTTCTTGAGCAGTGTCTCGAACCGGCTATTGGATTCGGGATACGCGTCCGCGAAGAAATAGGCCTCGCCAGCGAGGAACAAGGCGTCTTGTTCGAGCGATGAATCGGGCCATGCCTCGGCGGCATCCGCGTATTTCTTTCCCGCGTCGCTCCACAAGGCGGTCCGCTCGACACCCTCCGCGGACATCGCCCTCCGGTACAGGTCCTCCGCTTCCGCGTACCGCGCGCGGGCTTCCTCGGGACGCGCTCCGCGGCCGACAAGCCGCTTGAACTGATCGACGAGCGACGCCGGCTTCTTGGCCTGCACCGGACGGCGCGAGGGCGCTTTTGGAGCGGACTCCCGAATGGCCTCGTGAACGGCCTCGCGCCCAGGCCCGTCGATCGGAACTCGCATCCGTTCGTACGAGAACCGCTCGTTGTTCGGCAGGAGTGACGCGCATCCGGCGGTTCCCGCCAGACAGAGCCACCCGACGATCCCGATACGCCACACGAAGCTTGCCATGCGATCCGAATCGACTGGGGAGAATAGGAAAACCAAGCGACGCACGTCGAACCGATAGCGGTCCGGCGCGCCGCCGGTCTCCCGGCTCGACGCGCGGGTCGGGAGCCTATTCGAGCGTTCGGAGACCGTCAAGGCCAATCAGGCGATGCAATCGAGGGGATCGTGTTTGGCGCCGAGGATCGGCTCGCTCGCCGTCATCAGCCATTTTTCCAGAATGGCCGCATAGACGCTCCGGAAATCGATCTCCATTTTGAACTGGCCGTCCGGCCTCAGATCGGTGAGGCTCGGATATTTGCCGTGGCAACCGGGTTTGACCCCGGGTCCCATGAGGAACATGGGCTGCGCGGAGCCATGGTCCGTGCCCTGGCTTCCGTTTTCTTTGACGGTGCGTCCGAATTCGCTGAACGTGATCATCAGGACGCGATTCGAGCTTCCCTGTCGATCGAGGTCCTTCCAAAACGCCGAAACGGCGCCGTCGATCTGCGCCATCAGCGAATCGTGTTGAGGCTTCTGATTGCCGTGCGT
The DNA here is from genome assembly GCA_016872725.1 of Planctomycetota bacterium. Lineage (GTDB taxonomy): Bacteria > Planctomycetota > Planctomycetia > Pirellulales > Pirellulaceae > VGZC01. Next base: position 23,093 of record VGZC01000038.1, read on the forward strand.
ATCGAAGCCGCCGATCGCCGTGTAATAGATCCGCGTGCTCAGACCGCCCGCGATCAAACCGGCGATCGTGCGCATCGACGCGGCGAGTCCCGTATTCGGGTACTCGATCGGCGTCTGGTACGCGGACGTGACCTGGCGCAGTTGCTCGCTCGCCGCATTCGCGCTGATCGCCGTTCGCGTCACAAACTGGAGGTCGACTTGACCGCTCTTCCCGGCCGTTTCATTGATGCGCCGATAGGCGGCTTGCCCCGGTTCATCCCCGAGGCCGCTGAAACGAAACGCGTCGGGGCTGTTGAAGGCGAGCCCCGGATGGTCCTTCGCCCAGAGGAGCACGGGCGTCTTGTGGAACCCGACGCCGATTGCGAGCTTCGGATCGGGGTTTCCTTGAACCGTCAGGTCGAGGTACTTTCCGAGCCAGCCCGCGCCGCATTTGCGCCGCTCCGTCTCGTTGGCTGTCTCCCAGATATCCATCGCCTCGAAGTGGCTGTAGTCAAAGTTCGGATACCCCGTGCCGACGACGACCGCGAACCGACCCTGATCGAGGAGTTCCTTGCAGCCTTTGAGATTCGGGTGCAGGCCGTATTGCGGGTTGAGTTTGATCACTTCGTTCTCAGGAATGCGCGTGGCCGTGCGGTACTCGGCGTACTTGGGTTCGCCGTAGGGCGGCACGTCGCTCATTCCGTCATGGCCACCGTTGAGTTGCAGCACGACCATGATGCGCTGCCCCGGTTCGGCGGCTTGTCCGGCGAGCCCCGTATTGAGCAGGAAGTTCGGCAAGGAGGATCCGACACCGATGACTCCAAGGCCTCCCTTCAACAGATCGCGTCGAGTCGCAATACGCATGCGGGACATGGCATCAACCTCCTCTGCGGGTAACGGACCGTTCGGCATGAACGGAGAACAGGCTCACGTCATTTGATACTCGGGCGTGGAAACGATCAGGATCAACACCTGCCGGAACTTCGCATTCAGCGCGTCGCGCTGACCCGACCATTGGTCGGGCGCGGGAAGTTCTCCGAGCGTCTCGATCAGCGACTGACGCTGCTCGGCGCTGATCGGCACGATCAGGCAACATTTCGCGAGGTAGTCGACGACCTGTTCGGCCGTCGCGCAGCCCTTGCCGTCGAGCGCGGCGACCAGATCGATGCCCTGCTGACCGCCCGCACCGGGCGCCGATTGGACGAGCGCCGCCGCGAAATTGTATCGCCGGAAGATCAAGTTGGCGTTGATCCAGTCCCGGCCGCCGTACCAGCCTTTCACATTCGGAGGTTGGAGCAACTCCTGCCCCATTTCCGACGTCCAGGCGTTTATCGCGTTGTAGTCGGCTCCTTTGACTCCGAAATCGCGGAGCAACCCGGCGAGGAGGTGCACGGGACTCTTGATCTGCGTGCCCAGCGAGCGGGGGCCGTAGAATTCCTCGGACATGAATAGGTTTTTCAGCATCGGACCGAGTTCGAACTGATTGGAACGCAGCACGTTCGCCAATCGCGTGACCGTCGGCGGATCGGGATTCGCATAGGCGAAATACTCGAACAGCTTGCCGCTGATGTAGCGAGCCGTATGGGGTTGTTGCAGGATGAGGTTCACAAAATCGTCACCCGTCCAGTTCCCCGTCTGACCGAAGATCGTCTTGGGATCCGCGTCGTGCTGCCCGTAGTTGAACCGGAATTGTCCCGTGTAGGGCTCGTACGAATAGCCGGTCAGCGCGCGGGCGCCTTCGCGGAGGTCGTATTCGGTATAGCCTTGGTTGACTCCCATCGCGAACAGCTCCATGAGTTCCCGCGCGAGGTTCTGATTCGGATGGCCCTTGTAGTTCACCTGATTATCGAGATACACGATCATCGCGGGATCGTGGACGATTCCGTAGAGGAGCGCGCCGAGATTTCCGTTGGCGTGGTCCCGCAAGAGCTGGTTCTGGTTGTACATCAGGTGCGGCCACGCGATCTTCTGCCATTCGCTGGCGAAATGGCCGTGCCAGAACAGGGTCAGTTTCTCTTGCAGCGGGCGCGGCGACTCGACGAGCCGCCGCATCCACCAGTTGCGCAGGCGGTAATAGTCGTTGTTTCGCGTCGCGTCGCGGCGTTGGTTGAGACGATTCCGCTCGGCATCGCTGAGCTTCGACTCGGTCGGCGCGGGCCGCTCGGGCGGATCGACGTGGAGGAGATTGGCGTCGTTCGCGATGTATTGATAGTCGACCAGGTACTCGACGGCCCGAACGAGGCCCATTTCATGGAGCCTCGCGACCTCGTCCGGTGTTCCGCCGAATCCGGCGCGGACGAGCAAATGGCGGGCTTTGGCCAAATCCCACGCGGATTCGGGGAGCAATTTCAATCCGCCGTCGGCGATCGCGCGGGCTTCGGCCGCCTTGTGCCTCGCCGTCCTTTCGGCCGCCGTCTTGGCGGTGAGATCGGACTGACCTGCCGTGCGATCGGCGAGCGCCTTATCGGCGACGGCCTTGTCGGCGGCCGCTTTTTCCGAAGCCGCCTTCGCGGCGGCCGCCTTTTCGGCGAGCGCCTTGTCGGCGTTTGCCTTCTCCGCCGTCAATCGATCGACGGTCATCTGATTGACGGCGACCTGATCGGCCATGATCTTGGATTCGGCGGACTCTTCCGCCATGCGGGCCTCCGCGCCGGCCCGCGCGGCGATGGCGGCGTCGGACGCGGTTCGGTCGGCGGCGGCCTTATCGAGCGAGGTCTTGGCCGCGGTCGTGAGTTCGGCGAGCCGTTGTCCGGCGGCGGCCAGTTCGGCGACCGCGCGATTCGCGGCTTCCTGCAAGGGCGCCTTTCTTGCGGCGTCCGGCTCGGCCGCCGCGGCATCCACAGCCGTCTTGGCGGCCGCGCTCTTTTCCTCGACCACGCGCGCCGCGGCCGCCTGCTCGGCGGCGCCGCGCGACGCGGCGGCCTGGCTCGTGGCGGCGAGCTCAACGGCGGCGCGCGCGGCGTTCGTCTTTTCCTCGACCGCCGCCGCGGCCGCGGCCATTTCCGCGGTCGCCTGGTTCGCCGCGTTCTGGCTTGCGGAAAGCGTCGCGACGGAGGCCGTCAGCGCCGCGCTTTGATCGGTCACCGCCTTCTCCGCGGCCGCGCGTTCGGCTTCCGTCCTCATCGCTCCTTCCTGGCTTGTGGCCGCGGCGGTGATCGCCGCGTTTCCCGTATTGGTGACCTGGTTGAGCGTGTTCTGAGCGGCGTCGCGCGCGGCGAGCGCGTCCTCGGCTTCCTTGCTCGCCTGCCCCGCGGCCTGATCGAGGGGGGTTCGGGCGGCGGTGACTTTTTGGTTCGCCTCGTTGAACGCGTTGGTTCGTTCCTGGACGGCCGTTTCGGCCGCGTTGCGTTCCGCGTTCGCCTTCTCGACGGCCGCCTTGTGCGCGGCCGACTCGGCTTCCAACGCGGCGATGATCTTCTCGGCGATCGCCTGCGCGTCCGCCGCGCCGACACGCTCGGCCGCCGTCTTGGACTCACGCGCTTTCGCGAGCGCCTCGGCGGCGAGCTGCGCCGTGGTGTTCGCCGACTGCTGCGCCGCGATCTTCTCCGCGCGCACGCGCTCAGCCGCCACTTTGTCGAGCGACGCTTGCTCGGCCACGTCGATGGCCGCCTCGAGGGGAGTCTGTGCGTAGGCGGTTTCCGCCGACACGGCACTCCAAACAAGGACCCCCATCAGAATCCAGCGCGAACTACCCGGAGCGACGCGGAACGCACGCATGGCATCCTCACGCATTCGAGGAAAGATGGAATCGAATGTCGATTGCCGCGCGCCAGTATCGAACGCTCCGCGGGCTCCGTCAAGCGAATTCGGCTGATTTCCGCGAAGTCGTGGTTCGCTCCGCGAACCACAGAGCCCGCGCGCGGCTTGGATGCCAAGGCGGGTTGATCGCGGAGCGATCAACGACATTGTCGGAAGGCCTTCGCCTTCCCGAATGCGCTGCGTGTCGAGTCGGAGTGAATCGGCCGCCGACTCGATTGCCGACTCGGCGAACCGAATCGGTTCCCCGCGCGCCACGACCTGCGATTGGGATTCGGTGACCTCGCTCGCCACCTGATCCATCATTTGGACCTGATGCAATTGGGTCTGGGCGACGCGCGACGCCGCTTGCGCCCGAGCGGCTCGTTCTCCCAACCCGAGATTCCTCAGCTCCCAGTAGGCCGCCGCATCGACGTCGAATCGGTCGCGACCTCTCTTTGTGACGGGCAATCCGTCCATTCGCGTTGACCCCTTTTCCCGCGTCTTGCTATACTTCGGCACCGGTCGTCATCGCGATGCCGATCCGTGCGACCGGCACGGACCGCCGTCGCATCGAGTCCGCTGCGTGTTGGAGACGGGCGGACAGGGTGGTCCCAAACGGGCACGGTCCCATTCGGGCATTTCTTGGAGATTTGGGGAAGCGGAAAGGACGAATCATGAGCGCCGCGACGGAGAAACGCGTCTTTGAATCGATCACCGAGTGCATCGGCAACACACCACTGGTTCGACTTCGGCGGATCACCGAGGACTGCGTCGCGACGGTTGTGGCGAAAGTCGAGAACATGAATCCGCTGTGGAGCGTCAAGGACCGCATCGGCCGGGCGATGATCGATGCGGCCGAACGGGACGGACTGATCCGCGAGGATACGGTGATCATCGAACCGACGAGCGGGAACACGGGAATCGGCCTCGCCTACACGTGCGCGGCGCGCGGCTACCAATTGACCGTCACGATGCCGGAGAGCATGAGCATCGAACGACGACGCATGTTGCGCGCGTTCGGCGTCGAGCTGATTCTGACCCCGGCGAGCGAGGGGATGCCGGGCGCCGTGCGGCGCGCGGAACAGGTCGTCGCGACCGATCCCGATCGCTATTTCATGCCTCAGCAATTCAAGAACCCGGCCAACCCCATGATCCACCGGCTGACGACGGCCGAGGAGATTTGGCGCGATACGGACGGCGAAGTCGACATCCTCGTTTCAGGCGTCGGAACGGGAGGCACGATCACCGGCGTGGCGGAAGTGATCAAGGAACGAAGGAAATCGTTCCGCGCGATCGCGGTCGAGCCGGTGAACAGCCCGGTCATCACCCAACGGCGGGCTGGCTTGCCGTTGCAACCAGGCCGCCACACGATCCAGGGGATCGGCGCCGGGTTCATTCCGGACGTGCTCAACGTCGACATCCTCGACGATGTGGTGCAGGTGAAGGATGAGGACGCGGTCAGTACGGCTCGGGCGATGGCCCGTCTCGAGGGACTGATGTGCGGCATCAGCAGCGGCGCGGCGGCGGCGGCCGCCGTGGAAGTGGCTCGGCGTCCCGAAAACGCCGGGAAACTGATCGTCGTCGTGTTGCCCGACATCGGCGAACGGTATCTTTCCACGACGCTCTATCCCGAATAGGGCCTTCCGACGGGTCCGAATTTGACAACCGGTCGGCGCGCCAGCTAAGCTAGAAACGGGCCGCGTCCGCCGGTTGGAGACGGCCCGTTCGGAGGGAGTACGCATGGTCCGCACCGCCCGTCTTCTTGTCCTGTCGGCGATCTTCGGCTCGATGGTCCTGGCCGTTTCGTTCGGACGCGCCGCGGCGCAAGAGGCCGCGCCGGCGGCCGCCGCGCCTCCCGCGCCGGCTCCCGGCGGATTCCTGCCTCCCATTCCGATCGATGCCAATCTTCACGACAAGACGAAAGGGAACCGGGACGCGGCCACGGCGAAGAGCCGCATCATCAGCGGGAATCAGCCGTTCGACGCGCAGGCGCAGGCCGACTTGCGCACCTATTTCGAAGGCTACTTGTTCAAGGCCATGACCCACCCCGAGAAATTCGGGGATATTCAAGACGATATTCGAAAGGCCACGCTCAACGATATCCGCAATGCGTCGACCCGGTCGAGAGAACTGCACGACTTTCTGACGAACCTGGTGTTCACACAAATGCGGCCGTTGGTCGAGCAGAACCACCATCCCATTGTGCGTGTCAATGCGGCGTTGTTTATCGGCGAACTGAACGCCGAGGAGCGCGGAACGACGACCCCCGCGCCGACGCCCCTCCCTCAAGCACTCGCCTATCTGCGCGAACAACTGGCGAGCCCGACTCAGATCGATAGCGTGCGAGTGGCCTCGCTTGCCGGCATCCAGCGGCATGTCGAGGCGACTTGGATTCTTGAAAAGCGGTTGTCGGACGACGTCATTACCGGGCTCGCTCAGGAAATGACGGCCCTGCTCACGTCCGAATGTCCGGCCAACCGATCGCCCGCGGCCCACGCGTGGATTCGCGGGCGCGCGGCCGACGTGCTCGGCGGAATCTGTGGCTGGATTCCCAATGAACCGGCTTTCCAGGCGCTCGCCGGCGTGCTGGCCGTTCCCGACAATCCGGTTTCGCTCCGATGCCGCGCCGCGTATGCGATGAGCCGAGTGAAATACGACGCATTGCCGAACGCCGCCCAAGTCAACTGGCCCGAGGTCGCGGGGAATCTCGCCGGATTGCTCGCCGATGCCTGTAAGCTCGAAACAACGCTCATCGACGCGGAAAAGAAGAAACTCGCGGCTGGCAGCGGTTCGTTCGGCTCACCCGGCTCACCCGGCGTGCCGGGCATGCCGAGCGGTGATGGGGATGGCGGCATGGCGCCGCCGGGCGAACCGGGCGGCGTGGGCGGTGGAGGCGTCGGAGGAATGGGACTTGGAGGCGGTAAGGGGCCTGGTGCGGGAGGCGGCTTCGGCGGAATGATGAGCGGCATGGGAGGCATGGGAGGCATGGGCTATTACGGCGGTGCCTCGTCGATGCTCGGCGGACTACCCGCCTACAAAGTGGACGGATCGCGTCGTCGCCTCTTATACGGCGTGGCATGTGTCCGCGCGGCGCTTGGAGGTCCCACGAAGGACGCCGACTTGAAAGGGATTAGGGCGTTGGCCCAGGCCAATGCGACGGCGAGCCCGATGGTCACCAAGCTCGAACAGGCGATCGCCGACATCGACAAGGTCGTCAACGTATCGGCGAAGGAACTCAAACTCGACGATGTCCTCAAGAAAATCCGAACTCGGGGCCAGGAGCTCGAGCAGCTTCGTCCGGTAACCGAAAAGGCCTCGGCCACCGACGCGCCGAGCGATGTTCCGGCCGGTGATGCGCCTTCGAGCCCCGCTCCGAAGTGAGGAGCGACAGTCGCACGCCTCTCCGAGGCGTGTAGCGCTGGAGGAAGGTCTTGGGAATGGGAACTCGCCTCGGAGAGGCGAGCGACGTTGAAAACTCGCCTCGGAGAGGCGAGCGACAGTCGCACGCCTCTCCGAGGCGTGTTGCATTTCGTTTCCGCATCGCGCGAGGATCGGTTCTCCTTTTTTCTCCCGCTCGTGCACGCGCGCCGGTTGGGTCTCGTCGGCATTGGCCATGCCCCAAGGCTCGTTCGAGTCGGCGTTCTCCGCGTCGCATCCGGGAATTCGAGCCGGCCATCGATGGCCCGGATGGCGTATCGGTCGTTCCACCGATATCCTGATGCGGAGCGCGATCCGCGCGGCATGTTCCTTTTCTCTATCGGGGCTCGCACGTCATGTCGTCCTCTGTTCGTCCGTCGATATCGGTAACGCGGCCCGAACCGGATATCGCCGTGTTGGTTTTGGACCAACCGGATAAGGGAGCCAATATCCTTTCGCGCGGGATGCTCGACGAGTTCGAGCGGCATTTGGACTCGCTTGCGTCGGACGTCGGCCTTGCGGGCTTGATCGTGGCGTCGGGCAAGCCGGGGACATTCATCGCGGGCGCGGATTTGCGGGAGTTTGTCGCGTCGTTCGGAACGCCCTCGGAAACGGTCGAGTCCCTATCCCGGCGCGGCCGGACGTTGTTTGCCCGATTGGCTCAAGTTCCTTTCGTCACGGTCGCGGCGATCGACGGAATCTGTGTTGGAGGCGGCGCGGAACTGGCCGTTTGGTGTGATCGGCGGATCGTCACCGCGAACGACAAGACGCAATTCGGGTTTCCGGAGGTGAAGATCGGCTTGATACCGGGATGGGGCGGAACGGCCCGCGCGCCTCGGATCTGCGGACTCGGCAACGCCGTCGAGATGATCTGCGGCGGTGAGCCGCTTTCGGCGGCGGAGACGGTTCGGCGCGGACTCGCGATCGGGCCGGTCGCGCCCGACCGCCTGCTCGCGGCCGCGATCGATGAAGTCCGCGAGTCGGTCCGAACCGGTTCGTTCCTGCGGGATCGCGAATCCTGGTCGCGTCCGATCGCCTATTCGGAACAGGAGTTGGCCTTTCTCGGCGCGACGGCGGCCGCGGAGATCCAGGGCCAAACCCGAGGCCAGTATCCGGCTCCCTCCGTCGCGCTCGAACAACTCATCGAGAGCGCCGCGCTGGATGTCGAACAGGCGTGCATCAAGGAATCGGAGGGCATATCGCGCGTGTTCGGAACGCCGGTCAACCGCGCGCTCGTCAACGTTTTCTTCCTTACCGACCGCAACAAGAAGGACCGGGGCGTCGAGCGATCGGACGTGCCGGCATCGCCTATCGAACGCGTCGGCGTCCTCGGCGCGGGCCTCATGGGAAGCGGGATCGCGGGCGCGAACCTGCGGAGCGGTCTGTCGGTGGCGATGAGCGATGCGAACGGGACCGCGCTCGAAAAGGGAATCCGCGCCGCGCTGGAGGATGCCTCGTTTGATCGCCGTGTGAAGGGAGTCCACGCCGCGAAGCTCCTCGAAATCGCGCCGCGCCTGCGCTGGACGGACGGCCCGGCCTCGATGGGGCCGTGCGATCTGGTGGTCGAAGCCGTGGTCGAGAACATCCACGTCAAGCGGCAGGTATTGGAGCGGATCGAATCCGCGCTTCCCGACGGCGCGTTCCTGGCCTCGAACACATCGACCATTCCCATTTCCCGATTGGCCGAATCGCTCCGCGATCCCGAACGGTTTTGCGGCATCCACTTTTTCAATCCGGTGCGTCGGATGAAGTTGGTCGAGGTGATTCGCGGGGCGAGGACGAGCGATACGACGGTGGCGACGGCGGTCGCCTACGCGAAACGGCTCGGCAAAATGCCGATCGTCGTCGGCGACGGGCCCGGGTTCCTCGTCAATCGGCTCCTTTTCCCGTACATGAGCGAGTCGCTGGAACTGTTGGCCGAGGGCGTGCCGATCCAGACGATTGAGCGGGCGGCGACATCGTTCGGCATGCCGATGGGTCCGATCGAATTGTACGACATGGTGGGACTCGATACGGCGATCTACGCGGGACTGACCATGTTCGACGCATTCCCGACGCGCATACGCCCATCGCCGATCCTCCCCGCGCTCGTGAAGGCGGGAAGGCTCGGTCAGAAGAACGGCAAGGGGTTCTTCGCGTACGGCGACGGATCATCGAAGAAGGCGGCAAGACCTCGGCCCGACGCCCAATCGCAGTCGATCGTCGACCGTTACGCGAAGGCGGGTCCGCCGTTGGACGCGACGGCCGTTCAGCGACGCCTCTTCCTTCCCATGCTGCTCGAAGCCACGCGCGTGCTTGCGGAAGGACTGGTCCGCGACGTGCGCGACGTCGATCTGGGGTTGATCTTCGGCATCGGTTTCCCCGCGTTCCGGGGCGGGCTGCTGTTCTGGGCCGATCAGGTCGGTTTGCCGACGGTGCTCGAATGGCTCAAGCCGCTCGCCGAACATGGCGAGCGCCTGCTTCCGACCCCCAAGTTGATTGAAATGGCCGAACAGAATCGGCCGTTTTATCCGAAGGCGAGCGAGTGAGGGTTCATTGATGCGAGACGCCGTGGTGATCGACTGTGTGCGGACCGCGATCGGACGCGCGCATGCCGAGCGGGGCTATTTCCGGCAAACGCGGTCCGATGATCTCGCGGTCGCGTGCGTGAAGGCGCTGCTCGATCGGAATCCGATCGATCCGGCGCGGATCGACGACATTGTGATGGGCAACGCGCAGCAGACGCTCGAACAGGGTCTCAATGCGGCGCGAGCGATCGGGCTCGTCGCCGGGCTTCCGTTCGAGACGGGAGCCGCGACCGTGAATCGGCTCTGCGGCAGCAGCCTGCAGGCGCTGAACCAAGCGGCGCATGCGATCATGGCGGGCATGAGCGACGTGCAGATCGTGGGCGGGTTCGAGCACATGCACCACGTCCCCATGGATCACGGCATGGACGTGAATCCGCGGGTCTACCACCGCACGTCGCGCGGCGCGCTGATGATGGGCGTGACGGCCGAGTTCCTTGCTCAGACGCGAGGCATTTCCCGCGAAGATCAGGACGCGTTCGCGCTGCGAAGCCATCTTCGCGCGCATGGGGCGCACGAGGGCGGCGGCTTCGCGCGCGAGATCGTTCCCGTGTACGGGCTCGACGAGGACGGCCGCCGCATCCGGGCCGTTCGCGACCAGTGTGTCCGTTCGGACGCGAGCGCGGAGAAGCTGGCGCAGCTCGCGCCCGCCTTTCTTCCCGGCGTGGGAACGGTGACCGCGGGCAACAGTTCGCCGCTCAACGACGGAGCGGCGGCCATGCTGGTCATGTCCGGCGGGACGGCCAAGGAGCTCGGCCTCGCGCCGCTCGTCCGCATCCGAGCCACGGCGGTCGCGGGTGTCGATCCCTGCGTCATGGGTCTGGGACCGGTGCCCGCGAGCCGCAAAGCGCTCGCGCGCGCGGGGCTCGCACTCGGCGATATCGACTTGATCGAGTTGAACGAGGCGTTCGCCGTGCAATCGCTCGCTTGCATCAGGGAACTCGACGCCGACCCGGATCGTGTCAACGTCCATGGCGGGGCGATCGCGATCGGCCATCCGCTCGGTGCCAGCGGCGCGCGGATCGCCACGACGCTGATCCACGCGATGGTCGAGCGCGGCGCGGCATTGGGACTGGCCACCATGTGCATCGGCATGGGGCAAGGGATCGCCACGGTTTTCGAGCGCGCATGAAAGGGGGAAGGCCGGACGATGGCATTGCGGGGGGGCAGCCTTCCGGGTTGCCCGTACCGGCTCCCGATGTGCGTGATCGGCGAAAGGCGGGTTCTCTGGGAGGACGGTCCGAAATGAGTGGATTCCTTTCACTGGCGGGCCATTTCTGGAGTTCGCTGGAACGGCGCGGCGATCGCCCGGCGCTGTGGACGCGCCGCGACGGGCCCTGGGTCACGCGGACGTGGCTCGATATCGCGGCGGATGTCGAACGCCTCGCCCAAGCGCTGCGTTCCTTGGGCGTTGAACCGGGCGACCGTGTCGTGCAGATCGCCGAGAATCGGTACGAATGGGTGATCACCGATCTCGCCCTGCTGACGATCGGCGCGATCCACGTTCCCGTTCACAGCACGTTGAGCGGCGAGCAGATGGCGTACCAGATCGAGCACTGCGGCGCGCGCTGCATCCTCATCTCCACCGACGAGCTGGCCGGCAAGGTCGAATCGTCCGTGCCCGCCGCGATGAATGATATCCCGTGGATCGCCTACGAAGCGACCCGTGCCCGGATCGCGGGACGCGCGCCGTTCGACTGGGACGACCTGCTCCGCGATGCGCCGCGCGTGGCGATTGCCCGGCACGAGGCCCGCCCGTCGGATGTCGCCACGATTCTCTATACGTCGGGCACCACAGGCGAACCGAAAGGCGTCATGCTGACGCAGGAGAATCTGGTGAGCAACGTATTGGGCGTGCTCGAAGTGATGCCCCAATCGCCCGACGACATGCGCCTCGGATTTCTGCCACTCAGCCACATCTACGCGCGGACGTGCGATCTGTACACGTGGCTGGTCGCCGGAACCGTCTTCGCGATGGCCGAGTCGCGGTTCACGTTCGAGCGCGACGCGGCGGAGACCCGTCCGACAATGCTCAATGCCGTGCCCTACTACTACGATCGGTTGATGCGGGACGCGATCGAATCGAGTTCCGCGGACGGTCCTGCGAGCGTGCTGGGCCGGCTGGGCGGTCGAGTCCGCGCGTTTTGCGGCGGCGGAGCGGCGCTGCCCGAGCATGTATTTGATTTCTTCGCGAGCCAAGGGACGCCCGTGCTCATGGGATACGGACTGACCGAGTCGTCTCCCGTGATCAGCGTGTCATCGCCGGACCATTACCGGCGCGGCGCGGCCGGTCGCGTGCTTCCGGGAATCGAGGTCCGCGCGACGGATGAGGGCGAACTGATCACGCGGGGCCCGCACGTGATGGCCGGATATTATCGCGACGACGAGTCCACGCGGCGCGCGATTGTCGACGGGTGGCTCCGGACCGGCGACTTGGGACGCGTCGACGACGACGGCTTTGTCTGGATCACGGGCCGAAAGAAGGAACTGATCGTGACGCTCGCCGGCAAGAACGTCGCTCCCGTCCTGCTCGAATCGCTGCTCACCGAAGATCCGCTCATCCATCAGGCGATGATCGTCGGGGACGGTCGCAAATATCTCGCCGCGCTGATCGTCGCCGACCAGGATCGGCTCGCCGAACATCTCGCGGCGGCCGGCCTCGAACCGTCGCACGATGCCGAGCGATCGGTTCTTGGCGAACGGATCGCCGCGCGGCTGGCGCGACTGGGCGCGCATGAGCAGGTCCGGCGATTCACGATCGTCGAGACGCCTTTTTCGATCGAAGCCGGCGAACTGACGCCGAAACTGAGCCTTCGGCGCGACAGCATCGTCGATCGCTACGCGGACCGCATCGAACGGCTCTACAGCGAGGAACCGCCATGAACGAAACAAGCCCGCCGAATCGAGTCGACGACGGGAACGAGACTTCGTTCGCCGAAACCGCATTGCGAATGGGAGGCAAGAGTGCCGACGAGGCGAAACGCACGGGCGCCATCGATCGGGCCGATGACCAGGTCGAGCAGTTGTTCAAGGTCGAGTACCAGACGGTGAACAGTCCGGCCCACCGCGCCGTGTGGGATCGGCAAGTTCCGATCGACCTGTTTCGGGCCACACCCGACGCGCCGCCTCCGAACGTGCGCAAAGTGATGGACGAATCGATCGAGGTCGTCCGGCGCCGACGCCTCGCGAAGACCGTGCTGGACGGCGAGGGGCGCGTCCGGATCGACGTGCTTCAGGATCTTGCGGCAGTCGGCTATTGGGGCCTGCTCGTCGATCCGCGGTTCGGCGGCGTCGGCGCTCCGTTCCGAAGCTTCGCGCCGTTCCTGACGCGCATGGCGATGGAGGACCCGACGATCGCCGGACTCGCGTCCGTGCATGGGTGCATCGGCGCGGTGGATCCGGTGCGGTCGTTCGGATCGCCCGAACAGCAGGCGAGGTTCCTGCCTCGGCTCGCCTCGGGCCAGAGCCTGTCCGCGTTCGCGCTGACCGAGCCCGGCGCGGGTTCCGACCTGACGGCCCTGCGGACACGGGCCGAACGGAAAGGGGACGCGTATGTCGTGAACGGGGAGAAGTTGTTCGTGACGAATGTCGTTCCGGGCAACACGATTGGACTGGTCTGCCTGATCGACGACGCGCCCGCCGTGCTGATCTGTGAATTGCCGCCCGAGGAAAACGACTCGTTCGAGATCCGCAAATACGGAATCTGGGCGCTCAAACACACCTACAATCGCGGGATCGTCTTCCGCGATTTCCGCGTTCCGGCGGCGAATCTGCTCACGCCCGTGAAGGGCAACGGGCTCACGATCGCGTACCATGGGCTCAACCTGGGCCGCGTTTCGCTCTGCGCCAACGCGGCCGGCACGATGCGCGTTATGCTCGCCAACATACTGCCCTGGGCGCGGTACCGCGTGACGTACGGGCAGGCGATCGCGAAGCGGGAGTTGGTCCAGCGGCGCATCGGGCGGCTCACCGGACTCATCGTCGCCTGCGACGCGCTGGTCGCCTGGTGCGCGACGCTCATCGACGCAGGATACCGAGGCGAAATGGAGTGCATCATCGCGAAGATTTTCGGAAGCGAGTCCCAAAAGGAGGCAGCCGTCGAACTGTTCATGAAAACGCACGGCGGCCGCTCGTTCCTCCACGGTCATCTCTTCGGCGACAATGTCCACGAGTACCTGGCTCCATGCATCTATGAGGGCGAAGGCGAAATGCTCGGCATGGCCTTCTTCAAGTCGCTCGTCAAGCAGCATGGAACGACCTATTTCGAACCGGTGGGCCGGGCGCTCCAGGAAGCCGGCATCCGCAAACCGAACCTGATGAATCCGACCCACGTGTGGGCGCTGAGGAGGGTGATGGGACCGTACACCGCGTGGCTCCTTTCCCAGTACCTGACCACGTCGTCGCGTCCGACCCTTCCGCCGATGCCCGACGGGTTGCGGAGGCAGGCCGAATTCGCGTGCGAACAGCTCCAGGCCGCGCGGCTCGAAATCAGCGGTACGATGCGCCGCCATCAACTCCAACTAGCGGATCGCCAATGCCGCATGTCGGAACTGTCCGCCCGTGTGCAGAAGATGATCGTCATCCTGTGCACGAGCCTGTACGCGAGCGACCATGGCGATGAACTTGTCCGCGAAGCGGCGGAACTCCTTTGCCGGGATCTCACGCGCGACTTGGTGGGACGCCGTCCGAGCGACCGCTATTTTCGGGCCGTTACGAAACTCGGCGCGTCGATCGCGGACGGCGGATTCACGTCGATCGCGGGAGTGGAAGCCGAGTCGATCCTGATCCCTTACGAAACGGGTTCGGCGTGACACGCGCATCGCTTTCCGTGCTCGCCTCCCTGTGTCGACGCGCCGGCCTTTCGGCGCGCGCCGGAGTGGATATCGGGCGCACGTTCGAAACGGAACGTTCGCGAGGCTCGAATGCCCACCGCGAGCGGATGCGGACGGTGTGCGAGCGGATCCAGGCCGGTGATTCGATCGCCGAAGCGATCGACGCGTGCGGCGACTATTTCCCGCCGCTCACCCGCCAGCTTGTCCGCGTCGGCGAGGAGACCGGCCACCTCGACGCCGCCCTGTTGCGGTTGGCCGACCAGTACGAGCACCGGATCCGGATGCGTCGCGAGTTCTGGAACAGCACGTCGCGCCCCCTGTTCCAGCTCGTTGTCGCGTTCGCCGTCATCAGCCTTCTCATCGTGATCATGGGCTTGATCCCGGGATCGCCGGATCTGCTCGGGTTCGGACTTCGCGGCGTTTCGGGGGTGCTCGTCTTCTGGTTCGTGATCGCGGCGATCGGGGGTATCCTCGGGGGAGCGGCCTATGCCTTGTGGCGCGGGTGGTGGGGCACCGCCCCGATCGTCATCGCGACTCGGATTCCAATCCTCGGCGCGGCTCTCGAAACAAGCGCCCTCGCGCGATTCACCTGGACGTTCGGCATCGCCGTGGAGACCGGCATGGACGCGCGCGACGCGATGAAGCTCGGCCTCCGCGCAACCAACCATCCGATCTTCACGGGCCAGGAACCGGCTTGCCTCGATCGGCTGCGGCGCGGCGAGGAATTCCACGAGGCGCTCGCGGCGACCCGCGTGTTTCCCCGCGATGTCGTCGACATGGTTCAGACCGGGGAACTCGCCGGAACCCTCGCCGAAACCCTGCTCCATCTGTCACGCGACTACGAGGAACGCGCCCGGCAAGCCGCGCGCCAACTCGCCCAGTGCGCCGCCGGTCTCGTCTGGCTTCTCGTCGCCGTGTTCCTCATCGCCATGATCTTCCGGATCGCATCGGTCTACTTCGGCGCGCTCAACGAGGCGGTCCGCATGACCCAGTGAGCGGAACGGCGCGGTCAACCGGCGTCGGACTTCGGTCTCGACTTCGCCAAGGCCTCCTCGACGATCCTCTGGAATTCGTCCTTGGGTATGTACCCGCGGAAATCGAGAACCCGTTCGCCGTCCCGATCGTGGAAAATCACGTGCGGATAGGCTCGCGCTCCGAGCACCGTTCGAGCCTTCTTCTCCGCATCGCCGTCGATCAGCACGCAGATGAAGTTCTCCGTCAATAGTTGACGGATCGTCGGGTCCTTGAAGGTGTCGCCGGCGAGCTTCTTGCACCAGCCGCACCAGGTCGTCGTCACGAAGAGCATGGCGGGCATTTCTTTCGCGCGGGCCGTGGCGAGCCCCTCATCCATGCCGACGATGAACGGCAAACCGTGCGTGTGCTCCGACCAGTCCTTCGGTCCGGGCTTCGGCCCGTCCGCTTGCAGATCCACGTCCGGTTCCTTCACGCATCCGGCCATCCCCATCGACAGGCCGAGCGCCGCGAGGCAGATCGCGGCCGCCGTGAAGCACGAACCGAACACACGGCGCGCGCGGTGAACAACGCGGCGAACAACGGTCATGCTCGGCATGCGCGAGTCCTCCTCGACGGCTCCTCGGTCTTGGACCGAAGTCGGGTTCGATCGGGCAGGACACTACCCCCAGAAGACGGGAGCCCATTGTCGGCGGACGGCATGGAGTTGTCAAGTTCGATCGATGAGGACCGGCGTAGACGCCGCGAGGAAGGAGGGCCGGGGTGCGCCGCGCGTGGACCGGCAAGGCCGGTCGGGCGGCCCCTGTCGGATCCCGGGACCTTGGCGTAGATTCGGGTGTGGTGGCCGAACGCGGGTGTCGCGTCGGTCATCGGCATTGCCTAGGAATCGACGGGGAACGGTGATAGGGCCATGACGACTCCGATCGCGTTCTTGGATGGCGAGTGGATTCCGGCGGACGCGATGCGGATCCCGTGCACCGACAGCGGTTTCTTGCTCGGCGTCACGGTCGCCGAACAATTGCGGACATTTGGAGGTCGGCTGTTCCGTCTGGATCGTCATCTGGCCCGTCTGGCGCGTTCGCTGGAGATCGTGGGCGTCGTCCCGCCGTGGTCGATCGACGAACTGGGCATGATCGCCGTCGAGTTGGCTTCGAGGAATCACCGTTTGCTTTCGGAGGGAGACGATCTGGGTCTGTCGATGTTTGTGACACCCGGCCCGTATC
Organism: Planctomycetota bacterium; assembly: GCA_016872725.1. Lineage (GTDB taxonomy): Bacteria > Planctomycetota > Planctomycetia > Pirellulales > Pirellulaceae > VGZC01. Next base: position 39,818 of record VGZC01000038.1, read on the forward strand.
GCACGTTTGTTCCCGAAGGGGGCGGACCGCTCGTCGGCATGCACACGTACCGGCTGCCGTTTGAGCTCTGGGCCTCGAAATATGAACAGGGTGAGCGGCTTGTCGTCACGGACGTGCGTCAAGTTCCGGCGAGCAGTTGGCCGCCGGAATTGAAGTGCCGGAGCCGCATGCACTACTTCCTCGCGGACCGCGCGGCGCGCGCCATCGATGCGGGTTCGCGGGCGTTGCTCCTCGATCAGCAGGGACGGGTGACCGAGGCGTCGACGGCGAACCTCGTGATTGCGAGTGCCCGCGAAGGTCTCGCCGTTCCGCCCGACGCCTCGGTGCTGCCGGGTGTCAGCGTCGACATGCTTCGCGAGTTGGCCTCGGAGCTCGGCATCGCATTCCGGGCTCGGCCGATTTCGGTCGGCGACGTCGAGGGCGCGGATGAGGCGGCCCTTACGAGTACGTCGCCGTGTTTCCTGCCCGTGTCGCACTGCAACGGAAAACCGATCGGGTCGGGGAGGCCGGGTCCTGTGTTCGCGAGCCTGATGCGGGCGTGGAGTCGCGAGGTCGGCGTGGACATTGTGGCGCAGGCCGTGCGATTCGCGCGCCGCGAGCCGGCGGCCTAAGGCGGCGCGGGAATCGCGTATCGGGCGAGCGTCGCGATGATCGCGGGCGATCCGAAGTAGTGTTCGAGTTTGTGCGAACGGCCGACGAACGGCGCGACGTCGAGCTGCCATACCGCGTTGTCGGGAAAGGCGCCGTGAGGTCCTTCGAACCCCATGGCCGCCACGCCCGGGAACGGCTCAAGCAAACGGTAGCGTTTGAGGACCGGGTCGCACGAATTGTGCAGGACGAGCCACCGATCGGCGGCGGCGATCGACGCGCCGTAAACGCCCGATGGGTCGAGTGTCGCGTGGTCCATGGCGGGCGCGAGGAGCGCGACGCGCGTGGAACGGGAACGGAGGGATCGGTCGACCCGCGCCGGCGCGTCGCCGCTTGGTTGTTCCGGATCGATCGGTTCGGCGGAACGGGCCGAATACCCGAGCAGCGATCCGCCGTTGGCGTAGTGCAGCGCGCCGCTGATGACGCGGCAGCCAAAGCTGTAACCGAGCAGGGAAAGGGGCGCGTCGGGCGTCGCCGAATACCGTCCGAGGAACGCGGCGAGATAGAACGATTCGCGATCGGCCCGGTCGGCTTTCACTCGGGCGTCCCGGATCGGGCCGGGAAGCTGATCGCTCGGCCACGACCAAATGATGACCCGAACGGACGGAATCGCGCGTCCGCGATTCAGAGCGTAGTACAGGTCCCAAGCGCTGAGCACGGCGCCGTCGAAGGACATGCGATTGCCGTGCACGAATAGAATGGTCGGCATGGCGGGCGATGCCAGGAGGGCGTCGAGCGGTGCGGGCTGCCACAGCCCCTCGCCGTCGTAATGGAAAACGGCGGGCTGGAAATCACCGCCTCCGCACGGCGCGTCGAGGCACCGGGTGCTCACCATCCAGAAGTCGTCACCGGGCCGCCGACCCGCGGCGCATTCCGGGCGCGTGATCGAGGCATAGTCGGCGGTCGCCGCGGAGGGAGCGATGAGCGCGCATACGGTCCAGGTCCACCACCGCGTCCGGCGGCCTATCCGCCGCTCACCCGCGGCGCTTCGCGACTCGTCCAGTCTCCATACCATCAAGCAAGTGTAACACGCAAATCCGGCGCGCGCGCCGAAAACGGGAATCGGATGATGCGAAAAAGCGACGGTTGCGTTTGCAATCCGACACCGGTGGGCTAGAGTTGCCTGGCCCGGGATGGATGGACTCGCCGCGATCCTCGATTTGCGTGGGAGACGTGACAATGATACGGCTCATGGCTTTTTGTATCGTAGCGTTCGTAGCGATTGCGATGACGGGATGCAATCGCTGCTGGACGAATTGGATGCACCGCGGGGCGACCTGCGATACGTGCGGCACGACCGTTGTCGACGGAGCGCCGCCGCCGCCGGCCCAGTTGCCCGAACCGATTCACTGATCGATCGGGTCCGGCCCGCGCGGGCACCCCTCCCGGGGCCCCGCGCGAAGCGAACTCCGCGCGGTGCATGCTTTGGGCGACGACCCGAGAAGGGGGAACTACAATGAGTGAGGGAGCGGCCCATTCGCCGCTCCCCGCTCATGCTCCGCCGCGGGAGGCCCTTCATGATCGGATGCCCGTCCGTTCCTCGCACGCGCGTTTGGCTCGCCGCGCTGCTCGCCGCGGTCGGCCCTTGGGGTTCCGCGCGTTCCGTCGAACCGATCGGCAATCGCGGACCCAAACAGGACAAACAGCTCACGCAGCGCTGGAAGGTCGGTGTTGAGATCACGGCGCGGGGGCCGTGTGTCGGCATCGTCGCGACCGCGCCGGTGCCCATCGAATGGCCCGAACAACAGGTTCGGGTCATCGAGGAGGACGTGTCGCCCGAGGTCGGCCGCGTCACCTATCGCGTGCTGGACAACGGCGTGAAGCAGATGGTTGTCGCCGTGCCGCAACTGGCCCCCGGCAAGAAGGCCAAAGCGATCGTGACGCTCGAAATCACCCGCGCGTCGCTTCTGCCGCCCGACGACCCGACCATCTTCCGAATCCCCAGGCGGATTCCCAAGGACGTGCGAAAGTGGCTCGGCGCGGGCCCCTACATCGAAACCCAAAATGGCGAAATCCGAAGGAAGGCGCAGGAGGTCATTGTCGGCAAGGAATCGGCCTGGGAACAAGTCGAGGCGATGTACGATTGGGTTCGCGAAAACGTCAAGTACCGCGACGGAGAACTCAAAGGCGCCCTCGCCGCCATGCGCGACGGAACGGGGGACTGTGAGGAATTGACGTCCTTGTTCATCGCATTCTGTCGCGTCAACAAGATCCCGGCCCGCACGGTCTGGGTGCCGGGCCACTGCTATCCCGAGTTCTACCTCGAGGACGAGTCGGGCACCGGGTACTGGATTCCCTGCCAGGCCGCGGGAACCAGGGCCCTGGGAGGCATTCCCGAGCACCGGCCCATCCTGCAAAAAGGGGATAGTTTCAAGGTGCCCGAGGTGCGCGAACCGCAGCGGTATGTGGCCGAGTTTCTCCAGGCGAGTTCGGTCGGCGGCATGCCGCCCGAGGTCAAGTTCATTCGCGATCTCTTGCCCGCGCCCTAGCGCGTCGCAGCGAAAGCGAGTCGATCACCGCCACCGCCACTTGGCCGACGAGCAACGACACGAACATCCAGAGAAAGACGAACGCTTGGCGGCGCACGAGCCCGCCGCGCGCCGCGTCTTTGTCGGCGGGCGTTTTGTCGGCGGGCGTTTTGTCGGCTGCGCGCATGCGTGGATTGTCCCACGCATGCGCCGTGACACAATCCCCCCATCCCACGCCCGATTGGGGGCACCCGAGCGAATTCCGCCGCCGGAACCCGAGAGCATCGAGGGGTGGGCCGGATGCGCTCGGAACGAGTCGACAAGAAACAAAAAAACCTTCGGTCCTATTGCGACGAGTGGAGTCGCTGCGAGACTGGCGGGAGTCGGGCGTGCACTTGCACAAGCCGTTGGTGACTCCGGCCAACGCGGTAAAGTTGGTCCCTCTGCCGAATTGTGACCGAAGGTTCTTTTGTATTATAGCCCCCGGTGCGCGGCGCCCAGCGGGGATGCCCCAATAGATCGTCTTTTTTCCTTGTCGGGGATGAATCGAATCCGACCGATTCGTTCGCCCGACGACGACGCGATTGGGACGCGGGCGGAGCGACGGTCGCGTCGCGCCGAGGACGCGGCCGCCTATTTGGCTCCGGACGCGGCGCCCGTATTCTTGGCCGGCGCGCGGAACGCGGGCGTCTTGATTTCGATGCGTTTGCCGAGCATCTGTTCGAGCTTGCCGCGCTGGGCGGGCGTGAGTTCGGCCACGATCTGTTCCTCGGCCTTTTGCCGCAATCGGGCGATTTCCCGCTGGAGCTCCTGTTCGATCTCCTTCGCGCGCTCGCGCAGGCGGTCCTTCTGCGAGTCGGTCAATTCGAGTGCCTCGGCCAATTCGTCTCCCATCAGTCCGTTCGCCGTGCCGCGCCGTTGGAGTTTCGCTTGGAGAGCGATTTGCCTCAGTCGGTCCGCTTGATGGGGCAAGAGGAGTTTTTCGATTTCGGCACGCGTCGTCTCGCGCATTTCCTTGAGTTCATCCTGGATGGCCGCCATGACGTCGGGTTGCCGCAGTCCGTCCTTGGCCATGTTCCGCATCAGGTCGGCTTGACGCTTTCTCAGATCGGATTGGAGTTCGCGGATCTTCTCCACTTGGGGATCGATGAGTTCGAGTTCCTGCTGGATCTGGTCGAGATTCAACAGGCTTGCCGGGTCGTCATTCATCGCGGGCATCATGGCAAAGGAGACGCCTGGGGCGCCTTCGACGGCCTGCGCGATGGCGATGGCGCCTCCGATTTCCTCGCCGCTGAGGCTTTGGACGACGACGCCGCCCTCGCCGCCCGAGATCACCCGAACTCCCGACACTTTGGGCGGAGGCGGCTCTTCTTGCGCCGAGACCATGCCCGATACCGCGGCGACCATCCCGACCAGACCCAACGCCATCCGCATCCGACTCGCAGCCGATCGCACGGCGCCCTTCGTCGTTGGTTGGAACCTCGCAATCTCTGAAAACATGAAATGCCTCCTCGAAAGTCTGGATGTGGGGGGAGCGCCGGACCGTACGCCGCCGTAGGCGTTCGCGGCCGCCCATATGTTGCCGCAAAAACGGGGAACTTGCAGCGCCACTTTCGAAAAACGGGGCCCCGGACTCGATGGACGAGGCACGCGATTGGGACTCGGCGCGCGGATGGGACCGAAAGACAGTCCCTCGCGTCGGCTTTCGACGCATTCCCCTTTCGCGGCGATTATAATGGCGCGGGATCGGCGTCCCTAGGGAAAAGTCCCCGGCGTGGACGGGACGTCGTTCCGGATTGGGTTCGTTGTGTGGGAGCTGGATTGATGCGCGGCGTATCGAGTCGGTGTTGGTTGGGGGCCGTTCTGCTCGGCACGATCGTCGCGAACGGATGGGGCCAGGATCAGGACAACAAGGAGGACAAGACGCCGGGATTGAACGCCGACTTGGTCGCGGGCCTTTCGTTCCGGGGGATCGGCCCCGCCTTCATGTCGGGGCGGATCGGAGACATCGCCGTCGATCCACAGGATCGCAGCACGTGGTATGTCGCGGCCGCATCGGGAGGCGTGTTCAAGACGACCAATGCCGGAACGACCTGGCAGCCGATTTTCGACCGCTACGGATCCTATTCGATCGGGTGCGTCAGCGTGGATCCCAAGAACCGGCACGTCGTATGGGTGGGGACCGGCGAGAACAACAGCCAGCGAAGCGTCGGATATGGGGACGGCGTCTACAAATCGCTCGACGGCGGCGCTTCGTTTTCGCGGATGGGCCTGGAGCATTCCGAGCACATCGCGAAGATCGTCATTCACCCCGAGGACTCGAATATCATCTATGTCGCCGCGCAGGGACCGCTCTGGGCGTCGGGCGGCGATCGAGGGCTCTACAAGTCCACCAACGGCGGGCAAAGCTGGACGAGTGTCCTGAGCATCAGCCCGGACACGGGGGTGACCGACGTCGTCTTGGACCCGCGGGATCCCGAAACGCTGTACGCGGCGGCCTACCAGCGCCGCCGCCATGTGTGGACACTCATCGACGGCGGTCCGGAGGCCGGCATCCACAAGTCGACCGATGGCGGGAAGACTTGGCGAACGATCAATCGCGGACTGCCGGGCGGCGACAAAGGTCGGATCGGGCTTGCCGTCTCGCCCATCCATGCCGACGTGCTCTATGCGATCGTCGAGGCGACCGGAGCGGAGGGAGGCGTGTTCCGGTCCGAGAATCGCGGCGAATCGTGGTCGAAGCGGAGCGGCTATGTGAGTTCGAGTCCGCAGTACTATCAGAAGATCGTCGCCGATCCCCACGTCTTCGATCGGATCTACTCGATGGATGTCCAACTCCAGGTGTCCGACGACGGAGGCCTTACGTTTCGTGGGGTTGGCGAACAGTTCAAGCACGTCGACAACCACGCGTTGCGCATCGATCCGCTCGATGGCGATCATTTGATTGTCGGATGCGACGGAGGGCTCTATGAAACGTGGGACCGCGGACAGACGTATCGCTACACGGCCAATCTCCCAATCGCCCAGTTCTATCGTGTGGCCCTGAGCAACGACGCTCCGTTCTACTATGTCTACGGCGGCACGCAGGACAACGCGACGCAAGGGGGCCCGTCGCGCACGACCAATGTCCACGGCATCGTGAACAGCGATTGGTTCGTCACCGTATTCGGGGACGGATTCGAGCCGGCCGTCGATCCCGCGGAACCCCATATCGTCTACTCGCAATGGCAATACGGCGGCCTGATTCGATTCGATCGCAAGACGGGCCAGAAAGTCGACATCAAGCCCCAACCCGAAAAGGACGGACCTCCCCTGCGCTGGAATTGGGATTCGGCGCTGATGATCAGTCCCCACGCGCCCACGCGACTCTATTATGGTTCGCAGATCCTTTTCCGAAGCGACGACCGGGGGGACTCCTGGCGGGCCATCAGTCCCGATCTGACGCGGAATCTGGATCGCAATCAGCTCAAGGTCATGGGGCGGGTGTGGGGCGTCGACGCGGTCGCCAAGAACATGTCGACCTCCTTCTACGGAACGATCGTCTCCCTTTCGGAGTCGCCGCTGGTCGACGGCCTCCTCTATGTCGGTACGGACGATGGTCTCGTGCAGGTCAGTGAGGACGGAGGCGCGAACTGGCGCAAGATCGAGGAATTCAAGCGACTTGATATTCCCGAGTACGCCTATGTCAGCGATATCGAGGCGTCGCTCCATGATCCGAACACGGTCTACGTCTCGCTCGACAACCACAAGCGCGGCGATTTTCGGCCCTATATCGTGATGAGCGCCGATCGGGGCAAGACATGGTCGAGCATGGCGGGTGATCTGCCCGAGCGCGGTTCGGTCTATTGCCTCAAGCAGGACCACGTCCGACCCGAACTGCTGTTCGCGGGAACCGAGTTTGGCGTGTTCACGACGCTGGACGGCGGCGGGAAGTGGATTCCGCTCAAGAGCGGCATTCCGACGATCGCCGTGCGGGATCTGGAGATCCAGCAGCGCGAGGACGATCTGGTCGTGGCGTCGTTTGGGCGAGGGTTCTTCGTTCTGGACGACTACACACCCCTTCGCGAGCTGTCCACCTCGCTCATCGATCAGGCGGCGCACTTGTTCGCGACCCCAAAGGCCCTGCTCTACATTCCCGACGCGCCGATGTCCGGGGACGACAAGGCATTCCAGGGCGCCGCGTTTTTCACGGCGCCCAATCCGCCGTTCGGCGCCGTCTTCACATACTACCTCAAGGAATCGCTTCGGTCGAAAAAGGACGCGCGGATGGCGAACGACCGGGATCTCGCGCGGAGTGGCAAGGACGCGCCATACCCTTCGTGGGACGACTTGCGCGCCGAGGATCGCGAGGAAGAGCCGGCGATGGTGATGACGATCCGAGACGCATCGGGTTCGCCGGTGCGGCGCATGCGCGTACCGTCGTCCCAGGGGATCCACCGCGTCGCCTGGGATTTCCGCTATCCGGGTACGACACCCGTTCGATTGGCCGGGGACGGCTACGGGCCACTCGTGCTGCCCGGGCGATACACGGTCAGCCTTTCGAAGTTCCGGGATGGAGAGTTGACCGAGGTCATCCCGGCCGCGCCGTTCGACGTCGAGACACTCGGATCGGCGTCGATTCCGGAAGTGGATCGGCCCGCCGCGCTCGCGTTCCAGAGGCAAACGGCCGAGCTCCAGCGCGCGGTGCACGGCGCGCGCGAGGCGGCGGGCGCCGCGATGGACCAAGTCCGGTATATGAAACACGCGATCGATACGCTCCCGCAACTCGATCCGCAATTCGCAAAAGACATCCGATCAATGGAAATCCGCTTGCTGGATCTTGTCGAGCGATTCGACGGCGATCCGACCAAGCCGAAGCGACAGGAACCCGGCTATCCCGGGATTCTCGACCGCGTGCAGACCGTCGTCTACGGCCATTGGTCGGCGACGACCGGACCCACCCAAACGCATCGGCGGTCCTATGAAATCGCCGCACAGGAATTCGACGCCGTACTCGCCGACCTGCGCAAACTCATCGAGGAGGAACTCGTTGCGTTCGGTCTGCGGCTCGAAGAGGCCGGTGCGCCGTGGACGCCGGGACGCAAGATTCCGACGTGGAAGCGATAGGCCGGCGTTCCGAGGCGCGACGGCGACAATCCCCCGAATGGACACGCGCCGAGCCGCCCCTCTATACTTGCGTACGCGACTCCGTTGCACTCGCGCGAGCCATCACGCGGGTCGGACCGGTGTTGGTGCGGAGTGGTTTCCGGGTTCCTCCGATCAGGGCTTTCCGATGCGTGCGACGCCGTTCGCTCCGTTTGCCGCCGTTTCCTTGCTCTCCGCGTCCATCCTGGTCGCGCCGGCGCGGTCCGAACCCTGGCCGCAGTGGCGCGGGCCCCGCGGCGATGGGTCGAGTCTCGACGCCGCGCCGCTCAAGTGGAACGCGGCGGCCGGCGAAAACGTGCGCTGGAAGACGCCGCTCAGCCCGCGCGGCCATTCCTCGCCGATCGTCTGGAATGACCGGATCTTCGTGACCGGCTGTGATCAAACGACGCGGGAACGCACGCTCCTCTGCTTCGATCGAACGAACGGCGCCGTCGTCTGGAAACAGGTCGTCCTCAAGGCGCCGCTCGAAAAGAAGCATATTCTCAACAGTTACGCGTCGGGGACGCCGGCGACCGACGGCCGGCATGTCTACGTCACATTCCTCGATCCCGATTTCGGGAGCGACAAAGAGCGGACACCCGGCGGCGTCGTTGTCGCCGCATACGACTTTTCGGGCCGGGAAGTGTGGCGCGTCCAATCGGGGCGGTTCGCCAGCGTCCACGGCTATTGCAGCTCGCCCGTCGTCTTCGAAAAGAACCTGATCGTCAACGGCGACCACGACGGCGAAGGATACCTCGTGGCACTCGATACCGAAACGGGCAAGACCCGGTGGCGCGTCGACCGGCCCAACAACACGCGAAGCTACGTGACGCCCATCATCCGCGAGCTGGCCGGTCGAACGCAGCTGCTGATGTCCGGCAGCAAGTGCGTGACAAGCTACAATCCGCGGACGGGTGAACCGTGGTGGTATTACGCGGGACCGACCGAACAATTCGTCGCGTCGCTCGTGGACGATGGGGAACTCGTCTTCCTTACCGCCGGATTTCCGGAACACCATATGCTCGCCATTCGCCCCGACGGATCGGGCACGATCGACGAATCACGCGTTGTTTGGCATACGACGAAGAATTGTTCATACGTTCCCTCCCCGGCCATTTGCGGCAAGTATTTTCTGGTGGTGAGCGACAATGGGGTCGGAAGCTGCATCGACACGAAAACCGGAGAACGGCTCTGGGCTGAGCGGCTCGGTGAGAAATTCAGCGCTTCGCTCGTCGTCAGCGGAGGACGGGTCTACTTTACCGACGAGAACGGTGTCACCAAGATCGTCGAACCGGGGCCCGAGTTGCGGGTTGTCGCCGAAAACACGCTCGGCGATCCCTGCTATGCGTCGCCCGCGCTGAGCGACGGCGACCTGTTCTTTCGAACGGAGACGAGCTTGATCCGCATCGGCGAGCCGTGATCGAGGGGCCGTCGGATGGCGGTCGGTGAGCGTCGCACCCGAGCGCCGCCTTGAGGCGGTGGACGGTCGGCAGGCGCGGGGAATCGAGAATGAGCGCGGAACGGGGTGGATCGTGTGATTTCGGATCGACCGGCCGACCCCCAGTGGCCTCGGGCGAAGCAACGACCCGATGCCGGTCTTTTTCCACACGCACGGTCCACCCCGCCCCCGCGGCTCAATCGGTATGACAGGCGAGCGGAGCCTGTCCAGGAGAGCTCCGCGGAGTGCCTATCTTCCATGATCGCATCCTCGGCTTCCGTTGCAGACATCCTGTCTTCTCAACGTGCCGACAGAATACTCAATCGACCAGGCCGCTCCATTTTGTGCAGTTATTCCGTTTGAACGGGATAATGGGTGACCGGTGATCATCAAGTGTCGATCGGTGCGACGGCGCGCGGATGGGGCGCGGCGGGTGGTGGGACGGCGATCCATGACGATGAGAGGGGCCTACTGCGCGGCCTGGGGGACCGGATTCGCGGCCACAACGATACGCTCACCCACGCCGACTCGTGCGGGTGCCGTTTCATAGGCGGCAAGTGCCTCGGGGAGCAGGCGCTGCAGGTCGCCGGCTCGCCGGAGATCGGACGGGTGGGTTGAGAGGAACTCGGGCGGTTTTGGGCCTGAGGCCTGGGAAAACCGCTCCCACAAGCGGGGCGCGGCGGACGGATCATATCCGGCGCGTGCCATCAGGATCATGCCGACGTGGTCGGCTTCGAGTTCGTGTTTTCGGCTGAACGGCAACAGGGCTCCGTATTCCGAGGCCAATCCGTAGGCGGTCAGGATTCTCTGCTGGACGATCTTGTCACGGTCTTGGGTCGCGTACTTGAGCGCGTTTTCAACCGCTTGCGCGACGAACCCCTGACTCATCCGCTCGCCGCCGTGGCGTTGCAGGGCATGGGCCACTTCGTGGGACATGATGACGGCGAGTTCCCCTTCATTCTCGCAAAACTCGATCATTCCCTCGTAAACGCCGACTTTTCCACCCGGAAGGCAGAACGCGTTCTTTTCGGGGGATGCGAGCACGCGAAATTCCCACGCGTAATTCGGCCGTTCGGCGACGGCCGCGATTCGCTGCCCGATGCGCTGGACCAGTTCGCCGTAACGCGTGTTGGCCGAGGCCGGTTGTTCGGTGAGCAGCTCCTGGTACGCGGATGCGCCGAGCGCGACCTCTTGCGATTCGGGGACGAGCATGAACTGGCTGCGTTGGGTGACGGGAGCCGTGCGGCATCCGAGAGCCAGCGATGCGAGCAGGCAGGCCGAACCCAGAACGGTCAACAACGCCAGATTCCTTGCCAGAACCCACATCATTCGTCCTCCATGACGCGCATGGGCCCGGCGCGACGTCCGAACCCGTTCATCTTGTAATCAAAAGCCCGATCGAGCGTCCAGATCAGTCGAATCGAGAGGCGGGCGTGACGGCGGGGGATGGAGCGGATGGGCCGATTCGATGATGGCCCCGGGCGGTGCGATCGGGCGCGGGCATCGGGGGCAACCGAGTCACCCAATGCGCGGATCCAACTCGACGATCCGCTCGTCGTGGCTCGTCGTGACACGGTGGCCGGGCGGCACGACAAGGAACGCGTCCTCGGTCCAATCTCCGTCGAGGAATCGGCGGATGAGCGACAGATCGCCGACGACTTTTTCGTATTCCCAACCTTTGGAATTCGCGTCCGCCTCCGCCCCGCGTTCGAAACGGTCGTCGGGCTCGATCCCCATCTCGATGAATGTGATCCGGCGGTAGTTGCGCGTGGTATCGCAGAGTTGTTCGAAGAGGAACTTCGCGTTGTCCTCGCCGTACTTGGCGACGAGCTCCTCGTACGAAAGATCCATGCCGGTCTTTTCTTGAATGGAGAGCTGCCGCAGGTCTCCCCGATCGTTCCGCTCGATCCAACCGGTGCTCTTGAAGTAGACTCCAGGGTTCGCGTGGAAATACTCGGCGTACCGTTCCTTGCTGCCCAGAAGGAGCGTGATGCAATCGTGCGCGCGAGGGATGACGAGCGGGATGGACCTCGATTCGAGCCCGACAACGGCGTTGTTGCAACAGCCGTAGCCGAGCAACACGGCATCGTAGGACGACTCGTCGACCCGATCGATCGCGTCGCGCAGACGCGCGTTCATTCCCGCGGTCCCGATATCATGCAGGCCCTTGGGAAGGAACTCGATGTCGATCCGGTTGCGAGACGACGCGATAGCGGCGCACATCTCGCGAAAGAAGATCTCGCACGAAATCAGCTTGAGTCGCACGGTCGGTGTTCCGGGGCGCGGCGACGGAGCGACCGTCGAGCACGCATGGTTGCAGGATGGTGGGCATTATGTAGGCTACATTGGTGATTCACAAGACACGCCTTGCTTCGAGGCCTTGATCATGTCCCGTTCCGCCCATCGGCTCAGCGTCTTACTTGCGTATTTCGCGGTCGTGCTCGTATTCGGAGCCGTTGCGGAGGGCGAGGAGCCGGTGATCGAGTCGGTTCGTCGCATCTGGGACGCCGCTCCCCACAACGCGTTCACGGACCTCGTCCGGTTCCAGGACCGGTGGTACTGCGTCTTTCGCGAGGGTCGAGCCCATGTTTCGCCCGACGGGGCACTCCGCGTCATTCGATCGGCCGACGGCGAGACGTGGGAATCGGCGGCGCGGATCACATCTCCGAACTCCGATTTGCGGGACGCGAAGATCACCGTGACACCCGACGGACGCTTGATGTTGGCGGGCGCGGAGGCCCTCCATCGTCCGGCGCCGCATAAGCACCAGTCGCTCGTGTGGTTCTCCACGGACGGCGTCGCATGGAGCGAACGCCACGATGTGGGTGATCGGGACAACTGGCTGTGGCGCATCACGTGGCACGAACGGACCGCCTATGGATTCGGATACGGTTGTTCGGATACGAATCGGGGGATCCGACTCTATGCGAGTTCGGACGGTCGGTCGTTTCGGACGCTCGTCGAAAAGGCCGATGTGCCGGGAACCTATCCCAACGAGACGTCGATCGTCTTCTTACCTGACGGAACGTGCCATTGCCTGCTTCGACAAGACGGGGAGCCCAACACGGCGTTCCTTGGCACGTCGCGACCTCCTTTTGACATGTGGACATGGCGCGATCTGGGCATTCAAATCGGGGGGCCGCACATGATCCGCCTCCCCGACGGCAGGCTCATCGCGGTCGTTAGACTCTACGACAAGGTCGCTCGAACGTCGCTCTGCGAGGTGGATCCCGAAAACGGCCGTTTGACCGAACGGCTGCCATTTCCGTCAGGCGGCGATACGAGTTACGCCGGGCTCGTGTGGCACGCCGATCGGTTGTGGATCAGCTACTATTCGTCGCACGAGGAGAAGACCGCGATCTATCTCGCCAAAGTGCGATTCCCATGATGGGCCGACGGGGATGCGGGCGATCGGCGTTTGATGGACGACGAGCTGCTCCGAACGTCGGTCGGCGTCCCGTTTTCCATGTTCGCGTGCGAAATCAATGGTCGACCCGGATTTCGCTCGCACCCAACGCGTCGCTCGAATCGTTCGCAACATGGACGCGCACGATGCAGGCCCCCCACGCTTCGCGGGGAATGTCGAGCGTGAATTTCGATTCGCCCGACGGAATTTTCCGGTCCCACGATTTCCAGCAAAGGTCGTTGGCACGCTCGTAGTCGGTCTGGAAGGCGCCCAGCGAGGCGTCGGATGGGTCGAATTGGCGTCGTGTCGGAATGGATGACTTATTGCCGTCGCGGCGGCACAGCAAGTCGATATGGCCGTCGCCCGCAATGTGCGACCGAACGGAAATCTCCACAGCACGCCCGGATGGCGTGGCATCGGGGGAATCGACTTCCAACGCCTGTGGGTAGCGAAAACGCAGCAGAGGATCGCCGAGGATATGGAATAGGGCCGCGTGTTCGAGCCGCTCGTCCCGCAGCAATTCCGGATTCGTACCCGGCATGATGAGCGATGCCATGGCGTCGAGGGCCGCACGAACCGGACGGCGCGGGTCGTGTTCGGCGAACGCGTCCTGCATGCTGGACCGCTTCGCGTGAAGCACCAATTCACCGATCGTCTCGCGTCGTTCGATGAAGTACTCGTGGAGCATGCTGTTGCCGAATACGGCCATCGCATAGGGCATCGTCATGCGGGAGCCGCAGATTGTCGTCACGGGTCCGCCCGATTCGGCCAACATGGTCTCCGCGAGACACTCCCTCGACGAGTCAAACGCGCCCGTGTAGCACGCGAGCATGAGCGCGATGGGGTGGCCATCCTTGCACTGAAGGCGTTTCGCATCGGTTGCGTCAAAGATCGGGAAGGAGCCGCCGGGTACGTGGACCCGGTCGAGCCCTGTTCGCTGTCCGTGTCCCAAGTAGACCCAGAATAGGCAGCCCTCGTTCAAGCGACGAATCGCGACATCTTGGAATCGGCGAGGATCGGGGCAGAACGGACTGCGCCAACTCCCGTAGGTCATCGTCGTGGAATAAGGTGCGGGGATCAGGTCGGTGAGGAACTTGCGAGTGGTCATTTCGATTGCCGAGTCGGCCATGCCGCCGAAACCGCCGACGCCCGCTATGAAGTGGATTCGTTGGCGCCACGAACCGCGGAGGGACGCATGCTCGAATGCGAGAATCTTGTTCACGATCGTCGACAATTCATCCGGCTGACTCGCGGGAATCCGCCCTATCGCCAAGTCCGGAATGCCGTCGTCGTCGATGTCCGCGAACGGGTTATCGGTGACGATTTCCCGATCAGGGCCCCACCGTGAGATCACGCGCGGCGCCTGATAGAGCGACGGAACTTCGTGGGATTTGAGAAGTGCTCGACCCAGCTCGGGCGCGTCGCCGACAAGCACGAGATGCCGAAGCGTTCCTCCACGGGCGCGTTCGCGGATAGAATCCCGCAGTTTCTGAGGCGGCAGAGTCGCGTCGAGCATCGACAATCGATGGCCCTGCGCGGTTCGCAACGCGAGCCATGGTTCCAACGCTTTGCGCAGAGCCGGCGCGCAGACGACTACGGTGTCCGCCGCCGTGCCGACGCCCTCGTCAATACGCCCTCCGCCGTGCGCCTCCGAAGCGAACGGAAGCGTGAATGCGCCCCACGCGATCCATGCAAAGGGAAACAACGCGATCCGACCCATGCGTATCCCTCACTGCCAGGTAAGGTCCGAACGCGGCGATTGTCGCCGTTTTCCCAGACTTGGGCAAGCACGCTTTGAACGCACGTCCTGGCCTATACCGCTCAGCTGAATTGACCCGTGTCTCCTCAGCAAGAGTGACCCACTACTTGGAAAGGAGAAGAGTCAGCTTCCTTCTTTCAAACAGCCCGTTCCAGCATGAAAAAGGCATGAAACAGAGCATGAAACAGGAGCATGAAACAGGACAGCCATTTCCTCAAGCATGAAGCATAAGCATGAAACAGGACACCCATTTCCTCCCATAACAGATGAAACAGGACACCCATTTCCTCAGCATGAAACAGGACACCCATCTCCTCGGCGATTTGAAAATGGGTGTCCCATGGCGAATTCCATCCCCAATCGGGCGTATCCACAGTCGCGGCAACGCTCGCCCGAGCGTGCCGGGCGTTCC
>VGZC01000039.1 GCA_016872725.1 Planctomycetota bacterium
GACACGCCCCTCCAAATCCACGCACGAAATGCCCGACATGACAGTCCCCCGGTTCCCCGCGCGCCCACCGCGACGTCCGCGCAAGGCCCGACCACGCGGTGCCCGAACCGTGGCGCCGGACGCGCCCGAGTATGCTAACCGGCTCGGTCGGACGCGACAAGCGGCGAGCCGGCGGGAGCGGGCCGGCGACCTCGACATGGCCGCCCGCCGCTCGCCGAGGCCCGAGCGACCCGCAAATTTTTTTTCTTGAAAAGGTCAGGCTGGACCGAGCGATGCCCTTGGTTACAATGTAGGCACACGCGATTCAGGATAGGGTCGCGGTAACACAGGGGTTTTTGCTGAGCGCAGCCGCATGACGCGGACGGGGCCGACTTTCGGCTCTGTCGCGCGCGGTTGCGTTGAGAGACACGCCAGACTGCCAATCAGCGAGTTACGCTCGGATCGCGGCGCCCCGATCGCCGATGACCGGTCCGGCCCTCGAGCACACGCGATACGCGTGCGGCAGTCCCGACGGATCCCGGAACCTCGTACGACCTCCTGTGTCGATTCCGAAAAGGGAACGACGTCGGTTCGCGCCGCCGGCATCGGGGATTTTCCGTCGAACGGAACGCGTTGAGGAAACCGTAACGGCATCCGTAAATTACGCCGCTGGAATCTTTTTCCAAATGGCGGAGACGAACGGCGCGGCGTCCGAACGGTGGTAGACTTGCTGGTTCTCACGTTGCCGGATCCCGCGTGGACGACTCCGCGGGTCCGAATTGGGGAGGACCCGGCGCTCGGCGCCGAGTCCGGTAACTAGGTGTAGGAGTACTGAGTTGTACGACGCACTGCTTGATGAATTCGAAGACGACACGACGGCGACCGAGGATGAAGAAGGCACGTTCGCCAAGATCGAGGTCGAGGACGGCGACGATTCGGAACTCGACGACGGCGACAACGACGCCGAGGATCCCGTCGATACCGAACTCGAAACGGTCGTCGGCGCGGCGGAGGACGAGGAGTCGCTCGCGCTCACCGGCGAAGGCGAGTCGTGGTCGGACGATCCCGTGCGCATGTACTTGACGCAAATGGGCGAAATCCCCCTGCTCACGCGGCAGGAGGAAATCCGGCTCGCCAAAAAGATCGAGGATACCCGCCGCCGGTTCCGCTCGAAACTGCTCGAATGCGACTTCGTGATCCAGGCGGCGTTCAAGGTCCTGAAACGCGTGCACTGCGGCGAGCTTCCGTTCGATCGCACGGTGCAGGTCTCGGTCACCGATCGGCTCGAAAAGGACCAGATCCAAGGCCGCCTGCCGCATAACCTCGTGACGCTCGAAGTGCTCCTGAAACGGAACCGCCGGGACTACCTGATCGCACTGAACAAGAAGGAAAAGTCGACGAATCGGCGGATCGCCTGGCAGCGGCTCTCGCGCCGCCGCCGCCGCGCCGTCCGGCTCGTCGAGGAACTCGGCCTGCGCACCCAGCGCATCGAGGCGATGATCCGGACGCTCGAGGAATTCAGCCGGCGGCTCGATGAACTTCGATCACTGATCGAAGCCCACAAACGCAATCGGGGCGCCGCGGCCGAACGCAAGACGTGGATCAACGAATACCGGATGATCCTGATCGCGACCCAGGAAACGCCGAGCAGCCTGCGGAGCCGAGTCGCCGTCCTGAAAACGGTCTATTCGGAATATCAGCGGGCCAAACGCGAGCTCTCCGAGGGCAACCTCCGACTCGTTGTTTCAATCGCCAAGAAATACCGCAACCGCGGCCTCAGTTTCCTCGACCTGATCCAGGAAGGTAATGCGGGCCTGATGCGGGCGGTGGACAAGTTCGAGTACCGTCGAGGCTTCAAGTTCTGCACGTACGCGACGTGGTGGATCCGGCAGGCGATCACGCGCGCGGTGGCCGACCAGAGCCGCACGATCCGAATCCCCGTGCACATGGTCGAGACGATGTCGCGGGTCCGGAACGTGTCCCGCCAGCTTCTTCAGGAATTGGGCCGCGAGCCGACTTTGGAAGAGACCGCGCGCCGAGCCAAGACGAGCGTCGACGAGGCGCGTCGCGTCCTGGCGATGAGCCGCTATCCGATCAGTCTGGATCGGCCGGTCGGCAACAGCGAGGACAGCCACTTCGGCGACCTGCTCCCCGACGGCGCGGCCGAAAGTCCGGCGACCGGCGCGTCGCAGGAGATGCTCCGAAGCCGCATCAACAAGGTCCTGAAGACGCTGAGTTACCGGGAGCGCGAGATCATCAAGCTGCGGTATGGACTCGGCGACGGCTACAGCTACACGCTCGAGGAAGTCGGCCATATCTTCAAGGTCACGCGCGAACGGATCCGCCAGATCGAGGCCAAGGCCGTTCGGAAACTCCAGCAACCCAGCCGGAGCCAGGAACTCGTCGGATTCCTCGACTGATCGATGCCCCGGATCCCGCGACCCAACGCCTCGCTCCCTCTTGAACTCCCGCCCCATCCGAATCGTAATGGCGGAAAGGCCCGTTCCGATGGGTAATGGGCGGCGCGCGGCGCGCGGTGCCCCGGCACGCGCGGCCGGAATCGGTCGCCCATAGGGGGGAAAGCGAGGTGGACTCGATGTCGATGCAGGGGACCCACGCGGTTGATTCCGACCGGACGACAGCCGACCGGACGACAGCCGACCGGACGACAGCCGACCGGACGACATTGGCACGGACGGTGGAGGACGTGGATGCGTTCGCCGAGTATCGGGCGATGAGTCGTGGGGCGATCGCGGCGGTCATCCTTGCCGCCCTCTCGCCCCTCTTCCTTGTCTTTCCCACGATGGGCGTCTTTCCGGTCGCCGGGGGGCTCGTCGGCGTCCTGGCCCTGCGAACCATCGCCCGGTATCCTCGCGAGATCAGCGGATGGTGGGCCGGAATGGCCGGATCGGTCGTATGCGGCGGGATCTTCGCCGTCGGCGCCGCGTGGCACGCGATCACCTACGCGACCGAGGTTCCGAACGGCTACGCGCGGATTTCGTTCCAGGTGCTCCAACCGGACGCGCGGCGGCCCGCCGAGCTGATTCCGCAAGCGGCCGTCGATCTCAACGGCAAGAAGGTGTTCATCAAGGGATACATCCACCCCAGCGTCGACGGACTCGGCGCCGTCCGCCAATTCGTGCTCGTCCCGGACATGGGGACATGCTGTTTTGGCGGCCAGCCGAAACTGACCGACATGATCGAAGTGACGACCAACGAGCGGCAACGCGTCTTCTACACGCGCCGCAAGTTGCGGCTCGCCGGGACGCTGAAGGTTGACACGGCCCTGAAAAGAGTGGATGGTCTTACGGGAGTCTTCTATCAGATGGCGGCGGACGCGGTGCGCTAGGCCGACCTATCGGCGGGCGAACGGCGCGAGCGACGAGACAAAATCGATGATGGCGGACGGAACGCGCGAACCGCGGAAGGGGTCGGGTTCCCCGAGATCCTGCGCGGCGGGCCTGCTCGGCATGGCCATCGCCCTGGGTGGCATGCCGCCCGGGCGTGTCCCATTGGCCGACGCGCAGAGCGGCGGTCGGGGAGGCAAGGTCGAGGAAATCACGTTCGATGACGTCAAGCTCGATCTGCAAAAGGACGAGCCGTTCGTCGACTCCAAGCTCACCGATCGCGTCAAGCGGCTCAACAAGAAATCGGTCCGCGTGCGAGGCTGGATTCTTCCCGCGTCGGTTTTCCAGCAGAAGGGCATCAAGAGCTTCGTGCTGGTGCGCGACAACATGCAATGCTGTTTCGGGCCCGGCGCGGCGCTCTTCGATTGCATGGTGGTCGAGATGGAAAAAGGAACGTTCGCCGACTTCACGACCCGCCCCGTGGCCGTCGAGGGGCTCTTTGAAATCAAGGAGCTCAAATATCCCGATGGGAAACAGTACGCGATCTACCATGTGCGCGGTTGGAGCGTAAAATAGGCCTCCCAAGCCCGCGCCTTTCCGCGGGCGTGTTTCGGGGGAGGGGCCATGAACGTGAAGTCGTGGACATTGGTCGATGCGGCGGCGCGCGTCTTTGTGGATGAATGCGTCGTCGACGGGCGCGAGGCGGGCCCCGCCGCGTCCGGAATCCGCATCGAAAAGCGAAGGCTCCGTGGCGGGCTGAATGAGGCCGTCGACGAGCTGCTTGTCCAAAACGGCGCGTTCCGGTTCACCCTGATTCCGACGCGGGGCATGGGCGTCCGGAAGGCGTGGCACGGCGACCGGGAGATCGGCTGGAAGTCGCCGGTGGCCGGGCCCGTGCATCCGTGTTTCGTGCCCCTCGCCGAACCGAGCGGCCTCGGTTGGCTCGACGGTTTCGATGAACTGCTCGTGCGATGCGGTCTGGAAAGCAATGGCTCGCCCGAATTCGACGACGACGGCCGGCTCAAGTTCCCCCTGCACGGCCGCATCGCGAACAAGCCCGCTCAGCGCGTCGACGTGACCATCGACGGCGCGACGGGTGAGACGGTGATCGCGGGCCGGGTCGACGAGTGCCGATTCCACTTCACGAAACTCCGCCTCCATTCGGAAATCCGATTTCGACCGGGTGAAACGGGGTTCCGAATCGTCGACGGGATCGAGAATCTGTCGGCGAGCCCCGCCGAAGCGCAGCTCCTGTACCACGTCAATTTCGGCGTGCCGCTGCTCGACGCCGGATCGCGGATCGTCGCGCCGGCGCGCGTCGTGGTGCCGCGGACGGACGGCGCCGCGGACGCCGTCCGGTCGTGGGACCGTTATCTTGGAGAACAGGCCGCCTTCCCCGAGCAGGTCTTTTTCCTCGAGTTGGCTGGAGACGCCGCCGGCGGGACCCGCACGCTGCTCAAGAACGCGCGCGCGACCGAGGGCGTCAGCCTGTTCTTCAACGTGCGCGAGCTCCCCTGTTTCACGATCTGGAAGAACACGACGGCTGTCGTCGACGGATACGTCACGGGAATCGAACCCGGCACGAATTATCCGAACTCGCGTTCCTTCGAGGGCCGGCGGGGCCGCGTCGTGAGGCTCGCCGGACGCGCGCGGGCCGACTTCCATCTCGGTTTCGAATACCACGCGGACTCGGCGTCGGTCGCGGCCGCGGAGCGGGCGGTGGAGGCCCTTCGGAGCGGGGAACCGCGCATCCTCGATCGGCCCGAGCCGACCTATTGCGAATCGGAATCGTCCGGTCGATCCGAGTGACGCGCGCCGCGCGGCGCGAGGGACCTCCCGCGACTTGCGAGCCACCCGGAAAGCGAATACAACAACCGTTCCGCCGCGGAGTTCATGCGTACTCGCCGCCGACTCCAAGCCTACTCGCAGCCATCGGATTTTCGAGGAACCCATGATCGCGTCGAACGTCGTCCCGCGTGACAATGTCCGCCCGATACTCGAACGGGCGATCGAGGCCGGACAGGGACTCCTCCGACTCGCGCCGACCTGGGTGCCACGGAGCTTCCTGCACCCGGGACGCCGGATTAAACTGCATCCGTCGGATCTTTACGCGTACGGAGCGAATCGGGGGGGCATCGATGAGCGGTGGTTCGCGAGCACGACCGAGGCGGCGAACGAGGGCCGCGTCTGGCATGAGGGGCTGAGCTTCGTCTTGTTCGAGGGCCGGCAGTTCCTGCTGCGCGACGCGGTCGCCGAGCACGGCGCGGCGCTCGTCGGCGCACCCATGTTCTCCGCCTATTCGCGATGGCCCGTCTATTCCAAGTTCTTCGACAACATGGGGCCGATCCCCCACCACATGCACCAGAAGTTCGAACATGCGAAGTTGACGGGGCAGGAGGGCAAGCCCGAGAGCTACTATTTCCCGCCCCAGTACAACAACGTCGACAACAATTTCTGCTACACGTTCATGGGCCTCGAGCCCGGCACGACCAAGGATCAGATCCGCCGTTGTCTCGAAAACTGGAATCAGGGCGACAACGGAATCCTGGACCTTTCGAGGGCGTACCGGCTCCGGCGCGGGACGGGATGGCTCATCCCGCCCGGCGTGCTCCACGCTCCCGGTTCGCTCTGCACCTACGAGCCGCAATGGGGAAGCGACGTGTTCGGCATGTTCCAGTCGATCGTCGAGGGTCGTTACGTGCCGTGGTCGCTGCTCGTCAAGGACGTGCCGCCCGACAAGCACCAGGATCTCGATTACATCATCGATCAGCTCGACTGGGAGAAGAACGTCGATACGCACTTCAAGCAGCACAACTATCTCGAACCGATCGTCGATGCCGGGCGCTCGGGACCGGGATACACCGACAGATGGATCGTCTACGGGCGGATCGACGGCAAGCAGTTGTTCAGCGCGAAGGAACTGACGGTGGAACCGGGGTCCAAGTGCGTGCTGCGCGATCCGGCGGCGAGCGGCTGGATCACCGTGCAGGGGAAAGGCCGCATCGGCCCGCTCGCCCTCCAGACGCCCGCGATGATCCGGTTCGGCGAGACGACCGAGGATGAAGTGTTCATCTCGCACGAGGCGGCGAACCGCGGCGTGGAAATCGAGAATACCGGCTCGGAACCGCTCGTCAGCCTGCGGTATTTCGGGCCCGACGCGCACGCGGACCTTCCGTGCGTGGGCGACGCGCGGTGATCGCAACCGTTTGGATTCGGCGCGGACGCGCGTGGAGCGGAGCCGGGTAAGAGCCGGGTAAGAGCCAGGTAAGAGCCAGGTAAGAGCCAGGTAAGAGCTAGGTAAGGAACGCAAGCAGGCAAGGGGAGACCGATGAGTCATCCGCATGAGTTTCCGAAACTGCACAACGCGGCATGGCCCGGCGTTGTAGGAAAGGGTCCCGATTCGGAACCGGCGATCAGCCTCGATACGATGCTCGACCTGACCGCGGCCGCCGACGTCGACGGCGTGACGTTCGACGGCGTCGACCTGTTCCTCTTCGCGCCGCACGTCGATATCGACTCGACCGACGCCCAACTCGAGGAACTCGCCGAACGCGTTCGTTCGCGCGGTCTCGTGATCGGCTCGGTGGTCGCTCCCGTCTGGCCGCCGACCGGAGGCGGATCGGCGATGGGCGACGACGGGGAACGGGACCGATTCCTGGGCCAGGTGAGGAAGGGGTGTTCGATCGCCCGCAAGCTGCGCCAGATCGGCATCCGCACGTACGGAGTCGTCCGCATCGACTCGGCGTGTTCACCGAGTCAGTGGCGCGAAGGGGACTCGGACGCCCATTCGCGGCGGATCGCCGACACGTTCCTTCGGGCATGCGATATCGCGGAGGAGCACGGCGAGGTGCTCGCGGCGGAAGGGGAGATCTGCTGGGGCGGCATGCACAGTTGGCGCCAGATGGTCCGCCTGCTCGAACTCGTGGGCCGTCCGGACCGGCTGGGTTTCCAGGCGGACATGGCGCACACGCTGCTCTATCTGATGGGATACAATGCGCCCGAGGACAGCATTCTGCCCGCGCATTGGGACTGGTCCGATCCGAGGGAACTCGATGTCGCGCTCAAGAAACTGACCGGCGCCTTGAGACCGTGGACGGTCGACTTCCACGTGGCGCAAAACGACGCGACGGTCAAGGGCTCCGGATCGCACGACAAGACGGGCCGGCATTGCCTGCCAAACGATCCGAACGGAAAACTGTCGATCGCGCATCACGCGGGTTTCTGGCTGCGCGACGACACGGGCCGCCTGACGCGGCGCATCCGGCACATCTGCTGGGACGGCTGCATGTTCCCCAACGAAACCATGCTCAAGCCCCAGACGTGGAACGACATCCTCGCGGCCATGGTCTCGGTCCGCGACGCCCACGGTTGGGACGCATAGCGCCGGGCCGCGATCGACCCACTGCGTTCTTCCGCGACCAAGACGACGCGACCGAGAGGAATTGATCGATGGCGAAACGGCTGAACATCGGCATGATCGGCTACGGATTCATGGGCCGGGCCCATTCGAACGGATATTGCCAGGCGCCCCATTTCTTCCCGTCCGAGTATCGGCCGGTCCTCAAGGCGGTCGCCGCGCGGGATGCGGAAAAGGCGAAGGCGTTCGCCTCGACGTGGGGATACGAATCGATCGAGACCGACTGGCGGAAACTCGTGGCCCGCCCGGACATCGATGCGGTCGACATCTGCACGCCCAACAATTTGCACTGCGAGATCGCCATCGAGGCGGCTCGGAACGGCAAGATGATTCTCTGCGAGAAACCGCTCGCCATGAACGCCGAGGAAGGCGAACGGATGTGTGCGGCGGTCGAGAAGGCGGGCGTGCCGAACATCGTCTGGTACAACTACCGCCGTGTGCCCGCCGTGTCGCTCGCGAAGCAACTGATCGACGAGGGGCGGCTTGGCCGGATCTTCCACTACCGGGCGGTATTCCTCCAGGATTGGACCATCTCGTCGGACCTGCCCCAGGGCGGCGCCGCCCTCTGGCGGCTCGACGCCGCCGCCGCCGGGAGCGGCGTCACGGGCGACCTCCTCGCGCACTGTATCGATACGGCCATCTGGCTCAACGGCCCGGTCGACGGCGTCACGGCGATGACCGAGACGTTCGTGAAGGAGCGGATGCACAATTTGACGGGCCGCGTCGAGAAGGTCGGAATCGACGACGCGTGCGCGTTCCTCGCCCGGTTCTCCAACGGATCGCTCGCCGTCTTCGAATCGACGCGGTACGCGCGCGGCCACAAGGCGCTCTACACGTTCGAGATCAACGGCGAACATGCGTCGATCGCGTGGGACCTGCACGACCTGCACCGGCTGAGCTATTTCGATCATCGGGACGCGTCGCGAACGCGCGGCTGGCGATCGGTCCATGTGACCGACGGCGACATGCCCTATATGAAGAACTGGTGGGTGCCCGGGCTGCAGATCGGATACGAGCAAAGCTTCGTGCATCAGGTCGCCGATTTCCTGGACTCGCTTTCGACCGGGACGCCCGCCGGACCGACATTCCGCGACGCGCTCGAAACCCAGCGCGTTTGCGATGCCGTGCTCGCGAGCGCCCGCACCGGCGCGTGGACGCGCGTGGGGGCGTGACACGCCGTTCAAACAAGAGACGCTCGGAGTCGTTCGAAACGCGAACCGCGCCTGCTCGGCATCGAGCCGCGTCGCATTATCCCCGGAGACCCCGCGATGAAATTCGGAATGAACCTTCTGCTCTGGACGGGTGAGCTGCATGACGAACTCCTTCCCGTTCTCGAATCGTTGAAGAAGATGGGATACGACGGAATCGAACTTCCCATCTTCAACTTGGACCTCGATTACGCGGCGTGGGGGCGCAGGCTCGATGACCTGGGCTTGGAACGCACGGCGGTGACGGTGCGCGGCGAGGCCGACAATCCGATCAGTTGCGATCCGAAAGTCCGCGCGGCCGGGGTCGCGGCGACCCGCCGCGCGCTCGATTGCTGCCGCGCCGCCGGCGCGACGACCCTGGTCGGCCCCTACCATTCCGCGCTCGGCCTCTTCTCCGGCAAGGGACCGACGCGGGACGAATGGAGTTGGGGCGTCGACAGCATGCGCGAGGTCGCCGACCACGCGGGGCACGTCGGCGTGACGCTGGGTGTCGAATGCCTGAACCGGTTCGAATGCTACCTGCTCAACACGCACGCCGATTCCGCACGCTTCGCTCGGGAAGTCAACCATCCCAGGTGCCGCGTCATGTACGACACGTTCCACTCGAACATCGAGGAAAAGAGCGTTCCCGACGCGATCCGCGCCTGCTCCGACGTGCTCACCCATGTGCATATCTCCGAAAACGACCGGAGCACGCCGGGCAAGGGCGACGTGCGCTGGGATCAGACGTTCGATACGTTGAAGGAAATCGCCTACGACGGCTGGCTCATGATCGAGGCCTTCGGACTGGCGCTCCCCGAGCTCGCCGCCGCGACCAAGATCTGGCGGCGCATGTTCGAGAGCGAGGAACAGCTCGCCCGCGACGGCCTCGCTTTCATGAAAGGCGAAGTCGCTCGACGACGCCATTGATCGGCCCGCCGTTCCCGCGCGTCGCGGCTTGGCGATTCCCAGGAGTCCGCCATGGGACGGTCCCCACGAGATGCCTCGCGGCAACCCCCGCCCACCGGCGCGGACGGACTCGACTTGCAGCGGTTCGATGCCCCGCCCGATGACCACGGCCTCTCGCTCGACGATCTGGGCCGGGCGTACGCGGCATGGGTCGGAGCCGGGCAGGATCCGTACGAACGGCCGGCGATCGTCGAAGGTCCGGGACCGCGACCGGAGGACGATGACGCTCGGCGCGGGACGGAGGGTCCGCCGGAATCGCGGGGCGACGCTTCGGACGAGGAAGCGGAACGCGACGCGATCGACTTGCCGAGGGACGCCGATTCGCTCGCCGCCGACGCCTCGTGCGATCTGACCCCGCGCAGCATCCTCGAAGCCATGCTCTTCGTCGGTCACCCGAAGAACGAACCGCTCGAATGCCGCGACGTCGCCGCGCTGATGCGGGGCGTTCGGCCTTCCGAAATCCCCGGACTCGTCGAGGAACTCAACGCGCAGTTCGCCGACGAGAAATGCCCCTACCAGATCGTCTCGATCGGCTCGGGTTACCGACTCGAACTCCGACCCGAATTCGCGCGACTGCGCGACCGAGTGCTCGGCCGTACCCACGCCGCGCGCCTCTCGCAAACCGCCATCGATGTGCTGGCGATCGTCGCCTACAACCAACCGATGACACGCGAACAGGTCGACGAGGTTCGGGGCCGTCCGAGCGGAGGCGTTCTGAATCAGCTCGTGCGGAGGGAACTGTTGCGGATCGATCGGGTGGTCGAGGACGGCCGGCGTCGCAATCGATTTGTCACGACCGACCGGTTCTTGGCCCTGTACGGCCTGTCGCGCATCGACGAACTGCCTCAAGGTCAGGATCTCGATCGGCCGAGCGACTGGTGATTTCGACGTAACCCGATTTCCTCAAGCATGTTATGACGACAACGACGGGGACGCGGCGGACCCGTCCACCGCCATGCGCTCCACGCGGAATGGGCCACCCGCGAGTGATTCCGCGCGATCCATCCTTATTGGGGATCTGACGATGACGGCCTGTCGCCCGACGACTAGAATGGACTTTCAACGGCGGGCCGGGAACGGCCGCCGGGTGTCCACGACCGACCGGTCGACGACTCGTGGAGTCGCTCGATGGGCGGTCGGTCCCGTGAAAGCGCCATGTCCGGTCGCGACCAACTCATCCGGTTCAGGAAGGCGGCACCGGCCGTTTTGCCGTCGCTCTTGCTTTGCGATTTCGGGAATCTCGAGCGGGAGCTCGGGAGGCTCGAGGACGCGGGCGTCGCGGGATTGCATCTGGACGTGATGGACGGGGTGTTCGTCCCGAATTTCACGTACGGGATGACGATCGTCGAGGCCGTTCGAAGGCGGACGAAGCTGCCTTTGGATGTGCACCTGATGATCGTCGAGCCGATGCGGCACGTCCGCGCGATGGTCGACGCGGGTGCGGACTTGATCACCGTCCATGTCGAGGCGGTGGAACGGCCTCGCGCGGCGCTCGAGGGCATCGCCGCGCTGGGCGTCGGCGCCGGCATCGCGTTGAATCCGGCGACTCCACTCGATACGCTCGACGCCTGCCGGGATCTGTGCGACCTGGTCTTGATCATGGGCGTTCAGGCGGGGTTCGGGGGCCAGTCGTTCCAGCCGGTCGCCCTGGAAAAACTGCGCGCGGCGCGGAATCGAGTCGGGGATCGGGTATTGCTGGAAGTCGATGGCGGGGTGAATACGGAGACGATAGGGGACTGCGCCCTCGCGGGCGCCGACCTTCTGGTGGCCGGTTCGGCCATCTTTCGAACGGACGACTACACGGCGGCCGTGTCCGGTCTCCGCGCGCTGGCGGCAGCCGCCTCGCCGGGATCGGGACCCGAACGGAATCGCTCGAAGGCCGCGGACCGGCCCGGCGCGTGCCGGCCGGACGATCGGGTATTGGGAGAACACGAAACGATATGTTAAGAGTCCTATTGGTCCGACCCGGGGCGACCGAGTTTGACATGCAGCGGCGTATCCAGGGTAATCTGGATCTGCCGTTGAGCGAGGAAGGCTGGAACCAGGCGGAGCGAGCCGCCCGCGAACTGGCGGAGGAACCGATCGACCACGTTTACGCGGCACCGTGCAGTTCCAGCCAGGAAACGGCCGGCCTGCTCGCGAGGGACCGGCGCATCCGCATCACGGCCCTCGAAACGCTCCGCAACCTGGACTACGGCCTTTGGCACGGCAAGTTGATCGACGACGTCAAACGCCAGCAGCCGCGCGTCTTCCGCCTCTGGCAGGAGTCGCCGCAGGCCGTATGTCCGCCCGAGGGCGAGACCTGGACGCACGCGCGGGAGCGTGTCTCGCGAGCCCTCCAGCGCGTCCGGCGCCGCCATCGGGACGGAGTGGTCGCGCTCGTCGTTTCCGAACCGATCGCGACGGTGATCCGTTCTCTGTTGGGGCGGGACCCGTCAAGCGACTTCTTGAAGGCGGACGAGCAATGCGGCCGGTGGGAGTGGATTGACCTGCGGACGGCCGAAGCCGTATGAGGATCGGAGGATGGACAAACGTACCGGAGAAGGACCGCCGACCCGGCGCCAGAAACGAGGCGTTCCCGAGGGCCTTTGGTTTCGGTGCCCCGACTGCGAGGAGGCGGTCTTCCGGAAAGAGGCCGAACGGCGCTTCAACGTCTGCCCGCATTGCGATTGCCATTTCTATCTGTCGGCCCGCGATCGCGTCCGCCAACTGCTCGACGACGGCACGTTCGAGGAATGGGACGCGAATCTGAGCCCGTCCGATCCGCTGGAATTCGAGGACAAGAAGCGGTACGCGGAGCGATTGAAATCGGAGCAGAAACGGACGGGCCTGCGCGACGCGGCGCTGACCGGCGACGGCATGATCCGAGCTCGGCGCGTCGCGTTCGGCGTCACCGACTCGGCCTTCATCATGGGCAGCATGGGGTCGGTGGTGGGTGAGCGGTTGACGCGGTTGGCCGAGCGGGCGACCGCCGAACACCTGCCGCTCATCATCGTCAGCGGCTCGGGAGGCGGCGCGCGGATGCACGAGGGAATCCTCTCGCTCATGCAGATGGCCAAGGTCTCGGCCGCCCTCGCGCGGTTCGATCGGGCGGGCGGTCTGTTCATTTCCGTTCTCACCAATCCGACGATGGGCGGCGTCGCCGCCAGTTTCGCGGCGCTCGGCGACGTCGTGTTCGCCGAACCCCGCGCGTTGATCGGGTTCGCCGGCCCCCGGACGATCAAGGCGACGATCCGGATCGAATTGCCCAAAGGCTTCCAAACGAGTGAATTCCTGCTCGAACATGGTTACATTGACCGGATCGTGCCTCGCGACAAGCTCAAGAGCGAAATCGCGCGGATCATCGACTACTGCGGGAAATAGCGGAAACCCCGCCCCATTCGCGCACCGTCCGGCACGCCCGTTCCGGCCCGCGACCAACGAGATTCCGTACGGCAAGCCATACGCATGGGTCTTCTCGACAAGTTCCGGACGATGTTCAAGTCGGAGCGGCTCGACGTCGCGGCGCGCTTCGAAATCCTCCGATCGGCCGTGTCCGGCACGATGTCCCAGTTCTACATGGTTCGAGACAAGCAAACCGGGCGCGTCGCCGGCCTGAAACTGGCCGATCCCGAAAAGGTCGACTTCTTCGAGTCCCGGTTCAAAGGGCTGAAAAAACCGTCCGAGGGCGAGATCGCCATGCGGTTCAAGCACCCGCGGATCGTCGAGACGTACGAATACGGCACGACGACCGAGGGCCAGAGCTACCTGCTGATGGAGTTCCTGGAAGGGGCGGGCATGCAGACGCTCGTCTACAACCGCGACCCGATCCTCCAAGGAAAACGGGTCATCCTGATCCGGCAGATGGCCGAGGCGATCGACGCGGTGCATAAGACGGGGTTCATCCACCGCGACGTGTGCCCGCGCAATTTCATTTGCACGACGAGGGAGGCTACGGCGCTCAAGCTGATCGACTTCGGGTTGACGTTGCCGGCGCGGAAGGAGTTCATGCAGCCGGGGAACCGGACGGGCACGCCGCTCTACATGGCGCCCGAGATCGTCCGGCGTCGGTGGACCGATCAGCGCGTCGACACGTTTTCGTTCGGCGTCACAGCGTACCAGGTCTGCGCGTTCGAACTCCCCTGGCCGATCGGCGAAACCAGCGGACTCGCCGCGCTCGCCCACGACACGCACGCGCCGCGCGACATCCACGAATACTACCCGAAGCTCAACGCGACCGTCGCGCGGGCCATCATGAAGTGCATCGAGCCCGACCCCAAGAACCGCTTCGCCTCGATCGACCAGTTCCTCCAGGCGATCCGCAAGGTCGACCGCGACGAGGACTGATGTCGAAATCAAGTGCGTGTACCGTGCCGTCCCGATCGGCCCGCGACAGATAGCGCGCAAGCCCATGCACCTGCGAGCCTCCGCCGACGATGAAGACCCGGTGAAGACGGGATGAAAACGGGCCGTCCGATCGGAGACGTGCGCGCTACGCGGGCCTCGATCTTCAGCCCGATCGCGAAATGGCCGCCCGCGCCCGCGCGTGGCAAGCGCGCATCCGCGATTCGAGCTCGGCGAGCAGGTTCTCGGCGGATGGCTCCACGGCGTCCTCGGCGCGGATCGGGGCGCCGAAGTCGATCGCGATGCGCGCGGGCCGAGGGAACCGGGCGCCTATCGGCCATGCCCGATGCGCTCCGTCAATGCCCACGGGCAGCAGCGCCGCGCCGGCCCGTTTCGCGACCGCGCACAGACCCGGTTTGAGCGTCCGCAACTCACCGTCCCGCGATCGCGTCCCCTCCGGAAAGATGAGGACCATCTCGCGTGCCTTGAGACGGCGGATCGTCTCCTTGAGTCCCTCGACGCCGAGTCCGTCGCGATCGAGGGGAATCGTGTCGAGGAAGTGGATGAGCGCGCCGAGCGCGCGATGGTCGAACAGTGTGCGACGAGCCAGGTAGTTCAGCCGCCGGTTGCAGCAAAGGCCGACGAGGACCGGGTCGATGAGGCTTTGGTGGTTGGCGCAGACGAGCACACCGCCGTCCTTGGGAATGTGGTGACGACCAAACACGTCGATCCGGAACAGGATGGCGGAAAGCAGGCGGGCAAAGGGGCGGAGCGACTCGTAGCCGATCCGTTGGACGAGCGTGATTCGCCGAACCCGACTCATGGAATCTCATCCTCCAACCCGCCGCCGATCGACTCGCCGCCCGGGCCGCGCAACGGGCCTCGGCGCTCCCCACCGGACGCGGACGGTTGGGCCGGTCCTCGTCGGATCCGCTCGGCCGCGTTTCGCACGAGCCGTTCGAGGTGTTCGATCACCTCGTCGCGCGTCAGCCCGTCGGTGACGACCACGATCGCGTCCTCGGCCTGAACCAACGGCCCGACGGGCCGCTCGGCATCGCGCCGGTCGCGCTCGCGCTGGTCCTCGAGCACCGTCTCGTAATCGATGTCGACATCGCGCAGCCTCAGCTCGTCGTGACGGCGCTTCGCGCGTTCCTCGGCCGAGGCCGTCAGGAAGATCTTGCATTCGGCGTCCGGGAACGCGACGGTGCCCTGATCCCGGCCTTCGGTGACCAGATCGCCAAGCTCGGACCGGGCGCGCTGCAGGCGGACGAGTTGTTCGCGGATCGCCGGATTGTCGGCGACGAAGTGGATGTTCGACGCGACCAACGGCTCGCGCAGTCCGTCCGTGACGTCTTCGCCGTCGACCAGAACGCGATCGTCGGCGACTTGGATATCGAGTGCGGCGGACCGCCGTGCCAGCTCGGCGGCGTCCTCCATGGGCCATCGTCGCGCGAGCGCGGTGCGCGCCACCGCGCGATACATGGCTCCCGTGTCGAGGAAACGGAATCCGAGCCGCTCGGCGAGGCCGAGCGCCACGGTCGACTTGCCGGCTCCGGCCGGGCCATCGATGGTCACGATCATCGGTTATGCGCCCGCACTACGCGTTGTCGAAGTCGCGAACTCCGCTTCGACCTCGATCCATTCGTTCGGTCCGATCGGCAGCACGGCGTTGCCATGCTCGACGGCGAATTCACCCCGCACCGATCCCTCGATGTCGATCTGCCGCGCGGCGCCGATCGGCCGGTAGGCGGCGAGCGTCGCGCGGGTCGCGCGGCCCGCCGTTTCGAGCAGGCGGACGCGGAATCCGCGGGCCCGCTTCGATTCGATCCACGGCCGCCACGCCGTGGCGATGATGTTCCTCGCGCCGATTTGAAAGAGCCAACCCGACGGAACGGCGGGAGTGCGCGGCGTTTCGACCGTCAGCGCGCCGTCCGGCATGATCGCTCCGAGGGCTTCGGTGATCGGATGCGGCGAGTCGACCGCGATCCCCAACGCGAACCGGCGACGCGACTCGCCGCGCACCTGGAGGAGGCAATCGAGCATCCGGCCTTCCATCCATCGATGGAACGGCAGTCCGCCCGTCAACACGGCGACCCGCACCGTGCCGTTGTCGATTTCCACGAACAGAGGCCCTTCGAACCGTCCAGGTTCGGCGCGGACGCGCGTCTCCTGAAGACTCCGCGAAACGACCGCCGTATCGTCTCCCCACGCGAACCGGCACGCGGCGTAGGAACTCCACGGGTCGGCTCCGTACGCGCGGAACGGCTCGATCTCCAGATCCAGGCGGATCACGCGGTCGCCTCGGCACACGGAAACGCGCTGCCGAAAACCGGCAGCCTTGTCGCCGTCCCGGTCGACCAGCACGCCGCGCGACTCGATCACTCCGCGTTCGGCGCCGTTTTCCACAATCTCGACCGACCTCGCGATCATCCGCGCGTACGGTTCGTCGGCCCGCTCGTCGGCCCGTTCCGCCTGGGCCTGGGCATTGCGGGAATCGGGGCGGCGGGGATCGGGCAAGCGGATCCCCAGCCGTTGCGACAGGAGGTTGGATCGCGCGGGGTACGCGCGCAAACCGACGATCCCGCCCGTTTCGCGCTGCATACGCGCCTCGAAGAACTCGTTCGCCAGCGTCCAGTCCTCCTCGTTCGCGATCGGCCGCGCCGATTTCGCGCGGCGGGAAACGGGAGCGGACGGAATCGGTCGCGCCTTGGGCGCGAACGCGAACCCGAACCCGGGCACCTCGACCGATCGCGGTCCGGAGGGGTCGTCGAGGAACAGGCGGCGGGACGCCGACAACGGGTTCACGAGGACCGTGCCGCCGGCGTCCGCGTTCGAATCGCCGGTTGGCGGACCGGGTGCCGCGAGCATGCCGACGAGCCGTCGGGATCGATCGGCCAGATCCCGTTCGAGCGTCCCGGAATCCGCGGGCCGTTCGTCATCGCCCGTTTCGGGGAGCGGGCCGCCCGAGCCGGGCTCGTCGAGTTCGGTTGCGGCGAGCAGACCGATCCACGTTCCGATCGTTTCGGCCGCGCGACGCGCGGCGACATTGCGCCAATAGTCGGCCACGCGGGACAGCGGGTCGGCTTCGCCCCGCGCCACGACCGGCCGGAGCGTATCGATGGCGTAGCGCGACGCCTCGAATCGATCGACGCGGGTCGCCATCATCGTGTCGCGGAAATAGGCATCGAGGCCGACGAATTTGCCGAGCGCGTGCGTGTGCCGCGCGACGCGCCGGAGTTCGTCGTACCATCGACACGCCCCGCCCGGCCAATGCGCGAAGCAGAGACTCGCGACATGGTCGACATCCATCGATTCGCCGAGCCGATGGCTGACGGCGAGAAAGACACCCGGCTCGGAGGCGTCGAGCGGCGAGCGGGCGACGGCGTCGAGTGTGGTGCCGTCCGCGCCTTCCCACCGCGTCTTGAATTGGCTCCCCGGCGGAATCCGCCCGCCATCCAACGCGATGTGCAGCGCGGCTCGGAAGTCGAGGCTCTTGAGGATCTGCGGGATGAGGGGCGACAGCCCCGTACGGCGGCGACCGAAAACCGTCGGTCGGCACCCCAGGACCCGACGGTACACGTCCAAACCGCGCCGCAGGCCCGCCGCGATCGACTCGATGTCCTGAACGGGCCAACGCCCCTCGGCGTATTCGCCGCCCACCACCGATCCGCCGTGCGCGGCGAGCGCATCGCGCAGCCGGGCGAGCGTCTCCGGATGCCGCTCCCCAAGCGCCTCGATCACGGCGCCGCTCGCCAAGAGATGGATCGGCAAAGGTCGGGACAACTCGTCCCGCAGCTCGGCGCCGAGCGTGGTGGGGGCGAGCAGCGTGAGATCGATGAGATAGGCGTCGACTGAATAATAGTGGTCCCGTTCGCAGGCCAACATGCTGAAACAGGAGGCGAGCCGAGATCGGGCCATCGCCGTGTCGCCGTCGACGACCGCGCGGGCGCCGTCGGCGAGCTGCCTTCGGAAGTGGACTTCGTCGAGCGTGCTCGAATAACGCATTTGCCGCGTGAGAAGTTCGACCTGCAGGAAGCAATATCCCAAGGCCATGAAATCGGAGGCCAGGTCCGGGTCGATCCGATCGGCGTGTTCAATGCCTTCGAGCGCGCGGGCGAGCATCGATTCGCGCGTTCCGCCGGACAGGACGACCGACCCCTCCAACTCGGCCGCCGACTCGAATCCGGGCGGAAGTTCCTCGAACGCGACATCCGGCACGGCGTAGATATGCCGACCGAATGCGTCGGATTGTTCGCTCGCTCGCCGCCAAAAAGGTCCGTTTTCCGCCGCCGCGATCAGCGCCGGATGCCAAAGGACGGTCCAGGCGGCGAGCAGGTTGTCCGCGTCGGCCCCGCGAAAATGGACCGGAAAATCCTCGATGCCGTGGCAGGGAAGCAGGATCGACAGGCTTTGGTACGACATGACGGATGCTCGGACCCCGCGGCGCGCCGTGTCGACCGATCGCCGCACGCCTCCGGTCGAGGGAAGCCCGCGATCTCCCGACAAAGGAGGCAAAGGGCGTTGGAAACTCGCCTGCGTTTTACGATACGTTGGGGCGAGCCGCGCGTCGAGCCGGTCCGCGGTCAACCGGACGGTCGACCGGACGATTGGGGAGCCCCGTCACCGCGCGCGGCGCGGCCCACGTTCGTTCGGCGCTCCAGGCGGTCGGCGGCGGCCCGCCCTTATCCCAAGATCTTGTTTGAGCTTACGTTCGGCCGACTTTCGCCGTTTTTTGTTGACAATGCCGGGGAGTCGTCGCTAGATTAGGAAAGTGAGCCTCGACGGAAAACGCCTTGCACCATGTTCCGTCGCGCGGGCGTCGTTCCGGCCGTGCGGTCCCCCCACGGGCGGACAAGACCCATCCAAGCGGATCAGGGAGCGGTCCGCGACAACGTGATCCACTCTTCTCAGTCAGGAACTGTGGCCGATGGCGAAGTCAACGAGCGTTTGGGGTGTCGACATTGGCCAGTGCGCGATCAAGGCCCTCCGCTGTTCCCGCGTGGGCGATCAGATCGTGGCCGATGCGTTCGACTACATCGAGTACCCCAAGATCCTGAGCCAGCCGGACGAAGCCGATCCCAAACAGCTTGTGGCCGAGGCGCTGGAGCAATTCCTTTCGCGGAATGACGTGAAGGGCCACAAGATCGCCATCTCGGTGCCCGGCCAGGCGGGCCTCGCGCGGTTCTTCAAACCGCCGCCCGTCGACGCCAAGAAGATCCCGGACATCGTCAAGTTCGAAGCCCGACAAGTCATCCCGTTCGCGCTCGAGGAGGTGATTTGGGACTATCAGTTGATGGGCGGAACCGAGGTCGACGGATTCACGATCGACGCCGAGGTCGGTCTGTTCGCGATGAAGCGGGACCAGGTGTTCCGCGCGATCGAACCGTTCACGAAGGCGGGAATCGAGATCGACATCGTTCAGCTCGCGCCGCTCGGCATCTTCAACTTCGTGACGCACGACCTGCTCGCGCGGAACGCGGAATACGATCCGGATCAGCCTCCCCCGTCGATGGTCGTCCTCGCGCTCGGCACCGATTCGACCGATCTCGTCGTGACGAACGGTTTCCGAGTCTGGCAGCGCAGCATCCCGCTCGGAGGAAACCACTTCACGAAACAACTTACCAAGGAACTCAAGATCACGTTCGCGAAGGCGGAGCATCTGAAACGGAACGCGCGGCAGGCCGATGATCCAAAACGCGTCTTTCAGGCGATGCGGCCGGTCTTCAACGATCTCGTGACGGAGGTCCAGCGCTCGGTCAGCTATTTCCAAAACATCGACCGCAAGGCGAAGATCGAAGGCGTCGTGATCCTCGGCAATACCGTCAAGCTCCCCGGCCTCAAGCCGTACCTCGAGAAGAACCTCGGCTACGACGTCGTCCACTTCGAGTATTTCCGGAAGCTCGACGAGTCCGCGGTCGCGACCTCGCCGGCGTTCAAGGACAATCGGCTTTCCTTCGGCGTCGCCTACGGACTCTGCCTGCAGGGGCTCGACGCGTCGAAGCTGCGGACCAACCTGATCCCGCGCGAAATGGTCGTGGAACGCATGGTTCGCGCGAAAAAGCCCTGGGCGGTCGCGTCGGTCGCCGCCCTCTTGCTCGCCTGCGCGTTCAACTTCTTCTTTTATTACAGCGTCTGGTATCGGGTCAACGGAAAACGCAAGGTCGGCGGCGTCTCGTGGGCGGACGCCGAAGCGGCCGTCGATCAGATCAAGGGGGTGAGCCAGCAATTCGAAACGACCGACAAGGAGAAGATCGCCAAGAAACAGCTCTTGGAGCGGATCGGCGACGAAGTCGTCGGCAATGCCGACCGGCGCATCCTCTGGCTCGAATTGATCACCGCCCTCAATCAGGCCCTGCCCCGCACGCCCGGCGTCGAACCGGGCACCGTGCCCGATCCAAAAGTCGTTCCGTACGGAAAACGGCAGGAAATCCACATCGAGAGCATCGAGACGCAGTACATGGAGGATCTCGCGACGTGGTGGACGGACCCGATGAAACAACGCTACGAGGAAGGCAAGCGCGTCATGCGCGGCGAACAGCCGGCGACCGCCTCGGGTTCGACCGACGGATCGTCATCGACCACGAGCACCGCAACGGCCGGCGCGACCGAGACGGCCGCATTGACCGGCGACGGTTGGATCATCGAATTCGACGGATACCACTTCTTCAACGAGGAAGTCGCGACGGCCGGACCGGCCCATCTTTACAACACAATCATCAAATACCTCGACGAAGGCACGGTCGCGATTCCCAACCCCAAGGCCGGCGGTGAGATGATCCCGTTCGCCACCAAGGAAATCGGCATCCAGTACCCGGTCCTCGTCTTTGAACAAGAGATCAACAAGAACTACCGTATCCCCAACCCGAATTACTCGGGGCCCGCCATGGGCGGCGGACTCGGCGGCGGCGGACTCGGCGGCGGTGAACCGGCGAGCGGCGCCCCGGGCGGCTTCACCGGTCCTCCCGGGGGACTCCCCGGTGGTCCCGGTGGGTTCCCGAGTGGTCCCGGTGGGTTCCCAAGTGGTCCCGGTGGGTTCCCGAGTGGTCCCGGCGGGTTTGGCGGCGGCGCGGGAAAGGGGTCGGGCGGTGGTTCCGGCGCGGTGGGTCCAGGCGGCGCCTCCGGTGGAACACAAAAGGGTGAGGACGATCCGGATGCCGAACCGCCGTCGTTCCCGGCGCCGCGCTACAATTTCCGGATCCAGTTTTGCTGGCAACCCAAGCTGCTCACGAAACGGCTCCTCGAAAAAGAGGAAGAGGCCCGCAAGCAGGCCGAAGAGGCCGAACGCAAGGCGGCTGACGAGAAAACGAAGCAGGGCGGCGATCCGATGGCGAGCGATCCGCCCGCTCCGTCGAACTAGCACGCGCGGCGTACATGACCGGGAGCGAGACCCGCTGCCCAACCGATTTCCGATCGTCCGGAGAACCGTCCGTGGATCAACTGAAACAGTTCGCTGCCTGGATGAGGAAAAACTACTTCTGGGTCACGTGCGGCGTGCTCACCGTGATGTCGCTCGCGATCTGGTGGCTGTCGACATCGAGCCTGGCGAAGGAAACGGCGACGCGGGTGGGCACGCTGACCGAAAAAGAGAAGACGGCCCAGTCGATCATCGGTCGCCAGAACCATCCCAATCCGGTCACGCACACCAAGATGGACGAGCAAACCACGGTGCTCATCGATGATGTGTTCGACGCCTGGCAACAGCAGTACGAGAAGCAACGCGAAATCCTGATTTGGCCTTCGCATCTCGGAGCCGAGATGTTGTCGATCGTCGGCACGTTGCAACCGATCGAGGCCAAAGTCAAGTTCCCGCTCGAGCGCGAGGATCTCAATCTCACGCAGCGCACGCAATACCGCGACTTCATCTACGTCGAATTGCCGCGACTCGCCGAAATCATCGGCGCCGAATGGTCCGACAGCCGAAACGCTTCGATGGCGACCACGGCCGCACGGCCCGAGAAACCGCCGATCGTCGTCTGGTCGTCGAGCGACCAGGCCGGGCTCCAGCAATCGCGGTTCAATTGGGGCGGCCGAATCCCCTCGACGCTCCAAGTGCTCTACGCCCAAGAGGATCTTTGGGTGCTACGGTCGATCATGGAGATCGTCAAGGCGACCAATGGCGACATCGAGTACCGTTATCAGGCGGCCGTGAAGACGATCGAGTACATCGATATCGGTAGCGCGGCGATCGGCATGGGTGGATCGGTGGGCGCGCCCGGTGGTGGCGGAGGCATGAGCATGGATGGCGGTGCCGGAGGCGGTTTCCCGTCGTCCGGAATGGGAGGCAAGGGCGGCACCGGAGGCATGATGATGAGCGGAATGGGCGGAATGGGCGGCGGCGGGCTGAGCGCCGGAGGCGGCGCCGGTTCGATCGGCGGCGAGATGGGCGGCGGTATGGAATCCCAAACCCAAGCCGTCGATCCGGGCGACAATCGATATGTCGATCTCAAGTTCGCCGCGCTCACCGCACAGAAAATCCGGTCCGCTACCGACTCGTCGAACCCCGAAGATGCCTTCTTGATCGTTGCGAAACGGATTCCCGTCCGCATGAGAATGAAGGTCGATCAACGCAAACTTCCCAAACTGATCGCCGAATGCGGCAACGCCAAATTGCAGCTCGAGGTCAAGCAGGTTCGCATCAATCGCTCGGCCTTCCGTACGGGTGGCGGCGGCGGTGGCGGCGGCATGATGATGGGCGGGATGGGCGGCGATGGCGCGGCGGGCGGTATGTTGGGCGCCGGAAAAGGCGGCGGAGCCGCGGGCCCACCGGGTGAACCCGGCGGCGCGGGAGCCGGAACGGGAGGAGCGGGCATCCCCGGCGGCAATGAACCCGATTCCGATGGCGGAGCCGGCGGTGGGATCGCCGGCGGCATGATGAGCGGCCCGGGCGGCATGATGGGCGGCGGCATGATGGGCGGCGGCATGATGGGCGGCATGGCGGGCCGACAAGGCCAGTCGCTCTCCGATGAAACGCCTTACGACCTCGATGTCGAACTCTACGGCACCGTCTATATCTACAATCCCGTCAATCGCGATAAGCTCGGCAAGAAACTCGACGAACCCGCGCAGGGCGCGGCCCCTTCCGAGACGACCACAACACCACCGGCGAATGAGGCGGCCGGTTGAGCCGATCACGAACGGCCCGGTCCTCTCGAAACGCGGCGAACGGGTTCCGAGAAACGTTTGGATCCGCGCGTTCACGAATGAAACCGACCAAAAACGGAACAAGCGACGAACCGAAGAAATAAGGACGTTCCTACCATGAAGAAGCCGTCGTTCGGTGCCGGGGGAATTCAAGGCGCGCTCGTTCGCCATGTCGAAAAAATCGTCTTCGGCGCCTGCGTCACCCTCTTCCTGCTGCTGACTTATGTCGGTTTCTCGCTGAAGGGGTACACCAAAGTGCCTCAACAGGTCCGCGAGTTGGCCGATCAGGCGCGCGCCAACGTCGATCGGGATACCTGGGAGAACATCCAAAACGATCCCGAACGGGTGACGCTCACCAAATACTCCGAATCGGTCAAGGAGGGAAACGTTCCGACCGTCGGAAACCTCTACCCCTACAATCAGCCGCTGAATCCGTTCATTCCCCGACCCCTCGTCAAACGCAAGGATCCCCAGCTCTTTCCCCCCGTTCAATTGATCGTGCGCGCCATCAACGCGCCGGTCGCGTTCAGGAATGAAGCCGAGTTACCCGATCGACTCGCCGAACTCAAGACGGCCACCGTCGGACCCCAAAAACCCAAGACCGAACGTCGGAGCAACAACCGTCGCGGTGGTTTCCCGGCCAGCGGCCCGGGCGCGGGCGGTTTCATGCCTCCCGGCGAAGAGGGAGACGGCGGCGCGGGCGGTCTCGCCGGACCGGATGGTGCCGGCGGCGCCGGTGGGCTGGCCGGACCGGGCGGATTCGAAGGCGGCGGAATCGGTGGCGGCTCGACCCCGCGCGTTTTCCGGAAACCCGAGGGCTGGCGGCCCGGCGGCGCGTTCGGCGCGGGCGGCATGATGGGTGGCGGCATGATGGGTGGCATGGGTAACGGCATGCGGAGCGGGCCCGGCGGACTCGGACCACCACCGGGCGGCGAGCCCGACGGAGGGCCGATGGGACCCGGCTCCGGTCCGGGATCCGGAAATGTGCCGCCAAGCGAGATCCTGAGCAAACCGAGCCACATCGTGTGCGTCCTCGCGCTCATTCCGTACGAAAAAGAGCTCGACGAATACAAACACGTGCTCGAGAACGCCGTTGGATACGATCCGCGCCGCGATCAGCCCAACTATGTCGCGGTCGTGGTCGAGCGCGCCGAGGTTCCTGCGGATCCGAGCGCCGAACTTGCATGGACGAAAGTCGGCAGTACAAACGATGCGTTCAAGGAAGTCGCCAAATGGGCCGGTACCGTGGAGGAGACGGCCAATCCGCTCTATGTGCTTCCCCGCACGTCGATGCCGATCCCCCCGATCATGCTTCGCGACGTCGACGAGTTCGTCGATCATCCCGAAATCCCGAGAAAACACCAACAACTCGCCTCCAATACGCCCGGCAATACGGGACCTCAACCACCGGACTCCGGTGACGCGGAGGGCGACATTCCGGGAAGTGATGTGCCGAGCGGCCGATTGCCGGGCATGGGCGGCGGTTATCCGGGCATGCCGAGCGGACCGGGCGGTGGAGCCGGGATTCCGGGCATGCCGAGCGGACCGGGCGGTGGAGCCGGGATTCCGGGCATGCCGGGCGGTGAGGGCGACGGCGGCGCGGGACTCGCCGGACCGAGCGGAGGAGGCATGGCGGGCGGCATGATGAGCGGCCCGGGCGGAATGATGGGAGGCATGGGCGGCATGGGAGGCATGTCGTACGGCGGCATGCAGGTGACATCCGAGTTCAAATTGCTTCGGTTCTTTGATTTCACGGCCGAGCCCGGCAAGGAATACAAGTACCGCGTGCAGGTTCTCGTCGAGGATCCCAACCATCCGCAGGACCGGATGATGGATGTCTCAGCCCGAATGCTGGCCGACGATGTCGCGTCGCGCGTCGCCGACCTGCAATCCAAGGAACCCAAGGACGGCGCGCGGCAGCAGTTCTTCCGACGGTCCGATTGGAGTGAGGCCAGCGAGGCCGTTCGTCTGCCGTTGCCGGAACGGTTCTACGTGGGACCGACAGTGAAAGCCGGTCTCGTGTCCCATAAGAACGGGGCCCAGATGTCGCGCGATTGGCATGTCGTGAAGACGGCGTCCGTCGTGTGGGATGAGACTTGGGGTATTGACGTTGCTGTCGAGAAGGACGCGTTTGGTGGAGGAGTCCTCAATCAGAAAGGTGATATCGAGGCGGTCCATCCTCTAAACCTCGAGTTCAAAATCCTCAAGGACTACGACCTGCGCGCGAACTCCGTGCTCGTCGATGTGCGCGGTGGAGAAACCGTCGGTGGCGAGAAGTCCGATCCGCTCCTGGCGCCCAACGAGTGCGTCTTCCTCGACTCCGAAGGCAATATCGTCGTGCGGAATGAAATCGCCGACCTCGACGCGTATCGCCGATATGCGTTTGTCGAGGACGAGCCGTCATCGGATATGGGGAGCGGCGGCATGCCCGGCATGGGTGGTCCTGGCGAACCGGGCGGCATGGGCGGGCCCGGAGGCATGATGCCCAGCGGTCCTGGAGGGATGCCCGGCGGCATGTTTCCGAGCGGTCCGGGTGGCGGAGCCGGAAAAGGCAAGAACAACAGCGGCGGCGGCGGTGGCGGACGGGGCGGCGGTCGGCGCGGCTCGGGAAGCTAGCCCCGTGGGGCATGTGGCTTCCGGCGTGCCGAGTCTCTTTTCCGCATGCCTGCACCGTCCCAATCGGACGATTCCCCGCGCCCGTTCCCCCGTTTTGTGACCTACGCTTGAATGGGGCAGGCGACCTTGGCGCGAGGCCCCGGTCGCTCCGTATGCGCCGCCGCGCGAGGGCTCGTCCGAACCGGCACGGGACGCTCGACCGGCAAGGCGGTCTCCCAAGACGGAACCGTAGGACATGGGTGGGACGAGTGCCCCGATCGACCACGCGAAAGCGTGGCAGTCGATTCTCGCCGGATTGCGGGAAGCGCAAGGCCAATGCGCACTCGTGCTCTGCGACTTCGACCGGTTGCTGGACGACCTTCGCGACGTTTCGAACTCCGATCCGTCGGCGTCGGCGGCGAGCG
This sequence comes from Planctomycetota bacterium, assembly GCA_016872725.1. Taxonomy (GTDB): domain Bacteria; phylum Planctomycetota; class Planctomycetia; order Pirellulales; family Pirellulaceae; genus VGZC01. Next base: position 26,384 of record VGZC01000039.1, read on the forward strand.
AACCGGCCGTTGTTCGGGGTTCCGCGCACGATCGTCCCCCGCTCGGACGATTTCGGACCCCGGAGGCCTGAACGCGATGGACGCTTGCACCGAACGCATGGACCTTACCTCGGCCGGCTCGCCGCCGCTGGGGAACGGCGGATCGAGCGGTGGGGTGTCGAGCGTGGAGCCGCCGGTGGCGTATGAATCGGACCAAGCGACCGTCGAGGCCCTTTTGCGCGACGGTCGGTGGGCCCTGCTCACGCGGCCCCGCATCGCCGCCGCGCTCGATACATCGGTGGTTCGCAAGGCGCGCGGCGCGCTCGACGAGGCCATGGCGCTGATTCCTGAAGGTCTTGTAACGGTCTGGGGGCGCAACTGGAAGGTCTTGGATACGGACTCCGAACCCGTTCGCGTGCGAGTCGCCGTCGCCGCGTTCCACCTCGATCGGCACGCGGTCACGCGGCGCGAGTACGCTCGATTCGTCATGGACGGGGGATACGAGCAAACGGCGTTATGGGATGAGCCCGTTCGGACGGCCGTGCATGAGCTTGTGGACGACACGGGGCGGCCGGGCCCGCACGGCTGGCGAAACGGAACTTATCCGGACGGAACGGCCGAGCATCCGGTCGTGGGCGTTTGCTGGTACGAGGCGCGGGCCTTCGCGCGGTGGATCGGAAAACGCCTGCCGACCGACGCGGAGTGGATCAAGGCGGCGTCCTGGCCGACGATCGCGGGTCGGCAGGTGGACCCCCGCGCGTTTCCGTGGGGCGACCTTTTCGATGCGGCGCGCGCCAATCTCTGGGAAACGCGGATCGGCGGAACTCGACCCGTTGACGATTTCGCGGCCGGAGACAATCCGGTCGGCGTCCGTCAACTGATCGGCAACGTCTGGGAATGGACGTCGTCCGACTTCGGCGCTTTCGATGCGGGCGCCGAGATCATGGCGGACGGACCGCTCAAGAGCCTGCGCGGCGGCGCGTACGACACGTACTTTCCCCAGCAGGCATCGTGGCGATTCCAAAGCGGCGACGACGTGCTCGTCCGGCGACCCAACATCGGATTCCGCTGCGCGCTGTGCGCGTGCGATGTGGAGGGTCTTGCGCGATGAACTCGGTGCCCCTCGATTCGTTTCGCCTTGCGAGGTACGCCCGATCGGTTTCGTGCTTCATTTGCGGCGAAGAGAACCTCTATGACGCCGATCGATGCCGGCACTGCCGCGCGCCGCTGGCGCTCACCTATCAGATCGCGAACCAAAAACGGCCGCCCCGCATGATGGCCGTGCTGGCTCCACCCGGTTCCGGCAAGACCGTCTATCTGGGCATCGTCACCGACATCCTCGCTCGACGAGACGGCGCGGGACAGCTCACCGCGCGGGGCGCGTTTTCGGTCGCCCTGTGGCAAGCGGCGGTCACGAACCTCACCGAGGGTTGGTATCCGCAATCGACGCACGACGATCCGAGCGGTTGGAGCTGGGTCCATTGCCGGCTCGCGGGCGCGCTGCGCCGACCGGTCGAAGTCATCGTTCCCGACATATCGGGACGGGCCATGGAACGGGAATTGGAATGTCCCCACAGCCAGCCCTTCCTCAACATCGTGCTCCGAAAATGCGGCGGCGCCGCGATCCTGCTCGACGCCGGCCGCTTGGCGCAAGGGGACCGCGCTCCCGATTTCTTCGCGCTCAAGTGCATCACCTACTTGTCCGAATTGAACACGACGCGGCGCGGTTGGTCGTCGCGTCCGATCGCGATCGTGCTGAGCAAATCGGACGCCGCGCCCGACGCGTTCACCGATCCGCGCAAGTTCCTGCGGCGCTGCGCGCCGGGTACCTGGCACCAGATCCGCGAACATCTTCAGACGGTCGCCTTCTTCGCGACGGCGACGACGGCCGGCACGGCGTGGCAGCGCGTGAACGGAGCGCGCGTGGCGTTTCCGCTGCGCGTCGAGCCGCGGGGCGTCGTCGAACCGATCGAATGGCTGATCCCCCGACTGCGATAGGCCGACGGGGAGTCGGCGGGAACGCGAGGCGGGGTCCGCGCGCGGCGGCAAACCGGTCGTGCTCCATGCCGAGCGCGTCCGATATGTGCTAGATTGGTCTGAGCGCGGCCGTCCGATCACGGCGGACCGAAGCGCGCCCCGTTCCCCTCGAATCGGCGATGCGAGCCATGGACCATCGATCGTTGCCCGGAGGCGCGGCCGAGCCGTCTTCCGAAGCGTTGCCGCCCTTCCAAGTGCAACCGGCGGCACGGGTCGTGCGATTGCCGCCCTACATGTTCGGCCGAATCAACAGCCTGCTGTACGAGAAGCGGCGGGCCGGCAACGATGTGATCGACTTGGGAATGGGGAACCCGAGCGAGCCGCCTCCGTCGATCGTCATCGAGAAATTGGCGGAAGCGGCCGCCGATCCCGACAACCACGGCTACAGCAAGTCGAACGGGATCCTGAATCTGAGACGCGAGGTCGCCAGCAAATACCTGAAGAAGTTCGGCGTGCGGCTCGATCCGGTCCATGAGATCATGGTCTGCCTCGGCTCGAAGGAAGGCTTCAGCCATATGTGCCTCGCCCTGATGGGCCCGGGCGACACGGCGATCACTCCCGCTCCGTTCTTCCCCGTGCACATGTACGCCGTCGCGCTCGCCGCCGGCAATGTCATCGCGCTCGAAGTCAACGACAGCGAACGCTATCTCTCCAATATCGCCTATACCTGCCGGCACCTCTATCCCAAGCCGAAACTGCTCATCATCAACTACCCGCACAACCCGTCGGGCGTGACCGTCGAACAGGCGTTCTTCGACGAAATCGTCCAACTCGCGCGGCGCTACGGCCTGATGGTGATCAGCGATTTCGCCTACGCCGACATCGCGTTCGACGGGTACCAGCCGCCAAGCTTCCTCGCGTCACGCGGGGCGATCGATGTCGGCGTCGAGTTCACGACGATGAGCAAGGGCTATAACATGGCCGGATGGCGCGTCGGTTTCTGCTGCGGGAACCCGGAGATGATCCGCGCGCTGGGCGTCATCAAGGGATACTACGACTACGGCATGTTCCAGGCGATCCAGATCGCCGCGATCGTCGCCCTGCGCCACACCGAGGCGAACGTCGAGTCGCAGGCCAGGCTCTATCAAAAACGCCGCGATGTCCTCGTCGATGGACTGCGGCGGATCGGCTGGCAGGTCGATCCGCCACGCGCGGGCATGTTCGCCTGGGCGCGAATCCCCGAAATCTGGCGAAACCGCATGAGCACGATGGACTTCGCCATGTTCCTCCTCGAACAGGGCGATGTCGCCGTTAGCCCGGGAAGCGGGTTCGGGCCCGCCGGCGAGGGATTCCTGCGGCTGGCGCTCGTCGAAAACGACAACCGCTTGCGCCAAGCCGTACGCCAGATCGGCCGTTGCCTCGAGCGCGAGCAGGACGAGGTCGCCGTCTAGACGATTCGAGCCGGGACTCCATTTGCCCGTTCTTCCGACCGAACCGAACGGCATTATAATCGAGTCACGACCGGCCCCGAGCCGCGCAATAAAAATAGGAGGGTTCCTGCTCGCCGCAACAGAAACCCTCCCCTTTGGCTGTCCGGACATTCGGTGGAACCGTTTGCCCGGAGACCCACAGCCGTATCCACGGTATCGGGTCGGCTCGATCGGTCACTTGAACACCGGCGCGACGCGCGTCGTGAATCCCCCGAATTCGCGCGGACACAAGCAGCACCAGCGATGCATTTGAACCAACCCGCAAAACTTGCCCTGGAAGACGGAACCGTCTTTACGGGCGAGTCATTCGGCGCCGAGGGCGAGGTCGACGGCGAAGTCGTCTTCAACACGTCGATGACCGGCTATCAGGAAATCCTGAGCGACCCGAGCTATCGCGGACAGATCGTCACGATGACCTATCCGGAAATCGGCAACTATGGGGTGAATGACGAGGACTTGGAGAGCCGGAAACCACACCTCGCCGGGTTCATCGTGCGGCAGGCGAGCCGGCGGGTGAGCAATTTCCGAGCGACCGGCCGACTGCACGATTTCCTGCGAAGCCACGGCATCGTCGGACTCGCCGGAATCGACACCCGCGCCCTCGTCCGCCGCATCCGAACGCGCGGCGCGCTCAAGGGCGTCGTCTCGACGCGCGATCTCGACGACCGGCGGCTCGTCGACAAAGCCAAGTCCAGCCCCGGACTCGTCGGCCGGGACCTTGTGCGCGAGGTTCTTCCCGATCGGATGCGGGAATGGGATTCGGGCCTCAGTCCGTGGGCTTTCTTGCCGGGCCGATCGGGATCGTCGACCCGGTCCGCCGACGAGCCCCGCGTCGCCGCCCTCGATTTCGGCATGAAGTGGAACATCGCGCGCCATCTTCGCGACATGGGATGCCGCGTGACGATCCTGCCCGGCAACGCGACGGCCGCCGAGATCCTCGACCTGCGTCCCGACGGGATCTTCCTGTCGAACGGACCGGGCGACCCCGAACCCATTGACTACGCGATCCGCGCGATCCGCGAACTCCTGGGCAAAGTCCCCATCTTCGGCATTTGTCTGGGACACCAGCTCTTGGCGCTCGCCTGCGGCGCGAAAACCTATAAGCTCAAATTCGGCCATCGAGGCGCCAACCAACCCGTGCTCCATTTGCCGACCGGAAAAGTGGAAATCACGTCGCAGAATCACGGGTTCGCCGTCGAGCGGGAGTCGCTCCCCGATTGTCTTGAAGTGACGCATATCCACCTGAACGATGAGACGATCGCCGGTGTGCGCCACCGCGCGTTGCCGGCGTTCGGCGTTCAGTACCATCCCGAGGCGTCGGCGGGGCCCCACGACAGCCGATACCTGTTCCACGCGTTCCGGGAACTGATGACCGGTTCGGCTCAGCCAGCCGGCGCTTGATGCGATAGGGAGGGTTTTGCAGGATGTCGACCACGCGCCGAACGGATTTTCAAAAGGCCCGCACCCCCGCCAAGGACGCCGCGCCGCGCCAGCCCCCCGTCGATCACAACGCGGAACTGGGAGTCTTGGGGAGCATTCTGCTCAAAGCCGAGGTCTGCGATGAAGTCGTGCCGATCGTGCGGGCCGAGGATTTTCATGACGAGGCCCATCAAAAGCTGTTTGACCACATGGTCACGATGTACAACGACGGGAAGAAGATCGACCCGACGCTCCTCGTCGATCGACTCAAGTCGGCGGGCCATTACGAACTGGTGGGCGGCACGAAATACCTCGCCCGAATCCTCGAAGCCGTCCATTCGGCCGCCCATGCCAAGTATTACGCCGATGTCGTCCGCGAGAAATCGACCTACCGCTCGTTGATCGACGCGTTGACGGGCATCCTGCGCGACGCGTACGAGCAATCGACCGAGGCCCACGATCTGTTGAGCTCGGCCGAACAGCGGATCTTCTCGATCCTGGACCGTCGCGGTACGGCCGAGGTTTTCAAGCTCAAGGACATCCTGCACGACGCCCTCGATAAAATCGAAACGCGGCGAAGCGGCGACCGGACGGGGGAAGGCGTCGAGACACTGTTCGCCGAATTCGACGCGTTGACGGGCGGACTGCATGGTTCCGAACTGATCGTGCTCGCGGCGCGTCCCAGCATGGGCAAGACGGCGCTCGCCATGAACATCGCTGAAAACGTCGCGATCGGCTTGCGGCAGCCCGTCTTGTTCGTGAGCCTGGAAATGTCGAGGACGGAATTGGCGGACCGGCTGCTCTGTTCGGCGGCCCGCGTCAACGGCCATCGGCTGCGAAACGGCACGCTATCGCGCGAGGACGAACAGCGATTGATGGACAAGGCGTCGGAGATCAGCGAATCGCCGCTCTTCGTCGACGACTCGCCGACCCGCACGGTAATCGAAATCGCGGCCGCCGCGCGCCGCGTCCGCCGTATCTGCCAAAACCGACTCGCACTGATCGTCATCGACTACCTGCAATTGATCGAGCCGGACAATCCGCGCGATCCCCGGCAGGAACAGGTCGCGCGCATCACGCGCCGACTCAAGGGCATCGCGCGCGAACTCAACGTCCCCGTCCTCTGCCTCGCCCAGCTCAACCGCCAAGCCGAGGACAGCAAGGACCATCGGCCTCGACTAAGCCACCTGCGCGAATCGGGCGCCATCGAACAAGACGCCGACGTCGTGATGTTCGTGCACCGCGAGGAGTACTACCTTCGCGGCGAGGACCAAAAAGAGCTCGCCGGCCAAGCGGAGATCATCATCGCCAAACAGCGAAACGGACCGGTCGGCGACGTCGAACTGATCTGGCACAAGGACTATACGCGGTTCGAAGACAAAGCGCCCGAACGGCTGCAGGCGCTCGACGACTTCAACCGAGGTCCGGCGTCCGACGAGTTCTGAACGATCGCGTTCTGACCGGTCGAAAACCAATCGGCCGCTCGCCGCGCCGATTCAAGCCGCACGCCGCGCCCGTTCCACGCGGCCTCGCCTACGCGTTGCTGGCCGTCGGAACGACCCAGACCTTGAGATCCGATTCGATTTCGACATGCAATCGGACCTTGACCGTGTAAAGGCCGAGTTCCTTGAGCGGGCCTTCGAGCCGCACCTGGTCGGCGGTAATCGAGATGCCGGCCTGTTTGAGGCCGTTGACGATCTCCAGCGCGCCCACGCTGCCGTACAGGTGGCCTTCGTCGTTGGCGTTCGCCTCGATCGTGATGCTCTGGCGCGCGATCTGATCGGCTAGGCCCCGGAGGCTCGACAACCGCTGACGTTCGATCTCGGCCAGCCGCGCCTTGTGTTTCTCGACCATGCGACGATGGTGGTCCGTCGCGATGGTCGCCAGCCCCTGCGGCAGCAGAAAATTATTGGCGTATCCCGGTTTGACCTCGACGATCTCGCCCTGCTTGCCCAAATGATCCACGTTTTGGATCAGCAAGAGTTGAATACCGCCGTTCTTGCCTTTGGGCAGTTTTTGGAAAACGTCCGCCTGAGTCATTTTCTGCGCCATCGTCGTCGTTCTTTTTCAAGACCGCCTTTTTCAAGACCGCCGTTCCCCGACCTCGTGTGGTGGCGAGGCGCCGTCCGCGACGGCCCGTTCAAAACGGAATGTCATCACCCGCATTCGCGCCGACCGGATGCGGAGCCGACCCGCCCACTCCGCTCGACGAACCGCCACCCGCGCCATACGATGCGTTCTCGTACGAGCCTCGATGGACGTCGCCGTCGTGCGCATCGCCGGGACCGTTCTGGCCCGACCGGCCCAACATCTGCATGCGTTCGCAAACGACCCGTAACTTGGACCGCTTCTGGCCTTCGGTTTCCCACGTATCGAGCTTCAGTCGGCCCTCGATCAGGACGGGCGAACCTTTGCTCAAGTAATCCCGAGCCACTTCCGCCGTGCGTCCCCACATGGTGACGTCGACAAACGTCGTCTCATTGACCCACTCCCCCGACGCGTTCTTTCGCCGGTCATTCACCGCCAATCCGACCTCGGTCACCGACAACCCCGAATTCGTCGACTTCAGCTCGACATCCCGAGTCAGATTCCCCACCAGGATCACTCGATTGAAACTGGCCATCGCTTCCTCCCTTGAAGACGTGTACAAATGTCACCTATCCAGTGTACGTGTCGGGAAGGGACTGGGCAAGGGTCTTTTTTTGGCTTCATGCTCCGTATCGCGCGATCCTATTCCCTTTTTCCTGCGTCTTTTCCTGCGTCTTTTCCTGCGTCCGGTGCCATATCCACGTCCGCCGATTCGCCGACGGTGGCGGCGACCGGCGGTTCGGCCGCCCGTGTCGGCCGCTCGCCTCGGGCGTGCTGGACGAGGACATCGACGAGACGCGGGTCGACCTTGAGCGGCAGGTGGCGAAGGATGTTCGCGTTGAGCTGGCATTCGCGGTTGAGGGCGACCAGCCGAGCCGGATCGAGTTTGAAATAGGTCAGCCAGTAGGTCCCCTTGCGGTGGCCGTTGATCGGATAGGCCAGCTTCTGTTCATTCCACAGCCGGCTGACCATAACCTCGCCGCCCATCTTCGTGATAAGGGCCGTCAGTTCATTCGAAACGCCCCCCGCATCCCGAACGTAGCGGTTCGAATCCAGAATGAACATGCACTCGTAAACGTTGGCGGCCAAGACCCAGTCTCCCTCACCTCTGACATCCGGTTTCCGATCCGCCGCGTCTTATCGCGTCTTATCGCGGCGGGTCGAGTCAATCGGACGCGTCTTGTTGGTTGGTTGGATTCCCATTGTAAGTGTTCATACACGCGGCCATGCCTAGTTCGACCCAATCGAGGGCCGCCCGAGCGGCTCGCGGCACAACCGTTTTCGCGATCGAACGTTCCTCTTCGCGGAATTTGCCGAGCACGAAATCGGCGGGATCCCATCGATCGGGAACCGGTCCGATTCCAATGCGGAGTCGAGGAACGTCGTTCCCGCAGCGCCGCAGGATGTCTTCCAGTCCTTTCTGGCCTCCCGATGAACCGGACGGTCGCATGCGCAGCCGGCCCAGGGGAAGGGCGAAATCGTCGCAAATGATCAGGATATCGTGGTTGGGAACCTGGTAGAAGTCGCGAACGCCGAGCACACTGGAGCCGCTGAGGTTCATGAACGTCAGGGGACAAACCAGAAGCACGCGCTCGCCGGCATGCGCCGTCTCGACCAGCTCCGCATCAAACCGTTTCTTGGGTCGACCGACCGCCAGCCTCCGACCGATTTCGGCCAGCACGTCGAATCCGACATTATGTCGCGTCTGTTCGTACTTGGGGCCCGGGTTGCCCAAGCCGACGATCACTTTCATGGTTCCGGCACGGGACTCCGCCCGTTGGATGGCGCCCGCCTGACTTCACCCGTTTCATTCACCATCGCCTTCCTCACCCTCGGCCGCCTTGCGCCCGATCACCTCCGGTTCGCTCGGCGCGGCCGTCGCAAGCTCCTCGTCGCCGACCGGCTGGACGCAATGCACGACGACCTGTTCGCCGTCGATCAGGAGCCGGGCGCCGTCGGGCAGCGGCAGTTCGCGCGCGTGGAGCGCATGGCCGAGGTCGAGCGACTGGACGGGGAGCTCGATCCGATCGGGCAGCGAGGCGACCGGACACTCGATTCGCACTTCATGCAGCACATGTTCGACCAGCCCGCCATTCCGCGTGCCGACGGCGTCGCCGCGAAGCACGATCGGAATGGTGATCTCGACCCGTTCGCCGGCCGACACGCGGACGAGGTCGAGGTGCAGGACCTCGGTGCCGAACGCGTTCCACTGGACGTCGCGCACCAACGCCGATTCGTTGATGTCCCCGCGCAGATCGACCAGTTTGCTGCCCTGTTGGACAACATGTTGGACCTGTTCGGCCTCGATCGTCAGGCTGACGTTTTCCTGGCCATGCCCATACAGGACGGCCGGGATCCCGCCGACACCCCGAAGGCGCCGCATCGACCGCGTACCTCGTTCCCGCCGCACCTTGGCGACCAACTCGACGGCCATCGTCACGTTCTCTCGAGGATGATTGCCTGTTTCCGACGTCAGCCGGAGGAAAGACCGACGATCCACGCGGGCCCTGTCGGCCTGCGGGAAGCTGGCCATTTTGCCAGATTCGATTCCGTTTGCAAGCCCTAAATGCCTTGTCGGGCGCGCGTCCCCCGGTTAGGCTTGATCGGCCGACGGGCGTTCCGCGGGGAATGGGGGGGGTGGTCACGACACTTAGGGACGAAACGGCTCATGGCCAAAACGCGCGCCGCGGCGCTGGAATACGTGGAACCGATCGGCGCCCGGGTTCTCGTGAGGAAAGATGAGCCGAAGCGGGAGACGAAGGGGGGCATCGCGCTGCCCGATCAGGCGGAGATCCCCACGATCACCGGCCGCATCGTCGCCATTTCCGCTCAGGTCGAAAGGGACGAGGACGTGCCGCTCCGGCAATACGACAAGGTCCTGTTCCATCCCAAGAACGCCATTCCCGTCGATTTCGAATCGGACAACCAGTTGTATGTGGTGCCCGTCGAGGACATTGTCGCCGTGTTCCGCCGACGGACCGAGAAGGCGCCCGCCGGCTGAGCTTCCGGCGGCCTACGCCGCGGAGCCCCTTCCGGCGGCCTACGCCGACTCGGGTTCGTCCGATTCGACGAACATCTGGCTGATGGACTGGTCGTGGTGGATCCGCTTGATCGCCTCGGCGAGGAGCGGCGCGACCGAACAGACGCGGATCTTGGGCAACGACAGTTCGGCCTTCAAGGCGATCGTGTCGGTAATGACGACGCTGGTGATGGGCGCTTCCTGGAGCCTCTGGAGGGCTTCTCCGCAGAACACGGCGTGCGTCGCCGCGACATGGATTTCCCGCGCGCCGGCGGCGTGAACGGCCCGCGCCGCGCCGCAGATCGAACCGGCCGTACTGATCATGTCGTCGAACATCAGGGCGACCCGGCCGTCGACCGGGCCTCCGATGATGTTCGCTTGTTTCGTGACGAGCGGGCTGGCGCGCCGTTTGTCGACGATGGCGAGCGGACCGCCGAGCCGTTTGACGTGGCCGATCGCCCGCTTGATGCTGCCCTCGTCGGGACTCACGATCACCATCTGGTCGGCGGGGATCTCCATGTCGCGGAAGTGCTTGTTCAGCACGGGAGCGGCGTAGAGGTGATCGACGGGAACGTCGAAAAAACCCTGAATCTGGGGCGCGTGCAGGTCCATGGTGAGCACCCGGTCGGCTCCCGCGCGCGTGATGACGTTGGCGACGAGCTTGGCGGTGATCGGGACACGGCCCTCATCCTTGCGGTCCTGCCGCGCGTATCCGAAATACGGCATGACGGCGGTGACCCGCGCGGCGCTCGCCCGCTTGCAACTGTCGATCATGATCAACAGTTCCATCAGATGGTCGTTGACCGGCGGCGACGTCGGCTGGATCAGGAACACGTCGCGGCCCCGGACGTCCTCGTCGATCTTGCAATAGTTCTCGCCGTCGGGAAACTTGCCGACGGTGATCCGGCCGGGAGACGGGAATTTCAGATAGTTGCAGATTTCCCGGGCCAGCGCGGGGTTGGCCTGACCGCTGAAGATCTTGAGTCCACGCATCGCACGATCCCGCCGGAGGAGAGCCGCTCGACCGAGCCGATTCGCGACGCGGCCCGCGGGGCCAATTCTCGCAAAATCGTCGGCCGCCGATAGGGGGCGCCGCCGATCGACGCACGTCGATCGGATCCGGCGCCGGGCCGACCGGCTCACCCCATGCCGAGCCGAACCATTTCGTCCTCGACACGCCGCAGATCGTCCCACGTGTTGATGCTCAGCGCCTCGCTCGGCCGAAGCACGGCCATCGCCTCGACCCGCTTGCCGGCCGCCTTGAGCAGTCCCGGGCAATCGGTGAGATAGTATTCGCGCTGGCGGTTGTCGTTGCCGATGCGATCGAGGGCCCAGAAGAGGTCGTCGCGGTCGAACAGATACGTGCTCATGTTGACCTCGCGGATCGCCTTCTGTTCGGGCGTCGCGTCCTTCTCCTCGACGATCGCCTCGAACGTGTTCGATCCGGGCGACCGGACGATGCGCCCGAGCCCGGTCGGATCGTCGTGCAGGAGGGTGCCGAGCAGGCAAGCGGTCGGCTCGGCGACGAAGGCGTCGAGCAGTTCGCCGAGCGAGGCGGGCTGGACGAGGGGTGAATCGCCGGTCACGACGAGCACGGGGCCGCTGTGCCGTTCGAGCGCGTCGCGGCACATGAGGACGGCGTGGCCCGTGCCAAGCTGCTCCCGCTGCTCGGCGAATTCGACGCCCGCCCGCGACCCGACGCTCGACCGCACATCGTCGGCCCGGTATCCGACGACGACGATCTTGCGTTCGACGCGAGCCCGGTCGAGCGCGTCGAGGACGTAGTGCAGGAGCGGCCGACCGAGGGCCTCGACAAGCACCTTGGGGAGGTCGGTCTTCATCCTCGTGCCTTTGCCGGCGGCGAGGATCACGGCGGCCGTCTTGTTCCGGGGATCCATAGCGCTGCGAACCTCGATTCCACAAGGCCTTCCGAGCGGCGAACGGGCGACCGCGCGGGTCAGGTTCCCGTATCCAACGCGTACTGGTACCCGTTCTTCCCCGTCCTGGCAAGCCGAACGGCCCGAACGGCATCCACCGTGCGTTGACAGGTCGGCGGGCCCGGGCAAAAATAGTCGGTTTTCCCCGAAGCCGGGCGCGTTTCGCGCGACGTCGCCGACCACCCGACCTCCCGGGAGCCGACTCCCTTGGACGCCGCCATCCAAAAAGCCGATACCCTCATCGAAGCCCTCGGCTGGATCCGCCGGTTCAAGGACAAGGTCACCGTGATCAAGGTCGGCGGCAGCGTCATGGAGGACCCGAACTCGCTCCGCCATGTTCTGCTCGATCTCGTCTTCATGGCGACGGTCGGCATGCGGCCCGTCGTCGTCCATGGAGGAGGCGCCGCGATCAGCCGGGCGATGGACGAGGCGGGCATCGAGGCGCGGTTCATTCAAGGCCGCAGGTACACCGATGACGCGACGCTCGCCATCGTCGAACGGATTCTCGCCGGAGAGACGAACGAGCGGATGGCTCGCGAGATCGAACAGCTTGGCGGCCGCGCCATGAATCTGAATTTCCGGACCACGAACGTCCTTTTCGGCGAACGCTTGACCTTGACCGACGCCGCCGGACGATCGGTGGACCTGGGACGCGTCGGCGCGGTCACGCGGGTCGATCGGTCGGTGATCGAGAACCTCTGTTACGCCGGTCAGATCCCCGTGATCCCATCGATGTGCCTCGACGACGCCGGCGGAAAGCTCAACGTGAACGCCGACACGGCGGCGACCGCCGTCGCGCAGGCGGTCCGAGCGGAGAAACTGGTCTTCCTCAGCGACGTCAACGGAGTCCGCCGCGACAAATCGGATCCCGCGTCCCGCATCGATTCGCTCACCGCGTCCGAAGCCCGCCGTTGGATCGCCGCCGGTTGGATCGAATCGGGGATGATCCCCAAGGTCGAAGCGTGCCTCGACACGCTCGCGCATGGCGTCGGCAAAGTCCATATCATCGATGGCCGACTTCGCCATTCGCTGCTCCTCGAGGTCTACACGACGCAAGGGGTCGGAACCCAAATCGTCCGGGACGACCCGGGACGGGAGGTCGGCGGAAGTTCGTGAACCGGAGCGGACGCGGCCGTGTCCTAGCCTGCGAATCCGCGGGCATCGAACGGCCCGCGTGCCAAAAGGCGCCGCGCATCGCGGGCGCATCCCGTGATGCGTCCGACGCGGCGCGGCAAACGACATGCTGGGAACAAGGAGACCGTGCGAATGACCATCTCGACGGGCATCGGTTCGGCTGAAACGGTCGGACTCTTCGAACGCCATGTCATTCCGAACTACACCCGCTATCCCGTCAACCTCGTTCGCGGCGAGGGGTCGTTTGTGTGGGACGCCGAAGGTCGTCGCTACGTCGATCTGTTTCCCGGATGGGGGTGCAATCTGATCGGCCATTGCCCTCCGCGCGTCGTGGCCGCCGTCCAGGACCAGGTCGCCACGCTGATCCATGTCCCCAATACGTGGCATATGGACGCGCAGGGCCGGTGGGCCGCCATGCTCGCCGAACGCAGCTTCGGAGGCCAGGCGTTTTTCTGCAATTCGGGGGCCGAGGCGAACGAAGCCGCGATCAAGCTCGCGCGCTTGGCGACCCCGCCCGAACGCTACAAGATCATCACGTTCGAAGGCGGTTTCCACGGCCGAACGCTCGGCGCGCTCACCGCCACCGCGCAGCCCAAATACCATCAAGGCCTCGGACCGCTCGTCGCCGGATTCGTCTACGCTCCGTTCAATGACCTGGATGCCGTTCGAGCCCGCGTCGACGGCGAGACGTGCGCGATCCTGATCGAACCCGTGCAGGGGGAAGGCGGTGTGCGACCGGCGACCGAGCCGTTCCTGCGGGGCCTCCGATCGCTCGCCGACGAGCACGGCCTGATGCTCATCTTCGACGAAGTGCAGACCGGGTGCGGACGATTGGGACACTGGTTCGGCTACCAGCATTTCGGCGTCACGCCCGACATCATGACGCTCGCCAAAGCGCTCTGCGGAGGCATCGCGGGCGGAGCCATGTTGGCGAAGCGGGAGGTCGCCGCCGCGATGCGGCCCGGCATGCACGCGTCGACGTTCGGAGGAAATCCGATCGCGGCCCGCGCCGGCATCGCGACACTCGAAACGATCGAGGAAGACCGCTTGCTCGAACAGGGACTCCGCTTGGGCGAACGATTCCGATCCCGTTTCGCGGCGATCGCCGATTCGCTCGACCTGATCCGCGACGTGCGCGTTCTGGGCGCGATGATCGGCGTGGAGCTGAACCGGGACGGAGGGCCGATCGTGCGGAATTGCCTGGAAAAAGGACTGCTGATCAACTGCACGCAAGGAACCGTGATCCGCCTGCTCCCCGCATTGAATCTGCCCGGGGAATTGGCGGAGGAAGCGTGCGACATCCTGATCGGCGCGCTCACCGAATACGCGAACTCCTGAATCGGCCGGGCCACCCGTTCCCGTGGACCGTCTCGACGGAACCGTTCCCCGACCGTTGCCCCCCCGACCGCGCGACCGTGAACTCGAAAGCGCCTTCCATGCCGACCCGACACTTGCTCTCCCTCATGGATTGCTCCGCGTCCGACCTCGATGAGATCCTCGTGCTCGCCGAGCGATTGAAGGCGGATTGGAGCGAAGGTCGGCGCGACGCGCTCTTGCCGGGACGCGTCATCGCCCTCCTTTTTGAAAAGCCGTCGCTCCGCACGCGCGTCAGTTTCGAGGTCGCCATCACCCACCTTGGCGGCAACAGCCTGTTCCTCGGCAAGGACGTGGGATGGGGGGAGCGGGAATCGGCGGCCGACTTCGGCCAGGTGCTCGGCCAGTACGTCGACGCCGTCGTTGTCCGTACGCGGTCGCACGCGAGGCTCGTCGAACTCGCCGCGTACTGCGACGCGCCCGTGGTGAACGGACTTTCCGAGCTGGCCCATCCCTGCCAGGCGCTCGCCGACCTGTTCACGATGCGCGAGGTGTTCGGCGCGCTCGGCGGACTCAAGTTGGCCTTTGTCGGCGACGCGAACAACGTTGCGCGGAGCCTCGCGGTGGCCTGTGGGCTGGCGGGCGTCGAGTTCGCGTTGGCCGCGCCGAACGGGTACCGGTTCGAATCCGAGTTCCTTGATCGGCTCGCCGCGAAGTGCCCCGATTCCCGCACGTGGGTCACGGACAAGCCGACCGAGGCGGCCGAAGGCGCCCATGTCGTTTATACCGATGTGTGGACGAGCATGGGGCAGGAGGAGGAAGAGGCCGATCGGCGGCGCGCTTTCTCCCCGTTCCAGGTCGACGCCGCCCTGATGCGGGCGGCGCGAGCCGATGCCCGATTCATGCACTGCCTACCGGCGCGAAGGGGCGAGGAAGTGAGCGGCGATGTGATCGATGGCGATCAAAGCGTCGTCGTGCCGCAAGCCGCCAATCGGCTCCATCTCCAAAAAGGACTGCTCGCCTGGCTGCTCGGCCCCAATCCGCCCCGCGGCGCGGCCGGTGTGGGAGGCTCGCCATGAAAGGCCGCGCGGCCACCATCCGCCCCGTTCGGATCAAACGACGGTTCACGCGGTCCGCGCCCGGAAGCGTGCTGTATCAATCCGGCGGCACCGTCGTGCTCTGCACGGCGACCGTTGAGCCCGGTGTTCCGGCATGGCTGGCCGGCAAGGGAAAAGGATGGATCACCGCCGAATACAACATGCTCCCCGGAAGCACCCAACCGCGCAAAGCGCGTGAACGGAGCGGCAAGATCGACGGCCGCACCACCGAAATCCAGCGATTGATCGGACGCAGCCTGCGCGCCGTGGCCGACCTGCGGGCGCTCGGCGAACGGGCCATTACCGTCGACTGCGATGTGCTCGAAGCCGACGGCGGGACCCGCACCGCCAGTATCACCGGTGGCTTCATCGCGCTCGTCGATGCCGTCCATTCGATCCGTGAGGAACTCCCCGATCCCGACCGATATCCGCTTCGCGACAGCGTCGCCGCGATCAGCGTCGGCCTGGTGGACGGCCGCGTCCGCGTCGACCTCGACTACGCGCTCGACTCCTCGGCCGCCGTCGACATGAACGTCGTCATGACCGGTCGAGGACAATACGTCGAACTGCAGGGCACGGGCGAAGAGTCGACTTTTGGAGAAGACGAATTGGGAGCCTTCCTGGCCGCCGCTCGAATCGCCGTGGGAGAACTGACCGGCCTCCAGCGCGAAGCGCTCGGACGCCGATGGCCGTTCGCATGATCGGCCGCCCGTCGAGTCGGCCGCCGCCCGTTCGTTCGCCCATCGGCGTCCGCCCGTCATGCCGCGGCCGAAAGCCCCCGCGAACCGAACGCCGCCACCGCGCGGACCACGGTTTGGATTTCCTGGTCCGACAGCTCCGGAAATATCGGCAGACTCAATACCTCGTCCGCCGCGAGCTCGGTCGCCGGAAGGTCGCCCCGCTGATAGCCGAGCGGCCGGAAGCACTCCTGGAGATGGAGGGGAACCGGATAATAGATCTCGCTGCCGACGCCCCGTTCGGCAAGCCACTGTCGGAGCGCGTCGCGGCGACCGCCTCGGACCCGTATCGTGTACTGGTTCCATACGTGCCGCGCGTTGGGTGACTCGAAAGGCACCTCGATCCAATCGGCGGCTCCCGCGTGTTCCATGAGCTCGCCGTAACGATGCGCGTTGACGCGGCGCGATTCGGTCCACGCGTCGAGCCGGCGCAGCTTGACTTCCAGGAGCGCGGCTTGCAGTGTGTCGAGCCGGCTGTTGATGCCCACGTCGCGGTGATAGTAGCGGGGACGCATGCCGTGACTCGCCAATCGCCGCAACCGATCCGCCAAGGCGTCGTCGTTCGTCGTGAGCATCCCGCCGTCGCCCGCGCCGCCGAGGTTCTTGGTCGGGTAGAAACTCAGACAGCCCGCCAATCCCCACGAGCCCGCGGGACGGTCGTGCCACGCCGCGCCGATCGCCTGCGCGGCGTCCTCGATCAACGCGATGCCGTGCGTTTGGGCGATGTCGGCCAACACGTCCATCGGCGCGCATTGACCAAACAGGTGGACCGGAATGATGGCCCGCGTTTCCGACGTGATGGCCTGCTCGACCAGGTCCGGATGCACATTGAACGTCTTGGGATCGATATCGACGAAGATCGGCTTCGCGCCAAGTCTCCACACCGCGCTGGCCGTCGCGAAAAACGTAAAGCTCGGCACGATCACTTCGTCGCCGGGCCCCACGTCGATCGCCATCAAGGCGAGCAGGATCGCGTCGCTCCCCGACGCGCAGCCGATCGCGTGCCGTGTTCCCGACAAATCGGCGACCGCCCGCTCGAGTCGCTCCACGGCGGGCCCGAATAAGAATCGGCCCGAATCGTAGACTTCCTCCCAAGCCCTAAGGACTTCGTCGCGGATCGACCGATTGCCCCGGCCGATATCCAAGAGGGGAACCGCCGGCGCCGGCGCCGATCGCTGAGTCGGATTCATCGCAGATGGCCTCCTTGCGGATTGCAATGGGGCCGGGAGGATAAATCGGACGGCCTGTTCCGGTCAATAGCGCGCGGCCGAACGCGTCTAGTTTAGGCCCTTGCTGCGATCGTTAACCTGCTGCCGATACTGCTCTTTCTGATCCGCGGGCCGTAAGCTCCGATCAATCAAAGACGTGGCCTCATCCAAGACCGAAGCCTGCATTTCCAGTAAGCGCGAAGCTGTCTTGACCGGCAACCGGCAGTAGGCTTGAGGATTTCAATCAGCGGTTCCGAGGCATATTTCCGCAGAAGGCGCACGCAGAGTTCTGCCGAGCCATCGTATTTCTCTTTTGGGGAAAGCTCCGCGAGTTGACAAAAATCCTCCTGCCGCAGCTTGCGGCCTTCACGCCGGCAGACCGCGGCGATACCGCTGTCGGCCGAACCCACGAGTTGCTGATCATGCGCCGACAGTGCGTCGTGCCCCGCCTGCCGCAACAACGCGCTGGCTTCCGCCGGGCGGTTTTCATCGACCTTGAGCCGTACCATCAGGTGGTCCCAGCGGAAGTCAGGTCGACGGTGCGATCGCGGGCCAGGTCGGCCGCGTACGCTATCGCCGCCTGCACGTCTTCGCGCGTCAGCGGGGGATAACTGGCCAACAGTTCGTCCAATTCAAGGCCCGCCGCCAGATTGTCCAGCACCACGGAGACCGTCATTCGCGTGCCCTTGATGCAGGCACTGCCGTGACAGACCGATGGATCGACGGCGATGTGTTCTCGCCCGTTCATTACTTTCTCCACGCGCGGGGTGTGGTCTCTCTTGCGCGCGCTTTTCGTGGGGAAATTGTGGAGTCGCGGGGACGAGCGTGGTCGCGTCAAGCGAGCAAGGGGCGAGGCGGGGGCGGGGTCGCTTCTGGAATCGGCGGCCGGAGTTGGTACATTGGATTAGGGTGTCCTCGCGACGCGCGACCGGCGGTCGGCCCAACGCGGTGCGCGACCCTCGATCGTCGCCGTGAACCGTGTGCTCGCCGTGAACCGTCTGTTCACCGTTGGATGGAGTTCCGCCATGGCCGCCGTCCTGATCGTGGACGATTCGGAAATCGACCGCCGCGTCGCGGGCGGCCTGTTGGAGGCCGACGCCGATCTGCGGATCGAGTATGCGTCGGACGGAGCCGACGCGCTGGCTCGAATTCGCCGGGAAGCCCCCGATCTGGTCGTCACCGACCTGCAGATGCCGAACATGGATGGGCTCGAACTGGTCAATCAGCTCCACATCGCCTTCCCCCGCGTACCGGTCGTCCTCATGACGGCCCACGGCAGCGAGTCGATCGCCGCCCAAGCCCTCGAGCGGGGCGCTGCGAGTTACGTTCCCAAGAGCCGACTTGCCCAAAAACTGCACGAGACGATCCGCGACGTGCTGGCCCTATCGAGCGCGAATCGCACGTATGAGCGGCTCATCGAATGTTCGACGCGGACCCAGTTCGAATTCCGGCTCGACAACGACATGGCGCTCATCGGACCGCTCGTCGACCTCGTTCGCCAGATGGTATCGAGCATGGGGATCTGCGGACCGTCCGAACAGCTCCAGGTGGGTGTCGCCGTCGAGCAGGCGATTCAGAACGCGATCCATCATGGGAATCTCGAGATGTCGGCGGAGGACGCGCGTCGTCCTCGGCCCCAGCGCGACATTCTGGCCGCGCAGCGCCGCACGGCGGAACCCTTCTCGCAGCGTCGCGTGCATGTGGGAATCACCATCACGAGGGATGAGGCGAGATTCACGATTCGCGACGAAGGTCGCGGGGTTCCGGCGTCCGGGCGACCGGGTCCCGGCGAGCCGCTCGACCCGAACAACCATCGAGGCCTGACGCTCATGCGGACGTTCATGGACGACGTGGCGTACAACGAGCGCGGCAACGAGGTAACGATGGTCAAGCGTCGGACGCGTTCATCGGCGGACTGAGGATTCGTCGCGGCCGTGACGGCCTTGAACGAGACGTCGCATCAGATCGTCGCACCGACGCGCCGAATCCTCGATCGCGAACTCGGCGGCGACGCGATCCCGAGCGGCCGCGCCAAGCTGGCATGCGAGATCGGGCACCGAGAAGACCCGGATGACGGCTCGGGCGATCGCGTCGGGGAGTCGGTTTTCGGCGAGCAGACCGTGGACGTGGTCGGTGATGAGCCGTTGGTCGCCGGGCGTGCCACCCGCGACGCACGGCACGCCGAAGGCCATGGCTTCGAGCAAACCGTTGGAGACCCCGGGTCGGGACGACGCGGTGACGAACAGATCGGCCGCGTGCAGGAGATCGTCGACTTCATCGAACGTGCCGGGGAGGAAGACGTTGGTCCGCAGGTCGCGGTCTCCGATGCGTTGGCGGAGCGGTTCGCGCAGGGGTCCGTCGCCGACGAGCCACAACCGGGCGTCGGGGAACGGGCGGACGACGCGCGCCCACGCGTCCACCAGCTCGAAGAGTCCTCGATCGGCGACGAGGGGTCCGATCTGCAGGGCGACGGGGCAGCCGATCGGGGCGTTCAGATCGAAATTGGCATCGGCGAGCGCGGCGCGCGCCGCCGCGCGCCGCGGAGCTCCGCGCGGTTCGCCGACGGCCGCGCCATCGAGGATCAGGTGGACACGATCGGCGGGATACCCGGCTCCGACCAGTTCGTCGCGCGCCCACGGATGGGTCGCGACGATGGCGTCCGCGCGCAGGCATCGCCGGCGCGTTCGCCGTCCGAGCGCGGCTCGCTCCTGCCACGCGATGTCTCCGTTCGCGCCGACGTCGCGCGCGCGCAGGATGACGGGAATATCCGCGCGGCGCAGGGCGCCGAGCGCCGCGAAGGCCTCGCCGCGAAGGCCCTCGACCCACACCGCGTCCCAATCGGGGCGACGGCTCCGCAGCCACCGCGAAAGGGCAAGCCGGTACCGGACGCGCCCCCATCGCGTGCGACCCGCGAACGCCGGCCGGGAAACGTCGACCGGGCCGTAACGCAGCTCGGTCGGCCACTGCCGCTCGCCAAGCGGCGCGACGATCCGACACGTGACTCCCCGGTCGGCCAGCGCGAAGGCGAGTCGCGTGAGCGAGCGGACGGATCCTCCAACGAGGGGCCAGAACGTCGGTGCGATCATCGCGATGCGCATGAGCTTGATGGGCCGCCGCCGGCGGACAGGTCCGACGATTCGAGTTCCGCCACAAACGGAAGATTGCGGTATTGATCCCGATAGTCCAGACCGTAGCCGACGACGAACCGATCGGGAATGTCGAATCCGACAAAATCGGGTTGCCGATCCACCTCGCACCGATCCTGTTTCCGGAGGAGGACGGCGGAGCGGAGCGACGCGGGCTCGAACGCGTCCATCCGCCGCATCACTTCGACCAACGTATGGCCCGTATCGAAGATGTCGTCGACGAGCAGCACGTCGCGGCCGCGGATATCGAGCATCCATTCGGCGTTGATCCGCAGCGCGCCCCGCGAAGTTCCCTCGCGGTAACTGCTCGTCTGCACAAGGCCGACGCGGAGCGGCATCCGGAGCCGGCGGATGAGATCGGCGAGCAGGATCAGGCTTCCGGTCATGATGCCGACGATGGTGAGCGGCCGATCGCCGTACGCTTCGCCGATCCGCAGCGCCATCCGCGCGACACCCTCGCGCAACGCGTCCTCGCTCAGCAACGGTTTCATGCGGGCCCTTTCGGCAAACGGTCGGCCAGGAAGCCGATGGCCCGTTCGGCCATGCGGTCGTAGTACGCGAATCCGTGGCCGCCGGCCGATGTCTCGAGATCGGCCTCGAACGGGATTCCGAGCGACGCGAGCTTCATGCGGAGCCGGTCGGCGCCGTCCCACCACCGCGTGTCGGCCGGATCGCAGCCGAAGAACTGGTGGGCGGGCCAGTGGAGCGGGTGGATCCAGAGCAGGGCCGTATCCTGACGCACCGACTCGGGGTCCGCGTACATCGTCCGCAGGATCGGGTCGGTGTCCCATCGGATCTGATAATCGATCGCCGGGCTCAGCGCGGCGACGGCGGGAAACAGGCGAGGATATTTGTAGGCCAATCGCAGCGCGCCCTGACCTCCCATGCTGGTTCCCAGCAGGCCGATCCTCGGCGTCCCACCGTACCGGTCGGCGATCATCGGCACGACATGGTCGAGCAGATGGCGTTCGGCCGTAACGCGCTCGTCAAACGCGCGGCAAATCCGATCGGTCCACCAGCAGGGCCCGGCGATCGGCGCGACGAGGGGCAGGCCGTGCCGTTCGAGCGACTCGGTGAAGGCCGGGTGATCGGCGAGTTTTCCGCCGTGGACGCCGTGCAGGTAGAGCACGGAGTGTCGATGCGGATTGCCGCGCGACGGTTCGAACAGATCGCACGGGTGACCGTTGACGCGGATTTCCCGCCATCCCGCACTCATGCCCACCCCGCATTTCGAGTCACTTGCAGGAACCGATTGCTCCCACCCGGCATTCGGCGTCGGCTCTGAACCGATCCTGGAGCGCCTGCACGGTCAGTTCGTCCTCGCGCAGCGCCTCCATCGCCTTCACGGCGGCCTCGGCGGCCTGGATCGTCGTGATGCACGGCACGCCGCGCTGCACGGCCGCCGCGCGGATGCGTCCCTCGTCGGTCCGCGCCCCTTTCCCGCTCGGCGTATTGATGATCAGATTGACCGTTCCGTTGATCAAATGGTCAAGCAGATTCGGATGTCCCTCGGCGAGCTTCTTGACTCGGGAAACGGGGATCCCGGCCTCTTCGATCCGGATGGCCGTGCCCTCGGTGGCGAGCAGTTCGAAGCCGAGCTGAACGAGGCGCTGCGCGAGGGACGCGACGGCCTCCTTGTGGCGCGGCGTGACGCTCAGGAAGATCGGACCACGCGTCGGAAGGACGACGCCCGCGGCCAGTTGGCTCTTCGCGAACGCGATCGAAAACCGTTCACTGACTCCCATCACCTCGCCCGTGCTCCGCATCTCGGGTCCGAGCACGATATCGACGCCGACGAACTTACGGAAAGGAAAGACGCTCTCCTTCACCGAAACGTGCGCGGGAATCGGTTCGCTCGTGATCCCGAGTTCCTCGAGGGAAACGCCCGTCATGATCTTCGCGGCGATCTTCGCGACGGGCACGCCGGTCGCCTTCGCGACGAACGGAACGGTCCGGCTGGCTCGGGGATTCACTTCGAGCACATAGACGTTCATGCGGCCGTCTTCCTTTTTGACGGCGAACTGGATGTTCATGAGGCCGACGACGCGGAGTTTCCGGGCGAGCGCGTGCGTCGCCTCGCGGATCTCCTGCACGACGGGTCCGGGAAGGCTGTAGGGCGGGATCGCGCAGGCCGAATCGCCCGAATGCACGCCGGCCTCCTCGATGTGCTCCATGATCCCCATCATGACCACGTCCCGCCCGTCGCTCACCGCGTCGACGTCGACCTCGGTCGCGTCCTCGAGGAACCGGTCGATCAGAACGGGTTGGCCCTGCGCCACGACGAACGCCTCGGAAACGAATCGCTCGAATTGAGGCTGGTCGTAACAAATCTCCATCGCGCGGCCGCCGAGCACGTAGCTCGGACGCACCAGCGACGGGAACCCGATCTTCTCCGCCTCGATGCGCGCCTGGCTCATCGTGCGGGCGATTCCATTGGCGGGCTGTTTGAGGTCGAGCGCGATGAGCAGTTGCTGGAACTTCTCGCGGTCCTCGGCCGCTTCGATCGTGTCGACGCTCGTGCCGATGATCGGCACGCCCTCGGCTTCGAGGGCTCGGGCCAGGTTGAGCGGCGTTTGGCCGCCGAACTGCACGATGACGCCGTCGGGTCGCACGCGGTCGAAGATGTTGAGCACGTCCTCGACGGTGAGCGGTTCGAAGAAGAGCAGATCGCTCGTGTCGTAGTCGGTGCTGACCGTCTCGGGATTCGAGTTGACCATCACCGATTCGATGCCCATTTCGCGCAGCGCGTAGCTCGCGTGGCAACAGCAATAGTCGAACTCGATTCCCTGTCCGATCCGGTTCGGACCGCCTCCGAGGATCATCACGCGGCGGCGGTCCGCCCGTTTGGGAGGCGTTTCGTCCTCGTCCTCGTAGGTCGAGTAGAAATAGGGTGTGAACGCCTCGAATTCCGCCGCGCAGGTGTCGACCGACTTGAAGGTCGCGACGATGGCGTGTTCCTTGCGCCGCGACCGCACATCGAGTTCATTCGCGTTCCAGATCGTGGCGAGCTGCCGGTCCGAGAAACCGTCGCGTTTGGCGGCGCGGAGCAGGCCGGCGTCGACCTGATCGAGGTTGGTGTCCCGAAGCCGAAGCTCGGTTTCGACCAGTTGGGCCATTTGATCGAGAAACCACGGATCGATCCCGGACAACTCGTGGATCGACTCGATCGACATTCCGGCGAGGATCGCGTAACGCACGTACCAGACGCGCTCGGCCATCGGGACCGAGAGCCTCGAACGGATTTCGTCGGCCGAGGGTTGGAGATCGGTGCCCCACAGGTCGCGTTTGTCGCATCCCAGTCCGAAGCTGCCGACCTCGAGACCCCGCAGGGCCTTCTGGAGCGACTCCTTGAACGTGCGTCCGATCGCCATCGTCTCGCCGACGCTCTTCATCTGGGTCGTCAACGTCGCGTCCGCCTCGGGAAATTTCTCGAACGCGAATCGAGGCACCTTCGTGACCACGTAGTCGATCGTCGGCTCGAAACATGCCCTCGTCTTCCGCGTGATGTCGTTCGGCAATTCGTGGAGCCGATAACCGACGGCGAGCTTCGCGGCGATCTTCGCGATCGGAAAGCCGGTCGCCTTCGACGCGAGCGCGCTCGACCGGCTCACACGCGGATTCATCTCGATGACGATCATCCGGCCCGTCCGCGGATCGATGGCGAACTGGATGTTCGATCCGCCCGTCTCCACGCCGATCTCGCGGATCACGGCGATGCTCGCGTCGCGCATCCGCTGGTATTCCTTGTCGGTCAGCGTCTGCGCGGGAGCGACGGTGATCGAATCGCCCGTGTGCACGCCCATCGGATCGAAATTCTCGATCGAACAGATGATGACGACATTGTCGTCGAGGTCGCGCATGACCTCCATCTCGTATTCCTTCCAGCCGATCACCGATTCCTCGATCAGGACCTCGGTCACCGGGGACTGGTCAAGGCCCCTTCGGACGAGCTCGTCGAATTCGTCCCGGTTGTAGGCGATCGCCGAACCGGAACCTCCGAGCGTGAAGCTGGGCCGGACCACGCACGGGAGCCCGACGAAATCGAGGACGCGGCGGGCCGCGGCGATCGTGCGAACGGTCTCGCCGCGGCAGACGTCGAGTCCGATCCGTTCCATGGCCGATTTGAATTGGTCGCGTTCCTCGGCCTTCGCGATCACGTCCGCGCGGGCCCCGATCATCTCGACGCCGTATCGTTCGAGGACGCCGTTCCGAGCGAGATCCATGGCCGCGTTGAGCCCCGTTTGCCCGCCGAGCGTCGGCAGGAGCGCGTCGGGACGCTCCTTGTCGACGATCTTCTCCAAAACGTCCCACGTCAGCGGCTCGATGTACGTGCGGTCGGCCGTCCCGGGATCGGTCATGATCGTCGCCGGATTGGAATTGGCCAGAACGACCTCGTAACCCTCTTCGCGCAGCGCTTTGCACGCCTGGGTCCCCGAGTAGTCGAATTCGCAGGCCTGCCCGATCACGATAGGGCCGGAACCAATGAGCAGGATTTTTTGGATATCGGTTCGTTTGGGCACGACGTCGCTTTCCCTGGAACGGCGGCACCGCGACGATTCGGGAACGCGCGACTCCCCGAAACCGGCCCGCCAATGGAATTCCCAACTAAAATCCCTCGAAATTACCACTTCCCGATGGGTGCCATCAAGGGGCGGCGCGGCGGACTCCGTTGACAGGCCGGTCCGATCGATTTAGCATAGGGACGAGCGTAACTCTTTACGAGAAATTGCTTTGTAGCGATTATTCCCGACTTGACGCGCGTGCGAGGGCCTCTGTGACGACCCCGTCCCGTTCCGGCGTCTTCGCGGCGGCGACCGATCGCCGCGTCGAAGCGTTCACGGAGAGCATCCGGATCGACCACCGCCTCTATGCGCACGACATACGAGGCTCGATCGCCCATGCCCGCATGCTCGCGCAGGTCGGCCTGATCGAGGAGCGCGAGGCGGACGACATCGAAGGCGCGCTGCGCGCGATCGGTGGACAGATCGAAGCCTACTTGAAAGGTGATGACGCGTCGGAGTTCGCCTTTCGAACCGAACTCGAAGACATCCACATGCACATCGAGCAGGCGCTCATCGACCGGCTCGGCGATGTCGGCCGCAAGCTGCACACCGCGCGGAGCCGCAACGATCAGGTGGCGACGGCCATGCGGCTCTGGGTCCGCGACGCGCTCGATCGCGTCGATCGGCTGCTCGTCGATCTGCAGCGGGCGTTCGTCGCGCGGTGCGACGGCGATCGCCGCGTGATCCTCCCGGGCTACACGCACCTGCAGCGCGCGCAACCTGTGCTCGCCGCGCACGTCTGGCTGGCCTATTGCGGAAAATTCGAGCGGGACCGGGAACGTGTGCGCGACTGCCGGACGCGGGTCGATGTCTGCCCGCTCGGCGCCGCGGCGCTAGCCGGAACCACGTTGCCGATCGATCGCCGCTTCACGGCGTCGCGGCTCGGGTTCGCCCGAGTCGCCGAAAACAGCATCGACGCGTCGAGCGACCGGGATTTCGCACTCGAATCGGCGTTCGTGCTCGCGACGATCGCGGCCCATTTGAGCGGCTGGGCGGAGGAGTGGATTCTCTGGTCGACGACCGAGTTCGGCATGCTCGCTCTTCCGCACGCGTTCTGCACCGGCTCGTCGATCATGCCGCAGAAGATCAATCCCGACGTGCTCGAACTGATTCGCGGGCGGTCCGGCCGGGTGATCGGCCAACTCCAATCGCTGCTCGTCCTCGTCAAGGGCCTTCCGCTCGCCTACAACCGCGATCTGCAAGAGGACAAGGAGAGCCTGTTCGGCGCGTTCGACACGGTCGAGCAATGCCTGGCGATGGCCGAACCGGTGGTGGCGGGGGCCGAGTTGAACCGGGCTTCGATCGCCGCTCGACTCGATCGAGGATACCTCGACGCCACGACGCTCATGGAATACCTGATCCGCCGGGGTCGACCGCAGCGCACGGCGCACCACGCGAGCGGCGCGTTGGTGCGCGAGGCGATGGAGCGCGGCGTTCG
>VGZC01000040.1 GCA_016872725.1 Planctomycetota bacterium
CCAGGGCGATTGCGCGAAGCTAGGCAATCTGGCACAATAGGGCAAGTGCGTTTTGGGGATCGTGTGGCGCCTTGAGCGCCGCCGGGAAGTGCTTTTGCAAGGAGGTGTGCCATGCCGAGTACCAAGTCTGCATCCATCCGGAAACATTTCGCGGAGCTTACGGACCCTCGACGTCGGGAGGTCACGTATCCCCTGATCAATGTGGTGGTGATTGCGATTTGCGCCGTGATCTGTGGTGCCGATGATTTCGTTGCCATCGCGGACTTCGGTCGAGCGAAACGCAAGTTGTTGGAGAAGTTCCTGGATCTCCGTTCGGGCATTCCCTCGCATGATCGGTTCAACGCCATCTTCGCGGCGATCAAGCCCGCCGAGTTCGAAAAATGTCTCTTGAGTTGGATCACGGCGTTGCATGAAGTCACAGATGGTCAGGTGATCGCTATTGATGGCAAAACACTTCGCCGGAGTTTCGACGCCGCCAGCAGCAAAGCGGCGATTCACATGGTGAGCGCCTGGGCCACCGCCAACCACATCACGCTTGGCCAAGTGGTCGTCGACGAGAAGAGCAACGAAATCACCGCCATCCCCAAACTGCTGGAAATCCTGGAGATTTCCAACTGTTTGGTGACCATTGATGCCATGGGGTGCCAAGTCGAGATTGCTAAGGCGATCAGGGATCGCGATGCCGACTACGTGCTGGCTGTGAAGGGCAACCAACCCACGTTGCACGAGGGTATCCAGGACTACTTTGTGGAGCACATGAAGGACGACTTCGACGGTGTCAAAGTAAGCCGTCATGAAACGCACGAGAAAGGACATGGACGCGAGGAGGATCGTTATTACTACGTGTGCCCGGTTCCCGAAGATTTGCCGGACCGAGAGCGGTGGTCAGATCTCAAGGCCATTGGAGTGGCGATCAACAACACCACGCGCAATGGGAAAGAAACAGACGAAGTACGATACTACATCTTGAGCAAGAAGATCTCGGGACGCCGTTTCGCGGCGGCCGTGCGCAGTCATTGGGGAATCGAGAACAATCTCCACTGGCAGTTGGATGTCACCTTCAACGAGGACCAATCACGCATCCGCAAGGGGCACGCCGATGCGAACTTCAGCATCCTCCGTCGAACGGCACTGACCCTGCTCAAGAACAACCACTCGAAGAAGGTCGGCATCAAGAACAAACGCTTCCTCGCGGCACTGGACGAACACTACCTTGTCGAAGTGCTGATGGGATAGCGACTTTTGGTGCAATCGCCCTGGATGACATTGCGGTTTTCCCGGGATGGGGCTGCGTTGTACGCCGGAGCAAGGAATGAGCTGTATGAGTACAGATTGGAGTCGAATCGGTTCACAGCGTTAGTTTCAGATATACCCTATTACGTGCTAGACATTGCCGATTACTCCGCAGGCGATCGCGTTGCTTATGTTGAGGGGCAACACGGACTGCACGAGTGGATCCGATCGAAACGAATTGAGCGCCGCTACCAATTGGATCAATTCCAGCGCGATATCGACGCGACTCGGAAACAAGCAGTCGCTGCGTTGTGTACGGCGGTGGATTACTCCACCGACGGCGCCCAAATTGCGTTTTGCGTTCCGGGAAGCGGCGAGAATCCGGAAGAGTGGAGCTATGTCTTGCGTTTTGACGTCAAGGCGGGTGCTGAAATCAGCCGAGTGCGCGTACCGGCGGTGATTCAAAAGGTACGTTACGTTGAGGACACTAAGACGTTGCTAGTGTGGGGGCGGCCTTTTGGAATTGTTGGTTCAAGTTGCGGAGTTTTTGGCTTCATCGCACCAAATTCGGCGGACATTCATGATTTACGGGTGGCTAAACCGGAGAAAGACAGCATTGCTTGGATTCAACATGGCGTGGCTGATCCAAGCGCGGGTGGTCATGTCACATTAGGACTTACTGATGGAAGGCTGTTACAATGGCGCCGAGAGGACTGGCCGGATAGTTGGGTCGCACCATTCGCCGAAGGTGCAGGGCAAACGCTAGGGCTTTGAAGCTATGGCCCGGACCACAAGTTCTGCAACACATCGAGGGGATTGGACAATTGTAAGATATTCGACATGCAACAACGAAATAGGATGCCTCGAAGCAGCTCGGGATCTTTGGACATCGCCGTCAACTTCTCCATGGAGGCCGTAACGGTGAGCATCGCGGAAGATCCGGCTGCCGGCAAGTGCTTTTCGAACATTCGGGCGATGGCGGAATGGCTCTGCGATCGGGTGGAGAACGCCGCCCGGAAAGGAGAGTCGCTGCGCGACCTCGAATCGGAAGTATTGCTTGCCGCCATTGGGTCAAGGACCGGATGGAGCGTAGCGGCATGCGTTGGAACCTGGCCGGCGCCAAAGCGATGCTCAACGTTCGGGCCATCCACGAATCGGACTGCTGAAAAACCTTCCAAAAGCGACGACGCGAGGACGAATCGAAACGGTACCATCCCCACCGGGGGCCGCTGGCCGACTATCGGCCACTCGCCCTTGCCATCTAGGCGTGCGGAACTCCGGTTACACCCGTGCAGAATTCAACTTGCTTCGCACCGCCGCGCTCTGTTTCGGAACCGTTGCGTTCGGGGGTCCGGTCCCGCCGGTTTCGTCACACGATGGACGGCTACGGACTTTCTGACGGCTCTGCGTCCTCCTCCTCGTCCTCCCAGTATTCAGACTCTTCCACCAACCCGTACTTCTCGGCGACTGTTGGATCCGTGGTCACCAGGCGTGCGTAGTCGTCCCCGACTCCACTTTCATCATCGAGCACCACCCCATCCTTTCGCATCTGGTCGAGGCGATCGGCCGCGGATCGCAACATGCGGATCATTTCCTCTACCGATTTTGCCTCCGCGGTGAGCCACTTATTGCGCCAAATCGTCACGTATCGCCTCCTCGCTTCTCTCCATAACTCCTGGAATTTGTCTCGCACGAAGGCATTCAACGGGTTAGCGAAGTCGATCGGAAGGTTGAGGGTCTTGATGAGCTCCAGCACATCGGAAAGGTCTTTGAGCCTTCCCGGATTCGTCATTCCTGAGGCCAGCTTAAGCTCCACCAGCGTTGGCAGATTGATGTAGTTGATCCCATCCGCCTCAAAACTCACGGACAGCGGCTCTGGGAAGGAAACGGGCTTCGGCTTGCCGTCACCGGGATAGTCGCCCGTCGTGAGAAATTCGATCTTTACTCCCAGTTGAGTATCGCGCAGGTGCTTACTGGTCGCAAACGGAGGAAGATAGCCCAGACCTCGCAACCTATCGTGGATGACCTTCAGGTCGTCCCTGCGAACGAGAAGGTCGACATCCTCAGTGAAGCGGCGTAGTCCGTGCCGGAACAACGCCATACCACCGACTACCGCATATGGAATCCCAATCTCTTTGAGCCGAGCCGCAATTCTGTGAAGGGCTTCGAAAACTGCGCTGCTTTCCTCGAAATGCCGGCTTCCCTCACTCAAGGCCCACCTCGGATCACGGTTAAGTAGCTCTTCATAGATGGGAACAGGCGGCGTTGGCGATGCGATCGATAGGCGTGCGTGTCCAGGCCCATTGCCGGGTGATCGTCGTGTCCGGGGATCCGCCATGGTCGTACGGTCCACAAGTCCAGGTCCAACAGGCATTCTCGCGAGAATGGCACCTAGCGCCTCCATGCGCCGGATCGGATTTTACCAAACGGCGCGCCTTCGAGCCAAGCGATTTTCACTCGCATGCGGTAACCGACAACGCCGAACGCGACTCCGTACCGATGATGTCGATTTGGCTAGAGTGTGGATCAGAAGACAGGACACATCAATCATACGTTTGGGCTATTGCTTGGCTTGCGCCCAGCCCGCATCCACGACGCGCACATAGACGCACTTGGAGTCGCCGGGCGCGTAGAAATCGTCGAGCGTGGCTTCGAGGCGATAGCCGCACCGTTCGTAGAAGGTCCGAGTCGCCGCGTATTGCGGGCGGCCCGACGTTTCAACGTAAACCCGCCGCCCGCCCATCGTGGCGATGCGCCGCTCCGTTTCTCCGAGCAGCCGGCGTCCAAGGCCCTTGCCTTGTTGCGGGCTCGCGACGGCCAGCCAATAGAGGTCGTGGCTGCATTGCGTGCAGGCGATCGGTCCATGGCACGCATATCCGATCGTCTCGCCGTCCAACATGGCGAAGACGAAGTGGTATCCGGACGATGGGCCTTTCCGCAGTCGTTCGACGATCAGTTCCTCCGCCACATCGACTTCGTACGGATGGAAGAACCCCGTCGACTCGACAATGGAACGGACTGCGGCCGCGTCGGACTCACGAGGCTTCTCGCGCAGTTTCCACTCCTCGTTAGGCGATTCCCGCCGCAATCCGCCCCCGCTCATCGCTTTCTCCCTCACGGACCACCGGATATCGAATCGGCGTCCGGGCACGCATCAAGAATCCGTTCGATCGCGCGATCGAACGGAATACGCGCCCGTTCCAGGGCGGCCGCGAATCCGGCGTCGGGCGACAGGCATGGATTGGCGTTCACTTCCAGAATCCATGGCTCACCCGCGTCATCGACCCGGAAATCGACCCGCGCGTAGCCGCCCAGGTTCCAGATCGAGGCGCATGCGCGAGCCCCATCGCGAAGCCGTTCGAGCAGCCGCGAGTCCGACGGCGCGAACTCGAAGGTCCTCGGCGTGCCCGCGTACTCGTCCGAACCCTCGGCCCATTTCGCGCGATAGCCGACGATGCGGGGCCGGCCCGGCGCATGGCGGGTGAACTCGATCTCGGCGACCGGCAAGACGTCGACCTTGGGACCGTCGACGAGCAGCGACAAATTGAATTCGCGACCCTCGACGAATCGCTCGGCGAAACACGGACGACCGTGGAGCGATTCAAGACGCCGGACATGGTCGGCAAGATCGGTCGTCGAATGCGAGTCGACGACACACGCGTCGTCCAGCCCGAACGACGCGTGCTCATATTTCGCCTTGATCAGGTATTTTCCCGTCCGAAACGGGCTCGCGGGATGTTCGGCATCCGCGTCGAGCCAGGGGGGCGTCGGAAGTCCTCGGGAAAGGAGCCTCCGTTTGGCGAGCGGCTTGTTCGTGGTCTCCGCGATCGACCGACCGTCGGCGCCCGTATGAAGGACTCCCGCGGCTTCGAGATACGCGGGCACGAGATGCATCAGTCGATCGGTGCCGCCGATCGACTCGACAAGATTGAACACGCGATCGGGCGCGAAGTCGGCGACGCGCTCGTGCAGAGGATTGAAATCAAGGTCGCAGGCGACGACATCGCTCGCGTGGCCGAGCCGATCGAGGGCCTCGCGAACGGCCTCGACTTGGACCAGCACATCGCGATCCGACGCGTCGGACTCCGGATCGACGGTGTTGTGCGCGATCAGGACCCGCATGCCGTATTCCCATCGAGGCGTCGCAGGGCGGCTTCGCGCGGCCGCCACGCCGCGATCCGCTCCGATGCGGAGCCGATGATCCGCTCGATGAGCCCACGATACTCCATGCCGATCGCCGCGCAGAGCATGGGCAAATCGGAATGGCGCGGATGCAGGCCCGCGAGCGGATTGACTTCGAGAAACTGCGGACGCCCCGAACCATCGCATCGCAGGTCGACTCGACCCGCATCGCGGCAGTCGAGCGCTCGCCACGCGTCGAGCGCGATCCGTTCGGCCTCCGCGACGACGGGATCGTCGGCGGTCACGAGCGCGTAGTCGACGAACCGCTCGCATTGCTCCTTGTTCTCATACGAGTAGACGCGGTCCTCGGCCCCCTCCCGCAGAATGATTTCGAGCGTGCCGAGCACTGACGCGTTGGCTCCCGTTCCGACAAGGCCCACCGTGAATTCACGACCCGGCAGGAATGTTTCGATCAGCACCGGCTGGTCAAACTCGGTCAGCAACCGTCGGCAGACCCGTACGAGCGATTCGGAATCGTCGATGATCGACGAGCGATCGATGCCCTTTCCGGTGCCTTCGGCGAGCGGTTTGAGGAAGAGCGGATAGTCGAGTCCTCGGGCGTCGATCCGCTCCGGATCGGTCACAACGCGATAATCGGGAGTGGGAACCGCCTGTTGCCGAAGGACGGCCTTAGTCCGCCCCTTGTCGAGGCTCAGCGCCATGACCAGCGGATCGGAGAAGGTACAGGGAATGCCGTAGGCTTCCAGCACGGCGGGAACTTGCGCCTCGCGGGCAATTCCATACATGCCCTCGCAGATATTGAACACAAGATCCCAGCGGCGGCCCGAGGCCAGCGCGCGGACAAGTTGTCGCGCGTTGCCGATGCGTTCGGGATGGTGGCCGAGCGACCGAAGGGCCGACTCGATCGCATCGATCGTCTCCTCTCGGTCGAACTCGCCCGTCTCCTCCTCTCCGAAACCGGCCGCGAGGTATTCGGACCTCAGATCGTAGGCCAACCCGATGATCATAGTCGCGCCGCGTCCGCCGTCGCCGGTTCGGTTTCGCCAAGGATCATCAAGGGATCGGCGCGGAACGCCGACTCCAAGGTAATCTCGTCGTAGAGCATGTCGCGCCAGCGGCGCCCATCGTCGGGTTGCATGTCGAGCTCCCCGAGCAGCGACATACCGGGACGGACCAGGTGGGTCGGACAACCTTCGGACAGTTCGTCCTTCAATCCGGTCGCGTCGTACTCGAACGGATAGAGCCGGCAGACGATCGGCCGCACTTCGAGCGGCAACACGCACCCGGCTGAGCCAAGGAACCCGCAATCGCCGGACAGGGCCCGTTTCAGCACGCGCCTCGATCCGTCGGATTGGAAGACATGGTCGCGCCAGGGCGGGTCATCGTCCTGGTCGGCGTAGCGTGCGTCGATCGGCGGCCGGTCCTCGAAAAAGTCGTGGCGACCGATATGCGAAGCGATGCGCCGCGCGTCGCCTGGCGATACATAGATCTCACAGAATTGGCAGCACGTCTCTCGGGTCCTCGCGCACCGGGCGCACAGGCAATCGTCCATGTCGGGTCATGCTCCCACCGGTTCCGCCAACGGGGATTCGATTCCCGCGCGGGGGCTTTGCAAACCCGGTTTTTCGTCGACGGGATCGGGATAACGGAACACCTTGCCCTCGAAATTGCGAAGCAGCAAGTCGTCTCCGTCCCGACTGAGAATCGTCTCGGGCTGCAGGGGGATCTTGCCTCCGCCGCCGGGCGCGTCGATGACGTACATGGGCACGGCGTAACCGGTCGTGTGTCCCCGCAGTCCGCGGATGATCTCGATTCCCTTCTCGACCGTCGTCCGGAAGTGGGACGAACCGGAGATGGGATCGCACTGATAGAGGTAATAGGGGCGCACGCGCATCCGAAGCAACTGATGGATCAGCCGCTTCATCACGTCGACATCGTCGTTGACGCCCTTGAGCAGGACGGTTTGGGAACCGAGCGGGATGCCGGCGTCGGCAAGCCTTCCGCACGCCCGTTCGGCTTCCGGCGTGCATTCGTCGGGGTGCGCGAAGTGCAGGCTCATCCAGAGCGGATGGAACCGCCTCAGCATGCGCGTGAGCTGGGGCGTGATCCGCTGGGGCAAGACGGCGGGCATCTTCGTCCCGATCCGCACGAACTCGATGTGGGGAATCTGCCGCAACCGTTTCAGGATCCACTCGAGACGGTCCTCCCCGAGCGAGAGGGGATCGCCGCCCGAGATCAGGACGTCGCGGATTTGCGGCCTGCGCCGCAGGTAGTCGAAGGCCGCTTCCAGCCGGGACTCATTGGGTGTGATTTCACCATGACCGACGACGCGCGACCGCGTGCAGTACCGGCAATAGGTCGAGCAGAAGTCGAGGGCGAGCAGGAGCGCCCGGTCCGGATAACGATGCACGAGACCGGGAACCGGGCTATGGCCTTCCTCGCCGAGCGGATCATCGGCCTCGCCCTCCGATCGCAGGAATTCGTTGTGCGTCGGAATGACCGTGCGCCGAAGCGGTTGGTTGGCGTCGATCGGATCGAGGAGGCTCATGTAGTACGGCGTTACGCCGACGGGCAGCATCGCGCCGCCCTCAACCATCGCTAGCCGCTCCGATTCGGTCAGACGCAACATGCGTTCGACCTGCGCGAGCGTTCGAACGCGATGGCGGGACTGCCAGCGCCAGTCGTTCCATTCCGTTTCGCCCGCCTCCGGGAAGAACCGCCTGCGGAACTCGCGGGCCTTCGTTTGCGCCGGTGAAAGACGCCGTCGGCGCGGAGCCGTAATCGGGGGATGGTCCGCCAATTCGGCGATCAGATATGGCTGCACCTCGGTCATGCCGATCGAGCCCAGTACGGGCAGCGTTCCTTCCAAAGGACCGCGGTGGGAGCCGGAGTGATGGGGGGGGATTCCGGAGCGAGCGATCTTGCCGACGTAACTACCTGGAGGCTTATCGTCGGAGGATTCGGACATTCCCTCGTAATGACCTGGAGGTTTGTCTGAGGACTCGGACATTCCTTCACTGCCGTCCGAATGCGTCATGAGGCGGAACCTTCCTGAAAGTGCGGGGGGCCCTCGGTAGGCGACACGACCGTCGTCCCGGCTGTCATGCCATGTCGGGAAGCGCGCGACTCGAAAAGCGAATCGACGCCGATCCGCTCCCTAGTTTCGACGCGCTTCCAAAATTTCTGCAGAATTAAACTCAGGCCGCTCAAAAAAATCAACATGCATTTTCCGGAAATCGCCCCGTTTCGCAAAAATGCCGCGAGACCGTGCCGCGAGACGGGCGATCCGGAACGGATGCTAACCCATGGGATCTGCCGCTGGAGCCGGATCGGCGGGCCAGACGACGTTGTAGCAGGATCGCATGGCGTCGCGCACAACACCGGTGAGGACGTCCGCTCGGAACGGTTTCCGCAAGACGCCGAACGCTTCGGCCGCGCGGGCGTCGCTCTCGAGCCGTTCGTCCAGCCCGGCCGACATCAGGATGCACGGCGTTCGGAAGTCGAGGGCCTTGAGTCGGCGGATCGTTTCGAGGCCGCTGAGCCGCGGCATGTGCATGTCGACGAGCAGGAGGTGGATCGGTTGACGACGGACGATCACCAATGCCTCTTCGCCGTCGCCCGCCAGGATCGTTTGGAAGCCTCTCGGCTCGAAGAGCGACCGCAGCGACTCGCGGAAGTCGCGGTCGTCGTCGGTAATCAGGAGCGAAAGAGGATCGCCGACCATCGCTTCACGTTCCGAGATAGGCAACTCCAACCGCCCAAAGGCCGAAGCAAATCCCGCGCCGGTCCCGGATCCCGGGCCGAAACGCCGCATATCTCTAGATTTAGCACAATTCGCCAAGTCCGCAACGTCGAAATCGCGTGCCGATTTGGCAGGGAGCGTCGAGCCGAACGGACGGGCGCAGTCCGGTTTCGTCGAGGATGCGAACGGTGCGTCGGCCGCGCGTGCGATGCGTCCTGTAAACCGCGCTCGTCGTTCGGTTTAGCAAGCCCCCGTCCCGTTGCCACGTACGGGTGTATCCCTATACTAGTGCCCGTTCCGTTACGAGTGCCCATTCGGACGGCCCGTGTCGGCCGGCGTTGGCTGGCCGTCCGGCATTCCCGTGTGATCCAGAGGTCCCCGTGGAAACGAATCGCCCGTTCCTCGTCCGTCACGAATTCCTGTTGCGGAGACTGCATTCGCTGAGCGGCCTGGTACCGGTTGGCGCCTACATGGTGATCCACCTCTTGGCGAACGCGAGCATCTGGAACGGGCCGGCGACCTACCAGAGCGCCGTCCACCAAATCCACTCGCTCGGTCGCGCGCTAATCGTTGTGGAGTGGGTCTTCATTTTCCTTCCGATCCTATTCCACGGCCTGTATGGTCTGGTCATTATCCGGGAATCGCAACCCAACAGCGGCGCGTATCCGCTCGTCGGAAATATCCGTTACACGTTGCAGCGGGCGACGGGAATGATCGCCTTGCTGTTCATCGTCTGGCATGTGTTCCACATGCACGGCTGGTTCCACGGGGAGGCTTGGCGCGAGCTGATCGATCCGTGGGGCGCCCAATTCGCGCCGTACAACGCGGCGTCGACGGCGGCCGAGGCCGTTCAGCAATCGACGCTCGTCACGCTGCTCTACGCCGTCGGCATCACGGCCTGCGTGTTCCACCTCGCCAACGGCGTCTGGACGATCGGAATTACGTGGGGAGTCTGGACGACGCCGGGGGCCCAGCGGCGAGCGAATTATGTTGCCGGGGCGATCGGCCTGGGCGTGCTGGCCGTCGGCCTGGCGGCATGGGCCGGTTTCGCGTTCGGCGTTCGGACGAGCGACCCGGAGGCGATGGACGCGATCCGCGCGATCGAACGCCGATTGCTCCAGGAGAAGATCGACAGCGGGCTCATTACCGAGGAACAGGCCTCCGAAAAGTCCGCCCATTTTGGGGCGCCGACCGATCGCTAACACTACGTCCTGAAACGGGCAAGACCTTATCGGGCAAGACGTGGCAGCCAACGACCAGAACCAAAATAGGGAATCGAGATGGCCGGTCAGCGTGTCATGATCGTGGGTGGCGGCCTCGCCGGGCTTTCGGCCGCGATGAAGCTCGCCGAGCTCGGTGTCGACGTCGACGTGATGAGTCTCACTCCGGTCAAACGCTCGCACAGCGTTTGCGCCCAGGGAGGCATCAACAGCGTCAACGACCAGACCCGCCAACTCGGTGACGACGAATGGAAACACCTTGACGATACGGTCTACGGCGGTGATTTCCTCCAACATCAGCCACCCGTCAAGGAGATGGCCTACTGGGCGCCGCGCGTCATCGAGCTCATGGATCGGCTCGGAGTGACCTTCAACCGCACGGCCGAGGGATTCCTCGATCGGCGTCGGTTCGGCGGGACGTTGTACAAACGCACGGCGTTCGCCGGCGCGACGACCGGCCAACAGCTCCTGTACGCGCTCGACGAACAGGTTCGGCGATGGAAGACGGAGGGCAAGGTCCGGATGTTCGAGTTCTGGGATTTCCTCGGCCCCGTGCTCGACGACCGCGGAGTTTGCCGCGGGTGCGTGGGCCAGGACCTTGTCAGCATGGAGATCCGCGCCTTCCCGGCGGACGCGGTCGTCCTGGCCACGGGGGGATGCGGACTGATCTTCGGGCGCAGCACGATGTCGATGGCCTGCAACGGGGGCGCGGTGAGCCGCGCGGTGCGGGCCGGAGCGAAATACGCCAACGGGGAATTCGTCCAGGTGCACCCCACGGCCATCCCGGGGGCCGACAAGCTGCGACTGATGAGCGAATCGGCGCGGGGCGAAGGAGGCCGCGTCTGGGTGCCTCGCCGGCCGCAGGATACCCGCGATCCGCTCAACATCCCTTTGGAGGAGCGGTGCTACTTCCTCGAGGAGCGCTATCCCAAATACGGGAACCTCGTCCCGCGCGACATCGCGACGCGGGAGATCTTCAATGTATGCGTGAATGAGGGATTGAGCGTCGAGAAGGACCGTCAATGCGTCTATCTCGATTTGACGCACATCTCCCGCCACGAGCTGGACCGCAAGCTCGGCGGCATCCTCGAAATCTACGAGAAATTCCAGGGCGTGGATCCGCGAAGCACGCCGATGA
Source organism: Planctomycetota bacterium (assembly GCA_016872725.1). Classification (GTDB taxonomy): domain Bacteria; phylum Planctomycetota; class Planctomycetia; order Pirellulales; family Pirellulaceae; genus VGZC01. The sequence continues at coordinate 11,477 of VGZC01000040.1, forward strand.
AGATCTTTCCGGCCGTCCACTATTCGATGGGCGGCCTGTGGGTCGACTACGAAAAGGCGGCCGACGGCGGACTCCGCGTCGGATCGGCCCGCAACCATGTCACGAACATCCCGGGTCTGTACGCGATCGGCGAATGCGACTACCAGTACCACGGCGCGAACCGGCTCGGCGCCAATTCGCTGCTGAGTTGCATCTTCAGCGGCCTGATCGTCGCGCCCGGACTCGTCGAATGGCTCGCGGGGCGCAACGACTCGACGAAAGACGCGTCCGAATCCGGCCGACTCTTCGAACAGGCGCGCCAAGCGCATCAGGAACGTCACGACGCCCTGCTCGCCCGATCCGGAGGCGGGGAAAACCCGTATCTGATCCACCAGGAACTCGGACTTGTCATGACGAAGGCCGCGACCGTGGTCCGTCGCAACGACCAGCTCGCCGAAGCCGTGCAGAAGACGAATGAACTGCGTGAGCGGGCCCAAGAGTGCTCGCTGTCCGACACGGGCCGTTGGACCAACCAGAACGTCGTGTTCACCAAGGCGCTCGTCGACATGTTCCCGATCGCCCTCGCGATCCTCGAAGGAGCTCTCGCTCGCGATGAATCGCGCGGCGCCCACTTCAAACCCGATTTCTCGATGCCCAGCCTGCGGGCGACCTCGCCCGACGAAAAACGGCGGGAAGCCGAACAATGGTGCGACGATTTCGAAGCCTCCACCGCGCAGTGGCTGCGAACCACGATCGCGGAATGGGACGGAAATCGGATTCGCCTGTCCTACGAGGCGGTCGACACGTCGCTCATTCCGCCGCGACCGCGGCTCTATGGCCTGGTCGGCGCCGAAGTGATCGAACAGGTCTGGAAGGAGCGGCAAGCGGGCCGGGCGGTGCCCGGCGCCGGAACGGCCCATTGAATGCGCGCGGACCCGCTCCGCGCGACTCTGAACCCATACCCACATCCGACGGATCAGCATACCATGGCGCACCAGAGCGGACACGGACACGGACATGCATCGGTCGCGACGGGGCATCGTAAGCTCGCCGACTGGATCGACGTTCGCGTCCTTCGCCAGGACGGACCCGGCCAAGCCAGTTATTGGGAACGCCATCGCATCCCGTACGAACCGGAAATGAACGTCATCAGCGTGCTCCAGCGCATGGCGGCCCAGGCGAAGACGGTCGATGGCCGAGCCGTCGCGCCGGTCGCGTGGGAATGCAATTGCCTCGAGGAAGTCTGCGGCGCGTGCACGATGGTCATCAACGGCCGAGTCCGCCAATCGTGCTCGGCGCTCGTCGATCGCCTCTTGCGGGAGAACCCGGGCGAGATCGAGCTTCAACCGATGGGCAAGTTCCCGGTCGTGCGCGACCTGGTGGTCGACCGCGGCCGGCTCTTCCGCGCGCTCGAACGGATGAAGGCGTGGATCCCCGTCGATGGCTATTTCGACATGGGACAGGGCCTCCGCCAATCGCAGTCGGCCCAGGAGGAGATGTATCCGCTGAGCGAATGCATGAGTTGCGGCTGCTGTCTGGAAGCGTGCCCCCAATACACGAAGATCGAGCTCGCGCGTGCCGAGGGTGAAACGGACGAGGCGTGGCAAGCGCGGGTGCGCGAAGCCTACGACCTGGGCTTCGCGGGCGCGCACGCCATCAGTCAGGTCATGCTGTTCAATGCGCATCCCACGGGACGCAACAACGCCTCCGAGCGGCTCGACGCGCTTACCGATCCGGGCGGAATCCAGGATTGCGGCAACGCGCAGAATTGCGTCGCCGTCTGTCCCAAGCGGATTCCGCTCACGACGTCGATCGGCAGGGCGGGCCGCGCGGCCACGCTGCATTCCTTCCGTTCGTTCTTCGATCGATAGTCCGGCGCGATCTACTCGGGTTGCCGGCGCGGTTCCCCGGCTCGCCGACCCAGATTGCCGTACCGGTGGTAGTTCACGCTCTGGCTCTGCTCCTCGACATACCACACCAACTCGAGCCGCCCATGGGGAAGGACGGGCGCGTCCGCGACGAAGATGGCCGCGTCGTTCGCCGCTTGGCGGACGACGGTCGGCGCGCGGTCGGGGGCCGCGTATCGAACCCGGAACGTATGCCCGTCCCGAATCGCCTCGGCCAACGCATCGTCGGTCTCCTCGACGAATTCAATCCCACCCGCCCACGAATCGGTCGCCTCGTCGATCCGGTCGATGACCGCCGCATCGGCCTCGGGATGGATACTGACCGTAATCCGGCACCCCGCGGCCCGGGCCGCCGCGACTCGGAGCACGGTGTCGATCGGCGCATCGCGCGGATCGACGCGGATGCGGAGCTCGGCGATCGGAAGATAGAGCCGGAGATTGTCCTGCCCGACGAGCGAGAAATGGTCGTGCCGCGCGCCGAATTCACGCTCGGCCCATCGCTCGTAGTCCGCGACAATCCGGGCGATTCGCCCGCTTTCGATCGACCCGGCCGGATCGCACGGGTCGGCGGAACGGGCGGCGGAATCGAATTGTCGAACGAGTTCGGCCAACCGCGCGTCCCTCACGGCGCCGGCCCGCCCACCCGGCGCCGTCGATTCGAATTCCATGAGCTGCAGCGTGTAGTTCGGGCCGCCCGCCTTGATCCCCGCGCCGAACGATGACTTTCCGACGCCTCCAAACGGTTGACGGAGGACGATCGCGCCGGTCGTCGGGCGATTGACATACAGATTGCCGGCGCGGATGCCGCGCAGCCACGTCTCTTGTTCGCGATCGTCGAGCGACTCGAGGCCCGACGTGAGTCCGTATCCCGTTTGATTCACGATGGCGATCGCTTCGTTGAGCCTGCGGTACCGGATCACGCCGAGCACCGGGCCGAAGAACTCGGTCCGATGCGTGTACCCGCCCGGACGAACGCCCCACTTGATGCCGGGCGAATACAGATTGGGATTGCCTTCCCGGCATTCGGGCATGAGGGCCCACGACTCGCCCGGTTCGAGCTCCTTCAGCGCGCGGGCCAAGTCGCCTCGCGGCGGGCGGATGAGCGGGTTGACGCGCGTGCGCGGATCCCAGGCCGATCCGACGGGAAGACTTTGCACGGCGTCGCACAACGATTCCCGGAAGGCCGGGTCGTCGTAGACTTCCTCTTCCAACAACAGGAGCGACGTCGCCGAACATTTCTGGCCGCTGTGGCTGAACGCCGAGTGGATCACGTTCTTGATCGCCTGATCGCGATCCGACATGGCGGTGACGATCGTCGCGTTCTTGCCGCCCGTCTCGGCCATCAGCGGACAATCGGGCCTGGCGCGCAGGATCGCTTCGGCGGTCGCCGTCCCTCCCGTCAGGATCACGGCGGCGATCGACCGGTCGGCGATCAGTTTTTGCGCCGGCCCCGAACCCGAGCAGGGCACGAATTGCAGGGCCTCGCGCGGAATCCCCGCCCGCCAAAAACAGTCGCACAGGAGGTACGCGGGGAGGACCGCGTCCGAGGCCGGTTTGAGGATGACCGTATTGCCGGCCGCGAGGCCCGCCGCGATACCGCCGCACGGAATGGCGATCGGGAAGTTCCACGGCGACAGGACCACGACCGTGCCTTTTCCACGGGCGGCGACTCCGGGCCATCGCGAGAACGCATCCGCCGTCCTCCGATAGAACTCGACGAAATCGATCGCCTCGGAAACTTCCGGATCCGATTCGGTCGCGATCTTGCCGCAATGCGCCATGGCCGCGCCGATCAGATCGGCCCGCGCGGTCCGCAGTTCGTTCGCGACGCATGCGAGCAAGGCGGACCGTTCATCGTGCGAGCGGCGCCGCCAACCCTCGGGATCGTCCTGGGCGCATCGGATCGCGGCCTCGATGTCGCGATCCCGCGCGGTCGGGTAGCGTCCCACGACCACCCCCGGACGCGACGGATCGCGGCATTCGATCCATGGCCGGTCCCCGGCGCCGCCCGTCGCTTGTCCGGCGACGATGAGGGGGATCTCCGGCGCCGATTCGCCGCGCCGTCCGCTCCATCGTCGCGAGAGATCGGCGGCCCATGCCGCGTGATGGGCGAGCGCGAAGTCGGTGTCCGGCTCGTTCCGGAATTCGGACCAGGACGGCCCCGCGTCCCGGCCGCGGGTCGGCATCGATCGATTCTGGGTTCGACGCGGTTGATCGGAGAGCGTCGCGATCCGGTCGAAGGAATCGACGAATGCCCGTTCAAGCCGCTTCCAATCGGGACCGTCGACCTTCAGTTTGAACGCGTGCCTCAAAAAATTCTCGGGGCCCGTGTTTTCGTCGAGGCGTCGGATCAGGTAGCCGATCGCGTGAAGGAACTCGTCGCGTCCGCAGGCTGGGGCGTAGAGGAGCAAGTCGGTGCCAAGCTCGGCGACCGCGCGCCGCTGGGCGTTGGCCATGCCTTCGAGCATTTCGAATTGAACGCGGTCGAGCGATTCGCATTCGGCGGCGAAGACCAGCCCGTATGCGAGGTCGAACAGATTGTGCGTCGCCACGCCGACTCGGATCGAGTCGCGGTATTCATCACGAAGCGTCTCGTGCAGCATGCGTTTGTAATTCGCGTCGGTGTCGCCCTTGACCGAGAATGTCGCGGTCGGCCAATCGCGCAGCGAGGCCTCGACGCGCTCCATCTCCATATTCGCGCCTTTGACGATTCGGATCGTGACGGGAGCGCCGCCCCGCGCGACGCGGCCGCGCGCCCATTCCTGGATCGTCTTCTGAACGGCGAACGAATCGGGCAAATAGGCTTGCAACGCGATCCCGGCCCGCGCGCTTCGCAGCCCGTCGCGGTCGAGCGTCCGCATGAAGACCTCGGCCGTAAGGCCCATGTCGCGGTATTCCTCCATGTCGAGGTAGACGAACTTGGCGCATGTCGATCCATCGGGTCGCTCGAACGACTCCTTCGCCGCGGCGCGGAACAGGAGCTCGACCCGATCGCACAATCGGGCGATCGACGGCTCGCGCGCGATCGACGAGATCTGCGAATCGAGCGTCGAGATCTTGACGGAGATCACCTCGATGTCGGGAATCTGGAGGGCTTCGAGGTACTTGTTGAGCCGCCCGCGGGCCTGGGTTTCGCCGAGGATCGCCTCGCCGAGGTAGTTGACGTTCATCCGGACGTTTTCCCGCCATCGCGCGCGAAGGTGTTTTCGCAGCATTTCGGTTTCGGCGGGAAGCACGACGTTCGCCGTCTCTTGCCGCATCTTCTCCTTGACCATCGGCACGGCGACACCCGGAAGATATTCGCCGAACGACTGGAAGCCGCGGAGGAGCGTCCGGTCGAACGGGTGGAAGAAGCGCGGAATGCCCTGCGCGTCGAGGATATGCACGAGTTGATCGGCCGCTCGGTGCGCGACGTGCGACCGGAACGCCTGATCGGTCAGCTCGACCAGCGTCGCCTTGTCGTCCGGACTGTGGATCATCCGATCGAGTTCCATTTGCTGTTTGCGTTCATGCGGCGTCTGAAGCGCGTCGGCGCGATGCTGGAGCCGGCGCGCCAGATGGACGGCCCGCGCGACGCGCCGGGAACCGGGCGCCCCCGGTTCGGACGCACAACCGTCCAGGATCGCGGCGATCCGTTCCGAAGCGGAAGGGGATGCTGGCGCGGACATGCAAAAAACCCCCGAAAAAGGCGGGCCAAACCGTCGCTCCGGTCCGGAGAACGCACCGACCAAGGCGACGCGGCGCCCGCATGCCCATCATGGCGGCCAATCGTCCGATCGACAAGCGATGCACGCCGAACGGAATCCGCCAATGCGCGAATCGGCTGCCCGCGGTTATACTGGCGGCGGCGATTCATCCACCGGGAGTCTCTTCGCATGCGCGCACATCCCTTGACGGAGGCCGGCCCGTCGGTCGGCCGTTCGTGGTCGACATTGGTGACCGTGACGATCGGGTTGGCGTTCGCTCTCGCCCAATCCGACTCGGGATCGTACGGGCAAGAGGGAGAGCCCGCCTCGCGCGCGGAACCCGGCGCCCCGACCGCGAAGGAACTGCTCGACGCCGGCGATCGCCTCGCCAAGGAGAAGAACTACGACGAGGCCTTGCTGCGCTACAAGGACGCCTATGAACAACTCGTGCCCGCGGTCCGAAAACGATCGTTCAAGCATCCGGTTCGTCCCCGGCTCATGAAGCGGTCGGAAGTGCGCCAGTACATGATCGATGAAATGCAAAAAGAGGTCACGCCCGCCGAACTCGCCCTGATGGACGGATCGCTCAAGGCGTTTGGGCTGGTTCCCGCCGAGCTCGACGTCAAGGAAGTCATGGTCAATCTTCTGACCGAGGAAGTCGGCGGGTTCTACAATCCGCGCACAAAGGAGATGTTCCTGATCCGCGAGGACCCGAGGAAACGAGGCGTGTTCTCCGCCTTGCTGGGCCGCAAGGAATTCAACGCCGAGGAACAGCGCACGACGCTCGCCCACGAAATGACGCACGCGCTCGCCGACCAGCACTTCGATCTGGTCGGGCTCGACAAGGCCGTCTCGCATAACGACGACATGGCCGCGGCCGTCAGCGGTCTAATCGAGGGTGAGGCGACGCTCGTGATGATGGCCGAAATGACGGGTGACGCGACCGATCGCGCCGAGCGCAATCGGGGTCCCGAGGAGATCGACGCGATGTTCGACTTCATGATGAACCTCATGCCGTTCGTCGGCGGCCGGACGATGCGCACATCGCCTCCCATTTTCCGAAGGACGTTGGTTTTCCCGTACCACAAGGGAACCGTGTTTGTCGCCGCCCTCGTGGAACGCGGCGGCTGGGACGCCGTCGACGGAGCGTTCCTCGACCCGCCCGTTTCGACCGAACAGATCCTCCATCCCGAGAAATACCTTGGGAACAAGGACGACCGGGATCTTCCCATGGCCATCGGCCTTCCTGTTCTCGACGATCCGTTCCGATCCACCGACTGGAAATCGATCGGCCAAAACTCGCTCGGCGAACTGCAGATCGCCGTGCTCTTCGAAAAGTCGCCCGGCGGAACCGACGCTCCCCGAGGTTGGGACGGCGACGCGTACGCGATCTTCGAACGTCCCGACGGCGCGCGGGGCCTGGCCTGGTTCACCACCTGGGATTCCGTCGAGGACTCCCGGGAATTCGCCGCTACGGCGAGCCAGTATTTCGCCGGCCTTGCGACGTCGGCCGTCGCTCGCGACGCCGAAGCGAAAGCCGACAGCGCGAAAGCCGACAGCGCGAAGACGGACGATTCCAATGTATCCGGCGGCGCGGGGGATGGGAGCGATGGGGGGGCACGGGAGCCGGCCGAGCGGCCGTTCGACGCATGGAAGGACGCGCCTGATACGAAGGAATGGAATCGGGCGATCGACGGGCGGGTCGTCTGGGTCGAAACGCGGGGCCGGGATGCGATTGTGCTGAGCGGGTTTTCCGAGGAATTGACGCGGGCGGTCCGAGCGAGACTCTGGGAGTCGTGCAAGGCTCCGATGGCCCTCGTTCGATCGCTGGATGACGCGAAATAGAAAATCCTTATCGGTAACTTACCGCGGCGACAGCGTCGCCTGGTTGAGGCCTGGGCCGAACTGCATCAGGACGAACTGGTGGCGAATTGGGACCGTTTGCAGGCCGGCGAGGCGCCTCGCCCGATCGCCCCGCTGGAGTGAATCGACATGCAGCATCCGATCTATCGTGTCCGTAGCTTCCGGATTGTTGGAGACTACGTACTGGGCATCGCGTTTGATGACGGAACGGAGCGGATTATCGATTTCCGACCCGTTCTGGCGGGCAAGCTGCTTGGGCCTCTTCGGGATCTGGCCCTCTTCAACCAAGTCCAGGTCGACTGCGAGGTCCACACATTGGTCTGGCCGAATGGAGCGGATTTCGACCCAGCCACATTGCACGATTGGCCTGACCGCGTTGACGCATTGGAGGCACTTGCACGCAAGTGGGAACCCCACTCCGCGTGACCCGCTTGGCTGCGGCAATGGGCCGAACCGTGCGTTTCACGCGAGCCGGCGAGGCGGTGAGGTCAACCGAGTCTGGTTACGGGGAATCCAGGGCGCCGATCCGGGTCCTTGGGCATTCCAAAGCGCTAGACGGATCGCTGCGCGGCGATCTCCTCGCGCATGGCCCGCCACGCGCCCCTCGCTTCTTCGACCGAACCCTCGTCATCGATGGTCGTGATATCGCCCGGGTCGCGGTCGAGCGTCACGGCTCTCAAGACGCGCCGCATGATCTTGCCGCTCCGCGTCTTCGGCAGCATGCCGACGAAATTGAGTTCCCCGATGACGGCGACCGGTCCCAGTTCGCGCCGCACGACATCCACGATCGCTTTTCGCAGCGGTTCGGCCGGCTCGTGCCCTTGCTTGAGCACGGCGAAGGCCGAAATGACTTCGCCGCGGAGCTCGTCGGGGCGCCCGATGACGCCGGCTTCGGCCACCGCCGGGTGCCGGAGGATGGCCGTCTCGACTTCGATCGTGCCCAGCCGATGGGCGGCGATCTTGATGATCTCATCGGATCGGCCCGCGAACCAAACGTAGCCGTCGTCGTCGACCTGCGCGGAGTCTCCCGTATAGTAGACGCCGGCGATCCGACCCCAGTAGTCCGCTTCGTACCGTTCCGGTTCGCCCCACAGCGCGGGCGTGAGTCCGGGAAACGGTCGGCGGATCACCATGATCCCTTTTTCGTTCGGCGCGCACGGGTCGCCCGTGGCTCCGTCGACCACGGCCGATTCGATTCCCGGCAAGGGGATCGTCGCGGAACCCGCTTTGATCGGCAGCGCGGCGATTCCGTACGGATTGCCGAACACGGGGCCCCCCGTTTCGGTCTGCCACATGTGGTCGATGACCGGGACGCGGTCGTCGAGCACGGTTTTTTGGAGCCATTCCCAGGCGGGCGCGTTGAGGACTTCTCCGGCGCAAAAAACGCGTTCGAGCGATGCGAGATCGAAACGCCTCGCGACGTCCTCGCCGTAGCGCATCCAAAGGCGAACCGCGGTCGGCGACGTGAACATGCCCGTGACGCGCAGTTCCTCGATCAACCGCCAGGGCGTCGACGGATCGGGATGGTCGATCGCTCCTTCGTACGCGATGGTCGTGCAACCGGTGATCAGCGGCGCGTAGACGATATAACTGTGCCCAACGATCCAACCGATATCCGACGTCGACCACCACACATCGTCGGGCCGCAGCGCGAAGCACCATTGGCCCATGGCGTGCACGTGAACCTGATAGCCGCCGTGCGTGTGGACGGCGAGTTTGGGTCGCGCGGTCGTTCCGGATGTCGCGAGGATGAAAGCCGGCTCGTTGGCCTCCATCTCCTCGTGTCCGCCGAGTTCGGGATCGGCGTCGCCGAAGAACGTCTCCCAATCGACGTCGCGCTCGCCCAGGCGCGTGTCCGTTCCGCGGCGCAGCACGACCGATCGTTCAACCGAATCGCAGCCCATGCCGAGCGATTCATCGACGATGCCTTTGAGCGGAACGTCCTTGCCTTTTCGATAGGTGAGATCGGCGGAGAAGACGAGTCGCGAGCCGCTCGCGCGAACGCGGTCGGCGAGGGCCCTCGCTCCGAAACCGGCGAAGACGACCGAGTGGATCGCGCCGATGCGCACGGTCGCGAGCATCAGCAGGATCGCCTCGGGACAGGTCGGCATGTAGATCGTCACCCGGTCTCCCTTGCGGATTCCGAATCGCCGCAATGCGGCGGCCATCCGCACAACCTCGTCCCGCATCCGCTCGTACGAGTATTCGCGCCGCTCCCCGCGTTCGTTGACGTATATGAGGGCCGTTCGTTCCCCATGGCCGTCGCGCATGTGCCGGTCGATCGCGTTGACCGCGAGATTCGTGCGGCCGCCGACGAACCAACGAAACGTCGGAAACGTCCAATCGAGAACCTGGTCCCAGTTTCGGAACCACGGCAACTGTTCGGCCGCCCGACTCCAGAACGCGTCCGGATCGTTTCGCGCGCTGTCGATCCACTTCCGAACGATGGGGTTGATTGAACTCATACGCCGTCACCTTCGTCCGATGCCATCCGCGAAACGTCCGACGAACGCACGGGCTCGCCAGCCCGGCGGGAACTATATGTTACGGGCGACCGGACCGCTATACTACCCGAACCGGAGGATGGTCCGTCCGGATCCGATGCGCGGTGAAGGTCCGCGGGTCGGATGGTGCGGCAGGTGGAACGGCGTATCGACCGGAGGGATTTTCGATGCGATTCCCGATGACGGCGTACTCGCATGGCGACCGAGCGCGGCGCACCGGCGAGTCATGGAGCACCGCCTCGCTCGCGACCCGATGGCCGGGCGCATGGCGGCTCGCGGCATGGGCCGTGATCGGATGCGGAGCGACCCTGATTTCGCACGCGGACGAGATCGGCGCGTCGGGAAACACCGACGGCGTCTTGACGTGGCGCATCGGAACGATCGAACCCGGCCAGACTCGGCGCGAGGTTGTCGTGCTGGCTTTCGACCCGACCTACAACGAGGTCGCCGGCCGACTGGACGCGGCGCGCGCCGCGTTCGCCGACCCGGCGTCCTGGGTCGACAACGAAGAGGCCGGTGCGCCGGAGTCCAAGGTCTGGATCGAAAACGGCGTCACCGATTTCGCCCTGGAAGGCCCTTGTTTTTTCCGTTGGCGCATCGAGCGGCAGGCACTGCGGGGCCCCGCGGGCGGGCAGCTCAGCCAATTCACCTACTATGTCCACTATCGCGACGGAGGCGGGGCGCGGCGTGCCGGTGTTCCGCATTTCGATGAAAGCCCGATCGAGAACATCCGAATCGTGAAGCCCGTTCGCCGACTGTCGGCGGTGGCCGCGGGCGGCTCGGTCGAAACGGCCGACGGCGCGCTCGGAATCGACGTTCGCGCGACCCTGGGCGACGGGCCCGTCGTCGCGATCGAGTTCGTATTCGCGAATCGCCGCGACAAACCGCTCGAAGACGTCCGGTTCACGACCTACGCCAACATCGAGGCGAATCATGACGAATCGAACGATTTCAGCACGCTCGACGCCGCGACGCGCGGCCTGCTGATCGTCGACCCGCCGAGCGGCGTTTGCGCCGTGATGGCCGGCCTGAGCGATCCGATCCAGGGTCATGCCGGAACATGGAACTCGTTCCCGCAACTCCAATCCGGATCGGGCTCGCCGATCGAATCGTGGCGTCCGTACGCGGGTCTTTCCGCGGAACAGCTCGAACAGCTCGCCGCCGATCGGGCGGCCGCGACGGGCGTCTATCTGCCGTACGCGGTCGACAACCCGTCGACTCCGGAAACGCGAACGCTCGCGGAACACGAGGCCGTCGATGCGATCGAGCGGGACTGGCGATTCCAGGCGAGCGGTGAACCGCCTCGCGAACGGGCTCGGCGCGAGATCGGCTGGGCCCGCGCGCTCGCGGGCCGCTTGGCCGCCGATCCGCGCACGGGCGATCTGAGCGAGTCGCTCGACGCGCTCGATGCGATCGAACGGCGAATCGACGCGGCGGGCGGCGCGGCGTTGGATACGTCGGACGAGCGTCGATTCTATTTCGCCGTGCGGGACATCAAGCGCGGGATCGCGTTTCGGAACCCGAGCCTCGATTTCAATCAGTTGATGTTCATCGACCAGCCCTATCCGCGCGGCCGGGTCAACGACACGCATGAATCGATCCATCGCATGGGCATCACGGCGACGCCCGGCGGCCGTCTGTTGTTGCTCGACGGCCTGCATCCCGGAGGGAAGGTGCGCGAACTCGCTCCGGCCCGGCCGGGAAGTTACTGGCGCCCCGATATCTCGTTCGACGCCAAGCGGGCGCTCTACTGCTTCAAGACGCACGACGAGAAGAGCTTTCATATTTATGAACTGAATCTCGAATCGGGCGAGCGGAAGCAGTTGACGGACAGTGAATACGACGATATCGACCCGATCTACCTCCCCGACGGCCATATTCTCTTCACGACAACCCGCGGCAATTCGTATGTGCGATGCGGGCCGTTCATCTATTCGTATATCCTCGCGCGGTGCGACGCCGACGGGAGCAACGTCTATCTGATCAGTTACAACGGCGAGCCGGACTACGTTCCTTCCCTGATGAATGACGGTCGCGTCATCTACTCGCGATGGGAATACACGGATAAGCCTCTCTGGAGGATCCAGAGCCTCTGGACGACGAACCAGGACGGAACGCACACGTCGGTCTTCTGGGGCAATCAGTCGGTGTGGCCCGATCACGTTTGCGAGCCGCGCGCGATCCCAGGAAGCCACCGCGTGATGTTCTGCGGAGTGGGACATCACGACTGGTGGTCGGGTTCGATCGGCATCATCGACCCGCACAAGGGATTCAACTATCCCGACGGCCTGACGAAAGTGACGGCCGACCGGCCGTGGCCCGAGTGCAGCACGCCGCCGATCGACGTTGCCGAATCGGCTTCCTACCACGCGTCGGGGAATTACACGGGGTACAAGACGGCCTACCCCCTTTCGGAACGCGACTTCCTCGTGTCGGCGCGGGGCGAGGGGAATCGTTTCCGACTGTACTGGATGGATACCGAAGGAAACCGCGAGTTGATCTACGAAGGGGTCCACAACATCTGGCACGCGATCCCGGTGAAGCCGAGGCCGGTGCCGCCCGCGCAGGCGGACCGCGTCGCGTGGCCCGGCACGGGCGAGAACCGGAAACCGTCGAAGAACGGCGTTTTCTTCAATCCCGATGTTTATGAAGGACTTGCGGGCGTGCCGCGCGGCGCCGTGAAGCACGTCCGTGTGGTGCAACTCGATCATAAGACCTACAGCACGTGGGCGAAGACGTTTCGGCATTCGGGTCCGGCGGTCTCGGTCGTGCAGGAGGAAGGCGTCAAACGCGTCCTGTCGATTGTCCCGGTCGAGCCCGACGGGTCGGTGCACTTCGAGGTTCCGCCCGGCCGCTCGCTCTACTTCCAATTGCTCGACGAACAGCACCGCTGCATCCAAACGATGCGCAGTTTCACCGGCGTGCTGCCCGGCGAGGCGCGCGGTTGCGTCGGTTGCCACGAAGCCGACTCGCGGGCGGCCGTATCGAGTCGTCCGATCGGACGGGCGGATTTCGAGCCGGGTGGAGTCGGCCATGCGGCGCGGTCTCAGCGGAAAGCGATCGCGCTCGACCGTCCGCCCACACCCCTTTCGCCGCCCACGTGGGGCGACACGAGCATCAGCTTCGAACGGTTCGCCCAGCCCGTACTCGACCAATACTGCGGCAAGTGCCACCAGGGCGAGGGCGAGGCTCGCGGCGTTCTGGATCTGACGCTTCGCCCGGGCCACGACGTGTTCAAGGAGCCGTACCTGACGCTCGTCGGCGGCGCGGGATGGTATAACCCGGTCCCCGATCGAGGTCAGGCCGGATATGGAATCGCGGGCGCGATTCCGGTCGAGTCGATCGATCCGACGATGAACGACCCTCGCGCCTACGGAACGCTGCCGCCGATGCGATACCTGTCGTATTCGAGCCGTCTGCTTGAGCTGGCGGGGAGCGGCGGGCACTACGGCGTGAAGGCCGATACGGAGAGCCTGCGGCGGCTCGGCACTTGGATCGACGCCTGTTGCCCGTTCATGGGCGACGAGGAGATCCGGTGCTTGGAGGATCCGGACTTCGCGGGGATCGAGCGCCTGCCGATTCGTCCCCGCGTTCGCACGGCGCCCGTCATTGCGAGGCCCTAGACTCGCGCGGTCCTCGCGATCGGCGCCGCATCGACCAACGCGCGTCGCCGTCGACAACCCGATGTCGGAACCCCGACCATGCCGGCTGAACCGACCCAACAACAGTCCAACGAGGACCAACTGCATGCGCGGGACCTGAGTCTTCAGCGGACGCGGCCGCCGACCGAAATCCCCGGTTATGAGATCGAGCGGTTCCTCGGTTCGGGCGCGTACGGTGAGGTCTGGGTGGGCACCGACCGCAAGACGGGTCGCCGCGTGGCGATCAAGTTCTACACGCATCGCGGCGGGGTCGATTGGTCGCTGCTCAACCGCGAGGTCGAAAAGCTCGTTCTCCTCTCGGCGGACCGATACGTCGTTCAACTGCTCGACGTCGGTTGGGACGCCGATCCGCCCTATTATGTGATGGAATACGTCGAGAACGGCTCGCTCGATGATTGGCTCGATACGCACGGGCCGATGAACATCCCGCAGGCCGTGGACCTTTTCCGCGAGGTGGCGACCGGCCTCTTGCACGCGCACGGGCGCGGCGTCCTGCACTGCGATCTGAAGCCCGCCAATGTGCTCCTCGACCAGGAAGCCCGTCCCCGACTCGCCGATTTCGGCCAATCGCGGCTCACGCACGAACAGGCCCCCTCGCTCGGCACGCTGTTCTACATGGCTCCGGAACAGGCGTCGCTTGAGGCCGTCCCCGACGCGCGGTGGGATGTCTACGCGCTCGGCGCGATGCTCTACTGCACGCTCACCGGCGCTCCACCCCACCGTTCCGACGACGCGATCCAGAAGATGGAATCGTCCAAGGATCTGTCGGAGCGGTTGCAGCGGTATCGCGTCCTGATCATGGAGGCGGCCGTCGCCGATGCCCACCGCCAAGTGCCCGGCATGGACCGAGCGATGGCCGATCTGATTGATCGGTGCCTCGTCGCCGATCCCAAACGGCGGTTTTCGAACGTCCAAGCCGTGCTCGACGCGCTCAATACGCGCGAGCGCCAACGGGCTCGGCGCCCCCTGATGGTGCTCGGGTTCATCGGTCCGCTTGTGCTCCTCGTCATCATGGCGCTATTCGGAATGCTCGGTTATCATCGAGCGAAGACCGACTCGGACTTGGCGCTCACCGAACGCGCCCAGGAAAAAAACTACTACGCGGCGAAAGCCGTGGCGGGCGCGGCGGCCGAGGAAATCCAGCGCTATTTCCGGGCCGTGCAGCGGGTCGTCGAGGAACCCGAGTTCCATGAGCGGGTGGCCGGACTGCAGCGAGCGGGGACCGAGACCGCCACGTTGCTCGCCGATCTCCGGGATCCCAACCTCAACAAGACCTCGCTCCCCTCCCGCGATCGGTTCCGCGACCATCCCGAGCGCCTGGAATTGCAGCGCCGCATCGACGCGCTCCTTGATGATCACCGTGTTCCGAACGCGTCGAGCTGGTTCGTGACGGACGCCAACGGCACGCAGCTCGCCGCGGCGTTCGATGAACCCAATATCGCGTCGACGGTCGGGCAAAACTACGGATGGCGAACCTATTTCCACGGAGGAAGCGACGACTTGGTTGAACGGCCCGCCAACAGCTTGTCCGACGACACGGTCTATCGGAGCCCCTCGCCGAACGAGCATATCGGCGACGTGCATCTTTCCGCGCCGTTCCAAAGCAAGGCGACCAACCGTTGGAAAGTCGCCGTGTCCGTTCCCGTCTTGCGCGACGGGCGATTCGTCGGTGTCGTCGCGCTCACGGTCGATATCGGCGTCTTCGTGCAATTCGACGAAGGCAGTCGGCGGTTCTTCGCGGTCCTGGTCGACACGCGGCCCGGCGCGCGCGAGGGCATGATCCTGCAACACCCGTTGTTCGACGAGCTCCATAAGACACAGGACCGCTTGCCCGACTCCTTCAGCGGGCGGCGGGTCCGCCTGAGCCAATTCATGAACGGAGGATCCCGCAACTACGAGGACCCGCTCGGCGAGGAATCCGCGGGAGCCGACTATCGGAAACGATGGATCTCCGCCATCGCGCCCGTCATGCTCGAAACCCGCCGCGAAACGGACGGCGGTCGTATCGTGACGGATACGGGACTCAAGGTCGTCGTGCAGGAGGACTACGAGGGCGCGATCCAACCGGTTCGGGATCTCGGTGTACGCCTGCTTCGGGAAGGCCTCATGGCCCTGGGTGTCGTCGTGGCGGTCGTCCTTACGATGTGGACGATCGTGTTGCGGGCGATGCGCGACGATCCGTCCGGAGGCAAGACATCGGCTTCGCGCCGCGGCGACATGACGCCATTGCACGACCAGTCGACGATTCCCGCCCCCCGGATCGCCGGCAAACGGCGCGACGCGAGCGGACGGACGAAGAACGGATCCTGAGCGCGCGTGCCTCAGCGGCCGGGCACCTTGAGTCGGATCCGATACAGACTCGTATCCACCGTGACGTACAACCGATCCGACTCCTCGCCGCGACCAAACTCGACATTGCTCGGTAAGCCCACCGCCGGTTGTTCGGCGGTCACCTTCTGGTCCTTCGGACCGGTCGGAAGGAAGGCGAGTTGTTTTCCGGTTGAGGCGAGAACGAGCACGCCGGGCGACGCCGGATCGCGCACGGTGAGATACAGATTGCCCTCGCGATCCACGGTCATTCCGTCGCAACCCTTGCCGCGCCGGAAATCCCAAACCGTGCGTCGGGCGCCCGCTCTGCGACCGTTGCGAGCGAGGGGAAACGCGTAGATGCGCATGTCGCCCTGAGCGGCCGGCGTATTGCCTCCGGATTTCGCGCCCTCATTGTCGTGCTCGGCGACGTACAACCACTTGCCGTCCCGGCTGACCGCGATCCCGTTGGGTTTTCGCACCTCGTGCGTGAACTCATCGAGTTTCCCGTCCGAATCGAGGAGATAGACGGCTTGATGTTCGAGGTCCCTTGGTTCGTCGCCCACATAACGCGGGTCGGTGAAGTAGATCCGGCCCTCGCGATCGATACACAGGTCGTTGGGCGAATTGAACGCCTTGCCTTCAAAACGATCGACGACCACAACCCGTTCTCCGGTCGACGCGTTGTATCGGGCGAGGCACCGTCCTCCGAACGAAGCGCCCTCGCACGCCCACAATCGGCCCTCCCGATCAAAGAGAAGGCCGTTCGACTTGCGGCTGTCCTCGACGAATACCGTCGTCTTTCCCGTCTTCGGATCGAACTTCAGGATCATCCCCGGGTCTTCCCCGTTCGGGATGTCGGAAAAGAAGATCGTCCCATCGGGCGCGGCCGCCGGACCTTCGGTCAGGCCGCCGCGAATCGGCGCCGAGCGTGTGAAGAGGATTTCGAATCGGGCATCCGGATCGACGATCGTCTCGCCGACGGGTGGAGGAATGTCGGCGGATCGCGCCGCGGATCCGGATGCCGCGAGGAAAATGAACACGAAACGACGCATCCGTTCGGCCGCTTGTCCCATCACATGGCTCTCCGCGTTCCCGCCGCCCCGAACGGGTTCCGTCGTGGACGGCGGGCTAGACCTTGGGTTCCCATCCGCGTTCGTATGGCCGACCCCAATACGCCATCGCCTCGGCATCGTGTTTGATCATTCCGTTGGCCGGATCGCATTCGAGCGTTCGGCCCGTGCGGTGCGCGATATTGCCGAGATGGCACAGGAGGGTGCTCTTGTATCCTTCGAGGATTTCGGTGTTGAGGGAGAGTGGCCGGTCGGTGCGGATGGCATCGAGGAAATTCGCGGCGTGTTCCTTGTCGCCGACCGTGTCGCCCGGCCTTCGCTCGATTTCCTTCTCCTGGGAGTCGAAAATCGCATAGGCGCCGTTCGATTCGAGGGCCAGGGCGCCGCCGTCTCCGTAAAACGTCACAAACCCGCTCGATCGCCGGTGGCAGCTCAATCCATCCCAGGTGATCTGCACTTTTCCGGGGAATTCGAACGCGACGGAGTGCGTATCGGGCGTCTCCTGCTCGTCCTCGAACGCGTACCGGCCTCCGCTGCTCACCACGCGGATCGGATAATCGACGCCGGCGCCCCATCGGCACAGATCCAAGGTATGGACGCCGTTGTTGCCAAGCTCGCCGTTCCCCCAGTGCCAGAACCAATGCCAGTTGTAGTGGATTCGGTTGGTGAGATAGGGGCGGCGCGGCGCGGGGCCTTGCCACAGCTCGTAGTCCAGACTCGGCGGAACAGGGGCCGGTTCTCCCTTTCCGACGGCATCCCTCGCGCTGTTGTACCAAGCCTTCACAAGGTAGATGCGGCCGACGGCCCCTTCCTTCAATCGGCCGATCGCCGCCTTGGTTCCGGGGCTGCTTCGGCGCTGAGCGCCCATCTGGACGGCCCGATTGGCGGCTCGGGCCGCCTGCACCATCCATTCGCCTTCCCGCGGATTGTGGCAACACGGCTTCTCGACGTAGACGTGTTTTCCCGCCGCGCAGGCCAGGATCGATGCGGGCGCATGCCAGTGGTTCGGCGCGGCGCAAATGAGCGCGTCGAGGTCCTTGGCGTCGAGCATCTGACGGAAGTCGGTCACAATCTCGGGAGCCGTCCCCGTCGCCGCCTCGAGCGATTTGACGATCGGAGCCGCCCGTTCCCGGTCGACGTCGCATACGTACTTCACGACCGTATTGGGTTGGTCCGAGAACGTCCGCGCCAGCGAGGCGCCTCGTCCCAGACCCATGACTCCCACGACGATACGGCCGTTCGGGTCGGCGGCGAACGAGCCTCGGGCCAGTGCTCCCGCGGCCCCGGCCGCCAATCCCCCCAAAAACGTGCGTCGTCCCATCGGTGACATGAGGACCTCCCTTGCGGTAAGAGGAACACGGAATATATCCCATGCACCCGCGAATCGCACCCCCCTCGCGGCGGGGGAGGCGATCATCGAAGCCCGCAATCGACGAACTCCCATAGCGTGGGCTTTAGCCCACGCAAAAGGGTGAGGAAGCCGGGAATGGCTTGGGCTAATGCCCACGCTACGGCCCACGCGACTCCGGCCTGATCAAAAAAACTAGCAAAGAAGGACGCGGACGGATGGAAAGGATCAAAGGCCCACGATATATTGACATGGTCAGCGGGTTAGCTGCCCCTACCCGCTTGACGCCCGCATCGACTACCTACCCCAGTCGGTGCGGGTCTTTTTTTGGTTCAACCCCAATCGCGACGGGGCGGCCGCGCCACGCGGGGGTGCTTGGGCATGCGGCTAGGCGATCGGGTCGCCATCGTGACGGGCGGCGCCGTGCGGGATCGGCCGAGCCCTGGCGGTAGGCCTCGCCTCGGAGGGCATGGACGTGTGTGTCCAATACGACCGGTCCGAGGCCGAGGCCCAAGGAACGGTTTCCGAGATCCGTCTTCGGTCGCATCGTTCGACACATCCCACTTCGACCGGCATGTCGCGATCAACATGCGAGGCCCGCTCATGCTCTGCCAGTCGTTCGCGCGGTTGCGGGGAACGACCAACCTCGACGCGCGTCTGGAATGCGCGCGCCCGTAGTACGCGCGGCGTGGATGGACGCGGGATGTGGAAGTCCTAGCGTTTCTTCTTTCGTGTGGTTCGTGCATTCCGTGGTCCCCGCCCCTCGTCCGTGTTTTCTTGCCAGGGAATCCAAGTCGTCTATTGCGGTCCACTGACCGATTTCGGCCCCTCGTCCGTGTTTTCTTGCCAGGGAATCCAAGGGTTGGTATTGGCGTTCGCACCCGATATGCTGATGCCGTGCCCGATTCGAGGCATGGTCCGGCGCGAACGCCGCCGCGATTCAATGTCGATGAGACTCAGGGAAACCCCATGCGACCATCCACACGCGCATCGGAGAGCGAGCCTTCGGCCGGAAACGAACCGGTCCACGACGCGCCGCATCCCGGAAGCCAACGCATGCCGCGGTGGAATGTGGGCGAGTTGATCGCGGCGCCCGCGTTCGGATGGCGCCAATTGCCGCTCTTCATCGGGCCCGGACTCCTGATGGGCGCGTCGGCGATCGGAGGCGGGGAATGGCTCACCGGCCCGGTCAATACGGCGCGGTACGGCGGCGCGCTGCTCTGGCTCGCGACGCTCAGCATCCTCGGACAGACGATCTACAACATCGAGATCAGCCGGTACACGCTCTATTCGGGCGAACCGATCTTCACGGGAAAATTCCGGATGCTCCCCGGACCGGCCTTCTGGCTTCCGATCTACCTGCTGCTCGACCTTGGGAGCTTCCTTCCCTACCTCGCGTCGAACGCCGCCATCCCGCTCGCCGCGATCCTGCGGGGCACGCTTCCCGATCCCGCAACGGACGCCGTCTTTCTCAAACAACTCGCGACGGCCATCTTCCTCGGCGGGCTCGTGCCTCTCCTCTTTGGAGGCAAGATCTACAACTCGCTCAAGTGGGTCATGTCGATCAAACTGATCCTGGTCGTGGGATTCCTCGCGGTCCTCGCGGGGCTCTATTCGACACCCGAAACGTGGCGCGAGATCCTGCTTGGATTCGTGCGGTTCGGCGATGTTCCGATCGTTCCACCCGAAAGCGGACCTCCGCTTCCCGGCGAACGGCAAGCCTTCGCGCCCGTCACGAATCTGTTTTGGTCGATCCTGTCGGGAGAGGGCATGCCCGCGATCGACATGTCGATGTTCGGTTTCATCGCGGCGATGGCGGCCATCTCGGGAAACGGCGGTCTGACCAATACGCCGATCAGCAACTACACGCGGGACCAGGGTTGGGGCATGGGCGCGCGTGTCGGCGCGATCCCCAGCATTTTCGGGCGCCACCGCATCGCCCTATCGCATGTGGGGTGCGTGTTTCGCGTCACGGCCGAATCGCTCCATCGATGGAAGGCATGGTACTGGGTCGTCGCCCGGGAACAGTCGCTGGTGTGGGCGCCGGCCTGTTTCATCGGCCTGGCCCTCCCCAGCATGCTTTCGGTCCAATTCCTGCCCCACGGCCTTCAGCTCAAGGACAAATGGATGGCCGCCGGCATGACCGCCGATGGCGTTGCCGAGGCGATGGGACCGCCTTGGGGCCATTCGTTCTGGCTCATGACCCTCTTCTGCGGATTCCTCGTGCTCGGCACGGGCGTCGTGAGCACGGCGGACGGCGTGCTTCGCCGCTGGATCGACGTGTTCTGGACGGCGAGCCGCCACCTGCGGTCGTGGGGCACCGACGCCATCGGCAGGCTGTATTTCCAAGTCCTTTGCGTCTACGCGGCGCTCGGCGTCGCCATGCTCTGGTTCCTCAACGGCGATCGGCTGCTCATCTGGTCCACCAATCTCTACAACTACGCGCTCGGCATCAGTTGCCTTCATACGCTGCTCGTGAACCGCCGGCTGCTTCCCAAGCCGCTGCGTCCCGGTTGGTTCGCGTGCCTGGGCCTCGTCGCCGCCGGCGCCTTTTTCCTCACCATGGCCATCCTGACCACGGTCGACGCGTTCCGAACCCGCTGATCGGTCCGCGGTCGCGACGGCCCCGCGAGCGATCGCAGCCGCATGTCATGCGGAGGGACCGCCGCGTACGAGGCCGGGAGTGATGTCCAGATCGAGCGGCGCGACGGCGCCGACCTTGATGTGCTCGAAGGCGATCGCGCCCATCACCGCGTTGTCGGTGCAGAGCTCCCGCGGCGCGATGATCAACTCGACGCCGCCCGCCGCGCAGGCCGATTCGAGCCGCGACCGGAAGTGGTCGTTCGCCGCCACGCCGCCACCCACGCACAGCCGGGCCAGTCCGGCGCGGTCGATCGCGAGCATCGACTTGCCGACAAGGCAGTCGACGATCGCCGTTTGGAATCCGGCCGCGATATCCGCCACCAATCGCGGATCCAAGTCGAGCTCCGCGAAATCGATCTTGCCGACGCCCGCCAGCGCGTAACGCACGGCCGTCTTCAGACCGCTGAAACTGAAGTCGAGTCGCGAGGGATCGCCGAGCAACGGTCTGGGAAGATGAAACCGCGACGCGTCACCCGTCGCCGCCGCCCCGGCCAGAGCCGGGCCGCCCGGGTACGGGAGTCCGAGCATGGCGGCCACCTTGTCGAACGCCTCGCCGGCCGCATCGTCGATCGTCTGGCCGAGCAACTCGAATTCGGTCGGCCCGCGGCAATGATAGAGACTCGAATGGCCGCCGCTCACGATCAACCCGACACACGGGAAGATGTCGGCGCCGCGCGCGATCCGGCACGCATAGATGTGCGCATGCAGGTGGTTGACGGCGACGAGCGGCTTGTCGAGCGCGAGGCAGAGGGTTTTGGCGGCGACCAATCCGACCACGAGCGACCCGGCGAGTCCCGGCGTGACGGCGACCGCCACCGCATCGATGTCGTCCCATACGGTCGAAGCGCGGCGCATCGCTTCGTCGATCACGGGAAGCATGCGTTCGACGTGCGCGCGGGCGGCGATCTCCGGCACGACGCCCCGGAACCTCTGATGCAGGGCGTCCTGCGACGCGACCACGGAACCCAGGACTCGCAGTTCATCGTCGACAACGGCCGCCGCCGTCTCGTCGCACGTGCTCTCGATCGTCAGAATGCGCATCCGTGTCGACTTCGATCCATCCCCACGCCCGCGCGCCAAACGGTTTACTGGAAACCGCCGCCGCCGAAACCGCCGCCGCCGCCGCCGAATCCGCCGCCGCCACCACCCAGGCCTTGTCCGCCTTGCCCGGAAATGGCGTTGAACGTGAAGACATCGCCGACCGCCATGAAAAACGGATTCGGCGTTACACGCACATAACGCCGATCGCCCGACACGACGGCTTGCGCCGTCATGAATGTGCCTTCCGGGAGAATCGTCGGCTGAATGATGAACCCGACGCCGCCGCGCCGTCCGAGCAAACCGCGACGCGCGAGAATGTCCCATCGACGGGCCCGATCCCAATCCGATTGGGCGAGGGATCCGGATGCGCTGCCGCCATGCTGGAGGAGCTGATTCAGTTGCTGGCCGACGGCCGCGCGACCGAGGTCCATCCGGCGCTGATCGAGATTGGCGAGCTGAGCCTGCGCGAGATGCTCGACGCGACGCCCTTTCGGAACCTCAAACACGACCACCGCGTCCTTCTCGGCGACCGGAATCTGCTGGTGGATGACCTTTTGTTCGGGCGTCCCGTAGTTGGTCACGATATCAATCGTGACTTTGCCCGCCGTGACATCGCCCCACACCCGGCGCACCAACATGCGATACTCACCGCTGAAGGCGACCGGGCAGACGTACACTTCCGAATAACCCTCGATCGGCGCTTTGCCGCCGCGCGCGAAGGTGTCGCCCACAATCAACCCACCCCCGACACTCCGCTGGTTCTGCAGCGAACAAACGTCACCCGATGGTTCCTGGACGAGCAAGTCGATATCGGCGTCGCCGGTCCACGTCACCTGAACAATGCAGTCGCGCTGCAAAGCCGCGTTGAACTTCCGCTCCAGATCCTTGACCTCCGTGCTCGGCTGGCTCGCGGCAAGGTCCGCAAGCGTCGCTTTCGCGATGTTGTACGCCTTTTCGGCGATGTGCAACTGCTCGCGCGGCCACGCTTGGCTCAAAATGCCCTGGCACGCCCACGCGATGGCGTGTCGATCGTTCACGCGCCGAGCCAGCTCGAGCCCAAACAAATAGGGTTCGGGACGATGGGGGCTCACGACGGCCGCCTGTTCGAGCACGCGGATCGCCGACGTCTCGAGACCCAGGTTGGCCATCAATTTCGCGACGTTCATCAAATCGTCTTCATTCTGCGCGAAATCGACGGCCGACATCAGGGCCCGCTCGATTTCCTCCGAATCCGCGTTCGAAAGATAGAGTGCGAGCGACAGGGCTTCATACATCCACGGTTGCGGCCGACCGGCGTGGATCGCGCCGCGAATGACCGCGCACGCTTCCGCGGGCTTCTTTTCGGCCATCATTTGGCGCACCGTCTCACGCACGTCGGAGGGGTCAACCGGTCGCGATTGAAGGAGCTTGCTCCATGCCTCGGGATCCGCGGCCGACCCCGTGTCGGCCTCCATGACGATGGCTTGCGGCTCCCTCTTCGCCGTTCCAGCTTGGCTCGACGCTCGGTCCGCCGCCGAGCTCGGCGGCGGAGCGGCGTTCGCCGACTTCCCTCCCCCCGATTGACGTTCGGATTGGTTCGAACCCCGCCGAACTTCGTCCTGAACGGCGAAAAGTCCTCCGCCGCCTCCGAACCCGCCCATGCCTCCCATGCCGCCGCCCATGCCGCCCATGCCTCCCATGCCGCCCATGCCGCCCATGCCTCCCATGCCGCCGCCCATCATGCCGCCACCCATCATGCCGCCCATACCGGAACGAATGGGAACGATGAGATCACCGACGGGGTAGACCTTGAACGTCATGTTCTCTTCGGCGACGTCGGGTGTGGTGATGCGGAGGACCTGATCTTTGATGATGTAGGTCAGGTCATGTTCGCCGAGCATGATACGGAGGGCCGAGGAGAGCTTGATGCCTTGCAGGTGCTGGGTGATCTGCGTGTCGGTCGGGATGGCCGCGTCATTGAGCGCCTTCGTGTCCAAAATGATGTTGATGCCGTGCTGGTCCTGAATGGTGCGGATCACCTCGCCCAATTCGACCTCATCGAAGTCCAAGTGAGTCGGCTTATCGAGCTCCTCATAGATCTTACGTTCCTGCACATCGTCGCCGGCGAGATCCATCGATTTGTACTTGGCTCGTTTCCGCGTGATCTCCTGCCATCGTTCAGCGCTCGGGTAGACGATCGGCGGATCGTCGCGGAACGGAATGGCCGATTCCTCGACGGTGTACAGCGCGTCGGCGAAGTTGCGATGCCGTTTGTCGCGGAACTCCTCCATGCCTTTGAGTTGGCGATGGAATCGGGCCGACCAGGTCGCGGCGTTCGAGATCGGCTCGACGGGGGCCATCAGGTTGACCTCATCGGCGATCTGTTCATCGGCGTCCTGATAGCGGCCTTCGGCCATGAGCGAATTGAACCTGGCCATGAGCTGTTTGAGTTGTTCATCGCGCCGCCCCGTCTCTTCGACGACGCGCTGCGCCGCACGGGCGGCCGCCGCGCTTTCCTCGGCGAGGACGCGTTGGTTCTCACTTTCGTACGCGAGCCGTTCCGCCTCACGGATCGAGGAGCGAATCCGCGCGGAGAGTTGTGAGCGCATGTCGGCATCGAGGACCGACGACGATTCGATGCGATCGAGGATCAGTTTGAGTTCCTGATTGACGCCTTGGGCATCGGTACCCATCTTTTTCCGAGCGGTGCTGAGCGCCTGTTCGACTTCCTGTTGGATGGCCTGGGCCTGGGCCCGTTGCTGTTCGGAGAATTGTTCGATGTCGGCGCCGGGCGCCTTGTCGATCGATTCGAGGAGCAATTCGCCGCCAGACGGCTTGTCGGCCGGCTTATCGCCTTCCTGGGGTTTCCCGAGTTGCAGCGGCGTTTCGTCGCCGGGCCGCGGCGCGCCGCCTTCCTTCGGCGTCTCGTCGGCCGGAGGTTGCGGTTCGACGCCTGTCTTCGCGACGGCGTACTTGCTGATCGCCCGGTCGAGGGCCGCGGCTTCCGGATTGTTCTCGTCATGACGAAGGGCCTCATCGGCCGCTCGACGAGCGGCTTCCACGTCGCCGGACGCGAGCGCGAACGCGCCTAGTTTGGCGAATTGACCGGCGTCGGTCGTGAGCAGGCGGGCGACTTCGCGCAGACCGTCCGAACCGACGGTGGGAAGCGTTCGGCCGTGGTCCTTCCGCGCGAGGCGGATCAGTTCGGGCAAGAACACGAAGTCGGGACTCGCGGATTCCGGCTTCACATCCCATCGCAAGTCGACCGTGCGCCCGGCGACCTCGGCGAATACCTTGATGGACGCCGGATCGCGGCCGGCGAGGCAGCCGACCACGATCGTGTCGCGGTCCGACCGCAGGGGCGGAAACTCCGCGGGAAACGTTTCGCGGAACGACTCGGGAAGCACGACGGCGGTCGGCCAGATCACGGCGGCGTCGGCGATGGCGGCGAGCCGTCCGCCGACCGTTACGGCGGCCGTTTCGTCCTGATCCACGATCACCTGACCGCCCGTCTGATTTGCGAGTGCCGAAACCAGAGCGACGTCCCGTTGCGGCCCGATCGCCAAACTGCTCACGCTCACCTTGGCGCCGCGCAGTTCACCGACAATTCGTCCGAGTTCCTCGGGCGCGATCATTCGAGCGCGGCTTTGGGCGTCGCCGAAATAAACGACGACGCGCGACGCATTCGGTCCCTGAGCCAATTCGCGGGCGGCCTCGCGCAGCCCCGACCCGAGATCGGTCGATCCGAGCGGAAGGCGGCGATCGAGCTTGGCCAGCGCATCGGCCATCTCCGACCCGCGCGGCGCCACGAAACGCTCGGTCAATTTCACCGTCCGAAGGTCGACCGCCATCAACGCGACGCGGTCTTCGGCGCGCAGGCCGTCGAGCATCGCGCGGAGCGCGGTGAGCGAATCCTCGCGGTAAAGCCCCGCCTGGCTCGCCGACGTGTCGACCAGCACGACGATCGATTGGCCGACGGCCGGTTCCACGGCCGGAGGCGTCAGGCTGAGCGAGAAAAATGTCTCGCCCGTCGCCGACTCGTACGTTCCCAATCGCTGATCGGCGCCCGCATTCGCGGCGGCCGGTTCGGGCGGAGCCGCCGAAAGGGAAACGGCGCACGCGACAAAGACGCAGTTCGCTGCCAAGCCCACCCAACAACGCTTCGACATACGGACAACTCCCGACTCAGACAGGATTAGGATGCTTCGTCCTGCGTGACGCTCGACGAATGCGCGGGTCGCCGGCGCCCATGCCGTACGCGCCGGACCGGAACGTGGGCCGCGCATCTTGCGCAGCCGCTCGATCTCATTCTATTTGCGGCTCTCCCGGTCCGCCAGAAAAAAAATGCGAATCCGGCACCGTGGTTTGGGCAATCGGCGTGCCGGACCGGGCTCGCCATTGGGGTTTCGGACGATTTTTCCCGCCTTGCCCGCGTGGCCTCGACACCAAGCCACGCGATCCATCCGCCGCAAGACGGCCAAACGCCCAAGAAACGACCTCGCGCGAGCGAGCTCGCGCGAGGACGTCCTGAGCGAATCCGAGGGGGTGGCGGGAGCAATCCGGAGTTCGGCTTGCCGTCGCGATCTCAGTCCTGAATCGGGGTGGTCACGTGCGATTCGACTGACCGATTATCCACCAGGTGCGTCAATTGGCGCGACGCGTTTTGCAACATGCGCCCGGTCCGATCGAGCGATTCGGCGAGTTCCAGGAGGCTCGACCGGCCGAGATCGCGCGTCCACTGAGCGACCTGTGCCGGCGAGGGGATCTCGATCGGCTCACCCTCGACGACCGACGTCGGCGCTCCGCACGCGTCCCATTCGCGGTACTGTTCGACCAGGAACGCGCGAACCGTCGACTGCCTCAGGCGGGCCCGCCCGGTGGCGGCGGCGCCGGCCCATTGGCATCGCAGTTCCCCCCATGAAGTCCAGGGGAGGCGGCGCATGGCGTCGCGAATCAGCCGATTCCAGAGGCCCGGCCTTGCGACGCGGGAGGGCGGCGCGATCACGGCCGACCCGACCGCCGCGTTGGGCTCGACCGGAACCGGTTCGCCGGCGTCGGCAATGGCGTCCTGGGAGATCTGTTGCGGCGTGACGCGTGGTGCCGCGTCTTGGAAGTCGAGTTCCCCCCAGGCGCGGTTCGGGAAATCGTCATCCAAGAGCGGACACAGATCATACCGGATGCATCCGACACGATCCCGCAACGGGTATTGACCGCATGCCATTCGAGAGGCGGTCAACGGCGCGAACAGACCGGCGAGAAGGACGAGCAGGGCGAAGCACGGGCGTTTCATCGTTCCAAATCCTCCTGACATGGGCGGCTTCGACAGGCGAGTTCGGAAGCCCGGCCCCGACTCCGGCCGACCTCCCGCTGTTTCGATATCGGCGCGGGGAAAATGGCCCGGTTAGGCAATCGAAATCGGCTCGCGAAGATCGAACGAATGCGTTCGACTTGACCGAATTGACGCAGACGTATCGAATCTGACGATCGGCGCGGGCCTCGTCTATCCGTGGATTTTCGGCGCGGAGCGCGCGACCGAGTCCGCCTCCCTTGATTACGCTGGATTTGGTATGGTTTCGAACGGGTTTCGGGCGTACCGGATGGAGGCACCGCATCGATGGAGATTCCCTCGATCGCACAGTCCTGGATCGCGATCGCCGCGGTCGTTTGTGTCTTTCTTTTCCTGCAGTTCTCGAGGAACGCGTCGGCGGACCTCGTCTTCCTGACGGCCCTCATGGCGGTTACCGCCGCGGGACTGATCACGCCGACGCAGGCGTTCGAGGGGTTTGCGAATCCGGGCGTTCTGACGATTTGCGGATTGCTCGCCGTGTCGGCCGCGCTCCGCATCACGGGAGTCCTTGATTGGGTGGGTCGCCGCCTCCTGGGACGCGCTCAGACCGAACGGCAAGCGATGTGGCGCCTCGCGATCGCCTTGCTGGTCGCCTCCTCGTTCATCCTCAACACGGCGCTGGTCGCCATGTTGATGCCCGTGGTGCTCGTCTGGTGCCGGCGCCGCAATGTGGCTCCTTCGCGCCTCCTTTTGCCGCTCAGCTATCTGACCATCCTCGGCGGTATCTGCACGCTGATCGGCACGAGCACGACGCTCGTGGCGCAGGCCAAGCTCCGTTCGCTCCGCGAAACGCGGCAGGACGCGGTCGAACAGATGGAACGCAAGGGCGGATTCCCAAGTCCATGGACCGCCAAGACGGCTCAGGCCTTCATCGGCGGCCTTCGTCCGATGACGCTGTTCGAAATCGGCTACGTTGGGATCCCGTGCGCCCTCGTGGGAGCCGGGTTCCTTGTCGTGTTCGGCAAACGCCTTCTCCCCGATCGCACGGACATCCTCGAACAATTGGATGAGCGCCGCCGGGAGTATTTGGTCGAGATGCTGGTCTTCGACGATTGCCCGCTGGTGGGTCAGACGATTGAGCAGGCGGGCCTGAGGCACTTGCCCGGGTTGTTCCTAATCGAAATCGACCGGGATGGGCAGACACTGACCCCGATCGCGCCCGACGACGTGCTCCGCGCCCGCGATCGACTCGTGTTCACGGGAATCGTCACGACGATCCTCGACCTCGAAAAGACGCGAGGACTCGTTCCCGCGGCCGATACGAACTATGAGTTCCACCCGATTCGCCGCCAGCACCGGCATTTGACGGAGGTCGTCCTTTCACGGACGTCGCCGCTGATCGGCCAGACGATCCGCGAGGCCAGTTTTCGCAAGCTCTACAACGCGGCGGTCGTCGCCGTGCACCGGGGAGGCGAGCGGCTGACGGGGAAGATCGGCGACATCCGGCTTCAGCCGAGCGACACGCTCCTCCTGCAAACCCGGGGCGAGTTCGTTTCGACGTTCCGGAACAGCCGCGACTTCTATTTGGTGAGTTCGGTGGACGGCGATGAACCGCGTCTGCATCACAAGATGTCGTTGTGCGGCGTCCTGACGCTCGCGCTGATCGGCTGGCTGATCGCGACGAGTTTCTTCGTGGAGGGTGCGGAGACCGGCCTCATGTCTCCTCCGGTCGCCACGATTTCGATCGCCATCCTGATGGTGTTGACGAAATGTCTCCGCATCTCGGAAGCGCGCGGCGCGCTCGATATCCAGCTCTTGATCACCATCGGAGCGGCGCTCGGCCTTGGCCGCGCGCTGCTGGAAAGCGGAGCGGCCGACATGATCTCGCGCGCTATGCTCGACGTCGTCGGCGACCGTCCGTACGGCCTGTTGATCGTACTCTACCTGATGACGGCGGTATTCACGGAGGCGATCACCAATAACGCGGTCGCCGCCATGCTGCTCCCGCTCGCGGCGCTCATGGCGTGGAACGGGGGATACAGCCCGCGCCCGTTCGTGATGGCCGTCGTTGTCGCCGCCTCGCTCTCATTCCTCACGCCGATCGGCTATCAGACGAACCTGATGGTGATGGGGCCGGGCGGTTACCGTCCCTCCGACTACATCCGCTGCGGCCTACCCGTCGTCCTGTTGGTCGGCGTGACGGCCCTCCTCCTCATCCCGTGGATCTGGCCGTTCCAAATCGCCGGCTAGCCCGCCGTCAAGAAGCGAAGTGCGCCGCGACCTTCCGCACGGCGTCCGCGATGCCCGCAACGTACGCCTCGTCCATGCCCTCATGGATCGTGATTCGGATACCCGTCGCGAGAATCGACTCGGCCTCCGCGCACCGGACCTGGGCATAGTCCATGGTGGTGAGCCCCAATTCCTTGATGGGCCATCGTCCCGCGAAGAACGCGTGTTGCCGGAAGACGGGGTTTCCGTAGAGCGGCACGGGAATGTAGCCCGCCGACGCCGGCGCGCCTTCCGCGGCGAGCGCCTTGACGAACTCCGCGCGATCGCAGCGAAGCCGATCGGGTCGAACCCGCAGCAAATAGAACCAATACACGCAGCGGTCCTCGGCGCGCACGCCGTGGGGCACGACCCCAGGGACATCCCGGATGCGCTCGGTGAGCAGATTCCCTAGCCGCGACCTTGCGGACGCGATCCCCTCGAGCCTCGCCAGTTGGGCCGCCGCAACGGCCGCCTGGGGCTCGCTCATCCGGTAGTTCGTCGCGAAGGCGTGGAAGAGTCCGTCTTTGCCGAGCCGATCCATGCCCTTGTCGCCGAAGGCCTGGAGCTTCGGACCCACGCGGTCGTCGCTGGACGCGACAATGCCGCCGTCTCCGCACGTGATATGTTTTGAATTCTGCAAAGAGAAACAGGCCGCGTGTCCAATCGTTCCGATCGGCCGGTCGCCGTAGCGCGCTCCCCACGCCTGAGCACAATCCTCGATCACGATCAAACCGCGCCGATCCGCGAGCGCTCGCAGCGACTCCATGTCGCACGGATTGCCGCACAGATGAACGGGTAAGATGGCCTTGGTCTTCGGCGTGATCTTGCGCTCGACGTCGGCCGGATCCAGGTTGTAGGTATCGGCGACAAGGTCGGCGAAGACGGGAACCGCCTGTTGATAGATGATGCCGATCACCGTTCCGATGTCGCTGATCGGACTCGTGATCACCTCGTCGCCCGGTCCGATCCCGGACGCGGCGACGGCCATGTGCAGCGCGGCGGTCCCCGACGAACAGGTCATGATATGTCGAGCCGGGCAGCATTCACGGAACCGTTCGATCAACAGGCCGGTTCGCGGGCCTTTCCAATAGAAGAGCGAGTCCTGGGCGAGCATCGCGCTGAGCTGTTCCCGCTCGGGTTCGCCCCACCGAACGAGTTTTCCGGGCGAAGCCGGAACGGCCTTGGGCCCGCCCTGCAGGGCGAGTCGAGGCGGTTCGTCGGAACGGCCGAACGCCGCGCCGGACAGTCCGCTCGCAACCAACAATCCCGAAGACGCGGCCACGAATCGGCGCCGTGAAAAGCCGTTGGATTCGCCCATGCGAAATGCCTCCCAATCCCCCGAACCAACCCGCGCGTCCGCGCCATCCCAAGTTCTAGCACCTGACACCTAACACCTGACACCTCGCGCCGCCGCGTTCCGTCACGTTTCGATCGGCAGCAGGCGGCGGGCGTTTTCGTGGCGCATGGCCGACAGCTCGGTTTCGTTCAGCGACGATTCCTTCAGTTTGAGCAAGGCCGACTCGAAATAGAAGATCGGCGCGTGGGAGCCGAACAGAGCGCGTCCGACATCGATGTCCGCAAGCAGGTTCCCGACGCCTCCGACGCCTTCGAGCGTCGCGATTTCGACGGAGATGTCTCCCACGCCGAGCAGCTTGATCAGCGGAGCGCCGCGCAGCGAGCGGAGCGCGTTGAGCAGGACGAGCCGCAATCCGGGCGTTTGGGCCACGCGGTCGGCGAGCGGCGCGGGATCGACGGGCGCGACCCGCAACAACGGATGCATCATCCGTTCGTCTTCCATCAGCAGCGCGAGCGTCACGATCAACCGGCGTTCGGCGGCGAGCCGAATCAACTTCGCGAACTCGGGATGTTCGAGATCGTAGCCGTGGTAGTTTGGAAAGAGCCGGATACCGGGCATCCGATGTGCCTCGGCGCATCGGCGCAGGTCTTCCTGCCAATCGGGCAGCATCGGATTGACGGTGCCGAACGGAACGAGGCGGACCGCCGTTTGGGCCCGGCATTCCTCGGCGAGCCGCGCATTGACGGCCGCGATGTCCTTGTGTAGCAGGCCGTCCAAGCTCCCCGCCCAGGCCTCGACGACGCCGTGGCGCCGCAGGCGGTCGACGAGTCTTGGTGTTTCATCGTCGGGCGCTCGGCGGCATGGCCAGCGCGACAGGTGGACGTTGACATCGATGAGTGGACCGTTCATCCGCTCAGGCCCTTCGCCTCGAGGATCGGAGCGAGCAAACGCTTGAGGTTGCCGGCGAGAATCAACCGTTTCGCATCCTCGGCAACATCCGCTCCGATGACTTTGGCGAGCTGCGACGCGAAGCTGCGGCCTCCGACGTCGCTTCCGTAGATCACGCGTTCGGCTCCCAGCTCGCGCACCGCCGATTCCGTGATGCCCGCGACCGGATCGCCGCCTCCCAGGTCGACGGCGACGTGGGATTGGGCTCGTACGGCTCGCACGCCTTGCTCCCAATCACCGCCCGTGTGTCCGCAAATGATCGCCGCGTCCGGATGGCGCGCGGCGAGCGAGGCGACGTCCATGGGCGTCGATTCACCCGGCAGATTCCCGGTGATCTTGATCCACGAATGCTGGAATACGACCGCCTTCAATTCGGTCGCGCGCCGCACGATCGCGTCCACTTCCGGCGCGTTCGCCCGGCGAGCGACCCAGAGCTTCACGCCGACCATCGGCCCGTCGCGGACGCATCGATCCAATTCCGCGAGGCTGGCTTCGACATGTTTCGGGTTCACGTAGACGAATCCAAACGCTCGGTCCGCCCAGTGGCTCAGCGCCTGGAGCACCTCGTCGTTCTGTTTTCGAAAGTCGTCCGGCGCGGGATCATACGACCAGGTCATCCCCATGTAGACGCAAATCCGCGCGATACCCAGGCGATCCGCAAAGGCGATGAGCTGGGCCATGCGTTCGTCGGGCGTACGACCCGGAACGCCCGAAAGATGGCCATGCAAATCCCAGATCTCCACGATGGCGATGTCCTTGGTTTGACCGCCGATGGCGGTCGAGGTTAGCGGGGAATTTCATAGCTGTACACGTGCGAACCATGGATGAAGTAGACGCGACCGTCGAGCCAATCGCCGCCCGCGTTGATCGAGACCGGCGATTGGGCGAGCAAGGAGATCTGGAACGTGCCCGGTTCCACTCGAGCGATTCCCCGCGTGAACAGGATGAAAATCTCGCCGCGCGGCCCGGTCACGAAGACGCGAGGTCCCTGCTGGGACGCAGTTGGTCCGAACTCAGATCGCGTTTCCCGCTGATGGACGATTTTCCGTTCGGCGGGGTCCAGCACAAAAAAACGTCCGCGATCGGTGAATCCATAGACGAGCTGGTTGGGATCGACGCACAGGTCGGTGTATTCGCGCGCTTCGGGGATCATCGCTTCATGCCAGCGAACCGTCTTGGTTGCCATGTCGAGGAGATACAGTTCGGCGACCGCGGCCTTGGTTTGGCCTCCCGTGCCCGGACTGATCGTCGAACCGCCGACGAGGTCGCCGCCCGCGAGCGCCGCGAGACTCATGGTCGAATGCTCCGGAAGGATCTGATCGTGCGTTCGGAGATCGCCCTTGCCTGATTCCCGGTCCCAAAACAACAAACCACCACCCGTGAAACCGTACCCCGGAGTTCCGGCGAGCACGAGCGTCTTGCCGTCGGGGTGGACGAGCAGGTCGTGCGGCCGGTTGATCGTCGGCGCGCTCTGCGTCAACCGGCGCGGATTCGAGTCAGCCTTGTCGGGCTCGGTGTCGACCCACGGCTTTCGAACGTCCCATTCGAGCAGGACGCCGCCTCCGTATCCGCCAACGAAGAACCGATCGGCGCCGCGAGCGACCGTGTTCCATTGGCTATGGCCGTCGCGATGGTGCCACGCGTCGGCGCGCGGATCGTATCGGAAACAACGCATGGGGAACGATGTTCCGCCGCAAATCGTCCCGTCGGGCGCGGCCGCGAGCCCCATGATGTGCGCGCCCTCGCTGGCGTAGTCGAACGGAATCGCCTTCCGCTCGCCGTTCGCCGGTCCTTCGACGACAAGCCGCCTTTCGGCGAGATCCAAGGACACGACGCGACACCCATCGGGAAACGTCGAGTGGAAGAGGCCTTGGTCGCCTGCGATCAACGGTTTGGGCCTCGCGGTCCCGCGAGCTCCGATGGCGACCGCTGCGCCCCGATACAAGCGATGGAATTCCCGGCTCCCGCCCGCGAACTCGGCGTAGACCCTCCCATCGAGATCCCGCTCGACCTGGCCAAACCCGTGCGCCCGCTGGTCCTCGGAAACGAGTGGAGTCGCTTTGCCCGAGCGGGGATCGAGGGCGACGACCTGGCTCATGGCGCTTCCGATTCCGAAGTAAACCCATCCCGAATCGTCCACGGCGATCGACCGGGGATACTGGGGCCAATCCTGCGCGTAGAGATGTCCGTAGTCCTTGAACTCGCGGGTATCCGGACGGAACGACACGACGCCGCTTTGGGGATAGGTCGCCGACCAAATCGTCCCGTCGTCCGCCTCCGTCATGCTCATCGCCATCTGAGGCGCCGTGCGCGCATGGAATGTGAACGCCCGCCGCGCCGGATCGAACTCGACGAAATGGCTGTTGAAATGCGTATACAACTTGTTGCCGCTCGACAGAATCGACGCGAACGGATGATCGCCGGCGGGAAACGGGAGCGGGAACTCGTCGGATTTCCCCGTATCGATGTCGACGAGCAGCAGTTCGTAGGCGCCGCGATGATCATTGAGCCACGCGAGAACGACCTTGTGCCCCTCCCCGTCGACGGTGGCCACCAAACCGCGATGGCCGCTCACCGGAGTCGCGACACCGTGGTGGCGAAACCCGTTTCCCAAATCCTCGGTGTCGGCCCGAACGGCTCCAACGGCGAGCGCGCACGCCGCGGCGAGACCTAGCGTGATCGTGATGATTCCGCGGCTCCGCATGCGTTGGCTCCTCATCCCACATTCCGCGTCGGGTCGGTTGGTGACTCGCGTTGGCGATCGTGCGCCACTCTACCCGATGGGAAGCGAAAAAACACGCGCCCCAGACCATTCGCCTTGCCGCGGAACGCCGATTCGCATTATCCTTGCCCGCGCTGAAAAAAAACGCGACCCCGGAAGGAGTCATGGACATGCGAGCGCATCTTGTCGTTGGGTTGATCGCCGGAATCCTGGGTTCGGCCCTGACGCTGGCTTGGGTCCGGCCCGATCGAGGTGCCCGCGCGGAAGCGTCCCAGCCGTTCGCTGGACCGTCCGAGCATGGCCCGCCGCGAGCCGACATCCCCGATCGGACGGAATTCACCGAGCCGGAACTGGTCAATATCGCCGTGTACGAGAACACGAATCGCGGCGTGGTGCACATCACCACCAAGGGAGTCGTGCAGGACCTTTTCTTCGAATCGCATCGCGAGGGGGCTGGTTCGGGCGCGGTGGTCGATCGGAACGGGCATATCCTCACGAACCACCATGTCGTCGAGGACGCCCAGCGTATCCGCGTCACGCTCTTCAACGGCGATGAATTGGATGCGACGCTCGTCGGAAAGGACCCGTTGACGGACATGGCCGTTCTGCGGATCGATGTATCGCCCGACCTGCTCTTTCCAATCCCGTTCGGCGACTCGTCGCACTTGCGAGTCGGCCAACATGTTTTTGCGATCGGGAATCCGTTCGGATTGGAACGGACGATGACGACGGGAATCATCTCGAGCTTGAATCGGACGCTGCCCGTCAAACAGCGCCGGCTCATGAAATCGATCATCCAGATCGATGCCGCCCTGAACCAGGGCAACTCCGGAGGCCCGCTGATCGATTCGCGCGGGCGACTGATCGGAATGAACACGGCGATCGCGAGCCAAAGCGGCGCGAATACGGGCGTCGGATTCGCGATCCCCGTGAACACGATCGCTCGGATCGTTCCCGAGTTGATTGCGAACGGGCGCGTCGTTCGGCCCGAGATCGGCATCGCGTACATGGTTCAGACAGGCCAGGGTCCCGCCGTCGTTTCGCTCGTGCCGGGCGGACCGGCCGATCGCGCGGGCCTGCGCGGTTTTCGCGTGATCCGGCGCCAGTCGCGAAAAGGACCGTTCCTGTACGAGGAGAGTCGAGTCGATCGTGGTTCGGCCGACGTGATCGTCGCGGTCAACGACGAGCCGACTCGAACCGTCGACGAGTTTGTTTCGGTGGTCGAATCGTGCAAGCCCGGCCAGGAAATCGCGCTGACCATTCTGCGGGACAAACAGCCGACCACGATCCGCGTCGTCCTCGGCACGTCGACCGACTGAATCCGAGGGGAGGCGCGGCGGATCGATCGGGGCCCTTGCCGCGGTCATTCGGTTCGCGACAATGGCGAACGGTGGAACCATTCCGGGCGGATGTCGGATCCGCCCCGAACCGACTCGGTCCGCCGCCCCGTTCGGTCCGATTCGCCGCGTTTCCATCGCTGTCCATCGCAGGCCGTACCAGGCCATTCGGAGCCGAAACCATGTCGGAACCTCGAAAGGTCGTGATTACCGGCGTCAGTCGCGGACTCGGCCGCGCGATGACCGACGAATTGATTCGGTTGGGGCATCACGTTGCCGGTTGCGGCCGGTCTCCCGATGCGGTCCGCGAGCTTTCCGCGCAGTACGCGACTCCCCATTCCTTCGCGTGCGTGGATGTCGGCGACGAGGACCAGGTGCGAGCCTGGGCGGACCGCATTTTGATCGAATTCGGCCCGCCGGATCTGATCCTCAACAACGCGGCGCTCATCAATGCGAGCGCCGTGCTTTGGGAAGTGCCCGCGGCCGAGTTCTCCAGGTTGATCGACATCAACATCAAGGGTCCGTTTCATATCATGCGGCATTTCCTGCCGGCGATGATCGAGCGGAGCCGCGGCGTCGTCGTGAATTTCAGCTCGGGATGGGGGCGGGGCACGTCGCCGAAGGTCGGCCCCTACTGCGCGTCGAAGTGGGCTATCGAGGGGCTGACGAAGGCGTTGGCGAGCGAACTGCCGAAAGGGCTCGCCGCCGTGCCGCTCAATCCGGGAGTCATCCGGACGGAAATGCTCGAAAGCTGCCTCGGCGCCGTCTCGCGCATGTACCCCAAACCGGCGGATTGGGCGCGACGCGCCGCTCCGTTCGTGCTGTCGCTCGGCGCCGAGCACAACGGCGAGTCGGTCACGGTTCCTTCATGACCGATTTATGTCACCTCACACCGGCCCGCGACGAAGGAGGCCTGTGCGGGAAGGAGCTGATCGAGGGCCGTGCGGGCGAGGCGAGTGGTTGCATCGAGCGAGGCGGCGACCGACCCCGATTCGGATGACTCCTCGCCGACGAACGTCGCTCCGAACAGCGAGGCGCCGCGCAGGTCGGCCGACCGCAGATCGGATCCTTCGAAATTGGCGCCTTCGAGGTCCGCGTTCACGAACACCGCCCCCCGAAGATCGGACCGCTCGAAGTGGGCATTCGAGAGGTTGGCTCCCTCGAACACGGCGCCGCGCAGATCGGCGCCTCGGAAATCGGCGTCCCGCAACACGGCGCGCCGGGCGTCGAGCGAACGGAGTTCGCGGCGTTCGGCGCGGAGACCTCGCAATTCCATGCCGGCGAACGAACGCGACGCGAGCAAACGCTCGGCGTCGGCGCGGTCGAGCGAACTCGCCAGGTAACGCTCCTCGCGCCATGGATCGGCTCGGTTATGGTAGCCGGCTTCGGCCTCCCAATACCCCAGGCGATCCTCGGCGAGCAGTTCGATCGCGCGGAGCCATTTCAGGCTCTTGTAGAAGTACCGGCCGGGCGTCACGACCCGGACGGGTCCGCCGTGTTCAACATCCAACGGCACGCCGTCGGCTTCCCACACGAGCAGGACGCCGAGCTTTCCGCATGTATCGAGGGGCAACGACGTGGAATGGTTCCGATCGCCGGCGGCGACAAACGACACAAAACGCGCATCGGGCAGCGGCTCGGCCCTCGCGAGCAGTGACTCGAGTGTCGCTCCCTTGAACCGGACTCCCAACTTCGACCATCGGGTGACGCAGTGGATGTCGATCTCGCGTTCCGCCAGGTCGAGCGCGCGGCAATCGGCGAGCGACCAGGCGCCGGGCCGAGCGACGCGGCCAGTCACCTCGATGGTCCATCCGTCGCGATGACCGCTTGCGGGATCCCACCGGGCTTTCATCCCCAACGAAGCCCGCTCGCCGATCACCGGCCATTTTCCCGAAGCCACGCGTTGTTGGCCGGGTGGGAGCCGAGTCGTCCGAATCGGGTCCGGAAGCTCCATCAGCCGCTCCGATCACAAATCCAGGGATTGGGCGATGGAAAGGACTTCCTCGGCGTCAAGGACGAGGTCGTTTCGTTCGAAGAGCCGCCGGACGGCCGCGCGGTGGATCTTCATTTTCGTTCCGCCCACGCCGATCGCGCCGTAACACACGACGGGGTCGCGAAGTGTCCCGCGATCCAGCCGTTCAATACCCTCGACTCCCGCCGGAGGCACCGCGTTCAAGTCGATGAGCACCCGAAGGGCCGGGGATCGGCGCCATGTTGCCTCCGAGACAAGTCGAGCGCCGGCGGCGCCGGCCGCAATCACGACCCGCGCATCGCGAACGACGGCGTCGAGGTCCGACATCGCGCTCGGACGAACGTCGCCCTCCCCCGCGACCGAATCCGAAGCGAACTTCGATCGGATCTCCCCGCACACCTCGGCGGCCCGATCGGCTTGTCGCGATACGACGGTGACGTCCGCACCCTGGTGCGCCAGCAATCGCGCCGCGCGCCGGCCGACCGGACCGGTTCCTCCCACGACGGCGGCCCGCGCACCTTCGAGTCGCACATGACGCGATGCGGCGAGCACGGCGGCGGCCGCCGTCGTATTCGCGCCGTTGGCGTCGAGCAACACGGAGACGCGCATCGTCCCGAGAAAACTCTGTCGAACCTCGTCGAAGAGCCGCTCGCCCAACGCGACATCGGAACCACCGATGAAGATCGCCGTGTGATGCAGCTGCTCGGGGCCTCGCGTGAACATCGCTCCGTGCACCAACCCGCGGACATCCGCCGCCGCGATCCCGCCGTACGTCAAGAGGCGTTCGACTCCGGCATCGATCGCCACCATCGAGTCGAACAGACTCGGGTGAGGGTCCGAATCAAGTTGGACCAATACACGCGCGGTCATCGACGGTACTCGATCAACTCGCCGAAATCCTGGACGACCGGACAAGTGGCGCCGATCGAGTGAGTGTGAAGTCCGAGTTCCGTTAAGGTCAGAATCCCCTGAAGGGATGCGCGGCGGTTTCCTTGCCCGCGAGCATCTCATCGGCCGACGGCTTGCCCCGCATCGCGTTCGCGATCGCCAGCTTGGTCGCTTCGTAGTTATACTCGTAGATCTTCTTGTCGCTTTCCGCGCCGGGGTGGATGAACACGCCGCAGACGATGCAGTACTCCTCGCACTTATCCTTCGGAATCACACCCGCGCCGACGGCATCGGCGACGGCTTTCGCGACCGCGGCCTGCGCGGGTCCGAACATCTGAACGGCCTGCTTCATTCCCTTGATTGTGACTTTCGTGATCATAACCGTCGACGGCTTGACCGCGAGATTGGGCGTGAGAACGGCCAAGAGGTTGGTGTGCCCGGCACTCTGGCGCGCCAGCGCATTGGCAAACGCTTCGCCGACCGGACCGGACTTGCAACCGATCAACAGATCAATGTGGGCAATTTCGTTACCTTCACCGACCAACGCCTCGCCAACATACATCGACATGGGCTATGCTCCTCGACGAATTCGCCTCGAACGACCGGGAATGCCGAATCCGCACGAACCGGAAACCGAACAGGCTCGCCGCGCGCTTGACGGCGCCGACCCGTCTCGGCCGCGTTCGGGGTTCTCGCATCGAATCGTCGGGAACTTAGCATAACGCCTGCCGCTTGCAAAGCCGGAGATCGGGAGGGAAGGCATGGACCGCGTCGGACCGGGGGGCCATCTGTTGATCGTGGGAGCGAGCGGGCGGGCGGCCGCAAGGTCCGCTGTTCGCGGGAGGTGGTCGCCCATCATTGTCGATGCCTTTGCGGACGCGGATACGGCGAGAATCGGGACAACGCATCGCATTCCCGAATTTCCGGATGGCCTAGTGCGGTTGCGCGACGCCTTTCCGCCGACCGAATGGATGTACGTCGGCGGCATGGAGAATACGCCGCCGCTCGTGGCTTGGTGGAATGCGCGTCACCGGTTGCGCGGGACGGCTCCTGAGGACTTGGCTCGGGTCCGCGATCCGTGGCAAGTGGAGCGATGCCTTCGAGAAGCGGGGCTCGCCGTGCCTCGGCTCTGCGATGGAGCGTCGCCTCCCGAATCGGGACGGTATCTGCGAAAGCCGCGGCGATCGGGTGGAGGCTTGGGTATCCTCGTCCATTCACCCGAGGCGGGGATCCAGGCTCCGGCGGGTGATCCCGACCTATGCTATTTCCAGGAACGCATCGCTGGGCGTTCGTATGCCGCGATCTACGTCGCGAACGGACGCGATGCCGCGCTGCTCGGGTTGACTCGGCAATGGATCGGGCGAACCGCTTGGGGCGCGTCGGGGTATCAATACTCGGGATCCCGAACAGTCGATCGATGGCCGTGCTCGGAGGACCATATCAACGCGGTCGGAAAACAACTTGCGAAGTCATTCCGTCTTCAAGGCGTTTTTGGTGTCGACCTCATCGCGCATCGCGGTCGGATGTTCGTTGTCGAGGTCAATCCGCGGTATACGGCTTCATGCGAATTGCTTGAACGGCGCATGAGCGCGTCCGTTGTAGCGATGCACATGGACGCATGCCGGAACTCGAATTTGCCGACGAGCGAGCGACGACCGGACGAGTCGCATCGGCGTCAATACCACTTCGGCAAGGCCGTACTCTACGCGCGGTCGACCCTTTCCGGCGTTCCGGCGGACCCCGTCAATCGTCTGCTCAAACAGGGAGCCTCGCGCGATTGGCCACCGTCAGCCGATATCCCGGCGGAGGGTTCCTACGTCGCGGTGGGCCATCCCATTCTGACTCTGTTTGCGGCGGCTCGGAATGCGGCGCGCATCCGAGCGAGACTTGATCGGCGAGCCAATCGAGTCGAGCAGTGGCTGCGTCGTGTTGGAACGTAAACACGAGGTAAACAGGGTGGTAAACACGAAACAGGTAAACACGGGTAAACACGGGGTAAACACGGGACACCCAGGTTCATGGGGTAAACACGGGACACCCAGGTTCATTTGGGATCCTAGATAAACACGGGACACCCAGGTTCATTTGGGATCCAAACCAGGGTGTCCTATCTGGGAAGGAGGAAACTTGGGTGTCCTGTTTGGACTGTTTGGAACTTGGGTGTCCTGTTTGGGAACGGGCGGGGATCGCGGGACGGAGTGACGGAGAGATGTCACTCGCAGAGCCGGAAGGCGAGCCGAATGCCGGATAGATCGTCGGCGCGGCCGTCGAAGGACGGAGAT
>VGZC01000041.1 GCA_016872725.1 Planctomycetota bacterium
GTCCATGTGTGGCGTGAATCGGAATCGGCAACCGCTCGCAAACCGCTGCCCGGCTCGTTGTCCCCAAACGACTTGGGGCGGCGGACTTTCCGTGGTCACACGACCACGGCCCCATTGAAGCCGGTTGTGGCTTCGCAAATGTGCCTGCGGATCAAGACCTTTCCGTGGTCACACGACCACGGCCCCATTGAAGCCGTATGTGGGTATGGGGGTATAAGGGGGTGTACGCGACTTTCCGTGGTCACACGACCACGGCCCCATTGAAGCCCGGTGTCGAACGCGGAGAACCAGGCGATATTCCCGCTTTCCGTGGTCACACGACCACGGCCCCATTGAAGCCTCTTGCCTTGCAGGTGGTCGGGCAACAGGATGCCCCTTTCCGTGGTCACACGACCACGGCCCCATTGAAGCTGGGAATATTGGGAGCGCTTTTCGGGCTTCGCGTTCTTTCCGTGGTCACACGACCACGGCCCCATTGAAGCTCCCAGTCGATCTGGGGCCACTCCTCGAAAACCTTGTCTTTCCGTGGTCACACGACCACGGCCCCATTGAAGCCTCGAATGCCCCCTCGCTCGCCGCCGTGGCCGTGTCCTTTCCGTGGTCACACGACCACGGCCCCATTGAAGCCATCGTCTTGTGGGGAGTGACCCCGACCCAATAATACCTTTCCGTGGTCACACGACCACGGCCCCATTGAAGCCTCCACTCGAACGGCGGCAACGGGCGGTGTACCTCGCTTTCCGTGGTCACACGACCACGGCCCCATTGAAGCGCGAAATCAACTGCTGGATGACCGTTCCAGCGTTTCTTTCCGTGGTCACACGACCACGGCCCCATTGAAGCCCGCGGCGCCGACATGAGACTATATTTATCCGCTGGTCTTTCCGTGGTCACACGACCACGGCCCCATTGAAGCAGTGCGTCGCACCGCAGGATGTCGGCAGTACTCACCTTTCCGTGGTCACACGACCACGGCCCCATTGAAGCACCTTGCCCGTGTCGTCCTTTGTCACGATGGCTAATCTTTCCGTGGTCACACGACCACGGCCCCATTGAAGCCGGGCGCTCGAGGTTTCATGTGGTGGGGATGGAAACTTTCCGTGGTCACACGACCACGGCCCCATTGAAGCGTCAGAACTCCGCACTGGATTGCAGGATAACGACAAGCTTTCCGTGGTCACACGACCACGGCCCCATTGAAGCTTGTATGGTCCGTCGCGCTGGGACACGAAGTCCCGGCTTTCCGTGGTCACACGACCACGGCCCCATTGAAGCATGGACCTTGCGAGCAAGTTCCATTTGCTCCTGGTCTTTCCGTGGTCACACGACCACGGCCCCATTGAAGCCGGGCATCTCGCCGTGTCGCAGAATTGCGACCCCATCTTTCCGTGGTCACACGACCACGGCCCCATTGAAGCTCGACAGCCACGGCGTGATCTGAGTGGGCATGGTGCGCTTTCCGTGGTCACACGACCACGGCCCCATTGAAGCAGCAAGCTCTACTACCTTCCTCGGGCACCTGCGAGTCTTTCCGTGGTCACACGACCACGGCCCCATTGAAGCCGGGGCTAAGAACGGCATTTCGGAATTGACCCAGCGACTTTCCGTGGTCACACGACCACGGCCCCATTGAAGCAATCCCTCCTAAACGATGACTTTACCGCCGTCATCCTTTCCGTGGTCACACGACCACGGCCCCATTGAAGCCCGTCCCATGTCACCGGATTTTCATAACATCCTATCTTTCCGTGGTCACACGACCACGGCCCCATTGAAGCCTCGCCTGGACGAGAATCACGTTCCCGGAGACCTGGGTCTTTCCGTGGTCACACGACCACGGCCCCATTGAAGCGATGGGCTACCACGCAAAAAAACTATGATCGACGATCTTTCCGTGGTCACACGACCACGGCCCCATTGAAGCCTCGGGACGCGAGGCTACGTGGACTACGGGACAGGGTACTTTCCGTGGTCACACGACCACGGCCCCATTGAAGCGGGCCTTGGAGCGGGGTGCCCGGGGTGGGCTGGTGGTGCTTTCCGTGGTCACACGACCACGGCCCCATTGAAGCGTCATCACCGGGTCGCTATTCCATCGTTTCTTCCCCGCTTTCCGTGGTCACACGACCACGGCCCCATTGAAGCCATCGTTTTGTGAGGCGTAACACCGACCCAATAATACTTTCCGTGGTCACACGACCACGGCCCCATTGAAGCCATCGGGCGGCAACTTCCGCCGCTTCGGCTCGTACCGCTTTCCGTGGTCACACGACCACGGCCCCATTGAAGCGGTCGGCCGGCGCTCCAGCCTGCTCGACCCATGCGTAGCTTTCCGTGGTCACACGACCACGGCCCCATTGAAGCCATCGTCACCATTACCAGGGGCCGGGCACTCCGCCCCTTTCCGTGGTCACACGACCACGGCCCCATTGAAGCCGGGTCCGACGGACATTGGACGGGAGGGGACCGACCCCTTTCCGTGGTCACACGACCACGGCCCCATTGAAGCCTCCAGGGCCAATTGGCCTTGGAGGCCTACATCGCCTTTCCGTGGTCACACGACCACGGCCCCATTGAAGCGCCTCCGTACAGGGGGTGTACGACGCCCACATGGGGTCTTTCCGTGGTCACACGACCACGGCCCCATTGAAGCTCCGGCGCTCTGTTTTGTTCACGACATTTCGGCGTACTTTCCGTGGTCACACGACCACGGCCCCATTGAAGCGGCTTCGCTCGCCGGACGGACCCAGGAATCCCCATGCTTTCCGTGGTCACACGACCACGGCCCCATTGAAGCCAGGATCGCGCCGCTGAACAGCGTGTCGAGAGATACCCTTTCCGTGGTCACACGACCACGGCCCCATTGAAGCCACTACTGGTAGTGTCGCTATCCGATTTTGTCCGTCTTTCCGTGGTCACACGACCACGGCCCCATTGAAGCCAGTGATCGCCGGCAGCTCGCACACGGCCGCCAACCGCTTTCCGTGGTCACACGACCACGGCCCCATTGAAGCGCCCAGTTCGCACGGGACGTTCGGCAGGCGATCGGCCTTTCCGTGGTCACACGACCACGGCCCCATTGAAGCGGCGGGGGGGGAGAATCGCCCCGAATGAGCTCAGCTCATTCGTATCATTCGCGTCGTTCGTCGTCCATTCCCGCGTGAATCGTGTGTGGTGTCGTTGAACAGGACGAGGCGCGGGGAGTCGGGGACCGCGCACCCTCGCCTCCGCCGTGCGAGCTTGGCGGCTCGCACGACTCGGCTTCGCGTTTCACGGTTTCCGTCGGACGACCTGCGTTCCGCCTTCCGCCTTCATCACGCGCTTCACCAGTTCGAGCGCGGGGAGGACGGTGAGCGCGCCGAGAATGGCGTGGAGCCAGTCGCGCGGCGCGAGTGCGAACGTGCCGAAAACCCGTTGAAGGAACGGTACGTGGAGAATGGGAATCAACAAGATCAGCTCCAATCCGATGGCCCGATTGAGCCAACGGTTGGCGAATGGCCGGACCAACGCCGAATGGCGGTCCGATCGGAACGCGTAGGCCTTCACGAATTCAATCAGCACCAGCGTGACAAATGTCATCGCCTGCGCCTCAGCCAAGTCACGCCCCGTGCCGAGCTGCCAACCGAAATGGACCGCCGTCGTCAGCGACGACCAGACGCCTCCCGCCAACATCAACAGGATCACCGGCCGAGTGAAAATGCCGTCCCGCGGATTGCGCGGCGGGCGACGCATCAAGTCGGCCTCCGGCGGATCGACGGCGAGCGCCAGCG
Source organism: Planctomycetota bacterium (assembly GCA_016872725.1). Lineage (GTDB taxonomy): Bacteria > Planctomycetota > Planctomycetia > Pirellulales > Pirellulaceae > VGZC01. The sequence continues at coordinate 3,771 of VGZC01000041.1, forward strand.
CGGGCAACCCGTCCGTCGCGAGATTGACGTAGAGGATCTGGATCGCCGTCAGAGGCAGCGGCCATCCCAGGACCGACGCGCCCGCCATCAGGCCGATCTCACCGATGTTCGAGGAGAGCAGGTACATCAGGTACTTCTTGATGTTCCCGAAGATGGCTCGGCCTTCCTCGACGGCCGCGACGATCGACGCGAAGTTGTCGTCGGTCAACGTCATGTCGGCCGCTTCCTTCGACACGTCGGTCCCCGTGATGCCCATTGCGACGCCAATGTCCGCCTTCTTGAGCGCGGGCGCGTCGTTCACGCCGTCGCCCGTCATGGCGACCACGTGCCCTTTGCCCTGCAGGGTGGCCACGATCCGGAGCTTGTGCGCCGGCGAGACCCGCGCGAAGACCTCGAGCGCGTCGATCCGCCGGGAAAGCTCGGCGTCCGACACGGCGTCGAGCTCAGCGCCGGTGATCGCGTGTCCGCCGGTCAGGATGCCCATCTCGCGCGCGATGGCCCGCGCGGTCACCGGATGGTCCCCCGTGATCATGATCGGACGGATGCCCGCTTCCCGGCAGGTCTCGATCGCCGCGCGCGCCTCGGGTCGCGGGGGATCGATCATGCCGACCAATCCGAGCAGGGTCATGTCCGATTCGGCGGTCGACCGGTCCGCGCCGACGCGACGCGCGATGGCCAACACGCGCAGCGCCGACTCGGCCATCGCCGTCGCGGCGGCGAGCCAATCCGCGCGGCGGGCCGCATCCAGCGGGCGGACTCCGTCCGCATCGAGCACATCCGAGCAACTCCCGATCACAACCTCGGGCGCTCCCTTCGAAAAGGCGACCCGACCGTCCGCGTCCGAGTGGATCGTCGTCATGCGTTTCGTTTCGGAGGTGAACGGGATCTCGTCGACGCGCGGCCGGCGCGCTTCGAGCTCGGCTCGATCGATCCCCGCCTTCGCGGCGAGCACGACGAGCGCGCCTTCGGTCGGGTCGCCTTTCACCATCCATCGCCGCTCATCTTCCCGGAACACGATCCGCGCGTCCGAAGCCAATAGGGCGCCTTCGAGCAGCGCGCGGAGCGGGCCGTCCGGCGCAATGGGCCGATCGGCCGCGAGGAACTCGCCCTTCGGCTCGTACCCCGCTCCCGTCACGTCCACCGAGGCGCCGCCCACGTGGATCCGTCGGCATGTCATCTCGTCCTTGGTGAGCGTGCCCGTCTTGTCCGAACAGATGACCGACGTACCTCCCAACGTCTCGACGGCGGGCAACCGCCGCACGAGCGCGTTGCGTTTCACCATGCGCTGCACGCCGATCGCCAGCGAAATCGTCACGACCGCCGGAAGGGCTTCGGGTACCACGGCGACGGCGAGCGCGATGCCGAAGATCAGCATTTCGACCGGGTCTTGTCCCCGCCACAAGCCGCCCGCGACGATCATCGCCACGATCGCGATCGCGAACTTCGCAAGCGTCTTGCCGAGCCGATCGAGGTTGCGCTGGAGGGGCGTCGCCGTCTTTTCCACCGTCTGCAACAGATCGGCGATGCGGCCGAACTCGGTTTCCATCCCCGTCGCCACCACGACGGCCTTGCCCCGTCCCTTCGTCGCGGCCGTGCCCGCGTACGCCATGTTCACGCGATCGCCGAGCGCCCGTTCCGCATCGCCGAGCGGTTCGATCGATTTCTCGACCGGTACCGACTCACCCGTCAACGGCGCTTCCTCGACTTGCAGGCTCGCCGACTCCATCAACCGCACGTCGGCCGGGATGCGGTCCCCGGCGTGGATCAGGATCACGTCGCCGGGCACGAGCTCCCGCGCCGGAATCTCCCGCTCCTGCTCGTCGCGCAGCGCGGTCGCGCTCGGCGCCGCGAGCCCGCGGAGCGCCTCCATCGCGCGCTCGGCGCGGAACTCCTGAACAAAACCGAGCAGCACGGCGAGCAAGACGATCACGGCAATCGCAGCCGACTCGACACCATGCCCCAAAACGATCGAGATCCCTGTCGCGATCAGCAGAATGATCACGAGCACGTTTTGGAATTGTCCGAGCAGGATGGCCCACGGCGATATGCCGTCGGACTCGCGGAGCGCGTTCGGACCGTGCGATTCGAGCCGCCGTCGCGCTTCGTCGGTCGTCAGGCCGCGTGCGGAAACGCCAAGCCGCGCGTAGGTCGCTTCGAGCGTGAGCGTGTGCCAGCGCGGACCATTCGACGTGGATCGGTTTTCGCCCAAGATGGTATGCTCCGTCCCAAGATCAATCGCTCGGTCCCAAAAACAACCGATTCGCCCCAAGAAGCACCCGCCCGTTCGGTTCACGGCCTCGTGCGGCGCCGACCCAGTGTAGCCGCCCGATCTCCAACCGCCGAGAACCGGGGCGCGGCAACCAACGGCCTACGCGAACCCGCGGCCTGGCCGATGGGGCAAGCGCACCCCGCACACGCACGGACACCGATCGACCCTTGACCGCCGACCGCCCGTCGCTTAATGATGGATATCCATGTCTGAAATATTGCGTTCTGCCTGGGAGGTGTGGCCATGAAGGTGGGCGGAGCCGGTTGGGGGTCGGCGGTTGCCGTGTGGGCCGCGGCGGCGTGGACCGGACTCTGCGGAGTCGCCGGCGCGCAGGCGAACTTCGAGGACGAACCGATCGGCTATTCGAAACGCGAGCTCGCCGATCGCGTCACCCGATTGCGGGCGGACCTCGACGCGAATCGGGCGCGTTTGGCCCATGATCCGAAATGGGGCTATTTGCCGGCCCTATTGCAAGCGCTCGACATGCCCGTTGAATCCCAGACGCTCGTTTTTTCGAAGACCAGTTTCCAGCTCCGGCGGATCAGTCCCGCGAATCCTCGAGCGGTCTATTTCGGGGATGACGTGTATGTCGGGTACGTGCAGGGCGGCGACGTGCTCGAGGTATCGTCGGTGGATCCGCATCTGGGCGGCGTGTTCTTCACGCTCGGCCAAGACGCGGACGGCCCGCCGCGATTCGAGCGCCGCACGCACGAGTGCCTGCAATGCCACGCATCATCGCTGACCGACAACGTGCCGGGCCATTTGGTGCGTTCCGTCTTTTCCGACAGGCAGGGTTATCCGATTCTCCGGGCGGGTACGTTCGTGACGACCGACGCGAGCCCGTTCGAGGAGCGGTGGGGTGGCTGGTATGTGTCGGGCACGCACGGAGCTCAGCGGCACATGGGGAATCTGACGCTCGACGCGGACCAGGATCGCGGCGATTTGGATCGGGACCTGGGCGCCAACGTCGCCGACCTCGCGTCACGGATCGACACGACGCCGTACCTTAGCGGACACAGCGATCTGGTCGCCCTGATGGTGCTCGAACACCAAACGCAGATGCACAATGCGATCACGAAGGCGAACTACCAAACGCGGTTGGCGCTGCGCGACGAGGCGATCATCAAGGAGGCGTTGGGCAACGCGAGTCCGGAGCCGACGGAGAGCACGAAGCGGCGCGTGGCGCACGCGGCCGAGGGTGTCGTGAAACGCCTGTTGTTCGCGGGTGAGGCGAAACTGACGGAGCCGGTGCGGGGCACCAGCCGGTTCGCCGAGCAATTCGCCTCGCGCGGGCGGCGGGACGACCAGGGCCGATCGCTGCGCGATTTGGACCTGAATACCCGCCTCTTCCGCTATCCGTGCAGTTTCCTGATCGGTTCGGACGCATTCGCCGCGTTGCCCGAGCTCGTCCGCCATCCTATCTATGACCGGATCGACGCGATCCTATCCGAACGGGACCCGGCGCCCGCGTTCGCGCACCTGAGCTCCGAAGACCGGCGGGCGATTCGCGGGATCCTGATCGCGACCCACGCCGACTTCGCGAAACGCGTGGCGAGCCGCGATTGACACACCTTGGGGATCAGCCTAGGTTGGAGTTCCATCGAGAACGGCTTGGCGGACGCGCCGCGGCCGACCTCGAGCGGACTCGTCGAAGTCGGACCGTGTTTTCTTCTTGTCGAACGGCCCAGCGATGATCTCCCAGACGGCCGAATACGCGCTGCGCGCGGTGGTCCACCTCGCCGGTCATGCCGACCATGCGCTCACCACGGCTCAGATCGCCAAGTCGACCAATGTGCCGGCCGGTTATCTGGCGAAGGTCATGCAGAGCCTGGCTCGAACGCGGATCGTCCGATCGCAGCGCGGCTTGAAGGGCGGGTTCAAACTCGCCCATGCGCCGAACGACCTGACGATCCTCGCGGTGGTGAACGCCGTCGATCCGATCCGCCGTTACGCGTCGTGCCCGTTGGGATTGCCGAGCCACGGAACGACGCTCTGCCATTTGCATTTGCGGCTGGACGATGCGGCGACCGCCGTGGAACGCGCGTTCGGCGAAACGACCATCGCCGAGTTGCTCGCCGGACCCCGTAATCCTCAACAACCGTGCCGATTCCCCGTTGAAGGAACGCGGCTCGAATACAAGGCGAAAACGGAATCCAAGACCACGGCGTCCAAGGCCGAGAAACGGCGACGTTCGAAGAAGAACGGTCATCCGTGACCCCGGCGGATGGCGACGAAATCCGCGGACCGACATGCCGAGCCCGCGCGGCGCGGGCCCGGCACGGAACCGACGGTGCGGTGAATCGGGGGCGCGGGTCGGAGGGGAACTGGTCGAACGGGACGGCATCTGTTATAGGTAGAGTGCGGTTGATGGTGGGTCGCCTTGTCGCGGCGCGGATCGACCGCCAAGATCGGCTCGCACAGGGATGGTTGGTTGCTGTTCGACTGGATTGGAAACGAGCAGGGCGGTTAGCTCAGTTGGTTAGAGCGCCACGTTGACATCGTGGAGGCCACAAGTTCGAGTCTTGTACCGCCCACTAGCCGCGAAGCGGCCCGTACGTGACCCGCGCGCGGGGCCGGGGCGCGGGGCTGGGGCGCGGGGCTGGGGCGCGGGGCTGGTGGAGGCGAAACGCCCGGTCGGCCGCCGCATCATCGCCATGCACGACGCGTTCCTGCGTGAAGCCATCCGGTTGTCGATCGAGAAGGCGGCGGCCAATGAGGGCGGGCCGTTCGGGGCCGTCGTCGTTCGCGATGGACGGATCGTGGGTCGAGGCTGGAATCGCGTCACGTCGACCAATGATCCGACGGCTCACGCGGAGATCGTGGCGATCCGCGACGCGTGTGCTCGGCTATCGACGTTCGCGTTGTCGGGATGCGCGATCTATTCGAGCTGCGAACCATGCCCGCTGTGTCTCGCCGCGATCTATTGGTCGCGCCTGGACGCGATCTTCTATTCCGCGGACTGCCGGGACGCCGCCGACGCCGGATTCGACGACTTGGCTTTTTTCGGCGAATTGAAAAAGGCTCCCCGCGATCGGTCGATTCCCATGCACCAGGCGCTCCGCGACGAGGCGCTTGTCGGGCTCCGCGCCTGGATCGCGAAAGCCGATCGAATCCCGTATTGACTGGCGCCGATCGAGGGCCTTGTCCAAAGTGCGGGACTTGGGGATCGTCTTGGATTATGCTTGGACTCGCACCTTGGGTGGGCGAGTTTCGTCGAACGGTCGACTCCTTTTCCCCGGATCCGCGGTTAGTCCGGGTTCCACCGCGATTCCTGACTTAGTCGCGGGCGAGCGTCCGGCGGCTGATGATCTCTTGTTCGGGAGTGCGCTCATGCGATCGGATCGCCGTTCTCATGCCCCGTCGCGTCCGAACCGCGCGCGGCGCCCGTTCCGCAAGTCCGCTCGACTCACCGTCGCCGAGCCCGAGTGGCTCGAGCGGAGGCAATTGCTCGCGGGCGACGCATGGGAATCGATCGGCCCGAACGTCGTCACGAGCGCCGCGGGGGATCGGAACATCGGAGCCGTTGAAGTCGTCGCGCCGCATCCGACCGATGCGAGTATCTTGTTGGCCGGATCCGTGAACGGCGGCATCTGGCGCACGCGCGACGCGCTCGCCGACGAGCCGACCTGGACACCGCTCACCGACGATCAACCGTCGCTCGCGATCGGCGATCTCCGCTTCAGCCCGCTCCCCGGCCCGTCGGGCCAACCGGGAACGGTTCTTTTCGCGGGCACCGGGAGTTTTAGCTCGTATTACTTCGACGGCGGGGATCCGGTCGGTATCTTGAGGAGCGTCGACGGCGGCGACCATTGGCAGCTCATCGGAAACGAGACGTTCGCCGGAAAACGGATCCGCAGCGTCGTGCCCACGCTGCGGGGCACGTCGATTCTGGACCAAGTCATCCTGGTCGCGTCACCCGAAGGAGGTCTGTTTCGCAGCACCGACGGCGGGCTCCACTGGTCCCCCATCACCGATCCGAGCTGGCCCTCCGACGGAATGGACAACGACTTGGACGGAACGGCCGACGAGCCGGGTGAAGCGAATGCGATCGCCAACGCGTCGCATATCGCCGCCGATCCGTTCGTGCCGTCGCGTTTCTACGCGGGCGTCATCGATCGGACGGTCGGAGGCGTCTACCGGAGCGACGACTTCGGTGAAACGTGGGTACGGCAAAGCTCGGGGCTGACGCTGAGCGGAGACGGGTTGGACAACGACGGAGATGGTTCGATCGACGAGCCGGACGAGACGATCCGGCTCGCCGATCGAATCGAACTCTCCGGCTCGACATCGACGCCGAACCTCGTTTACGCGGGCGTGATGCAAGGCGGTTTCTTTCGGGCGTATTTTGTATCGAGCGACGGCGGCGCGCGTTGGAATCCGCTCGCCAGCCGGGTCGGCGAGGGGCAGGGCGATCGCCATTTCTCGATTCTGGCCGATCGAACGCGCCCGGAGATCGCCTACGTCCGCGGCGTATCGGAACTCGTCCGGATCGATACGTCCACCACGCCCGATGGGTGCGAGGTCTTTACGTCGAATCCTGACGCCACATCCTCGTGCCGCATCACGGCCATCGAGGGCGCCGTCCACGCCGACGCGCGCGATCTCAAGTTCGACGCGAACGGGAACATCATCGATGCCAGCGATGGCGGCGTCTATCGGCTCGAATTCGCGTCGGGCGAGCCGGCTCGCTGGGTGTCGCTCAACCGAGGCCTGCGCGTCACCGAAGTGGTTTCCGTCGCCTTCGACGGTTTGACGAATACCGTGCTGCTCGGCGCCCAGGACAACGGATCGTCGCTTGGCGGTCCCCATGCCGCGTCCTGGAGGGCCGTGACGGGCGCGGACGGAGGCAAGGTCCAGGTCGCTCGCGAAACGTACGGCTCGACGACATGGCACTACGCCAGCGAACAGTATCTGGGCGCGTTCACACGGATCACCAACGATTGGTCCGGTTCGACCGAGGCGCTGATCGATCTTGAAGCGGTGACCGGCGGCGCCCCGACGATCGATTTGAGGAAACGGCGGATCGACGGGACGTTTGGTTTCGACACGCTCGGTTTCTTCCAGTCCTATGCGGTCAATGCCACCGATCCGACCCGCATGCTCATCGGAACGAGTTTCCTCTACGAGTCGTTCAACGGTGGCGACCTATTGGAATCGCTCGGCGGAATCGACGACCGCAACAACGATCAGGTCGACGACGACGGGGATGTGGATCAGGACGGAGACGGCACGGCCGACCCGGTGTGGAACGACGGAGACGAGTATTTCCCGAGGTTCCCCGTCGGCATCCTACCCGACGGCGCCGACAACGACGGAGATGGAACGACGGATGAGAACGAGCCGAGCGAGGGGGGGTGGAGCCGCGTGACGGCGATGGCCTACGGCGGCTTCGAGGGCGCCTGGGGATACGCCATTCCGATGCCCGACATCGCGTACATCGGGCGATCGGGCGTTTCGTTCAACGACGGAACCCGAGCGAGACTCCTTCTGAGGACGGCTCGCACGATTGTGCCCGACCCGACCGCGAACGTCATGGGGGACTTCGTTCCGGTTACGGCGTACCGCGGCGCCGATCCGATCCGCATCGTCCTCGATCCCATGCAGTGGCGCGCCGCGTATGTGCTCGATAGCCAAGGCCGAGTATGGCGCGTCGACGATGCGGGACTTCCCACCGCCCGATCGACGAACTTGACGTCGAACCTGGGCGGCTTGCTCCCGAATCCACGCGACATGGCGATCTCGCGAGGCGCGGACGGCAAGGTCATTCTGTACGCCGCGGGAAAAACGGGGGTCTTCGCTGCGATCGATCCGCGCGACACCGGCGCCGGATACGTGATCTGGGCGCCGTTCCATGTCGGGATTCCCAACGTGGTCGTCCAGTCGATTTACGCGGATCCGTCGACCGACCAGTTGTTCGTCGGCACGATCGGGCGCGGCGTCTGGTCCACCGCGTCGGACTCGGGCGGTTTGATCGAACCGGTCGAACTCGCGGGCAGGCTCTACGACGATCAGGACGCGGACGGAGTGCGGGACGACGGCGAGGCGCCGCTCGCGGGCTGGGTCGTCTATCTCGATCTCGACGGGAACGGAGCCTGGAACGCGGCCAGCGATCCGCTCACCGTGACCGATTCGCTCGGCGCCTACCTGTTCCAAAACCTGCCCCCATCGTCGTACACGGTTCGGGCCATCGCGCGGGACGGTTGGATGGCGAGCCAACCCGCGCCGGCCGGATTCTACAACCGCCTCTATGCGCGGATCGGCGAAGCCTATCGCCAACTCGATTTTGGATTCGTTCGATACAGTGAAATCCTCGGCACCGTGTTTCACGACATGGATTCGGACGGAATACGCGATGGATTCTGGTTCCACGGAGCGTTCATTCCGACCGAGCCGGGTATCGGGGGGTTTCGCATCTTCGCGGATCGCAATCGGGATTACCGGTTCGACGAAGGGGTCGATATCGTCGCCGAGTCCGGTGATGCGGGCCGGTTTTCGCTGCGCGTGCCGCCAGGCTCCGTCGCCGTCGTTCAGGAGCGGCGCGACGGATGGCAGTTGACGCATCCCGCTCCGCTCAGTTACCAGCTCGATGTCGCGCCGGTCGACGTGCTCACGGGCATCGACTTCGGCAACACGCCGCTCGGCACGATCGAGGGCGCGAAGCGGCTTGATGTGAACGCCAACGGAGAGATCGATCGGGGCGAGCCCGGTCTTGAGGGCTGGACCATCTACGTTGACGTCAACGGCAACGCCGAGCTCGATAGGATCACGGCCGTCCGCGAGGGAACGTCGCGACGGCTCGATCCCAACTCGATCCAATTCGTGCCGATTCCCGTCCGCGGACTCGTCGGGACCGTCGCCGATCTGGACGTGGAACTCGATATCGACGCGGCGTTCGACGAGGAGCTCGCCGCGTTCCTGATCAGTCCTTCGGGAACGCGCGTTCGGTTGTTCGAGTCGGTCGGTGGAACGGGGCGGCACTTCCGCGGCACGATTCTGGACGATCAAGTCTGTTCGCCCGACGACCCCTTCTGCCTCGACATCCGTCATTTCAGCGCGCCGTTCACGGGTCGTTACCATCCGATGGGCTCGCTCGGCGCGTTCGTCGGCGAGGATCCGAACGGTCCCTGGTGGCTCGAACTGCACAATCGAAGCGAGTTCAACACCGATCGGTTGAACGTCGTGAGGCTGCATTTCGAAATCGGGGAACCTTCGGACGAAACGGGCTACGAGGGCCGGTATTCGATCGTCGGCTTGCCGGCCGATTCCTACAGCGTGCGTGAAGTCGCGAGGGCCGGTTGGAATCAGGTGTATCCGCGGACGGAATGCCCCTTGGGTCCGCCGTACTGTGGCGGGCCTGGTCCTCACACGGTCCACCTTGCCTCCGGCGAAATGGTCAAGGGCCGGGACTTCCTGAATCGACCGTTGCCGGGCGCCATCGAGGGAACCAAATGGAATGACCGGGATGGCGACGGAAACCGGGATGCCAACGAACCGGGTATCGAGGGATGGACCGTATTCCTCGATCGCAACCGCAACAAGAAACGCGACACGTATTCGCAATACGCCGGATCGAGCGACGCACCCCGTCCGTTGAAAAGCCCGATTCAAGCGGGCACGTCGACGACGACCGTGTCGAACCTCGCCGTCTTCGGCCTGCCGGGCACAATCCTCGACGTCGCCGTCACGCCCTCGATCCGGTTCGCCGCGTTGAGAGATCTGGCGATGACGCTGATCAGTCCGGCGGGGACGCGGGTTGTCCTGTTCGACGGATTGGACGTTGATTTTGGTTGGTGGTCCAACCTGCCGTTTGATGATCGGGCGGATGCTTCCATCGTCGACATCAGACCCTATCACGCCGACCCGGTGCGTCCGATGGAGCAGTTAAAAAACCTTCGCGGCGAGGATGCGAACGGTCTGTGGAAGCTCGAGGTCACCGTTCGGCGGCCGCTGGGAGCCGAGGGGATTTCCGGACTCCTCAATGCCTGGACGCTCGACCTGACGATTTCCGAGCCTTCGACGTTGACCGACGCGTCAGGCGCGTATCGCTTCGACGGCCTGTACCCCGGGTCGTTCGATGTCGTTGAATCGGATCGCGATGGTTGGACGCCAACGTATCCCACGGGCGGTCCGCGCCTGTTTGGCATCTCGTCGGATTCCACGGGATCGGTCTATGAACTGAATCCCGGTGACGCGTCTCGGGAACGGTATGTCACGTCCCTGCGTTCCACTGGAGGAATCACTCCGATCGAGGTCGCGGGGCTTGCCTTCGACGGATTGACGCTCTTCGCCATGTACGGTTCCCGTGGCGATCTGCTCGTCCTGGATCCCGATGTTCCATCGACGACGAGGACCGTTCACCTGTTCGATCCGTGGAGCACGGCGGTTGATGGGCTCGCGTTCCAGGACGGGACGCTCCGCATGCTGGACGCGAGCCATGACGCGCTGATCGAATACGATCCGATCCAGGAACGCGTCACGCGCACGATCGACCTTCGCGCCGCCAACTCGGGATTCCCGCTCGACTTTGGAGGCGGTCTTGCCGGAGGCTTGGAGTTGGGACTGCTCGCGGGGAGTTCGACCGAGGTCGACAACCTGCTGGGGCTCGATGCGGACACGGGCCGAGTCATCCTGTCGGGTCTCGCGCGCGGGCCGATTCTGGGTATCGCGGTCGTCTCGGGGCTCGCGTATGTCGGTTACGACGGAACGACGGAGATCGACATCATCGATCTGAATGCGGGAACAACTCGGACGGTCGATGCGGGGCATCGTTATGCCGCGCTCGGCGGCGACAATGTCATGAAGGGCAACCGGAGGCACCGCGTCGCCGTCGATGCGGGCGCGGCGACGTCCGGTGTCGACTTCGGAAACCACGCGGCCACCGCCGAACCGCTCGTCAATCCGCCGGGCGATCGAACGGTTGTCGAAGGACGCGAGGCGACGATCGGCGGAGGTTGGTTCGACCACGATCCGGCGGCGGGCCCGTGGCATGTGACCGTCGAATGGGGCGACGGCGATTCCACCGAGTTCGATCGGAACGAACCGGGACCGTGGGGCGATCTGTTCCATACGTATCGCGACGGCGGACCGGGCATGGCATTCGACGCCCGCGTGCGAGTCGCCGATCGCGACGGCCGCACGGGCGAAGGCCTGTTCGAAGTAACCGTCGACAACGCGGTGCCGCGAGCGGGCGTCCGGGGAGATACGAACGGCGTGCGAGGCCAGCGCCGCGAGCTCATCCTGACCGCCCAGGACGATTCCTCAACCGATGAAGAGGCGGGGTTCTCCTTTGATGTCGATTGGGGCGACGGCTCGCCCGTCGAGCGGATCCCCGCGGATCAACTTGGGCGCGGCGAGCATGTATTTACCGAGAGCGGGGATTACCGCGTCACGGCGGTGGCTCGCGACAAGGACGGCGGGGCGAGCGATCCCGTCGAGCACGTCATCCCGATCGGCTTCGCCGAAATGCAGTCGTTCGCGGATGGCCCGTCATTCTCCGTGCTTGCCATCGGCGGAACAACGCTCGACGACCGGATCATTCTCCGCCATGACGGACGCCTCTTTCAAACCCATGTCGAGATCCACACCGGCGCAGGTGTTGAACAGACAACGGTTCCCGACGCGATGCGCGTGCTCCTCTTCGGACAAGCCGGTGATGACGACGTCGCGGCCGCTCCGGATTTCCCGATCTCGATCTATGCCAACGGCGACGAAGGCAACGATCGACTGAACGGCGGCGCGGGAGACGACATTCTCTTCGGAGGATCGGGCGATGATCTGTTGATCGGCCGGAAGGGGAAGGACGTGTTGTTTGGAGGGGGAGGAGTCGATCACGTCATCGGCGGCGCCGACGAGAATGTACTGATCGGCGGTGACTTCACGTCGAATACGCGCTACCGCAACGCATGGAGTCTGCTCGACGAATGGACCGCGGATCGGCCGATCCAGATCCGCATGGCGAACATCGACAACGGAAGCGGAAGCCCGGACTTGCGGAACTTGGTGTTTCTCGACGCGACCACTGTGACCGACGATGGATTGGCGAGTTCGCTGTTTGTCGCGGGGGGAACATCGTGGACCGCGCGGCTGGGGTCGGCCGAACGGATCCGAACGGAATTCGACGCGGGCACCGCGTGGGTACGCTATTACCAGAATCCGGTCGATCGCGATGACGCGACGGGCGACGGTTCGGTCGCCACGTCCGACGCCATCTCGATCCTGCGCGATCTTGGACAAGTCGGTTCGCGACGCTTGACGCAGATCGACGACTCCAAGTCATTCCACGATGAAACGGGAGACGGGCTCGTAACGACCGGCGACCTGCTCGGTATTCTGAAACGGCTCCGCGATTCGGGAGGCGGACAGGGCGGAGAAGCCGAGTCCGCGGCGAATGGCGTGCAAGGAATACCGATTGCCGGCCCGGACTTCCTTGCGGCTTCCGCGCCGGTCCCCGGCCATGAAGGGCCTCGCGGCCCCACATCACGCGACGAATGGGCTCGCTGGGTTTGGTTCGCCGAGTGGGGACGATTGTCGCACGCCCCTCCGCGGCGCGGAGCGGCGGAATATGTCTTGGTTCGAGGAACTCGCCTCGGAGAGGCGAGCGACGGTCTCCGAGGCGCGGAGCGGGAACCACGAATGGCTCGAATCACACGAATAGGGACACACCGCCGATACGTCTTGTTGTCGACCTCAAGGCGCAGTCCGGCTAGTTGACCGGCCTCTTTCAGCGTCTCTCTTCTTCCCTTCCCTGCTTCCTCATTCGTGTCATTCGTGTCATTCGTGGTCACTCGACCTGCTCCTGCTCGCAACAGGGTCTGGTGTCAGGTCACTCGTCTCGGAGAGGCGAGCGACTTTTGGGCAAGCAGCCGAGCGAATCTTCGAACGGCCTCCGCCGGAATCGTGTGGTCCCCAGCGAATTCGACGAAATCGACCGACCAACCCGCGCGCTCGAACAGATCCCTCAACCAAATCCCCGTCTCGAACGGCAAGATCGAATCGTATCGACCGTGCGACTGAAGAACTTCTCCACCCGCGCGGGCGGAGGCCAGACGGTGCCATGTCGATTCACACAAGAGGGTCCCCGAGAACAGCGCGAGGGCGGCCGTGGGTTCGGGCAGATGCAGCGTCGCGTCGGTCGCTAGCATGGCGCCCTGGGAAAAGCCGCCGAGCACGAACCGGGCGAGCGGCAGGCCGGTCTGTCGCCGCAGGTCGGCGAGCGCGGCGAGGAGCCGCTCGCGCGCTTCCGAAATCCCCGGAGGCGTCGTGTCGCGGAGGATTCGCAGTTCGCCGCGCGCGATCGACGCCATGAGCGCGTTCACATTGAGCGGCCACCACGCTCGACCACCCGGAATACCCTCGTCATCGAGCGCGTGGGGCGCCTCGGGAAACACGAATAGGACACGCTCGGCAAGCGATTCGTCCAGTTCGACCAGTTCGAACGCGAGCGGAACAAGGTCGGTGCCCGGCGCGCCGAATCCGTGACACAGCACGACGCACAGGTCGGGCGGCCTGCCGCTCGAAGGTGGAAAGACGACGCAATCGAGATTACCAAGCCTTTGGCGGATCGCCCGCATTTCGCACCTCGCGCTGGACCGCACTTCATGGCGGCATTGCCTTCTCCCTTGCGGGACGAACGGTCATTGTCGCCTAATTCTTGGTCGAGAGGGACGGGCCGTCTATAGTAAGGGCGTGGCCGCCGTGCCTTTCGAGCCCGAAACCGGAACGTCGCTATGCCCCAGGCCGTCGTCGATCCCGAGGAATTGCGCCAATTCGCTCGAGCGCTCAAGAAGTTCAATAACGATTTGCGCGAACATGCCGCCGCGCTCGGAGGCCGACTCGCGACGCTGAATACGTCGTGGCGCGATCAGGAGCAGCGCAAGTTCGTCGAGATGTTCGAACAGCAGATGGCCGCGATCGCGCGGTTCTCGGACGCGGTCGACGAGTATGTTCCCTACCTGATGCGCAAGGCGGGGCATATCGACGATTATTTGCAGTCCTCGTGATCGAAGCGAAAGCGCCCCGGGAAATCGAGGGATTCAAGCGCCGATGACGGGTTCGCCGGCCAACGTGCGGTCGATCGAGTCGCTGCGGGAATTCCGGGCGGCGCTCGCCGTTTTCCAGCGGCGCGCCGAGGAAGCCGTGACCACGCTCTCCCTGGAATTGCGCAAGGCCATCGATTGGATCGAACAGGACCGCGCCCGATACTGGCCCAACGAGGTCAAGCGGGCAAGCGATCGATTGGTCGAGGCGCGCAGCAATCTCGAACGGTGCCGGACCACAACGCGGCCCGAGGACCGTCCGAGCTGCATGGTCGAGCAAAAGGCGCTTGAGCGGGCGAAGGCTCGGCTGCGGTATTGCGAAGAGAAGGTGCGGACCGTCCGCCATTGGCGGATCGCCCTGCTGCATGAGGCGCGCGAGTTCGAGGGACGGCTCGCGACAACCCGCGATCAGGCGGAAACCGACGTTCCGCGTTCGCTCGCCGCCCTCGAACGCATCGTGGAATCGCTCGAACGCTATCTCGCGATCCCCGAACTGTCCGACACGGCTCGCGAGCCTCCTCCCGCGCCGCGCGCCGCGGCGACCGACCCGGCCGAGGCGGCGCGTGCCGATGCGCCGCGCGGGATGGGGACGCGTCCGGAAGCGACCGGAAAGGAATAGGGATCGGGATGGGCGTTTGTGATCTGCAAACCGGGTGCGGCATGCTGCGTAAGAGCGTCTCCCGCTTGAGGGAGGCATGGGACGCGACATCCGAAACATGGGATGACGCGACGCGCCGCTCCTTCGCGCGGGAACGCCTCGATCCGCTCCTCCCTCCCCTCGGCCTCCTGCTGGCCGCGGTCGAGAAATTCGCACTCGCGCTGGGCGAGGCCGAACGGGCGTGCCGCGATGATCAGAATCCGAGCGAGGTCTCGGCTCCTTCCGACGAGTAATCCGCCGTGAACGAACTCCCGCGCATCTTCGATGAACCTGGGCCGCATCCGGTTTCCCTCGATTCGGGCCCGCCCGCGTCGCCCCGCGCCACACGTCAGGTCGACCTGCTACGAACGCTGCGCGAAGCGGCCACCGAGCGCGCTCGGTGGATCGCTCAGATCGACGCGAGCCGTCAAACGCGAATCACGCAAGCCGAGAGCGATGCGGCCCAATCGCGCGAACAGTTCGAACGCGAAGGAAACGCGGCGATTGCGCGAGCCAAAGCGGAATTCCGGGAGAAGCTCGCCGCCGCCCGTGCCGCACTCGAACAAGGGCGCGAGTCGGCCGAAAAGAGCCGGTCCGCGCTCGAAGCCAGAACCGCGAAGGAGCACGCCGAAACGCTCGCCGCACGGACGCGTGACCGAGATCAGGCCGTGAGGAAAGCGGCCGAGTCCTTCGAAAGCCGTTCGCATCAGCTCGCCACCGATCGGCTTATCGTCCAGCAGCGCCTCGACGCGCAGCGCGGCCGGTTCGAATCGTTCGGCGAGGAAGCCCGGCGTCTCCTCGCGCGCAGGGGAAGTTCGCCCGACCTCGCTGATGCGTCGCGCACGATCACGGGGGAAACGGACGAATCCGATGACGGGCGATCGGCGGGCCGGCGGGGCAGTCCTGGCGCCGAGCCTGCTTCGGACGACCTGACGGCCGCCCGGCTGCGATTGGACGTGATGACTCGTGCG
Source organism: Planctomycetota bacterium (assembly GCA_016872725.1). GTDB lineage: Bacteria > Planctomycetota > Planctomycetia > Pirellulales > Pirellulaceae > VGZC01. The sequence goes on from VGZC01000041.1 coordinate 19,683, forward strand.
ATGTCGGCGCGGTTCCTCGACGAGGGGTGGCCCGTGCTGTGCGCGATCGCCGGCGCGATCGCGGCGATCTATCCGGTCGGCGCGGCGACCGCGTGGAATGCGGGAATCACGGCGGGGTCGGTCCTCGCATCGGGCGCGGCGTTCGGGATTGCGAGCCGGTTCGTCGGCCGGTGGTTCGCTCGACGCGCCACCGAACGCGCGATGCCCGGCCTCCGTGCCGACTTCGCGCGGATCGCGCGGGGACTTCGCGAATCGGCCGAACGAGCCGATCGGGATCTGCAATCGAAACGCGGCCAACTCACGGCATGGCGGCGCGACGAGGAAGGGCGGGCCGCCGAGTCGTTCGAGACGGCGATGGCCGAGGCGGCGCGGCGGCGCGACGCGGCGATCTCCGAAGCGCGGACCGCGCGCGCTCGGACGATCGAGACGCTCGAACGCGAGTGGGATCGGCGCGCCTCGGATGCGAATACCCACGATCCCCCGCGGATCGCCCGCCTCGAACGCGAGCTCGCCGACCGACTCGCGGCCGTCGCCGCGGAACGCGAACAGCGGCTCGAGGAATCCGCGATTCGGCGAGACCGCGATCTCGCGCGGTCGGAAACGGCGTGGCGGACCGTACTCGACGCATTCGAAGCGGAGGCCGCGGCGATGCGCGCGTATCGCCGAACGCATTTCCCCGAATGGAACGAATTCGCGCCGGAATCGTGGAACCCTCCGACCGAACCGCTCGATGCGATCCCGTTCGGCGACTACCGCGTGCGGCTCGCCGACCTCGTTCCCATCGGCCTGCGCGGTTCCGTCGCATCGGATCGCGAATACGAACTGCCCGCCGTGTTGTCCGCGCCCGATTGCCCGTCGCTGCTGCTCGAGGTCGCCGACCAGGGTCGCGACGCGGCGGCGCGCGTCATGCGCAACGTCATGCTGCGCCGGTTGACCGCCGTCCCGCCCGGCAAGATCCGGTTCACGCTGATCGATCCGGTCGGACTCGGGCAGGAGTTTTCCGCGTTCATGCATCTGGCGGACTACGACGAGCGGCTCGTTCATAACCGCATCTGGACCGAACCGGATCAGATCCGCCAGAGGCTGGCCGACTTGTCCGAGCATATGGAAAACGTCATTCAGAAATACCTGCGGAACGAATACGCCTCGATCCAGGAATACAACCGCGAGGCCGGGGAAGTCGCCGAACCGATCCATGTGCTTGTCGTATCGCATTTTCCGGAGGGATTCGGAGAGGAGTCTTCGCGTCGGCTCGCGAGCATCGCGGCGACCGGACCGCGCTGCGGCGTGTATCTGCTCGCGAGTATCGACATGCGTCTGAGGCTTCCGCACGATTTCCATCTGCGGGAGATCGAGGAGCGCGCCGCGACACTCGTCTGGAGCGGAGCGGGGTTCACCTGGAAACACAGCGAGCTCGCGAGGTGGCCGCTCCGCGTTTCGGAGGATCCTCGGTCCGACCAGAGCATCGCGATCCTCCGCAAGGCCGGCGAGAAGGCGCTCGGCGCGAACCGGGTCGAAGTCCCGTTCCGCACCGTCGCGCCCGAACCCGACGCGTGGTGGAGCATGGACGGCCGCCGCGAACTCGTCGTCCCGCTCGGCCGTTCCGGAGCGACCAAGCTCCAGTCGCTTCGATTGGGTCGCGGCACATCACAGCACGTGCTCGTCGCGGGAAAGACCGGTTCGGGGAAGTCCACGTTGTTCCACGCGCTCATCACGAACCTCGCTCTGCGCTATGGCCCGACGGAGGTGGAACTGTACCTGATCGACTTCAAGAAGGGGGTCGAATTCAAGGCGTACGCGCGCCATCGCCTGCCCCACGCTCGGGTCGTCGCCATCGAGAGCGAGCGCGAGTTCGGACTCAGCACGCTCGAACGGCTCGACGAGGAACTCAAGGCGCGGGGCGAGCGGTTCCGCAAATGCGGAGCGCAGGACATCGCCGGTTTCCGCGACGCGAATCCGGACGTGGCGTTGCCGAGGATCGTGCTGGTGATCGACGAGTTCCAGGAGTTCTTCGTCAAGGAGGACCGCATCGCGCGCGACGCGGCCCTGCTGCTCGATCGGCTTGTCCGGCAAGGCCGCGCGTTCGGTGTCCATGTCATCCTGGGTTCGCAGACGCTCGCCGGCGCCTATTCGCTCGCCCGGAGCACGCTCGGCCAAATGGCCGTTCGCATCGCCCTTCAGTGCGGCGAGACCGACGCGCACCTGATCCTCAGCGAGGACAACACGGCGGCGAGGCTTCTGTCGCGGCCCGGCGAGGCGATCCACAACGATGCGAACGGGATGATCGAAGGCAACCACCTTTTCCAGGTCGTCTGGCTCCCCGACGGAGAACGGATCGAGTACCTGCGCAAGCTCGACGAGCGCGCGCGGCGCGTCGGCCTCGCCATTCCGCAGCCCGTCGTGTTCGAAGGGGATGAACCGGCCGAACTCGCGTCCAACGGCCCGCTGATCGAAGCGAAACGGAGCGCGGTTCCCATGCGTCCCTTCGGCGCGTGGCTCGGCGCCGCCGTGGCGATCAAGGAGCCCGCGTTCGCGGAGTTCGCTCGGCAGGCCGGCGCGAACCTGCTGATCGTGGGCCAGGACCGCGAGCGGATCGGCGGCCTGCTTACCGCGGCGGCCGTGGGATTATGGGTCACGGCGGGCGGCGAGTCGCGCGCGGCGCATTTCATCGCGCTCGTGTCCGGCGGGTCCGATGCGCCGGACCGCGATTGGTGGAGTTCCCTGTCGGTCGGCGACGGAACGAACGTCCTTGTTCGCTCGCCCGATAAGGCCCGTGAAGGGCTCGCCCACGTCGCGCGGGAACTCGAACGGCGGCTCGATTCATCCGCCGATTCGGAAACGCCGTGGATTCTCGTCGTCGATGATCTGGCGAGGTTCCGCGATCTGCGGCGCGACGGGACCGATTATGGATTCGGCGGTCTTGGACCGTTTTCCGACGACTCGGAAAAGGATGAGCCCGCCTCGCAGCGGTTCCTCCGGATCGTGCGCGAGGGTCCGGGCGTCGGAATCCACACGGTTCTCGCGTGCGACGGCTACGGAACGCTGAGTCGATGGTTCGATCGGCAGACGCTGCGCGATTTCGCGCTGCGCGTCCTCTTGCGGATGGGGCCGACCGATTCGAGTCATCTGATCGATTCGCCGGCCGCAAGCGAGCTCGGCGCGTGCCGCGCCTTGTTCCACCGCGAGGACCGCGGCGAGTCCGAGAAATTCCGGCCGTATCGGGCCGCGCCGCCCGATTGGCGCTCGACGCTTTGACGCGCCTTCGGGAACCGAGCGGACGCGGTCCCCCACCCCTATTTCTTCCGGATCCGCACGATGTGGCGGAAGCCGTCGGCGCGAGGTGTCCGGCCGGCGCGAGGAGGCAAGTCGATGACCGCATGGTCGCCCTCGACGCGGTACACGAGCGGAGCGCCGGTCATCGGGTCGGGCGGAATGGGAAGGTCGGTGATATCAGCCAAGGTCGCCGGTAGATTCCCGTCGTGCGACGCCGCATAGGCCCGAATCGCCTCGACGGCGCGCGTCGCGGCGATCGCGCGTTCGAGTCGAATCGGCGCGAAGCCCACTGCTTCGATCGCGGGAAACAGGATGTTCGCCAGCGGCAACGCGCCCGTCTTGAGCGGCGAATCGCGGCTGAGGAATCCAGCGGATTCGAGGCGGTTCATCGACTCGCGCACCGCGCCACGGCTTTCCAGATAGGGCAGGAAACTCCATTTGATCGTCTCATCGCGCGCGTACCGCGTGACGCGCGCCGTTTGGATGGCGATGACCTGCGCGGCGGGCATCGCTTCGACCCGGTCCGCCGGAAAGCCCGCGTCAATCAGCGCCTGTTTCGCGCGGGGGTACGCGGCGGCGGAGACCACGCTGAGTCCGAGCCGCTCCTTCCAATCTTGTTGCTGAGTTCCATCCGTCAGGTGGATGACGCGATCGATCATCTCCTGCAAGAGCCGATTCCATTCCTCCGGTGTGCGCTCGGTTGTTTCCACGTCCTTGAGGAACGGGAAGATCTGATGGACAAGACCCATCTCCTGTTCCATGGCGGGGCGCATTTCGAACATGGGATGGGGGAGTGTCGCGAGGGCCCAATAGAGATTGGGGCTCGATTCGAGTTCCGCGAAGTGCTGAACCTCGTTCACCATCATCGAAGCGATCGCGATACCCACCAAGGAGTTGATCAGGATCGGCGCCTCGGATACATCGCGGGACAATTGGAATCCCATGCGAAGCGTCTCGATCGCTTCGTCGGTCTTTCCGTCGAGCATCTGCAAACGAGCCTGGATCTGAAGGGCCCGCGCCACGCCGCGCGCCTGTTGGATCTCTTCCAAAACGAACATGATCGGCGAAAGCTCGGTCAACTCGTGGATGCGGAACTCCCAGTCGCACCGCTCGCGATGGACGGCGACGCGAAGCTGTTCGAAGACTTGGCCCTGATAGGCCTTGATCCACTCCCTCATCTCCGCGACCGCTTCGGCGTCGGGCGGCCACTTGAGCCATCGCTCGCTCTTTTCGTGGTATTGCTTCTCGTAATCGGCGCAAAACATCTTCATCGCCAGAATGGACCGATAGTGGAACGGAGCCGCGTTTCCGGGCGAGCGTTCGTGCATGCCGGGAAGAAGGCGGTATTCGAGCGCGAAATGGGGCGTCGCCCGGGGTGTGACCGTCCATTCGATCACCGTCGGTTGCCGTTCATCGACGTTCGCTTCGGCCTTTGCCGGATCCGAGCCGCCGGCTTGAGCTCGGGCGACGGAAGCCGCCGCGCACCCCATCGCGAAACCCAGAAAGACGACGCGGATAGGTCGATTCATGGAAGTCACCTTTTTGTGGAGTATGCTCTTCCTACAACGCGAGTCCACCTTCGCCGAGTTGCCGGCGCCAGGACCGAAGGCGAAACGATTCACGCGACTCGATCGTGTCGGACGACTCGGCCGGTGTTCCCAAAACGGACGGCGCGGGAAGGGCATCCAGGCCCATCGCGAGGACGGCATCGCGAATCGCGCGGTAGCCGCCGACGTTTCTCAATGCGGCGAACCGCGCCGTTTCCGGGAACCTGGCGGTCGACGCGCGGTCCGTCGCGAAGCCGGTGTTCGAGTCGCGCGAGGCGGTCGATTCGGCCGTCCGAACGGCGGACCGATCAGGAACTTGTTTCGCGACAGGTCCTGATTCCGACTCGGTTTCCAAAACTGTTTGGAACCGGGGGATCCACGCGCCGGCGGCGGCGAGCAGGCTCGCGGCGGCGACAGTCCATGCGAATCCGACGTGGATCGCGCGGCGCGACGGACCAGCACCGGCCTCCATCGCGGAGATCGCGGATTGCCGCCCGGCGGCGAACATCCAGCGATCCCGCGCCGCGGGGTCGCAGAGGGGCGTCCGTTGCCGCAGGAGCTGTTCGAGCCTCTGACGTTCGCGGTCCGCGTCACGCGGCGCGTGGGGGTCGATGGAGTCGGACATGGCGGTTCATTCTCGATAGGCAAATCAGGTATCGGTGAACGATGACGCGGGGTCGAGCATGCGTCGCAAGGCGTCGAGCGCTTCGTGATAGCGTCGGTGCGCGGCGCTTCGGGAGATCCTTTCTACTTCCGCGATCTCATCAAACGACAGTCCGCCCCAGATCCGCGCGACGACGATCGCCCGCTCGGCGTCGTCAAGTTTCGCCAGGGCCTCGGCCGCCGTTCGTCCGTCGTTATCGGCCGAGAGGTCCGGTTCGAACCATGCGGCCGTTCGCGAGGCCGCGTTCCGTTCCCGCCGTTTGCGGCGAAACCACGACCGCTGTTGGCTCACGGCCCGATTCCGAACGACCCGGTACAGCCACGGAACGGCACGGCTCGGCCGTTCGCGAAGCGAAATCAACTTCACGAGCGCGTCCTGGACGCAGTCCTCGGGCGACGGCGACCATTGGGCCGCGAAGAGGCGCAGCGCGGCGCCGTGCGCGTCGAGGATCCGCGAGAGTTCGTCCGCCGTCCACTCGCCGTTCATCATTGCCGCCGCCGCGCGACCATCCAACGGATCGCGGCCCGCCGCGACACGCCGAATACTTTGGATGTTATTGGATCTCTTGAATATGAGGACGCCGGCCGCCGTCTCTCGTCCCATTTTTTTCGCATAGGTGCCGTTCGCGGGCCATCCGGCGCCGAGCCCGCCGCGTGCTTGGCGTGCTCTAGAGGCTCGCCGGCAGGCTGGGACTGGTGCCGCGCGCGGCGCGGGGATACCATGGGACGCGAACCCGATTTCATGACTCTTGAGGGAGTACCGCGCCGTGAAAAACCCGCTTTCCGCTTTGTGCGGCCTGGCCGTTGTTTCGGTCGCGTTCGTTGCCCATGCCCAGGAGAACAACCAACCGCCCTCCGGTTTCACCGCGGTATTCAACGGCGGCGACCTTTCCGGCTGGTATGGGCTCGCCACCGTCGATCCGCGAAAACTCTCGCAACTGAGCGAAGGAGAACGCGCGTCCAAACGCGAGACCGATACGAAGGACGCGATGGAGCATTGGAAAGTCGAGAACGGCGAACTGGTCAACGACGGGCACGGCGTTTACCTCACGACCGAAAAGGAATTCGGCGACATCGAGCTTTGGATCGATTACAAGACGGTTGCCGGGGCCGACAGCGGGATCTATATGCGGGCCACTCCACAGATCCAGATCTGGGATTCGACCGATGAATCCAAGTTCAAACTGGGCGCCGACAAGGGCTCGGGTGGACTTTGGAACAACGCGCCCGACGCGCCGGGAAAAGACCCCTTGGTCCGAGCCGACAAGCCGTTCGGCGAGTGGAATCGGTTCCGTATCATCCAGATCGGCGATCGGACCAGCGTCTGGCTCAACGGGCAATTGGTCGTCGACAACGCGCTGATGGCCAACTATTGGGACCGCGCCCTTCCGATCGTTCGGACGGGGCCGATCCAATTGCAGACGCACGGCGGCGAGATCCGGTGGCGCAACGTGTTCGTGCGCGAGATTCCCTCCGAGGAAGCCAACACGTGGCTTCGGCGCGACGACAAGGAAGCGGGCTACGCGTCGATCTTCGACGGCAAGTCGCTCGACGGTTGGGCGGGCGCGGTCGACAACTACGAGGTCAAGGAGGGCGCGATCGGGTGCAAGGCCGGCAAGGGCGGGACGCTCTATACGAAAGAGCAATACGCCGACTTCGCCGTGCGGCTCGAATTCCGCCTGCCGCCCGGCGGGAATAACGGCTTGGCGATCCGCTATCCGGGAACGGGGGACCCCGCGTACTCGGCGATGTGCGAACTGCAGGTGCTCGACAACGAGCATCCCAAGTACGCGACGCTCGATCCCCGCCAATACCACGGTTCACCGTACGGGATGGTGGCGGCGCCGCGCGGCTATCTGCGTCCGACGGGCGAATGGAACGTCCAGGAGGTGACGGTGCGGGGAACGCAGGTCCAGGTCGAACTGAATGGATCGCTGATCGTGAACGCCGACCTCGCGAAAGTCACCGAGTTCATGGCGAACCATCCTCATCCGGGTAGGGAACTCGAAAAGGGCCATTTCGGATTCGCGGGCCATTCCGATCCGGTCGAGTTCCGCAACATCGCGATCAAAGCCCTCGCGCCGTAGACGGAGGGCACCCGCGCGTTCGCAAGAAACGGTCTTCGCATTCCGCGTGTCGGCGCGGCGTGGTCGCTCGCGCATTCCGTGCGATCGTCGTCCCTGGTTTCACTCCGTCGATCGGTTCGCTTGTCGCAATCCGACCTGGGTGGAGTCCGCGGACAGCGGTTGTGCCGTACAAGACGTCCTCCGAATTTCGCGGCGGACGCCGTTGGCGGTTTGGCTTGGCTCGCGCGATCCCCGTGGACGATTTGCAGGACCAAGGCGACGTGGAACGCGCCGGGAGATCGTCGAACGCGAGGTCGTTCGACACTCGAGGACAATGAGTGGACTCGAACATGGAGTGGTATCAGCCATGGCGAATGGATTGTGGCGATGGATGGCCGTCCTCGTCCCCGTCTTGACGGCGGGAAACGCGGGAATGGCCAGGGCGGATTTCGGCGAGGGACCGGCCGAGTTGCCCGTTGCGACCGAGGTTTCCGGAGAGTCCTACGATATCGATTATGCGACGTCCGGGGACTGCGAGTCGAAGGCCGCATGTGGATGCGGCTGTGGTTGCGGTGGAAGCTGGATATTCGGCGTCGAGGCGACGTTCCTCAATCCGAACTTCGCGGGAAACGGCGTCGAGACGACGTTTACCGACCTGATTGGATCGACCTCGACGTCGTACAGTTCAAACCTCGCCGGGCTCAACGGCATCTACACCGGCCCCCGGTTGACGTTCGGCCTGCAAGGCGACGCCTGGGGACTCGTCGGACGCTATTGGCAGCTCGACGGTTCGTCGATCGCGTACGACCCGATCACCGATTTCAACGGCGGGCTCGCCCTTCCGGGCGTAACGGCCGAGGAACGGTTCAACATGTACGCGTTCGACATCGAGGCGGCGCGGCCGTTCGTCTTCCTGGATACGCCGATGCTCTTCGCGTTCGGCGCGCGGCACGCGGCCCTCGAACAGGATTCGATTCTGCTTGCCACGGATTCGATCAACGGCGACACGCTGTCGGGATTCGGCGCCGCGTTCCGCGACTTCCACGGAACCGGTTTGACGGTGGCGTGGGGTGGTTGGAGGCCGGTCTGGGGTTCACCGTCATTCAACTGGGTTTGGAACGTTCGCAACTCGGTGCTTTGGGGCGATGTCCAGAGCGTGGCGGAGGCCCAGGCGACGGCGGTCGGCGCGGGAGGCTTGTCGTACGACACGGCGTCGTCGCGTTTCGAGCACGAGAACGACATGTACATCGGCGAGGCGCAGCTCGGCGTTCAGTGGAATCACCGGTTGCAATGCCTTCCGGCATGCGCGTTCGCGCGTGTGATGGGCGAATACCAGTATTGGGACGCGACGTGCGATACGGCGGAAGGCCGAGCGACCGCCGTTATGGCGGGAAATTCCGAAGTCATGGCCTACGCCAACGCGCAGTCGTTGCGCGTCGACTTGATCGGCCTCAGCATCGGCGCGGGATTGAGCTGGTAGCCGAATCGGTAGCGCTCCCTTTCCTTCATTCGCGTGATTCGTGTCATTCGTGGTTGATTCCCATGCGCCTCACCGGACGCAAATCACCTCGAATGACACGAATAACACGAATCCGACGAAGTAAGAGGAAACCAGGAAGGAAGCGTCGTGGGGATCCCGGTTCCCGGTGGGATTGAGCGGCAAGCCGGCCAAGAACAACGGCCTCACGCCCGTTCATGTCCTTCGTGTCTTTGGTGACAGGTCACTCGTCCTTTCGGATTGGAGGAAGCCAGAACGACTCCCGCGATTCCGAGTGCGATCGCAAAACGCATGACGGTGCTCCCGAGATCCGACATCCGCGGACCCGAAATAGAGTGACCCTAGAAATCGTGGGCGAGCCGGAATCCCCAGCCGTGGACCCATCCGTCACCGGGATCGGTGACGGGACCGGCCGGAGCGATCGGCGCGTCGCGGTACGTCGCGATGTAGTTGAATTGCATCTTCGTGTTCGGGTTGAGGAACCAGTTCACGCCACCGGCCAGGTTGTGCAGGATGCCGCCGTTCAAGAGCCCGTCGTTGAGATCCAGGTAGTTGTAGCGCGCTCCCACCTGCCAGGCGCCGCGTCCGGTACAGAGCCCGTCGGCGCCGCGCACCAGAAAGAAGTTCTCGGTTGGAATGACACGATCGAACGCGCCCGTCTTCTTGTTGTAGTTGTCGTGGTCGTCGGTCAGGAACCGGAAGATCTGGAAGTAGCCGCCGTGGTAGACGGCGGCGGTGCCGAGCGGAGCGTCCCACGCGGCGCGCGCGTCCTGCAGGCCGCTCACCAGATACTCGGATTGGATCGTCCACCTGTCGTGGACAACGACGAACTCCGAGTTGAGCCACTGCATGTCGTCGCCGAACAGAGTGATGTTCGCGGGAGTCGGCCAATCGACCGACAAGCCGGTCCGCAGCGCGTCCCGGGTCCGGAACGTCATGATGCGGCCCGGTCCCATGGTCCCGCTGATCGGACTGTTGTACAGCGCGCCGGCCTGATCGTAGGCCGTCGCCTGCCGACCGGACACGCCGACATGAACGAGTCCGCGCCCCTCATCGGCGTACCAAAGCAGCCGAGTGATCCTCGCGACGAGCGAATAGTCGCCGTCGCCCGTGTTGTAGCTGAAGACCGAATTCATCGGCTTGAAGACGCCGACATTCCATGTCCCGATGTCCTCTTCACCATACGTATTGAAGAAGGAAACGCCCGGACTGAACCCGTTGAACGTTCCGCCGTAGAACGTGTCCTGGTTGTACGACCGTTCGATGAACGGTTGGAACCGGCTGCTCACGAGGTGTTCGAAACCAATCGCTTCCTTCTGGTTGCCGATCCGGATATTTCCGACGATCGGAAGCGACTTGAACGTCCACCACAGATCGGTGAACGCGGTCACCGACGTTTCCATGAAGGTCGACGTGTCCGGAGGTACGACGCCGCTGCCGGGAGGCGCGGCGAGCGGCGCGTAGGGGGAAGCGCGCTGGCCGCGATATCGGGCGGCGTTCACAAAATCGTATTCGACGGCCCAGTCCATCGTCTCGTACATCGTGCCGTCGATGCGCAAACGGGCGCGTCGGAAATCGACGCCGTCACCGTAGTTGTTGCCGAGTCCGGTCGTCGGCGTTCCGTTGGCGTTGTGCAGATTCGGGTCGGCGTCGAACCACCCGGCGTCGAACTGCGTTCGACCTCCGACATGGACCCGGAAATCCTTGTTCCTGGTCGACAGTTCGAGTCCGTGATTCCAGTTGGCCGTCATCCCCAGGTCCGTTCCGACCTCATATCCATCGCCCGCCGGATCCGGAGGGCGCGACTCGGCTCGCGGACTGTCGAGCCCGGCGAGCAGCTCGGCGCTCTGACGTTCGAGTGCGTCGAGCCGGCTTTCGACCGAGTCGGCGGGGAAGGGACGATCCTCGCCGACGGCGAGCGCCGGCGCAATCCACCAGGCAAACAGCGCGCACCAGCGCCGCCATCGAACGCGCATGGGGGAACCTCGATCTCGAGTATCTTGGTTTGGGATCGAACGATGGGCCTATTCGAGATCGGATTCCAGCGGTTATTCCGCGAACTCGAAATCTTCCTCGGAGTGAGGATTGGCCGGATCGCGATCGCAGAACCGGATTTGCCGTCAGACTTGAACCATCAATCGGTTCGCAACGTCCGCGGCGCCGGTGGATCCGGACGGTGCGTCGTCAACCGGAAAATCCTCTGCGATCGGCGCCGATAGACGCATCCGGTCGATCCCGCGAGCCCGCCTCGAACGGAAGTCAAATGGTCCGGCCCAGCCCGTCCACTTCGAAGCCCTTGCGGTAATCCCGCTGGAGGAGTCCGTTGGCGTCGGGCAGGTTGGCGACTTGCAGCCGGGGCGCGTCCCAGTTCAGCGTTTTTCCCGGGAACCGGTTCGCGACAACGCCGAGCAGGAGGGCTTCGGTGAGCGGCCCGGCATAGGAGAAGCCGGCGCTCGTCTTTCCGTTGCCGAGACAGGCATCGACCCATTCATGGTAATGGTCGCCGTCGGCGACATCGGGTCGCCGATAGTCCTTGAATTTCTCAACGGGGAAGAGCTGGGCCTCGGCGACGTGCGGCAACAACAGGGACCCTTTCTCTCCGAGGAAGAGCGATCCTTGTCCCGGCAAATCGAACGCGTCGGGCAAACCGAATTCGGCGTTGCGGCCCTTGGGTGGAGCATCGGCGCCGTCGTACCATTTCCAGAGCATCGAATAGGTCGTATGCCGCGTTCCGGGAAACTCGTAGGTCACGATGTTCCGTTCGGGATGGCCGACTCCGGTCGGCGTTCGGCATTCGGTCCTCGCCCATTTCGGAAAGGTCAATTCGAGCGCGGCGTAGGGCGTGTCGAAGATATGAACGCCCATATCGCCCAGCGTGCCGGTCCCGAAATCGATCAGCTTCCGCCAATTCGCGGGGTGATAGACGTTGGGGAGGTAGGGACGTTCGGCCGCGGTGCCCAGCCAGAGGTTCCAATCCAACGCGTCGGGAACGTCGCGACTCCCCGTGAACGGTCCTCCGTCATAACCCCAGTTCTTGTTCGACCAGGCGTGCACGGCGCTGACTTTGCCTATGACTCCCGATTGGATCATGGCGACCGCGCGCCGATAGGGCGAGCTCGAATGCACCTGGATGCCCATCTGGGTCGCGACGCCTTTTCGTTCGGCGACCAGGCGGAGTTGCCTCGCCTCGAAGACTTCGTGGGTAAGCGGTTTTTGGCAATAGACATGTTTGCCCCGATTGAGCGCGCTCATGGCGGCCGGCGCGTGCGTGTGGTCGGGAGTGGATACGACGACGGCGTCGATGGCATCGCCGAGCGAGGCCAGCATTTCACGGTAGTCGCGGAACACCTTGGCGCCCGGGTGTTTTTCCGCGGCCGATGCGAGTCGGCTCGAGTCGATATCGCACAGCCCGGCGACCTCGACCTGGGCATGCGACGCGATCGCTCCCAAGTCGCCTCCACCCATCCCTCCGACGCCGACATGCGCGGTGCGCAGCTTGGCCATCGCGCCATGCAATCGAGCGCCCGACGGAAGGATCTGGAATACGGCGGCGGCGGCTCCCCCTTTCAGGAATTCACGACGACGGAAAGCGTGGGCTCGTGTCATGGCTGTTTCTCCCGGCGAACGATTTGCGACGAACATCAAGAACTCCATCCACGCCGCGGTACGCGCCGCGAGCGTTCCATGCCGTCCCTACTTTCGGCGATCGACGGGCGAAGTTCAACAGGGGCTTGGGTTCCGAGGAATTCGCCCGTAGCCACGCTCGCCAGAGCGTGGCGGAGCCGGTCTCGCCGCGGCCACCGTCTGGCGACGGTGGCTACGTGGCTGGCTACGGGGGATTGCCGTCTGATCTTGACGACTCGGCCTTTTCCCCCTAGGCTTCCGCGCCTTGATGGGAATGTTCCGGACGGGTTGCCCGCGCCGGTCGAGCCTTGTCGCGGGAACCGTCCAGGAACTTCACTCCGCGGCGAATCCCGCGTCGGCTGTCGACGGAAGGATCCGATGCCTCGTTCCAAGTTCCAGATCGCGATCGGGCCCGAGCGACCGACGTTTCGCGCGGTCTGGATGGCCGTTGGAGCCGCGTTGGCCCTCGCGCTCGCGGGTGGCGGATGCGCGAAATGGAGCGTGGAACCGACCGAGAATAAGCCATGGCAATGGCCCGCGCCACGCATGTCCGCCGACACCGTCGTGCTCGAAGTGGCCTTTCTCCGCGCGACCCACGAGGTTCGGGCCGATGTCGAGCGATTGTGGTCGGAGGTGGACGAGCAGGCGATCGACGCCGATCTGCGCCGGCGGTTGTACGTGAACGGCCTTCGATGCGGCGTGGTCAGTTCGCAACTCCCCTCGGTGGTTCATGATCTCCTATCCCGCCAGGCCGGCACGGTCGATTCTCCCGACTTGGAGAAACAGGACCACGATCTGACGTCGCGGCAATACCGTTTGCAGAGCCGGGAAGGCCATCGGACGACGATCGCGACGGGCGACAACGCCGATTTGCTGAATGTGTTTGTCAGCGACTCGGGCGCCGTTCGCGGCGAGACCTTTGCGCGCGCCCAGTGCGTCTTCGGACTCCGGTCCTTCGCGCTCGGCGACGGACGAGCTCGGATCGAGCTTGTCCCCGAGATCGAACATGGCGAACCGCGCAACCGGCGAGTCGGATCGGAGGGGGTCTGGCGGCTCGAATTCGGCCGCGACCGCAAGTCGTACGACGCGCTGCGGATCGACGCCACGCTCGCCCCCGGTCAGACGTTCCTGATTTCCGGACTGCCCGATCCGATCGGATTGGGCGGCGCGTTTTTCGCCAAGCAGAATCAGGAATCGTCGCTGCTCGTGATCCGCGTCGCGCAGACGCAGAAGGACGCGCTCTTCGAGTCGGAGTCGCCGCGCACGCCGATCGCGACGCCGGAGTTCTAGCACGGTCGAGCGTGGGATTGCGGCTTCGCCGTGCCGACTGAATAATGGGCGTCCCAACGCGCGGTGGAGCATCGCGGCGGTTGGCCATGCGGGCGCCGGTTCGGAGCGCGCCCCGTCGGTCAGGAACTGGCGAAGGAGGAATGCGTCGATGGCCCTTGTCCCCATGCGGTGGGTTCTGGATCACGCGGCCGCGAACGGTTACGGAGTCGCGGCGTTCAATGTGAATAACATGGAACAGATCCAGGCGATCATGGAGGCCGCGAAGGAAACCGACTCACCCGTGATCATCCAGGCTTCGCGAGGCGCCCGTTCGTATTCCCAGGACGTCTACCTTCGCCATCTCATGCTTGCGGCGGCCGAGCTCTATCCCCAGATCCCGATCGTCATGCATCTCGATCACGGAAACAGCCCGCAGACCTGCGTGAGCGCGATCGACAACGGATTCACGTCGGTCATGATGGATGGTTCGCTGCTCGATGACGGCAAGTCCCCGTCCGACTATGCGTACAATGTCCGCGTGACCGCCGACGTGGTGCGAATCGCGCACGCGCGCAACGTGTCGGTCGAAGGGGAACTCGGTTGCCTCGGCTCCTTGGAGAGCGGCGAGGGCGAGCAAGAGGACGGGCACGGAGCCGTCGGCACGCTCTCGCGTGATCAGTTGCTGACCGATCCCGATCAAGCGGCCGATTTCGTCGCGGCGACGAACGTCGACGCGCTTGCCGTCGCGATCGGCACGAGCCATGGGGCGTACAAGTTCAGCCGTAAGCCCGACGGCGACGTGCTCGCGATTTCCCGGATCGAGCAAATCCACCGGAAGATCCCGAACACGCATCTGGTCATGCACGGGAGTTCATCGGTTCCGCAGGAACTGCAGGACATCATCAATCGATACGGCGGCCGATTGAGGCAAACGTGGGGCGTGCCGGTCGAGGAGATCCAGCGCGGCATTCGTCACGGCGTGCGAAAGGTCAACGTCGACACGGACAATCGGCTGGCGATCACGGGCGCCATTCGGAAGGTTCTCATGGAATCGCCCGAGAAGTTCGATCCGCGCGACTACCTGAAGCCGGCCCGCGACGCGATGAAACGCGTCTGCATCGACCGCATGGTGGCCTTCGGTCAAGCCGGCCAAGCCGCCGCCCTCCGCGCCGCTCCACGCTAGGGGCCTTTGACGTGGCCACCGTCGCCAGACGGTGGTCGTTGCCCCTCCCCCGCGTTCATGGTTGCAATGCGATCGCGAGGTCGTATCGCAGGATGACCGGCGCCGGTTCGGATTCACGGACCGCAACGGCATCCTGTCCCATCGCTGGCGGCGTCTTGATCCATGGCGCCGACCCGAGAACCAGGGACGCCAGCGCGAGCGGGACCGTCAATATCGTCCTCATGGTCGATGTCTCCGTTTCCTCGTTTCCCTCGTGGCGTGGCATGCGGTTCGGGCGGGTTCGTCGCCGTCATGGGCAACCGGGTTCCCAATCCTCCCTCGTTGGCAGTATAGTTCGACGGAAGGCGCGACCCCAAGGGGAATCGCGGACCGAGCCGCGGCGTGCCCGCGGGGGCGCGATGCCATGCCGAGTGCGGCCAGGAGATCCCGGTTTGAACGTCAACGGAACCGAAATCGAAGACACGTTCGCGGAAGCGTTCGGAATGAGCTTCGCTCGGCTGATCGTGACCGCGCATGACGCCTACTGGCTTGACGCCGCGCTCCGCGAATTCTGCGGCGACAGTTCCTCGGTGATTGCCTGCGACGCGGAGATAGGCATCGAATGCCGCATCGATCCGGCCTCGACGCCCGACGGGCGCCCGGGCGCGTCGGTGCTCGTGTTCGCCTTCTCCCACGAATCGCTCGTGCAAGCCGTACCCCGTCGCGCGGGCCAGTCGTTGATGACGGCCGCGACATCGGCGGTCTACGATGGTCTTCCTGACGCGGAGAAGCGGATCCCGCTCGGAAAGCATCTCCGGTTCTTCGGCGACGGGTATCAGAGGAGCAAGCGGATCGGCGGACTGCGGTACTGGCGGATCCCCGTCATGGACGGTGAATTCACGGTCATCGACGACATCGGAGCGGCGCGGGGCATCGCGGGCGGCAACATCATCCTGCAAGGCCGATCGCCCCAAGTCGCGCTCGACGCCGCTCGACGCGCTTCCGAGGCGGTGGCGGCGGCACCCGGGGTGACAGCTCCATTCCCGGGCGGCGTGGTGCGCAGCGGGAGCAAGGTCGGATCGCGGTACCAAGGGCTCAAGGCGTCGACATCGGACGGTTTCTGCCCGACGCTGCGGGGCCGCGTTCCGTCCAAGCTGCACGACGACGCGCACTGCGCCTATGAAATCGTCATCGACGGAATCGATGAACAGTCCGTCTCCCGCGCGATGCGGGACGCCGTGCTCGCCGCGTCCGGCCCCGGCATCGTCCGAATCTCGGCGGGCAACTACGGCGGCAATCTCGGCAAGTACCGATTTCCACTCCGGTCCCTCTTCCCATCGTAGCCCCCCATCGATGCACCCGACGACGCTGGTCTTGGCCAGCCACAATCGAAAGAAGCTCGCCGAGCTCGAAGCCTTCTTCCGCGCACTCGATTGCCGGTTGTTGCTCGCCGCGGATCTCGCGTCGTTGCCGGAACCGGACGAGACGGGCGGCACGTTCGAGGAGAACGCGGAGATCAAGGCGGTGGCGGCGGCTCGCGGGACCGGTTGCTGGGCGATCGCGGACGACAGCGGATTGCTCGTCGACGCGCTCGGCGGCGCCCCCGGCGTGCGGTCGGCCCGTTTCGCGGGGCCCAACGCGTCCGATGCCGACAACCGATCCAGACTGCTCGACGTCCTGCGAGGCGTCCCGACGGCCGAACGGATCGCTCGCTTTGAATGCCGACTCGCCGTTTCCGACCCCGAAGGCCGCGTGACGCTGCGCGCGCAAGGCGTCTGTCGAGGGAGAATCCTCGACGCGCCGCGCGGTTCGGGCGGGTTTGGTTACGATCCGCTCTTCCTGATCCCCGAGTATCACCGGACGTTCGCGGAACTTCCCGCGGCCGTCAAGAGCGTGCTGAGCCATCGGGCCCGGGCGACCGAATCGCTCCTTACCGCGTGGCGCCGCGCGCCGCTTCTCGACCGACATTCCTTCACGCGCGCCCAAGGATGCGATCGAGCGCGTCGCTCGTCTGATGGATGAGCGCTTCGGGATAATGCGCGAACGGGTGGAAGTACTCGAACGTCACGTATCCGCGATAGCCGGCCTGATCGAGGGCCTCCATCACGGCGGGCCAATTCGTGGTTCCGTCGAGCAGCGTGCGGAAGGACTCGAGCGAATGATCGGTTCCCCGTTTCGTGAATTCCTTGAAGTGGATGTTTTGGATGCGCTTTCCCAGAATGCCGATCCAGTGTTCGGGGAACTGGAAGAGGCCGATATTGCCCGTATCGAAATGCGCGCGGACGTGGTCGCTGCCGAACGTGTCGACGAATGCGTTCATTTCCATCGGGCTCATCAGATAGCCGTTGAAGAAGATGTTCTCGATGTTGAGCGACACGTTGAGCGATTCGGCCTTGCGGAGCAGGCCGCGCACGGCGTCCTTCGCGCGGACATCGCACACATCATTGGGAACCGGTTCATGGTCGTCCCGCCACGGAATATGGACGGCGCCCGGCACGACGAGCAGATTCCCAACACCCAGATCGTGGGCCGCGTCGATCATCTTTCCGGCGAGCTCCACACCGCGAGCCCGCTTCCCGGCATCGTTGCTCGTGAGCGGATACGGCCAGAAGAGGAAGGAACAGAGCCCGCTGACGGCGATGCCGATCTCATCCGCCATGCGTCGTATCGCGTGGAACTCGGCGGTTCCCGAGCGGGGAGAAAGATCGTTGTCGAGATCATAGTTGAGTTCGACCCCGTCGAATCCGGCGTTCTTGGCGAGTTGAAGGCACTCGCGCAGGTTCATCCGGTCCGGATAGGGGAACGCCCACAGGTTGATCGATTTCTTCATGTCGTACCGCTTGGTTGACGCGCGGCGCGAGTCGGCCTCGGGCGACGGATCGGCTTCTCCCGATTCCGCGCGGCGCGCGGCGGACGCGGCGACCGCGACGCTCGACAATCCCGAGCACATGGCGGCTCGGCGCGTCAACGGTCGTCCTCCTCCCGTCGACCCTCGATCCACGGTTTCCGACCGAGTCGTTTCCCTGGGGTCCACCATGGCGGCACGTCTCTCCTTTCATTCGACGCGGCGACCGACCGAGCGCACCGCTCTCGACGCGGTTCATCCGATCCGATTCGCCTTCAGTTCGGACAGTGGATAAAAGGTATCCCGCCAGCGGATGCCGCCTTGGATCAGGGTGAGCGCCATCGTCCGCCACTGGATAAAGATGAACATCAACGCGGCGATGGGAAAGCCGAGCGACGCGGCGATCCGCATCCGAGCGGGAACGGCGATCGCGGCGCAGGTCGCCACGGCGAGCAGCACCGAGGCGAAGAACATCCACCACGCCGGTCCGCGGCTCGCGAACACCATGATGAATGGAGCCACGTTGAACAGCAACGAGGTGACCGACGAGCCGACGATGACGCCGATGCGGTAGTCGACGCCCGCAAACACGTTCTTTTCGAGTCCCCGGACGACTTCGCGGACCGATGCGTACCATGGGACCTCGATCAGACCGACGCCGTCCACCAGATCCTGCGTCTTGCCTCGCAGTTTCAGCAGGTGTCCGAGCTTCACGTCGTCGTCGGGCCGCAGGGCGATCGGCCGATGGCCGCCGATCTCCCGGTACGAAGCCGCGCGGATCAGGTTGAACGCGCCCACGCCGATGAACGCCCGGCTGCGCGGATTCCTCGCGTTCCACGGCCGGAAGTAGATCATGAAGTAGAGCATGAAGGTCACCACGAACGACTCGAGCAGGAGGTTCGGCATCCGGATCCGCGGCGTGGCCGCGATGTGATCGAAGGCCTGGTCCAACAGGTAGTGGACGGCGAATCGCAGGGTCGCCGGCTCGAAGACCACATCGGCGTCCGTAAACAGCAGCAGTTCGCCCGACGCGAGTTCCGTTCCGCGCAGGAGCGCGTGGTTCTTGCCGAGCCATCCGGCGGGCAATTCGCTCAGATGCACGACCCGCAACCGGGATTCGGTCGCGGCGATCGCGTCGAGTATCGCGCCGGTCCGGTCGGTCGAACGGTCGTCCACGGCGATCACCTCGTAGTCGGGATAATCGAGTCGCAAAACCGACCGGAGGGCGGCGTCGAGATCCCGTTCCTCGTTCCTCGCGGGAATCACGATCGACACGCGAGGCCAGTCCGAGCGCGACCGCCAGGCGACGTCGCGCAGGCGCCGGATCCTCGCGTGACCGCGGAGGACGACGCCCATGAAGGCGAGATGGACGAGCATGCCGGTGAGGGCCCATACGGCGACGAGTGTATCTCGGGTCGTCATGGAGCGGGTCCACTATTCCGAAGAGCGGATGTAGGCCAGCAAGTCGGCCATCCCTTGCGGGTCGATGTCCCGCTCGACGCCCTCCGGCATCAGCGACAAACCCGTGCTGCGCATCGACTCGATGTCGATGCGCGCGATCGCGTCCCTCGCGTCATCCGCGCGGACGAGCGTCACGCCCGACGCCGTTTCCTCGACGATGATACCGGTGAGTGTTCGGCCATCCTTCGTGACGACGACGTAGTTGATGTACTGCGGATTGACCTCGGCGTTCGGCGCGAGCACATTCATCAGAATCGACTCGGCGCCCCGATCGCGGGCCGCCGCGAGGCTCGGGCCGATCGCGTGCCCCGCGCCTTCGACACGGTGGCAAGCCGCGCAGATCTTCTGAAACACCTGTCGCCCGCGCGGGGCGTCTCCATCGAGCCGCAGCGATTCCTGATAGCGGCGCACGATTTCCCGCCGGTTGCCCCGCGCGTTCCGCACCAATTGGGCCGCGCGATCGCGCAGCTCCGCGTCGCCGAGCGCCGTCAGCGACTGCCAATGGCCCGGCGCGATGTCACCCGGCGGAATCCGGCCGTCCTCGACCGCCGAGACCCACGCGGATGTCCATTCCGATCGTGACAATAACATGTCACCTACGCGTTGCCGAAGGGTGGGGCCGAGCGTCGGCCAGGCGTCGATCAAGAGTCCCGCGACGGCCGGATCGGCGTACGTGGACAGGGTCTGGACGGCGGCGAGCCGGACGTTGGCCGGTTCCGAGGGAGCGAGGAGTGCTCCGAACAGATCGCCTTGCGACGCGAACGGGGCGAGCCGCAGCCGAGCGACGCTCGCCGCGCGCCGATCGGCGGGTTCCCTCGCGTCACCCGCGATCCGAACCGCCTCGTCGATCATCGCCGCGAGCAACTCGGTCGACTTGCCGCCCGTCGCGGCGGCGAGCTGTGCGGCGAGCGGGCTGTCGGCGGGAAGCGCGAGCGCCGCGACGATCGAGGACGCGGCGGGACGGTCGCCAAGCCGAGGCACGAGGCGGAGGAGGGTCGCCACATCCTCGGGACGCTGCTGCCGGCCGATTTGGGCCGACAACGCTTGGATCAGCATGCGCGTTCCGTCCGGCGGTTCGGCCGTTCCGTCGCCCACGAGCCTCGCGAGGACCTCGGCCGCGCCCGACTCGACCGCGCTTTGGATCGCGAACCGAACGTATGGTTCCTCCGCGTCGCGCTCCGCGATGCGCGCGAGGGCCGCGTCCCGCCGCGGCCCCGACATGGCGCCGAGCGAGAAGGCCGCCTGGTAGCGGACGATCTGTTCCGGGTCGTCGGCGAGCGCCGCGAGACCGGCTCGGAGTTCCGGCGAGTCCCCAAGCCGCGATTCGGAAAGACGCGCGGCGTGCGCGCGGACGCGCGGATGCGCGTCCCCCATCGCCTTGACGTTCGACTCGGCAGTCAACCGGCCCAATCCATCGAGCGCGTACAACGCGGCGATCCGACCCTCCGGCCGCTCACCTCCCGCCGCCACGAGCTCCAATTCCCTCGCCGCCGACGTGTCCCGGCGTTCGACGAGGAGTCGAGCGGCCGTCGTGCGATGCCAGCCGTTCGCATGGTCGAGCAGGGCGGTGAGTTCGCGCGCGTCGAGTCGGTCGAGTCGCGGATTCGGTCGGCGCGCGAACGCGTCGGGAACGACGCGCCAGATCCGACCTCGGTCCCGTCCGCTCGTCAGATCGAGGTGTTTCTTGATCACCGGATGGAGGCTCGCCGGATGCTCGATCACCTCGCGGTACATGTCGAGGATGAACAGCGTACCGTCGGGCGCGTTGGCGAACTGAACGGGTCGGAACCAGATGTCGTCCGACGTGACGAATTCGGATTTCGAATCGACGCGCGTCGCCGTCATTCCGACGCCTTTCGGCGTGAGCCGTTTGCGGTGGACGAGATTGCTCCCGACATCACCGACGATCGCGAGCCCTTGCGCGTCGAGGGGCCACGCGTCGCCCGTATAGATCGTCGCCCCCGTGGCGCCCGTGAAATACCCCGCCGCGCGCCCGCCGCCTTCGACGACGCCCGGCACGACCTGTTTCATGCGCAATCGCGTTCGAAGAACGCGCCACGGTTCGACGGGGCTCGTGCGAAACACGTCGGCCTGCGGCCCGTCGACCGCGATGCTCACGCGCGGCGGAGGCGCGGCGGCGTACGGATTCCGCGCGGCGTAGCGGTCCTCGTACATCACCATCTGCATGTGGTCGCTGTTGGAGCAAACGAATTTGTTGCCCCACGCGTCGAAGCTCATCCCGTGCTGCGCTCCGCCGCTCGTCGGCTCGATCGCGAACGTTCGGGGGTCGAACGCGAAGTCGCGGCCCCGCAGGACGACGGGAGGCGATTGAGGCGTGTCGGGCCGCGTCACATCCGCGCCGCTGCTGCTCGTCGCGCCGTGGATGCGGTTGTCGAGACCCCAATGGAAACTGTTGAGCAGGCCTTGGACGTTCGACTTGCCGAACCCCGTGAAGACGATCCGCGATTGATCGGCCTTTCCGTCCCCGTCGGTGTCCTTGAAGTAGTGGATGTCGGGCGCCGCGCCGACGAAGACGCCGCCTTCAAAACAGCAGATCGCGGTCGGCCATGCGAGGCCCTCCGCGTAGATCGTCGCGTGATCGAACCGGCCATCGTCGTCGGTGTCGTCGAGGAGCCGGATACGGCCGAGCCTCAGCGCGTCGTCTTCCGAATAGTCCCGCATTTCCACGACGAACATCCGGCCGTTCTCGTCGAACGCGACCGCGACCGGGTCGACGACGAGCGGTTCGGAGGCGGCGAGTTCGATCCGATACCCGGGCGCGACGCGGAACGCGCCTTTCGCACGTTCGACGTCCATCGGCGGAATGCGGGGAAGTTCACCCGCGTAGTCGCGATCGACCGAGTCCTGAGTCGCGGCGTTCCGTTCGGCGGGCGGCGCCGCGCTTCGACCGCCTTCCTGGGCTCGAGGTGCTCCGCTCCGCGAATCCGCCGAACCCGACAGGATCGCGAACGCGGCGGCGATCCACGCGCCGCCTTTCACCAGGCCCGATCCGCGGCGCCCGACGACTCGGCGCCGCATCGCAATCCGATTCATGCTCACGGTGGCAGCCTCCCGCGGACCATGCTACCATGGCACGCCGACCCAAGAAAGGCGACGCCGCCTCGAGGGGATCCTCCAAGGAGTTCGCCGATCGTGACATTGGAAACGGAAACCGTTCACAACCGGGACTGCGTCGAGGGCATGCGCGAACTGGCCGAGGGTTCGATCGATTTGGCGTTCGCCGATCCGCCGTTCAATATCGGGTACGACTACGATGTCTACCGCGACAATCGGGAGGCGGATGAGTATCTCGACTGGTGCGATGCGTGGATCGCGCAGGTCGTCCGCGCGCTGAAGGCCGACGGCACGTTCTGGCTCGCGATCGGCGACGAGTACGCGGCCGAACTGAAGGTCGCCATGCAGCGCGCGCATCGGCTCGTCTGCCGGAGCTGGGTCATCTGGTACTACACGTTCGGCGTCAACTGCAAATCCAAATTCACACGCTCGCACGCGCACCTGTTCCAGATGGTGAAGGACCCGAAGCGATTCACGTTCAATGCCGACTCGATCCGCGTTCCCTCCGCGCGGCAACTCGTCTACGCCGACGCCCGAGCGAATCCGAAAGGTCGCCTTCCGGACGACACGTGGATTCTGCGACCGCAAGACGTGCCTGACGGATTCCGGCCGGATCAGGACACATGGTACTTCTCGCGCGTCGCGGGGACCTTTCGCGAGCGCGCGGGATGGCACGGGTGCCAGATGCCGGAACAGTTGCTGGGACGGATCATCCGCGCGAGCAGCAACGAGGGGGAAACGGTTCTCGACCCGTTCGGCGGGAGCGGCACGACGCTGGCCGTCGCCAAGAAATTGGGCCGGCGCTTCGTCGGATTCGAACTTTCCCCGGAGTACGCCGCGAACATCACCGAGCGTCTCGCGTCGATCCAACCCGGTGATCCGTTGAACGGTCCCGCCGAGCCTCTCGTGAGCTCGCCCCGTACCGAGGACGGCCGCCGGCTGGATGAGCCGAAGAAGGTCAGGTTTCGACGTCCCAAGCCACGCGCGAATGCGAGCCTTCCGGGTTTCGAGGATTGAACGGGGTCCATTCCCGATGGGTCCATGCGTTGAGGCGAAAATGCGTTGTTGCACGGGCCATTTTTCGGCCTAGCCGCGTACGCCGCCTTTTGCTACGCTCCCCCCCCTGAACCGGAAGGCGGCATTGCGGCCGCCGACGAGTTTCGGTGATCCGCTAGGGAGCCCGCTCATGAAATCGCGATGGACCGTGGGAGTGATCTTGGCCGTTCTGGGCGCCTGCTGCCCCGTCGCGGAGGCATGGGCCGCGCCCAATTTCCGATCCCTGATCCCCTTTGGGAAACGCGTCGAAGCCGATCCGGCGAAGACATACGAACTGACCGACAGCCAAGGCCCGTGGATGATCCTCGCCACGTCGTTCTCGGGCGTCGGCGCAGATCGCCAAGCGCGGGAATTGATTCTGGAGCTGCGCCGCGCGTTCAACCTCGAGGCGTTCGAGCACCGTCGCACGTTCGACTTCACCGACCCCGTATTGGGTCTGGGATACAATCAGTTCGGCGAGCCTCGGAAGATGCGGCACCAACAGAACGTGCGATTCGACGAGATCGCCGTGTTGGTCGGCGGTTTCGATTCGCCGGATAGCGAGGACGCCCAGGCCGCGCTCCACAAGATCAAACACGCCAAGCCCGCGTGCCTCGACATCAAGCGGAACAAGACGTCGACTCAGCGATTCGTCGGTCTTCGCGAGATCCAGCGCATGGTCAACCCCGATCCCGAAAAACGCGAGATGGGCCCGATGCGCGCGGCGTTCGTCAGCCGGAACCCGCTGCTCCCCGACGAATATTTCGTTCCCAAGGGCGTGGATCCGTTGATCGCCGAGATGAACAGGGACGTCGAGCATAGTCTGCTCGATTGCCACGGGCGGTACACCGTGCGCGTCGCGACGTTCCAGGGCGAGTCCACCATGAACCTTGAAGCCATGGAAAAGAAACCGAGAATTCCGCGGGGGCAGCCGAGCAAGCTCGAAATCGCCGCGGAAAAGGCGCATCGGCTTACGATGGCGCTTCGGGAAAAAGGAATCGAAGCCTACGAATTCCATGATCGTTTCGAAAGCGTGGTAACGATCGGATCGTTCGCTTCGGTCGGAACGCCGCGCCCCGACGGGCGCGTCGAGATCGATCCGAACGTGCAC
Source organism: Planctomycetota bacterium (assembly GCA_016872725.1). GTDB lineage: Bacteria > Planctomycetota > Planctomycetia > Pirellulales > Pirellulaceae > VGZC01. The sequence continues at coordinate 44,312 of VGZC01000041.1, forward strand.
TCGGTCATCGAGACCTACCGAGCCCGCAAGATCCCTCTTCCCAATGGCTCGGAATTCGGGCTCGCGCCCCAATCGCTCGACGGCGTTCCCTTCGACGTGCAACCGACACCGGTCGAAGTGCCTCGAATTTCCGTCGGGAATTCGTACACGAACTGATCGATGACCGACGGGATGCTCCCGGATTCCGCGATCAACGCAGGGGCCGCCGCGATCCGCGAAGGCGCGGTCGTCGCGTTTCCGACCGAGACCGTCTATGGGCTGGGAGCGAACGCGTACGACCCCATCGCCGTCGCGCGGGTCTTCGAGTTGAAGGGGAGGCCCCGTTTCGACCCGCTGATCGCGCATGTCGCGAGTGAAACGCAGGCCGCCGAATTGGTCGCCCGGATCCCCGACTCCGCGCTCGCGTTGATGCGCGCGTTCTGGCCCGGCCCGCTCACGCTCGTGCTGCCCAAGTCGGACCGTGTCCCCGATCTGGTGACGGCCGGACTCGCGACCGTCGCCGTACGCCTTCCCGCGCATCCGGTCGCCCACGCGCTGATCGAACGGGCGGGCGTTCCGATCGCGGCGCCGAGCGCCAACCGGTTCGGCGGGATCAGTCCGACGACGGCGGCGCACGTCCGCGCCGCGTTCGGCGCGTCCCTGCGTTGGGTCCTCGACGCCGGCCCCTGTCCGGTCGGCGTCGAATCGACCGTGGTGGCCGTCGACGCCGAAACCGGCCGATGCGTCCTCCTCCGCGCCGGAGGCATCGCGCTCGAATCGCTCCGCGCCGTGCGTGATGTCGACATTCCCTCGTCGCCGCTCCACCGGATCGCCTCACCCGGCCAACTCGACCGCCATTACGCGCCGTCCACGCCCCTCGACCTGCTCGGCGCGGCGCCGGAGCCCGGATCGAACGAGCGAGTCGGTCTCCTGGCGTGGCGAAGGCCCGATTCGAACGAAGGGTACGCGGCCGTCGAGATCTTGTCCGAAACGGGCGATCTCCGCGAGGCGGCCGCGGCGCTCTTCGCCGCCATGCACCGGCTCGACGCGCTCGGCCTCGATCGCATCGTCGCGATTCCCGTTCCCGAAACGGGCCTGGGGCTCGCCATCATGGACCGGCTGCGCCGCGCATCGCATCGCGGATGACCGGCCGCTCGACGGCGCACCACGCATCTTCCAAGGCGGCGCGGCCGCCCGATCCGCCGCGAACGCTCACGGTTGAACCCGACGGAGCTTCTCCGAGTATTTCTTGTAGAGCCGCTTGTGGCGATCGTTGAGATCGACCTTCCGGCCCTGAATGTAGGCCGCACGGACTTGGGTCGCCGTTTCGAGTGGATCGCCGTTGGTGATGAAGAGGGTCGCGTCCTTGCCGGGTTCGAGTGAACCGACTCGGTCGGCGACGCCGAGGATCCGCGCGGGATAGAGGGTGATCGACTTGAGCGCTTCGTCGGCTGGGAGGCCGTAGGCCAGGGCGGTCGCCGCATGGTAGGGGAGGTTGCGGGCATTCGCGCCCCCGAACCGCTCGGCGCTCGAAATGCAAAACGCAATGCCCGCCTGGCGCAGTCGCTCGGGAAGCGTGTACGACGCGTCAAACGGATCATCGGTCCGCTGAGGCAAACGATAGACCCCGGCGACGATGACGGGAATCGCGTCGGCGCGGAGCAGATCCGCGCAGTCGGGCGCGTCGTACCCGCCATATAGGATGATGCGCAGACGTTCCCGCCTCGCGAAGGCCACCGCCGATTGGATCTGCTGGGCCTCGTCGGCCGCGACGATCAGCGGCATCCCGCGATTCACCACGGGAATCAGGCTTTCCCAACGGGCATCGACGAGCGAACCGCCCGCGGCCCTCGCCTGTTGATAGGCCCGCGTGTCGCGCAGCGCGGCCGCCAGCGATTCCACGCTCCACGCCCCGTCGCGCCCGCCGTCCGATTCGCCCCCGAGAACGGGCTCCGAATGCGGCCAACGCACGTGCATGCCGACCCCCGCCTTCAACGTCAGGTCCTCGTAGGTCCAGCCATCGAGTTGCAGGACGGCCGATTGTCCGGAGATGCCGCCGCCCGACGGCGCCGCCAGCGCGAGCAGAACTCCGTTCGATCGCGTCACCGGGATCAGCTCACTGTCCGGATTGACCGCGACGTGCGCCTTGACGTTGGGGTTGAGCCAACCGGTCTCGACCGAGTCGCGCGTGGCGCGCACCGAGTCGATCTCGGTCAGCCCGATATGCGAGTAGGATTCAATCATGCCGGGGTAGACATGCTGGCCTCGCAAGGAAACGCGCTGAGCATTTTCCGGAACGGCGATGTCCTGGCCGATGGCGACGATGCGGCCTTGGTCGAACAGCAGCATGCCGTCGGCGATCGGAGGCCCGTTCACCGGATGGATTGTCGCCTGTTCGAGGAGGATCGGCGCCGACTGCGCCGCGCCCGGAATCTCCGGATTGGCGCGTGCCGGGTCGGGTGCCCGCGCGAGGCCGATGGCGAGGGCGAGCAGCGCGCCGACGCGCGCCGCGCGGCGCATAGCCCGCCCGTTTGCGCCCCATCGCCGCCCGCCCGTTGGTTGGCAGCCGGCTGGTCGGCAGTCCTTTGGTTCGCGATCGGTTGGCCGTCCGTCAGTTTCCGTCGTTCGAGCCGTCATGGACGTGCCCTTCGTCGTGTTCGGCGTGGGGATGGCAGAAGAGGTCGTCGCGGGGCCAGAGTTCCGACGGATCGGACCGCCCTTCGCCCGGTTTTCGCGGTGATTCGCCCGAGTCCAGGATTCGCCGCACGAGGGCGGCGCGGCGCGATTCGATCTCGGTCCGCATTTGCGCGCATTCCTCCCGGTCAAAATACTTGCGTCCGTCGATCCAGGTTTGCTCGCACCGCGACCGGGTGGAAAGGGGCGCGTCGTTCCAGACGACGAAGTCGGCGTGCTTGCCCGGTTCGAGGGACCCGACGAAGCCGTCGACGCGGAGTTGGCGGGCCGGGTTGAGCGTGACGAATTTCAAGGCCTCGTCGGGCGGAACGCCGCCGTACTTGACCGCCTTGGCCGCCTCGTGGTTCAGGTGTCTGGCGAGTTCCCGATCATCGCTGTTGAACGAAACGACGACGCCCGCGCGGTGCATGAGTGCGCCGTTGAACGGGATCGCGTCGTATACCTCGAACTTGTACGCCCACCAATCCGAGAACGACGAGGCCATCGCGCCGTGCTTCGCGATCGGATCGGCGACCTTGTAGCCCTCGAGGATATGCTGAAGCGTGCCGATCCGGATTCCGAACGACTCGCACGTTCGCAGCAGCGCGAGGATTTCGTCCTGGCGATAGCTATGGCAATGGACCCAGCGTGTTCCTTCGAGAACTTCGGAAATCGCTTCGAGTTCGAGATCGCGGCGCGGCGGACCGCCGCGCGGGTCCTTGGCCCACGCGTCGCGAGCCTGCCGGTATTCGCGCGCGGCCTGGAATGCGTCGTTCAGAAGCTGCTCGACGCCCATGCGCGTCTGCGGATAGCGGGACGTCTCGTTCGGCGCGTTGCTCTGTTTGACGTTTTCGCCGAGCGCGAACTTGATGCCGGCCGGCGCCTCGGCGAACCGAAGTTCATCGGGGAGCGCGCCCCAACGGAGTTTGATCACCTGATTCTGTCCTCCGATCGGATTCGCCGACCCGTGCAGGACATTGGCCGAAGTGACGCCGCCGGCGAGCTGCCGGTGGATCGTGATGTCGCGCGCGTCGAGAAAATCGCCGATCCGGACTTCCGCCGTGATCGCCTGGCCCGTTTCGTTGATGCCTCCGTCGGTGGCCATGTGCGAATGGCAGTCGATCAGGCCCGGCGTGATATGGCGGCCCTTCGCGTCAACCACCACGGCGCCGGGCGGCGTTTCGAGATCGGCTCCCACCGCGATGATCTTGCCCTCGCCGATCAACAGCGACGCGCCGCTCAGGACGCCCCGCGGACCGCACGTCCATACCGTCGCATTCGTGAACAACACGCGCCGGGGAGCGTCGGGAGGGGATGGGCGTCCATAGGCGACGAGCGGATAGGACAGGGGGAACAAGGCGCGGCGCGGTTCGGGAGGACCTTTCGGAGGGCTCGACGAGGGCGCGGCGTTCAGCGCGTCGGAAGCGGGCGCGTCGCGCGACGCGGCGAGCGTCGAGCTCGCGCCGGTGGGCCACGCGATCGTGCCCGTCCACGTGGCCGCGCCGCCCGATTCGGCCGGCGCCAGCACGACGGCGGAAAGACGGGCAAGACCCTCCTGTCCAAGGTCTTTCGCCGGAAAATGCCCGGCGAGCCGGCCGTCTTCGATCGCCAGTCGAGCGAATCCGATCCGCGCTTCGGCCTTGTCGCCCTCCGCGGGCAGCACGAGGGTTCCGGCGAGCGTCTTCGCGCCGGTGACGTCGATGCGCGCCGCGCGCGTCTGTCCGTCGGTGGTCCACGTGACGTTCCAGACTCCGCGCGCGTCGATCGACGGCGGCGGATCCCATTCGAAGCGGCGTCCCTCGATCCACGTTTCGGTGATTTCGGCCGCCGCATTCGGATCGAAAAGGTCGCCGTTCGCGATGACCAGGTCCGCCCGCTTTCCGGGCTCGAGCGCGCCGAGCCTGTCGGAGACGCCATACAGCTCGGCGGGCGTCGTGGTGAGCGCGCGGAGGGCCGCGTCGGGCGAAAGTCCGCGTTCGACGGCCTTGCGCACGCCGGCCAGGAACCCGCCCGGATCGGGAAGCCCCGACGTCGTGAACGCGATCGGGATTCCGGCGGCCGCGAGCCGCGCCGCGTTTTCGGGCGCGTGGTCCCAGTGCATGAGCGATTCGAACGACGCGTTCCGCGCCGACTCGGGAGTCGACACGTTGGGCGGTTTGGGAAAGTCGATCGGCACGAGGATCGGCAACCCCAGCGCGCGGATCGCGTCGAGCCTCTTGTATTCGTTGCCCGACCCGAGCAGTGCCGCGCGGAGCGAGAACTCCTTGGCGAACGTGGCGGCGCGCAGGCACGATTGCTCGTTGGCCGTGTCGAACACGACGAGCCGACTTTCGCGAGTCCATCCCGAGAGCGTTTCGAGTGCGTCGTTGCGTTCGGGCCGCCGGCCGGTCAGGCCCGCGTGATGCGCGGCGGTCGCCGTCGCGTACCATTCGGCGTCGAGCATCGCCTGCCGCGCCAAGGCGACGGCGCCCATCGGCGAGGTCGGGTAGGCGTGCGCGTCGCCGCGCGCGAACGGGACCGTCAGCGTGATGTGCTGCGCGACCCGCGCGGCCAGAACGGGCGACTCCGAGTCGGCCGGACCGGTCGTGACCAGGGCGCTCGTGCCTCGAACGATCCCCGCGTCGGGCGCCACGAGCCTCGCGACGATCCCCTGGCGGCGGAGTTGCTCGTTGAGTCGTTCGTCGGAGCGGTGGAGTTCGGCCATGGAAAGCTGAGGCCGGATATTCCCGTTCCAATAGGGCGCGCCGCGGGACGGATCCCACGCGGCGCTCTGCGTCGCGTAGGCGTCGAGGAACCCGGGGTAGGCCGTCTTTCCCGACAGGTCGACGACCCGCGCGTCGGCCGGAATCGGCGCGTCCTTGCCGACCGCTTCGAGCGCGCCGTCCCGCACGATCAGGGTACCCGAGGGTACGACGGCGCCGGGAGCGGACACGATCCGGAGTCCGGTCAGCGCGTAGACGGCGGGCGTCTTGCCCCGGATTCCCTCGGCGGGCCGGGTTCCGGGGGGCGCGGCGGACGCGGAGAGGGCGGCGAGCGCGGCGAGCACGAGTCCGCTCGACACTCCGCGCCAGCCGCGGGTTTCATGTGACATGGTTCCGACACCTTGCGCTCGCCTTGGCGCGCGGCACCGCTCAGGGCGCGCTGCACGTTCGTTCATTCGCGGTCCGTTCGGTTTCGTTTGGGTGCCGGGAATACCGGGCGGTTTCGGAGCGGAACGCCCCGCGCGCAACGATAGTTGGACGCGCGCCGAGCGTCAAGTTCGGCGGGAGGGCGGCGCCGAGCGGGACGAGCGTGCGGCCCATCCGACGGCGATCATCGCGATGAGCAGGACGGCGGCGGCGATGCCGCCGCCAGCTCCGAGCCGCACGTACATGCGCGAACGGGTCCAATCGATGATCTCGGCGGTCGGCATCTCGCCGCCGATTCCGTCACGCTCGTAGTGCGTCCACACGTGATACGATTCGTCGATCGGCAGCCGATCGATCTGGTCGGCGTTGGCGGCGAGCACGGCGTCGAATGGTCGGTGCGGATCGAGCCTCGCCCGGAGCGCGAACATGGCCGCCGTGAAGACGCAGCTCGTGATGAACCCGAGGAACACGAACGCGAAGAGACAACCGGCGACCGAGGATGGCCGCCCCGCCTCGGGCACCCGATGCGCCGAATGCGGCCGGTCGTCGGGCGCGGAGGCGAGCGCGCGGAGCCCGCGGAGCGTGGGGACGGTGATTTTCGCGCCGCACTCGCAGTCGACCTGTTCACCGGCCTGCGACGCGCCGACCCGACGCGTTCGGCCGCACGCGCACGGCAACACGTATTGCTGCTCGCTCATGGAATCGCCTTTGCGGATCGGCGCGGCGCTTGGTTCACGCGGGACGCCGCGGGTCGCTGGGTCCGAGAATCAGGAAGGAGCCGCCGAACCCCGCGCGGCCCACCAGGGCAAACTGATGCCGCCGTCGATCAACAGCGTCGCGCCGGTCATGTATTCGTGCCGCGGATCACAGAGGAAGAGAATGCCCTCGGCCATCTCCTCGGCGGTGCCGAGTCGGCCGAGCGGAATTCCCTTGCCGGCCGTCATCATCGTCTCCTCGCTCGCGAACTTCCGTTCGCCCGGCGTGTCGGTCCAGCCGGGCTGGATCATGTTGAGCCGGATGCGGAACGGAGCGAGCTCGATGGCGGCCGTCCGACCCATGTGCTCGATCGCGGCCTTCGACATGTTGTAGGCCATCGCCCGGGGCGCCGGAATGAACGCGTGCGGCGAACTCACCAGCACGATCACGCCGGGCACCTTGTGATCGATCATCGATCGCGCCGCGGCGCGCGTCAGATAGAACGCGCCCCACATCGTGACGTCGACCGTCCGCCGGAATCCCTCGATGTCCGCCTCGAAGAAGAGCTCCCGATCGCTGTAGGCGGCGTTGCTGATCGCGATATCGACCTTGCCGAACTCCCGCACGGCCGTCTCGATCAGATTCTCGACATCCATCCGGTTGGACACATCGCCCTGGACGGCGACGGCGCGGGAACCCGCATCGCGGATCGCCTGCACGACTTCATCCGCTTGTTCGGCGTGCGACCGGTAGTTCACGACGACCTGCGCTCCGGCTCGGCCCATCGCGACGGCCGCGGCCCGACCGATCCCCAGGCTGGCGCCGGTCACCACGGCGACACGCCCCTCCAAATCCACGCACGAAATGCCCGACATGACAGTCCCCCGGTTCCCCGCGCGCCCACCGCGACGTCCGAGCAAGGCCCGACCACGCGGTGCCCGAACCGTGCCGCCGGACGGGCCCGAGTATGCTAACCGGCTCGGTCGGACGCGACAAGCGGCGAGCCGGCGGGAGCGGGCCGGCGACCTCGACATGGCCGCCCGCCGTTCGCCGAGGCCCGAGCGACCCGCAAATCCTTTTTCTTGAAAAGGTCAGGCTGGACCAGGCGATACCCTTGGTTACAATGTAGGCACACGCGATTCAGGATAGGGTCGCGGTAACACAGGGGTTTTTGCTAAGCGCAGCCGCATGACGCGGACGGGGCCGACTTTCGGCTCTGTCGCGCGCGGTTGCGTTGAGAGACACGCCAGACTGCCAATCAGCGAGT
>VGZC01000042.1 GCA_016872725.1 Planctomycetota bacterium
TCCGAACAGGGCTCGTTCGCGCGGGGCTCGTTCGCGCGGGGCTCGTTCGCGCGGGGCTCGTTCGCGCGGGGCGGGGCCGCGGTCCCGTTTCCGTCGCGCGGGCACGCCGCGGGCGGCGCCGCCGTTTGACGCACGGCCATTTGCTCAACCCCCGCCCTGCGAAGGCTCTCGAGTTGGTCGGCGAGCAGCCGCCGCCAGGCGCCGATCCGCTGCGATTCCTCGTCCACATCCGTACCCGCTCGTTGTGGTCGGCTCGTCCTTGCCCAGCCGCCGTCCCTACGGAAATGGGCGGGCCGTCCGACCCCGATTGCGTCTTGGCCGCGATGGAACCATCATCGTGGCCGGAAGGCCAAACGACAAGGTAGGCTCGACCCTTGGGTTGGGTTGAGCAAAGTCGCACGCGTAGCCTATGATGGTGGAATGCCCGTTCCGCAAGTGGTTATCGTGGGCCGACCGAATGTCGGCAAGTCGAGCATCTTCAACTGGCTCAGCGGCCGAAGGTTGGCGATCGTCGACGATATGGCCGGCGTGACCCGCGACCGGCTCACCCATCTCATGTCCGAGGGGGGGCGGTTCTTTGAAATCGTCGATACGGGCGGCATGGGCGTCACCGATGTCGACGACTTGACCAAGGAAGTCGAGTCCCAGATCGAGGCGGCGCTCGAGACGGCGGATATCGTCTTGTTCGTCGTGGACGCCCGGGAGGGCATCACGCCCCTCGATGAGGAAGTGGCTCGGCGACTCCGCTATGTCGATCGGCCGATCGTCTGCGTCGCCAATAAGGCCGATGCCCCTTCGCTCGATTCGCAGGCCGACGAGTTCTATAAGCTCGGCCGAGGCAAACTCATCCGGGTCAGCGCGCATCAGAACCGGAATCGTGACGATCTGATCGGCCTGATCCTCGAACGCCTGCCCGCGCCGTCGGAGGACGGCGAGTCGCTCGCCGAGCCGGAAATGAAGGTGGCGATCGTCGGCAGGCGGAACACGGGCAAGAGCACGCTCGTCAATACGCTCTACCGAGGCGATCGCGTCATCGTCAGCGAGATTCCCGGAACGACCCGCGACAGCGTCGACGTCCGGTTTGAACTCGACGGAAAGGCGTTCATCGCGATCGATACGCCCGGCATTCGGAAGACGAAGAGCGTGCGGACCGACATTGATTTCTATGGGATGCACCGCGCGCAGCGGAGTATTCGGAGAGCGGACGTCGTCCTGATGTTCTTCGATGCGTCGCAGAGCGTGAGCAAGGTGGACAAGCAGCTCTGCCGCTATGTCTTCGATCAGTTCAAGCCGTGCGTCTTCGTCGTCAACAAATGGGACTTGCTCGTGGGTAAGCTCCCGACGGAGCGGTGGGTACGCTACATCCGCGACAGTTTTCCCAACATGTGGCATGTGCCGATCGCGTTCATCACGGGCCAGACCGGCAAGAACGTCAAAGCGCTCCTCAATCACGCTCAAATGCTGTTCAAGCAGTCCCGCGAGCGGATTTCCACGGGGCAATTGAACAAGCTTGTTCGGAAGGCCGTGGAGCGGCACCCGCCGCCCCTCTACGAGAACCGGCGTCCCAAACTCTACTACGCCACGCAGGTGAGTTCGCAGCCGCCGACGATCGTCCTGATGTGCAACGAACCGAAAGCGTTCGCCCCCGATTACCGGCGGTACTTGCTCGGCGTGCTGCGCGATCAGCTTTCGTTCGGCGAAGTGCCGATCAAGCTGTATCTGCACCGTCGCACGCGTGTCGACGCGCAGACCCGCGCCCAGTGGGCCGATGCAACGATCGAGGACGACGACGACGTCGCTTCGCCCCTCGATGAATCATGACACGGAATCATGACACGGGTCTCGTCGTGATCGGCGCGCGGGGCCTGTGTCAGTCCCACCACCAGTTCCGTTCGGGAACGCGTCGCTCGGCCGGGGATTGATTGCGGTATTCGTACGCGACGCGTCCCGTCGAGTCGGCCTGGATGGCCTGGGGATCGGTCCAGCGCGACGGTCGCGCATGGACGCCGCCGCTCACCGCCGCGACGATCCGTTTCTGGTTCACGACGCGATGATTCGCGACGGAATCGACTTCGCGCGGCGGGGCGTCGTTCGGCACGACAAACCGCTCGGCGTCCGAAAAATGGGGCGCGTGCCAGTCGGCCCGGTCGCGCAGCGATTCGCGGTCGATGAGTCTGGCGGCGAGCGCCAGATCGAACAGGCCGCGCAGCTCGGCGTATACCGGATACTTCGCGGCGATCGCGTCGTAATGGCGATTGAACGCGTCCGCGAAGCGTTGGCTCTTGTCGTCCGATCCGCCGGTCGGAACGCGCCGTCCCCGCTCGGTGAGCCACTCGTTCTCGCTCAACACGCGGACGGCGGGACCTTCCATCGAGAACGCGGACCGGTCGGCGTTGGTGCGGACCGCGTCGTAATGCATGGCGAACCACCAGCGCAGCACGGCCATCGATTCTCCGGCCTCCTCGGCGGCCGCCATTTCCAGATAGCTCGGAACGCCCAACGGTCCCGGTTCCAGTCCAATGCCCACCCTCTTCATCCGGTAATCGGCCTCGACCAAGACGCGCGCCGGTCTCGACCTCGGATCGATTCCGAAAACGGAAACGTCTTGTCGGCCAAGCCGCTCACGCAGTTCGCCGATCCACGCGTCGCGGCGATCCGCGCGAAGGGGAGTCGCCGCGGACGCGTCGAGGAACCGGCGCGTCCGCTCCAGATGCTCGGGACGCGGATCGATCGAACAGCCGAACGCGCCGTCCGCGTCCGCGCTCCCCCGCATGAGTACGACAAGGTCGTCGAGCCGCAGCACGGGCGCGCCGTCGCGATCACTCACGGAATTCCCGAGCGCATCGGTGGTCCAACCCGCCGCCGGGCCCGCGATCACAATGTCACGCGTGTCGGGATACAGGAAGACATATCGGATGCGCGTCAGGCCGGCGAGACGGCCCATCGCCTCGTCGGGCGACTGCCCGGCCATCCAACGCAGTTGGACTTCCCGCTCCAGACGCGTCAACGAGACCTTGCGGAGTTCGGAGAAGGTCCGCGGATCGCCGGTGGACGAACGGCCGCGGGAGACGCGGCGCAGCGCGTCGAGCCGTTCGGGCTCCGCATCCTCGATCCGACGCAATACGCCCTCGGCGTCGACGTACACTCCCGCGACAAACGGCTCGATCGCCCCGTTCCCTCCGTTCGTCTCCCACGAATCGGGCGCGATCGTGCTCGTGATCAGGTTGATCAGGGGGTCGAAGTCGGCTTCGGTCACGCCACCCCGAGCGCCGCCGATCGGCTGCTCGCGGATCGCGTCGACCGCGCGCGTCCGAGCGCGATCGTCCTGGATGCGCGCGAGTGTCGCCTGCGAACCGACAGGCACGTTCGCCGACGACTGGGCCAAAGCGATCCGCTCCCAGAACCGGTCGCGCTCCGATCGATCGGTGAGCCGCGCCGCGACCTCGATCGCCGGCCCGAACTCCCCGGCCGACACATGCGCGTCGATCGTCCGTTCCGCTTCCGCGGCGGTCGTCCCCGACCGATCCGGTTCGCTCGCCGCAAGACGAACCGGCCCGAGCCCGATCGTCGCGACGACCCACCCGACAAGCGGAACGATCCACGCCCACCCGCGCGACGTACGGTCCATGCGCATCACTCCCGTTCCCGTCCCAACCGCCACCGACTCGACCACCGCATCCAGGTTCCCACAAACGGCCTCCCGCCGTCAAGTAATTCCGTTCCTTGGAACGGACAAGAAACGACAAAGCCCCCGCGAAGTGGGCGAGGGCTTTGTGATCGGTCCGCGGAACACACTAGGCGCCGCAACCGCAGCTCGGCTCGACGCCGCAAGCAGGCTCGCAGCACGAGGGACGGCAGCTCATGATCTTCTTCAGCAAACCGCCGCAACGTTTTGGACGGCAGCACGGATCGCACGCCTTGTCGCAGCCGCACGACGGAGCCACGCCGCACTTCGGCTCGGCGCCGCAGGTCGCTTCGCAGCAGCTCGGACGGCAGCACTTCGCGCGGGCAAAAAGGTCCCGGATCGGCGTCCGACGGCAGCACGGATCGCAGCACGCCTTGTCGCAGCCGCACGACGGCGCCACGCCGCACTTCGGCTCGACGCCGCAGGTGACTTCGCAACCGCACTTCGGTTCGCAGCAACGATTGAGATGGAAATGCAGCCGGTGGCCGCATCGCGGCGCACAGCACGACGGAGCCGCGTCACAGCCGCAGCCGCCGTGGGACAGGATGCGATCGAGTAACTCGAACGCATGCGCGTTGGACGCGGAGGCCAAACACAGCACGCCGACCGCCAACGCCGCGGGGAAGATCGCTCGACTCTTCATGGAAAGAGCTCCTCACAACCAAGAAACGCTATCGCGGTGAAACAACTCCCCACCCACCCGCTCGGCCCCGATTCGTGTGTGATTGCTTTCGGCGGCACTCAGCTGTCGATTGGCTGGAGTGATCAGCACCTCGCTGATGTCCTTTGGGGTATCGTCCGCCAAATTCCGCGTCTTAACCAAGCATCCTGGTTTATCAGGTCTTCCCACACTGCCTAGATCAGATTGTGACGGATGGAGGGGTGACGATCGGGTCAAGGCGGGCGGACGCCGGGAGAGGGCGGGCCGGCCGCGTATTTCGGAACGCGCCGAACGGCCGGTTCGAACTACACTTCCTTCGGAAAAACGTGGGCACTGCGACCTCGAATCCACTCGGCGGAGGGGTGTGTGCCACCCGAACCAACGCCGAGCAACGATGGGTGGGGACACGATCATGGGTACCGATCGCACGTTCGGAGACGCGGCGTTCGCAAGCGGGCCGCTTTCGAGCGGGACGGGGCACCTTGGTGCCGACGATCGGGCCTATTTCGTTTCGCCGCTTGCCGCGGACCCCGACTTTGTCGAGATCGTCGATGCGTTTGTCGCGAGCTTACCGAGCCGGTTGACTCGGATCGAGCGAGCCTTGGGTGACGGCGCGTCGACCGAGTTTGCGACGCTGGTCCACCAGCTCAAGGGCGCGTCGGGCAGCCACGGATTCGACGACCTGTATCGTTTGCTGTGCCGGCTCGAATCGGCCCATGGCGAAAACGACGTCGAGGCGATCGAACGCGCGATGCGCGATGTCCGGTTCGTTGTCGAGCGCACGGTGGTTGTGCGGCCGAAGGGCGCCGAGGGTGGCGAGGCGGAAGGGACGACGGAAGGAACGTAGTCGGGGCACACGGGCGGGCGGCGGAAACCGCCTTCGAAGATCGGGACGAATTCCTTCAGACATGCCGCGTCTCACGGAATGCGAGCCTGGCGGAACCGGATCCAAGGCGCGGACGGGCGGGCCGTCTCGGCGGGCGCGTCGCGGTGACGGGCGATCTTCACCGCGCGATGCGCCACGACATGCTTACGATCGAGGACCGGAAACGTCGTTTCGCCGACGATGCCGATTTCCTCGTCGACATACCGGCGCAAATTGAGACCCGGGACCGGCGTGACGAACGCGATCGGGTGGCCGTCGCGGTCCATCAGCACGAATGGCGGCGATTTTCGCGACGAACCCGAAACGGGCATCAGCCATCCTGTCGCCGCGTAGGACGCGGGATCCGGGGCCGTCGACGATTCGGTCGAGCCGTTCCCGCGCGACGCGATCAAGCGATCGTCGTCGCGGGACGCGGGACCGCGTTGAGCGAACCCGTCCGCCGAGTATCCCGCGGGTTCGATCGATTCGGCCCGCCGCTCGGCAAGCGCGATCAATGCGTTGATCGACTCGGCGAGTTCCTTCGCTTTGCGTTGTTCATCGCCTCCCGCCGCGTTCCGCGTCAGTTCGTCGACGTTTCGGCGCAGCGTCCTCAGCGACCCCAAGCTCGCCGCGCGCGCCGCGGCCCGCGCGATCTTGAGTTGCAGGAACGTGCAATGATCTTCAAATGTCCTCAGGTCGATCGCCGGATCGGATTCGGATACCTCGAACGGGTCGCCGTCCGGTGGAACGGGCGAGCTCGAGCCTCGTTCGACCCACACGAGCGAATCATGGGTTTCTCTTCGAACGCGGGCCTGCCCGGGTCTTGAGTGTGTCTCGGACGCGGCGACCTCGGACGACGCACGGCGTTCCCGCGTCGCGGGCCCGGTCACCGACCGCTCCGGTTCCGACTCGATCGAACGACCCGGGGACTCGCCCGTGTCTTCCGAGGGCCGCGCCGCGACACGGCTTGGTTCGTCGGGAGCGGCCAGTGCGGGCCGTTGGTCGCCGAGTTCGTCGGCCTTCACCCATCGGCGTTCGCCGACCGGCGGAGCGACTTTGAGCCAGGTCGCGGATTGGCCATTGGGACGAACGACCGATTTTTCGGCGAGGATCTCGACGCGCTCGCCTCGGCGAAGGCGGACCTGGCAGTCATGGGAGTCGACGGCCGTCACCGACGAACCAACCCAGACGGGCGTATCATCGGACACCACGTCCGCGTACGGCGCATCGACCGGTTGCAAGCGGTCCGCCTCGATCCATCCAAACGCGTTTTGGGGTGGCCGAACGGCGACCCATCCGTCCCGGCGCTCGATCACCTCAACCGATTCCCCCATCGTCAAGGCGTCGGTCGGATAGTGTTCCATTCCGGGGCCGACGCGAGCGAGTGCGACCTTCGTTTGAACGAATGCCTTTTCCGGCACGGATGGAGGGGCGGGTCGATTGCCCGTTCCTTCGGTCGCGGGCCCCGCGGTTCCATCACCGCCTTGTTGGGCGTGGCCCGACAAGGCGATCGTGGCGACCCAGACGAGCGTCACGGCGATACGGCAGATCATGTTTCCGTCCTTTTCCAAGTTTCGCATGCTCGTTCGCATTCCCATCGGGCCGCCATTCGCGCAGAGCCGTTTGTGGTTGACTTCCCTTGCCGATTCGTCGTTCCGCCGCGGCGGGCCGCGGTCGCTCACTCCCGTCGTCGAATGCCTGTCGCGGTCCGCAGCGCTTGAAGGACTTCCGGGTCACGTTCAGACGACGCCATTTCGCGGATGCGCCGCGCGAAACGTGGGTCGTTTCCTCCGGCCAGGAACCCGACAACAACGCGCCGCACATTCGCATCGGAATCAAGGCTCATTCGCAAGATCCACTCGGCCGCGTTGAACTCGGAGTGAAGCACGAGTTCCTTCAATCCATCGGCGCGCGTCGCCGGATCGGAATCGACCAGCCGCTCCATGGCTCGAATGGTCGACGGCGAATAGCCTCGCGCGTGAAGTTCCCGCGCGGCCGCGATCGCGATCGAAGCCTCGATGTCCGCAAGCCGTTCGACGACGCCTTCGTCGGTCGCGTCGCGCAGCCATGACGCACTCGGTGCCGCGTGCGATGGCCCCGATCGGGTGTCTTGGACGGGGCCATCGCCGAGCTCGACCGGCCCGTCGTTCTCCGCCGCATCGTCGGCGTCACTCAGCGAGAACCGCCCGCCGGCCGGTGACGTGCGCGGCGGAAGCGCGCGGCGTGCGGTGTCCGAGCCGTCGAACGACCCCGGAACTCCCCGCTCGGCATCGGTTGGGGAAGGCGAAGGTTCGAGCGGACCGCCCGAGTCCGTCATATCGCCGATCGACGAATGGGAGCCGATCGCGGGTCGCGGGCCGGATACGTCGTCGAGGGTCGCGGAGGACTCCGCCGGCGGTTCTCCGCGATCGACGGTCTCACCGGGGCGGTCGGGAAAGCTCGCGTCGATCGAGGCTCCCGATGTTGCGCGTCCCCGCGTCGAATGGCTCTCGGTCGAACGACGATACAGGGTGCCGAGGACGACTTCGCAGTCTTCCAGAATCTGAGGCGTGTCCACGGCGTCGGAGTCGAGCGGCCATACGACCAGTCGCATGACGATCGACTCGATGAATTCCCGTTCGGACGGATCAAGCCGATCGACCTGTTGTCGAAGGCGTGCCACCAAGGACTCCACGTTGCGCGAGGCGGCGTTCAGCGGCAGTGTGGACCAGCGGTTCACCTCGTTGCGCACGACGGCCTCAGCCGACTGCCGGACTCGGGGCCTTGGATCGCACAATTGGTCGACGAGGATCGGAATCGCGACGTGCCCCAATTTGGGGAACTGCCAGACGAGGGCCGCGGCGTCGTCCTCATTCGCCAATGCGGACGCCGTGCGCCACCGGGCGATCAGCCAGGATTGAGGCATCCATGCCACGGGGATTCGCACGGGGGCCTTGACCCACGCGTAGCCCAACAAGCCCACTCCGAGAAGCAGCGCCCCGGCAACGACCCCGCGCTTGGGAACGCGGCGCATGGCTTGAAGGAGCCTCGCCACTCGTCTTGGCGCGGGAGGGCCGGGCGGCGTCTCGCGCGGAGCGTCGGGTACGGGAGTCGGGACGGGCCGGCGATCGGCGATCGGGAACGACGCCGAACGCCGCACATGCCGCGGCCGAAGACGGCTCGGATTCCGCGTCATCGGACGTTGGGGTTCGTCGAACATGGCCAGGACGTCCCAGGTCTATTCGTGCGAATCGCCCTCGCGCCAAACGCGGGCGGCATGCCGTGCCGCCCAACACGCGCCGACACGCGACTCGGCCCCGGAAATGGGGGCCGGCCGGAAATGGGGGCCGGATTGTGCCGCGCGGAGGCTCGCCGGGCAAGAGAAACTGGGCGAAATGGCCGGTATGGATCTCCTGGATCGAGTCCGGTGGACGCGCATCGAGCCGCGCTCGCGCCCGAATGCCGCGAAACGGGGCGGACCGCGACCGGTTTCCTCGAAACCGAACCGGCGAATCGATTCCCAATCGTGCCGCGCGCGAATTTGGTTCGAGTCACGCCGCGCGCCGAACCGAAGAATCCCTCTGACCGGCACAGTGTCCAGCAGACGCGAGCATCAACGGATTCCGGGGGGAAGCATGCCGGGTTTTGGAACGCGGTCCGGGGGGGACCCTGGCCCCGCCGCAAGCACCGACTACCGACCGATCGGATCCGGCGAACCGATGTCGCGGCGCGCGTTCCCGCGCCTTGCCGCGGCATGGTGCGCGGTGCTCGGCGCGTCCATCACCCCGCGCCGCGCGTCGGCCGTCGAGGACGCGAGCCGGGCATCCACGAGCCGCGACGCCTACGAGGATGCCGTCCGCGAACTGCCGCTCGGCGAACTGCGGTCCGACGTCAAGACGCAATTGATCGAGGTCGTCCGCGAGCCGACCCTTTATCGACGACTGCCGGTCGAGACCATCGACTGCGATCCGGAGCTCTACCTGCTGCTCGTGCGGTATCCCGAGGTTGTCGTCAACATGTGGCAACTGATGGGAATCACCAAAGTCCGGTTGGAACGGACCGCGCCCTACGCGCTCGACGCGACCGACGGCGCGGGAACGACGAGCAACATCGAATTGGTGTACGGCAGCCGCGACAAACACATCGTGTACGGGACGGGATATTATGAAGGCCCCATGTTCCGGCGCCGGATCAACGGCCGATGCGTCCTCCTCCTGCGGTCCGGATACGAATCGACCGAAGGCGGCCGGTCGCTCGTCTCCAATCGCCTCGATGTTTTTGTCAGCCTCGACAACGTCGGCGCGGAGTTCGTCGCAAAAAGCCTGCATCCGCTGGTCGGGAAGACGGCGGACCACAACTTCGCCGAGACGACCCGGTTCCTGGCGCAGATCTCGCACCAGGCCGAAGTGAATCAGCCCGGCATGAAGCGGCTCGTCGCGCGGCTGACCAATGTCGACGATTCGCTTCGGCAACGGTTCGGCGTAGTCGCCGAGTCGGTGGGCGACCGATCGGCGACCCGCGTCGCAAGCAAGAAGTAGGGCGATTCCGCGCCTCGGTCGATTCCCGTTCCGCCGTCCGGGAACGCGCCGCGCGTACGACGCGCGGCATCGGCGACGCTCGTCCTACCACGACATGCGGGCACCGAGCGGTACGAGATCGTTGAACCGATCGACCGGTTCCTTCGCCGTCCAGGCGATCCCGCGCAGCAAGAGGATCCGAAACAGGGGATCATCGAACGTCCAGTTGAAATGCCCGGGAATGCTGACGAAAACGCGTCCGTTGCCGTGATCGGTCGCCCACAGTTGGGGCGTGGCCTCGCCGTCCTCGGCGCTCGTCGCCAGCAACGTGATTTTTCCCGGATCGCCGCTCAGCAGCCAGTAACTTTCGTCGTACAGGCTCAGCCGGCTGAAATTGCGGACTATGGGGTGGTCGGTGTTGTGAAAATCGAGCGTCAGCGGGCCGTGTCGGTATTTGATGTTGCCTCCGCGCGATGCGAGGCCGATCCGCCTCGCGAATTCGCGAGCCCGCTCATCCCCGTTAACCGCCCAATGGATGTAGACGGCGCCGCCTCCGCGCGCGAGGAATCGATCGAGACGTTCGGACCGTTTGGCGTCGAAGGCTCCCTTCTGGAAGAAGATGATGATATCGGCCGCTTCCCATGACGGGTCGTCGGGCGTGTCGCGCGCCTCGGAAACGGTGAGCGTCGGGTCGGCGGAAAGCCATTGCTGCCACGCGCGGCGCCATGCGGGATAGTCGTGCTCGCCGGGGCCATGGTCCTTCACGCCATCGACCAGAACGACGCGAAGCGGACGCGGCGGAGTCGCCGGTTCAACCGCGCCCGCGAGCGCCGCCTCGACCTCCTCGGGAGTGCGGATCGGAGGCGCGTCGAGCGGCGCGTCGAGCGGCATGCTGGGCGCGGGCGTCAGTAGATAGGTCATCAAGTCGCGGACTTGATCGGGCGTGAGTTGCTCGTGGAGTCCTTTCGGCATGACCGACGCCGTCGCGGGGCGAATGGTCTCGACGTCGCCCTTGCGGATCCGGGTGGTCGCGCCTTTTTCATCGCCCAGCAATAGGTCGTCCCCGTCGGTCCGCGCGACGCCCGTCAGCGTCCTTCCGTCGCGCAGGACGCAGACGTAGCCCACGTGGTCGGGGTTGATCGCGAAGCTCGGGTCGACAATGTCCTTCCAGACCGACGCGTAGTCGCGATGGATGAGGTTTTTCAGGCTGGGGCCGATCGTCGCCTTGTCGCCGGTGACCGCGTGGCATTTGGAACACGCGGCCGCCTCGCTCCGGAATACGCGGCGGCCCCGTCCCCAGTTTCCACCCGCCAATTCGGGCGGGACGGACGGCGGACCGGATGGAACCGGATCGGCGGCGCTTGGGCTCGCGTCGATCCAGGGAGGCAGGAAGCGCCGCACGGCGATCGGGCGAGGCTCGGCGTTCTCGTTCGTTGAAACGGACCATGACAGAAATCGGTCACTTCCATTTCCCGTCGCGATCGATACGGTCACGGGGACCGCGTTCGGCGTTTCGCCCGCTTCGATGCGCGCTTCGAAAATGGAACCCGTCGCCGTCGCCGGTTCGGCGGTCGTTTCGGTCCCGCCCGTCCGAACGACGATCGGCCGGCCCGCCGCGATCCTCAGAGTCGCGGTCTCCTTGGGCCATTCGTAATCGATCGTCGCGCCGGGCTGGACCGCCGGTCGATAAATATCGCGAAGGTCGACCTGGGCCTCGATCGTCAGCGTGCCTGGAAGGGCGAGGGCGCGCCAGAGGGGTTCGTGGTGCGCGCTGCCTTCGAGAAGGCGCCGCGCGACGGCCATGTCGGGATGGGGAAGCCGGCCGGACCACGCCGGTTCGGCCGTCCCCTCGGCGGGCCGCCATGTCGCGGCGACTCCATGAAGGGAGAAGTCCACGTCGATCGCGGCATCGGACGGGACGGCGTCGCCCGCGTTCGCCCGATTCCAATCGAGCATCGTGACGGCGTAGTGCGAGCCGGGAGCCATCGGCGCCGTTCGGATCACCATCGTTCGCCAGTCGTTGGTGACCGAAACGCCGAGCACGGCGAGTTCCCATCGGGGCGCGATCCGCTGCCGCTGCACGACCGCATACGGCGGCATGAGGTTCTCGAATCGGTCCCCGGCCCGCACATACGCGCCGAACTCGATCCGCAACCGTTGGCCCATACCGCTGAGCATCTCGGGGGCCAGCGCGCCGTCGAACGCGATCCGCACTTCACGATCCGACTCGGCCCACGCCGCAATCGGGCGCGGCACGGTGCCCGCATCCGGACGGATTCGAAACACCTTGCCGATTCCCGTCGGTCCGGTTCCCCAATCGGGAGGCCCGGAATGGCATGCGACCACCAGATCCCCGTTCGGCGCGACGCACGCGTCGACCGTGAGCATCTGGAGGCATGCGATGAGCTGGGAGTCGGCGACATATCCCGACGGCGAGGGCACGATGCGCGTGCGCCAGATCTTGCCCCGCGATTCACCACAGACGATCGCGTCCCCTCTCCACGAGGCGGGACCGAACACCGGGCCGCCATGGACGCCTTCGTTGAACACCATGCCGCACGTGGATTGGTGCTGCGGACCGTAGTCATACGTCGATGGTTCGTCGAGCACCCCCGGATTGTGGCGCGGATGGCGGGGCGGAAACCCGTAGTGCAGGCCCGGGCGGATGTGCAGCAGTTCATCGAACGGATTGCCGTTCGAAAGCCACGTCGCGCCCTCCTGCTCCGTGCAAAAAAGGTCGCCCCGGTCATTGAACGCGAAGGCGATCGGAAAACGGATTCCCGTACAGACCGTCTCCCGCTTGCTGAAATCGGCCGAGACTTTTTGGACGGTCCCCCGCTCGCTTCCGATGTCGTACGCCGCTTTTCCTTGGTCGTCGATCAGGTAGGCGTTCGCGTAGTTCGCCGTACCGAGACCGAAATAGAGGTTCCCGCCGGCGTCCATGGCGAGCCCGACCGCGTCGACGTTTTGGGCGATCTCCTTCCATCCGGACGCGACGACGATTTCCTTGTCCGCTCGGTCGTCGCCGTCCGTATCGACGATCAGGGAGACCTTTCCCTTGCTCGAAACGAACAGCCCGCGGCCGCGCGGATCGCCGGCCTTGGTCAAGACGATCCCGATCGGTCCGCGGATGGTCCCCGCGTTCTTCCAAAACGGCTCGGCGCGGTCCTCGAGACCGTCCCCATTCGTGTCGCTCAGCAGGTGCACATCGCCGTTGTAGCCGAGCGTGACCAGTTTGCCGTCCTCTCGGAACCGAACGTTGTTGACGTTGGTGACGGCGACGGGCAGTTCGTGAACCGAGAACCCCGGCAAGAGCATCCGCACGTCGGGCGGATGCTCGACTTTGACCAGCGGAATGCCGAGTCGCCGTTCACGGGGAATGAGGCTTGGCAGGACGCCGGCCAGTTTCGCGTATTTCGACTTCAAATAGCCGCGCACCGCATCGGATTCCGCGGCGTTCAGCACGCGTCCGTAAACGAGAATCTCGGCGATATCCGCCGCGGCAAACCCGCGCACGATCTGTTCCCCGGGGCCGTTCGTGTAGAACCGGGCTCCGATGGTGATGGGTTCGAGCGATAGGGGCGACCGTTCGAACGGCCGCGAGCCCTCCGGCTTGCCGTCCATCAAGAGCCGCACCTCGCGCGAGGCGCCGTCGATAACCGCCTCGATCGTGTGGAGCGTTCCGAAAGGGTCCGCGCCTTGACGCAGGTTCCGCGCGCCTCCGAATCCGATGCCTTCCACGTTGAGTTGCTCGAACGACAGGGTCGGACCCGGCCCGAGATCGATGGTCAGGCCCGATTGATAGTCGCGTTTGTCGGGGGCGTTCGTGGCCAAGAGTCCCCGGAAATCGCCGGGATTCGCGTGAGGCGCCGCGACAAGGAAGACGGTGAGCGATTCCCGAGCGGCGGGTTCGGCGGCGCGGCGCAGCGCGTCGTTGTCGCCGTCGAATCGAACAAACCAGCCGCCTTCCGCGGCATGCAGCGTCGGGCGCGACGCCGGTTCCGATTGCGTCAGGTGCCGATCATGACCCGAGGCATCGGGCCATGCGTCGAGCGAGGCGCCGGATTCCAGCGCGGGTTGGCCGCCGGCGGCCCGCGCCGCGTTGATCCCGGCCGCGTCGAGCCAAAGGTCAAGCCCATCCCGAACGGGAAGCTCGCCATCCGCTCGCGCCGAACGAGTCGCGACGGCGAGCGCCGCGCCGGCCGCGATCCCGACGACGATCGCAACCGACGCGAAGGCCGCTCGGCGCCGCGTTCCGACGCCGACCGCGGGCCCTCGATCGGCCGCCATCGAAGGCGTCCACACTCCACAGAATCGTCTCGGCATCGCTCGCATCGGAACCTCGCACGCGGGGGATCTCATATTTCGGCATTCATCGCGGCTCACGGTCGCCGGATGACACAAAACGGGCACGCGGAGCATCCGTAGGGCGATCAGGCGGGTTTCCAGAGGTCGATCGGGCGTCTCGCATCGCTGGAAAACGGCAATGCGATCTTGCGGCCCGTTCGCGCGGATTCGTAGGCCGCGAAAATCACTTCGAGTACCGCTCGACCGTCATCACCCGTCACGCGCGGAACGAGGTCGTCGAGCACGCAATCGACGAAGTGGGCCATCTCCTGGGGGAATCCGTAGTTCCACGCCTCTTCGTAGATCGGGAAACTCCATCCGACCGTCGAACCGCTCTTTTCCACCGCATAGTCGTAACCGACGGCGCTGTAGGTTTCAATCGCGTTGCCGCGCAGCAGATCGGCGTATGCCACGCCCGCCGAGCCGAAGAGCTCGGCCCGATCGTCCATTCCGCCCGGCTTCGTCCAGCTTTCCTCGGCCATCCCAACGACTCCGTTCGCGAATTCCACGATCAGGATGGCGTTGTCATCCCCGCGCGTCCGGTTGCCGTGCACTTGCGTACTCATCTGCGCGTAGACCGATCGGATGGGCGGCCGGTCGAGCATCCACCGGAAGAACTCGACGGCATGGCAGCCCATGTCCATGGTGACGCCGCCTCCCGACCGATCGACGTCCCAGAAATGATCGGCGTGCGGACCGTCGTGCTTTTCGGATTGCTTGATCAAGGTCAGCGCGCCGAGCGCGCCGGAATCGGCGAGCTGTTTCAGTCGCACGTATTTCGGCGCGAAACAGAGTTCCTCGGCGTACATCAGCTTCACCCGCGCCGACCGGCACGCCGCGATCATCCGGTCCGCCTCGGCGAGATTCAGGCAGAGGGGCTTCTCGATCACGATCTGTTTCCCGGCCAAGGCCGCGTCGACCACGATGGGACCGTGAAGATCGTTCGGAACGCCGATGACGACCATGTCGATATCCGGCCGTTCGAGCAACGCTCGGTAATCGTTCACCGCCTCGGGAATCCCGAACCGGTCCGCCAGTCCCGCCGCGCGGGCCGTCGATCGCGAGGCGACGGCGAGCAGCCGGGCGCGAGGGCACGCCGACAGCGACTCGGCGTGGATCCTGGATACGAAACCCGAACCGATCAGCCCCACACCCAGCGTCGTGTCCATCCCGCACCCCTTGTGTTGTTCAATCGTCGGTCTGTCCGTGTCGTTCGTCGGCCTGTTTCGCGTCAAACAACGCGTCCGCCTCGGGGCGATTCTTGTAGAACGGATCGAGCGGAAAGCAACCGGAAACCAGGCCCTTTCGCGGCGCGGTCGTGCAATCGCTGAACGTGCGGCAGACCTTTTTTCTCGTGAGTTTTCCGAGGCGAAGGCAATCGTCGGGCAGTTCCGGGTAGGAAAGCACCATCCGCCCGATTCCAACCGACCCGATCCAAGCGTCTCGAACGACCGCTTGGGCGACGTGCGGCAAGTAGTCCTGCAAATACGTGTATCCGGTTCCGACCATCGGAAGATCGGGATAGGCCGCCTGGCAGCGCCGGGCCGCGTCGATCTGCCGCGCGACGCCGACGAGCGGGTCCTCGGGCGGCGCGTATCCGTCGCTGGGCGGGAAGATCGCCGGCCGTTGCATGTGGGGATTGTAGTACGGACTTCCGCACGTGACGTTGATCGCGGTCACTCCCATCGATCGCAGCTTGCCGATGAGCCGGATCGGTTCATCGAGGTCGATGCGGAGCGGGTCATTCGGGTCGACGCCAAACGCGCAGTCATACGGCGCCAGATGCGCGTAGTCCACGGGTCGTCCGGCGATCTCGCCCATGATGAACGGCGGCGAGTCGAAGACGCTCATCCGTACGACGACCTGGAGTCCCGGGACCTCCTGGCGGATGCGGTCCACGATCGTGGCGAGCATGCGCGAACGTCCGTCGAGATCCCCGCCGAACGGACCGGTTCGGCGCCTCGCGCTCAGGAACTCGTGCAGCAAATAGCCGTGGCAACATTTGACGTCGACAAACGCGAATCCCGCTCGCCGCGCCGCGCGCGCGGACGCGACGTACGCGTCGATCACCCGGTGACCTTCGTCATCGGTAAGGACCACGGAATCGTCGCGCGGATCGATGCCGAATCTCGCGTCGAGCAGGGGATGGTGGTAGGCGATGCGCGGTTCCATGCGGTTCGAGTTCGGTCGGCAGAATCGCCCGGAATGGGTGAGCTGGAGCCCGACGAAGAGGCCGTCGTCGGAGCCGTATCGTTCCACATGCGCGTTCGCGAGCGTTTCGCGGAGCGAGCTCAGGCCCTCAAGGTGTCCGGGGGTGGCCATGGTTTGCCGCGGATTGGCGCGGCCCTCGGGACATACGGCGGCCGCTTCACCGCCCCAAATCCACTTCGCTCCGCTGATCCCGAAATGGCGCCATCGCCGAAGGGTCAGCTCGGATGGAAAACCATCCGGACCCGCGTCCCATCCTTCCATCGGATGGACGCACCATCGGTTCCCCACTCGAAAACCGCCGACATCGATCGGTCGCGCCAGGGGCGATTCCTCGTCGGCTCGCAGGATGCGGTCATCCGCCGGAATCGCGATGCGCAAGGCTCGGAGCCGCTCGCGAAAGGCGGTCACGTCCCGCAAAGCGGCGATCTTGGGGTAGGCCTTCGACATGGATGGTCATTCCAGGAGCGATAGCGGACACACGGCATTGCGGGGAAGGCGGGAGGAGTGAGCGGGTCGGATCGCGGCGTCACTGCGTCGGCGCGCCGACCGGAATCAGCGCGCTGAACGCGAGTTGGAAGCGGTGGTCCCGATCGGGTTCCGCGAAAAATCGGATCGTGGCCATGCGTTTCGCGCCCGATCCGCTCAGCGCGACGATCCGCCCCAACCCATAGTCGGGGTGTTTTACGAGCATTCCCTCCGAGAATCGCTCGGCCTTCTCTCGCCGCGACGCCTCTTTCGCTCGGCGCGCCGTCCCGGCGCCGCCCAAATCGGACGCCGTCCGGATGCGCGTCGCGCCGCCGTCGTCGGACGGCTTCGTTTTCGCACGGCCCTCTCGCTCGTTCACCTCGACCGTAACCACATCGTCGGGCGGCTCTTCATCGATGGCGTCCCATGCGTCGGAACCGGGAGCGGGCCGCGGATCCCCACGCCCCGGCGACGCGTTCGCGCGATGGCGAGCGCCAAACGGTCCATATCCGGCGAGTTCCAAGTCGGAGACGGGAAGCTGGCTCAAGAATGAACTGGTGACCGTGTACCTGGAGTTTCCCGACCACATGCGGAGATCCGCGTGGCTGATCTGGAGCGATTCCCGCGCGCGGGTGATGCCGACAAAAAAGAGGCGTCGCTCCTCTTCGAGGCCATCCGCGTCATATCGGCTCCGTTCATGGGGCAGCAGACCTTCCTCGAGGCCGATGATGAACACGGAGGGGAACTCGAGGCCTTTCGCGGCGTGCAGCGTCATGAGCGACACGCGCGACGCCTCGGCGTCCCATTGATCGGTGTCGCTGAAAAGGGCGGCTCGTTCGAGGAATGCCTCGAGCCACGGCCCCTCGGACTGATTCGCGTCGAACTCGCGCGCTTCGCTGAGGAACTCCTCGACGTTCGCCCATCGATCGACGTCGGGAAGATCCTCGGCCTCTTTCAGGTACTCGCGGAACCCCGTTTCCTCGACGATCGCCCGGAGGATCTGTTCGACGGGCGAGCCGACCCGCGAAACGAGCCGGTCCACGAGCTGGGTGAATGCGCGGAGCGAGGCGGCGGGCCGGGCGCCGACGAGGCCCTGGAGTGCGGGTTCCCGCGCGGCGCGCGGGAGGCTCATGCCGGCGTCGCGCGCGAAGAGGTCGAGTCGCGCGAGGGTCTGGCGGCCGACTCCGCGCGGCGGCGTCTGGATGGCCCTTCGAAACGCCTCGTCGTCGCGGGGGTTATTCAGCAGATGCAGGTAGGCGAGCAGATCCTTGATTTCGCGTCGCTTGTAAAACTCGAGCCCGCGCACCACCTGATACGGAACGCCGGCGACTCGAAGGGCCTGTTCGATCGAACGGCTCAGCGCGTTGATCCGAAAGAACACGGCGAAGTCGCCGGGCCGGCGGCCCGCCGCGACCTCCGCCGCGATCCGCGCGCCGATGTCCTGCGCTTCGTCCGTCCACGACGCGTAGCGCGCCAGACGCACCCGCTCGCCGATCGCGTTGTGCGTGAACAGCGTCTTGGGCTTCCGATTCTTGTTGAACGCGATCAGATGGGCGGCCACGCCCACGATGCGCCGCGAGCTGCGGAAATTCTCTTCGAGCCGAACGACGCGGGCCTTCGGATACTTGGACTCGAAATCGAGGATGTTTCGGATGCTCGCGCCCCGCCATCCGTAAATCGACTGATCGGGATCGCCCGTCACGGCGAGATTCGGATGGTCGACGGAAAGACCTCGCACGATGGCGAATTGCGCGGCGTTCGTGTCCTGATACTCGTCGACCAGCACGAACCGATAGCGGCCGTCGAGCGCCGAGCGGAGCGCCTCGTTGTCGCGCAGCAGGGTGGCGACATGGACGAGCAGGTCGTCGAAGTCGACGGCGTTCGCCTTGAGCAACAGCTTTTGATAGACGGGATAGACATGGGCGACCTGCGTCGTCAACGGATCGCGCGCGCATTCGGCCATTTGCTCGGCCGAAACAAGGTCGCCTTTCGCCGCGCTGATCCGGCGAGCGATTCGGTCGGGCGTCACGAACTTCGCCCGCACGTCGGCCTCGTCGATCGCCCGCTTGACGACGTCGACGCTCGCGTCCGCGTCGTAGATCGAGAAGTTCGCTTCGAGTCCGACAAGCGGCGCGAACTCACGCAGGAGGCGTGCACAAAAACGGTGGAACGTCGAGACCCAGACGCGCCGCCCGGGCGCCATGCGTTCGATCCGCCGGGACATTTCATCGGCGGCCTTGTTGGTGAACGTCAACGCCAGGATCTGCGACGGCCAGACGCCTTCCCGCAACAGGTGGGCGATTCGATGCGTCACCACCCGCGTTTTTCCGCTCCCCGGCCCCGCGAGGACGAGCATCGGCCCTTCCACGTGCGTGACCGCGACCCGCTGGGCATCCGTCAAGGAAGCCAGAATATCCATACCTTCCGTCCCTCCAATCACAATAGTCGCGTGACCCCATGATAGCCGGACGGGCGTCCTCGGGGATAGCTCCGTTCGTTGGATCGAGGGACGGGCTCGGTGATGAAACGGATCCCACGATTGTCGAGTCGATCGTCGATGACCGACGCGGTTCGCCGCTCGCTCGCGCATCGCGTTCGCGACGTTCGCCGCCTGCTGCGTCGCGCGGCTCGGAGGGCGAACGGCGACGTCGAGCCGATCCACGCGTTGCGGGTCGCGGCGCGCGGCGGCGGCGGCGTTCGAGCAATACGAGGGCGTGCTTCGCCGCTCGGACGCGCGCCGATGGCGAAAACGCCTTCGGGCCGTTCGCAACGCCGCGCCACATTCGACGCATGGTGGTCGATCCACGGACGGCCCTTGATCGCCTCGTGCGATACCGAACACCACCCAAAGTAACGTCGGCTTCAGCCGACGCAGGGGAAAGTCAAGACGGTGGCGGCGGCTTCAGCCGACGCGAAGTCAATCGCATGGGCTTAAGCCCACGCTACTTTGCGACATGCGTCGAACGGTTCGCGCGATGGAATCCGATCGCCTCGAGCGCCTGGTAGACTTCCTCGAGCGTCTTTTCGCCGAAATTGGAAATGCCCAGCAAATCGTCGCGCGAATTTTGAAGCAGCTCGCGGACCGTGAAAATGCCCTTCTCCTCAAGGCAATTCGTCGTCCGGACCGTCAACCCGATCTCGGCCGTGCTCATGTCGAGCTTCCGTTCAAGGTTGCGAAGGCCTTCTTCGGATCGGCTCAACGGGATCCGTGTCGTCGCCATGGGTTCCCTCCCTGTTCGGTCGAAGACGTGACTGCGATCGCATCGATCGCGTGGGTCGATAGGGCCGTCAGTCTAGCGGATTCCCGATCGACCTCCAACACGACTTCGGCCGCCCGATTCCTCGCCCGGATTTTCCTCGCCCGGACACCGGGCGCGGAACGCGGCCTACGGCATCCGCAACGCGTTGGAGCGGGCCATGGCGTCCTCGGCGAGCTGGATATACCGATGGATCCGCGTCCCTTCGAAGGCGCGCCGGAAGGTGACGCTGAGCGACATGAAGGCGAACGGATCGGTCGGTTCGAGCGCGCAGGCGCGCTGCGCGTACTCGATCGCCCGTTCGTATTCGCCGAGCGCCGCGCAGGCGACGGCCGACGCGTGCAACGCCAACGCGAACGAAGGATCCTCGGCGAGCACCTCGTCGTATTTCACAACGGCCTCGGCGAGTTTCCCTTCGTTCTTGAGTATTTCGGCTTCACGATAGAGGTCGCGCGCTGACATCGTTAAGGATCCTCATTCGAAGCGAACGGGCGGACCGGGTCCCTATTCGCCGACCGATTCCGTCTTCGTCGTCTGTTCGAGCGATGCTTGGGCGGCCGCGAGACGGGCGATCGGCACCCGGAACGGCGAACAGCTCACGTAATCGAGTCCCGCGCCGTGGCAGAACTTGACGGAATCGGGATCCCCGCCGTGCTCGCCGCAAATGCCGACCTTCAGGCCGGACCGGGCGGCCCGCCCCTTCGCGACACCCATTCGCACAAGCTGTCCGACGCCCGCCGCGTCCAGCGATTGGAACGGATCGACATGCAGGATCTCGCGCCTCAAGTAGTCCGGCAGGAACGAGCCGATATCGTCCCGGCTGAAGCCGAACGTCATCTGAGTCAGGTCGTTCGTTCCGAAACTGAAGAATTCCGCGAACTCCGCGATCTCGTTCGCGGTCAGCGCCGCGCGGGGGACCTCGATCATCGTTCCGATCAGGATATCGAGCTCTCGTTTGCATTTCTTCTCGGCGACGACTTTCGCGATCGTCGATTCGGTCAACGCGCGGAGTGTCCTGAGTTCGGCGGCCATGCCGACGAGCGGGATCATGATCTCGGGGCGCGCGTCGACCTTCTTGTTCCCGCAGTGGATCGTCGCCTCAACGATCGCCCGCACCTGCATCTCGAGGATCTCGGGATAGGTGACGCTCAACCGGCAACCGCGGTGGCCGAGCATCGGGTTGGCTTCGTGCAACTGTGCGACCCGCGCTTTGACGCGGGCCGGTGAAACGCCGATGATCTTCGCGAGTTCCGCCTGGGCCTTCGGTTCGTGCGGGAGGAACTCGTGCAGCGGCGGATCGAGCAGCCTGACGGTGACGGGGAGCCCCGCCATCGCGGTGAAAATGCCGATGAAATCCTGCCGCTGGAACGGAAGGAGCTTGTCGAGCGCTTTGCGGCGAGCCGGTTCGTCCTCGGCCAGAATCATCTCGCGCATCGCCGCGATACGGTCGTCCTGGAAGAACATGTGCTCGGTTCGGCAAAGACCGATCCCCTGAGCGCCGAATTCGCGGGCCCGCTTCGCGTCGGCGGGCGTATCGGCGTTGGTGCGGACGGCCAAACGGCGGTACTTGTCGGCCCACGCCATGACCTTGGCGAAGTCCCCGGACAATTTCGGAATGCTCGTCGGCACCGCCCCAGCCATCACTTCACCCGTGGAACCGTCGATCGACAACGTGTCGGCGTGTGAAAACGTCTTTCCCTTGACGGTGATCTTGCGGGCCTTCTCGTTGATTTCGATTTCGCTCGCGCCGGCCACGCAGCATCGGCCCCATCCCCGGGCGACGACCGCCGCGTGGCTCGTCATGCCGCCCGTGCTGGTCAGGATTCCCACCGCGCTGTGCATGCCGTCGACGTCCTCGGGACTCGTCTCCTTGCGGACGAGCAACACGGCCTCACCGTCGCGCGCCCGCTGAACGGCCTCCTCGGCCGTAAACGCCAGCTTTCCGACCGCGGCGCCGGGCGACGCGGGCAAACCCCTCGTCAAGACCGACTCGCGCGCGGCGCGCTTCGCCGCGCCGTCGAAACTCGGAAGAAGGAGCTGGGTCAGATCGTTCGCGGGAATGCGCACGACCGCCGCTCGTTCCTCGATGAGCCCCTCCGCGACCATGTCGCACGCGACCTTGACCGCCGCGGCGCCGGTGCGCTTGCCCGTGCGCGTTTGCAACATGAAGAGCGTGCCTCGCTCAATCGTGAACTCGATGTCCTGCATGTCCCGGTAGTGCTTTTCGAGAATCTCCTTGATGTCGAGCAATTGCTTGTAGACGACCTTGTTCCATTTCCTCATTTCCGAAACATGCGACGGCGTTCGGATGCCCGCCACGACGTCCTCGCCCTGAGCATTGACGAGGAACTCGCCGTAGAATTCGTTCTTGCCCGTCGACGGATCGCGCGTGAAGGCGACACCCGTGCCCGAATCATCGCCCATGTTGCCGTAGACCATCGATTGGACGTTCACGGCCGTGCCGAGCAGCCCGCGGATATTCTCGACTTCCCGGTACCGAACGGCGCGAGGCGTCCGCCAACTTCGGAAAACGGCCTCGATCGCCCGCTCGAGCTGCTCCATCGGATCCTGGGGAAACGGATGGCCCGTGTGCGATCGATAGACCTCCGCGTACGCCTGACACAGTTCCCGGAGCCCCTCGGCCGGAACGTCCGTGTCCAATCGGGCCTTGTACCGCTGCTTGATGCGTTGGAACTCCGCCTCGAACCGATCGTGATGGACCTCCATCACCACGTCGCCGAACATGTTGATCAGCCGACGGTAGGCATCGAACGCGAATCGTTCGTTGCCCGTCGCCTTCGCGAGACCGCGCACCGATTGGTCGGTCAGCCCCAAGTTGAGGATCGTGTCCATCATGCCGGGCATCGACGCGGCCGCGCCCGATCGCACCGAAACGAGGAGCGGGTTTTGGTCGTCGCCGAACCGCTTGCCGAGCTCCTCTTCCAGAGTTCGGATATTCGATCGAACCGACTCCATCAAGGCGTCGGGGAGCTTTTGACCCGATTTGTAATAGAGATCGCAGACTTCGGTGGTGATCGTGAAACCGGGAGGGACGGGCAATCCGATGCTCGTCATTTCCGCGAGATTGGCGCCCTTTCCGCCGAGGATCGCTTTCGACACACCCTTGCCGTCGGTGCGCGTCTTGCCGAAGTAGTAGATCATCCGCGTTCCGCCGCGAGCCGGTTTTTTCGCCATGTCGTGAGTTCTCTTTCACCGATTCCAAGCATTGATGGGGCCGATTCGGCCGAGAAGAAGGGGCGAGTCTAGCAGATTGGACGATGTATCGTCAACCAAACCTCGGGGGTCTCGACGGGTGGCGATGCCTCCGTTGCGGCGACGATTGACGCCGTAGTGGCTCGCTTTCTTCCTTTGCGGCCGGTTCTGCGGCATGCCGATCGCTCATGGGTCTTGCCGAACGAGCGCCCGGCGGACCGTTCGCGTTTTTGAATTCCCGGGCGGAATCCCCGCAATCCGGGGATGAACCCGATTCGCGAAACGGCGCGGACGAACGCGGCTTCGGCGTCGTCGTGGCCGGACCCGATCCCGGAGGCCATACCCGGTTCGCGAACGATGCGGCAAAGGGCGGAGCGCGTGGCCGGGAGGACGCTCTATCGCGAGCCGAGCACGCGGGCGATGCGTTCGGCCGTGACGGGCTGGATCACGGCCCGCTCGGTCACAATTGCCGAGATGAACCGAGCGGGTGTCACATCGAACGCCGGATTGTAGACGTCGACTCCGTACGGCGCGGTGCGCCGGCCGAAGCCCTCGGTGATCTCCTCCGCGGCGCGTTCCTCGATCGGTATTCCATCACCGTCCGGCAGATCCCAATCGAACGTCGAACACGGCGCGGCAACGTGGAACGGAATGCCGTGCGCATGCGCGAGGACGGCAAGTCCGTAGGTTCCGATCTTGTTGGCGGTGTCTCCGTTGGCCGCGATGCGATCGGCGCCGACGATGACCGCGTGGACTTTCCGTTCTCGCATGACCTGCGCCGCCATGGAATCGCAGATCAATGTCGCCGGGATGCCGCGCCGGCCGAGTTCCCAGGCGGTAAGCCGAGCGCCCTGCAACAAGGGTCGCGTTTCGTCGACGAAGACCCGCAGCCGCTTACCCTGGTCTTGCGCGGTGAAGAGGACGGCGAGCGCGGTTCCGTATTCGGAGGTCGCCAATCCGCCGGCGTTGCAATGCGTCAGGACGCCTTGGCCGTCGGCGAAGAGCGATGCTCCGTTCCGTCCGATCGCACGGCACGTCTCGCGATCCTCGGCGTGGATCGCCGTCGCTTCGTCGAGCAGTCGGCGCAGCGGGTCGAGCGGCTCGGTGTCGGGCATTCGGCGCGCCGCATCGCGCATGCGGTCGAGCGCCCAGAACAAGTTCACAGCCGTCGGACGGCTCGATGCGAGATAGGCGTGCACCGAATCGAGCGATTCGAGGAACGCGCGCCGCGGCGCCGCGACGTGGGGACGCATACCCAGGCAGACTCCATACGCGGCCGCGATCCCGATCGCGGGCGCTCCGCGCACCCGCAGCGCGCGGATCGCCTCCCATACGTCGGAAACCTCCTCGCAGGTCCGCTCGACGAACTCCAGCGGCAGACGCGTTTGATCGACGAGGACGAGTCTGCCGGACGTATCGCCGACCCAACGAACCGATTCGACCTTTTTTGGAATCTCCGCGTCCATGGCGCCTCGATGACAGTGGGCGAGTCCGATGGCGAACCGTTTCGGGGGCGATCAGGCGGGCTTGGCGCCATCTTCGGCGCCGCCCAGCATACGTTGGAACGCGGCGTCCTTCGACGCGATCTTTTTCGCCAGGCTCTCCTTGAATGCGCGAAGCCGTTCGGCGAGCGCGGTGTCGGAGAGTGCCAGGATTTGGACGGCGAAGAGGCCCGCGTTGCGGGGCCCGCCCATGCCGACGGCCACGCTCACGACCGGCACGTCGCCAGGCATCTGAACGGTCGAAAGGAGTGAATCAAGACCTCCCAGCTCATCGGTCGGGACGGGGATACCAATCACGGGCAGCGTCGTGTGCGCGGCGACGACGCCCGCGAGGTGGGCCGAACCGCCGGCGGCGGCGATCAGGACGCGGATGCCCCGATCGGCCGCCCCGCTCGCGTATTCCGCGACCGCGCGCGGCGTCCGATGCGCGCTCATCACATGGGCCTCGGAAGGCACGCCGAATTCCTCGAGCGCTTCGCGCGCCTTGCGGATCTTCGGCCAATCGCTGTCGCTCCCCATGAGGATTCCCACAAGAGCCGGCGCACGCATGGTTCCAACTCCATCGTCCGAGGGCTCGCGGGGCTCCGATCGGCACCCGGAAAACATCGGACATTCAAGGATTGATTCGTCAGGAGGAACGGAAAAACGGCTCGAACGCGAGTGAAAACGTCTCGGCGACCGCCTGGTTCGTGACGCGGCCCGCGTGGATGTTCACGGCCGTTCCGATCGGCGCGAAGCGGCGGACGGCCTGATCGAGGCCGAGGTCGGCGATGCGGAGCACCCAGGGAAGCGTCACGTTGCAGAGCGCGAACGTGCTCGTCCTTCCGACCGCGCCCGGCATGTTCGTCACGCAATAATGCACCACCTCTTCCTCGATGTACGTCGGGCTGCTGTGCGTCGTCGGCCTGCTGGTCTCGACGCAGCCGCCTTGATCGATGGCGACGTCGATGATGACGCTGCCGGGCTTCATGAACTTGAGGTGTTCGCGGGAAATGAGCGAAGGCGCCTTGGCGCCGGGGATCAACACGGCGCCGACGACGAGATCGGCGAGTTTGAGTTCCTCGCGGATCGTGTGGCGATCGCTGTAGAGCACGTTGACGTTGGGCGGCATGACGTCGGCCAGGTAGCGCAGGCGGTCCATGTTGATGTCCAGGATGGCGACGTCGGCGTTGAATCCCGCGGCGATCTTGGCCGCATTCGCGCCGACGACGCCTCCACCCAGGATCGTGATGTGGGCGGGAGCGACGCCGGGTACGCCGCCAAGCAGAATGCCGCGCCCCATCTGCGGCCGCTCCAGATATTTCGCGCCTTCCTGAATGCTCATCCTCCCCGCCACCTCGCTCATCGGAGTCAACAGGGGCAAACGGCCGGCGTCGTCGCGCAGCGTCTCGTAGGCGACGCATGTCGCTTGACCGGCGAGCATGGCGTCGGTGAGCTCGCGACTCGCCGCGAAATGGAAGTAGGTGAAGAGGATCTGGCCAGGGCGCAGCCGAGGATACTCCTCGGGTTGCGGCTCCTTGACTTTGACGATCAAGTCGGCCTGCCCGAAGATCGCATCCGGCCCTTCGACGAGCTCGGCGCCCACGTCCGCGTACGACGCGTCGGTGAGGCCGGACCCCGTTCCGGCTCCTGTTTCGATCAGCACGCGGTGCCGAGCCCGAACCAACTCCTCGACGCCGACGGGCAACATGGCGACACGGTACTCGTCCCGTTTGATCTCCCGCGGAACACCGACGATCATGCGAGGTCCTTTCCCTTGAGCGCGACGCGCTGTCGAAGCCGACCCGCGACCGACTGGAATTCGGCCCGCAGTTCGCGGAACCGCTCGACGCGTTTCGGTTCGTCCGATTTCACATAACGCAGCATCAGTTCCTCGGCCGAGACGAACTCGCCGGCGATCGCCGCGACCTCGGTGGCGATCTCGATGGGGATATTCGTGACGCCGTTCGCGTCCCCGTGCAGGAGGTCGCCCGTCCGTACGACCAACCCGCCGATTCGGACAGGAAGTCCGACATGCAGGATATGGCAATAGGCGTGCGAACAGATTGTCGAGCCGGTGAATACGGGGAAGCCGAGCGCGGCGACCTGAAGCAGATCGCGTCCGGCGCCGTTCGTCACCAACCCGGCCGCGCCGAACGCCTGGTAGGTCGAGCACATGACTTCGCCGAACACGGCCGCGACGGGAGGATCGTCCATGTCCTGGAAGACGACGACGGGCGGTCCGTCCACCGACGCGAACTGTTCGAGCTGTTTCTCGATGCTGCCGTAGGCGTCACCCGTCCCCGGCGGAGCGGCCGATCGAAATCCGGCGGTCGCCGCGAATCCGACCATCGGAGGCCGTTCGGGAAACGCCGAGCGGATCCGATGATCCATGTAGCCTTGATCCCTGGGCCGGATGTCGAACAGCTCGATCACGTTGCAAATCGTCGGCGTGTCCCAGCGGGCGAGTTCGCCGAGCGTTTCGGCTGTGATGGGCATGCGATCGTCTCCGTTTTTCGCGACGGCCATCCGCGACGGCGCTCGAACCCGCCGCGGACGCGGCGCGCGCCGCACGTCCTAGATATCAAAATAAAGACAGAACTCGTAGGGGTGCGGACGCAAACGCATCGCGTCCACCTCGGCCGCGCGCTTGTACGCGATCCATGTGTCGATGACGTCCCGCGTGAATACGTCGCCCCGAAGGAGGAAATCGTGGTCGGATTCGAGCGCGCGGAGTGCCTCGTCCAGCGAGCCGGGCGTCTTGGGAACGCCCCGCGATTCCTCGGGGGGCAGGTCGTAGATGTCCTTATCGAGCGGCGCTCCGGGGTCGAGCTTGTTCTGAATCCCGTCGATCGCCGCCATCAGGATGGCCGAGAACGCGAGATACGGATTGCAGCTCGGATCCGGGCACCGGAATTCGACCCGTTTCGCCTTGGGGTCCGGACTGACCATCGGGATGCGGCACGCCGCCGACCGGTTCCTCTGCGAATAGGCCAAGTGCACCGGCGCTTCATAGCCCGGGACGAGTCGCTTGTAGCTGTTCGTCGTGGGATTGGAGAAGGCGAGCACCGACGGGGCGTGCCGGAGCAGGCCGCCGATCGCGTGGAGGGCCGTCTCGCTGAGCCCCGCGTATCCGGACCCGGCGAAGAGCGGCTGGTGGTTCTTCCAGAGCGACAGATGGACATGCATGCCCGATCCGTTGTCGCCGAACAGCGGCTTGGGCATGAACGTCGCCGTCTTGTTGCGGCGCCGCGCCACGTTCTTGACGACGTATTTGTAGATCAGGAGTTGGTCGGCCATCCGGAGGAGGTCGGCGTAGCGCAGGTCGATTTCGCACTGGCCGCCCGTCGCGACCTCGTGGTGGTGGCACTCCACGTCGAGCCCGCACGCGATCATCGCCTGCATCATCTCGGTGCGGAGGTCCATCAAGTGATCGGCGGGCGGAACCGGGAAATAACCTTCCTTGTGCCGGATCTTGAAGGCGAGGTTGGGCCGCTCGTCCCGGCCGCGATTCCATTCGCCCTCGACGCTGTCCAGGAAATGGAACGCCTCGTTCGCGCGCTGGTCGAACCTCGCGTTGTCGAAGACGAAGAACTCGGCCTCCGGACCCAAATACGCCGTGTCCGCGATTCCCGTGCCCCGCAGGTAGTTCACCGCCTTGCGGGCGACGTTGCGGGGATCGCGCGAATAGTCCTCGCGCGTGATCGGGTCCTGGATGTTGCAGATGAGTACGAGCGTGGGCACGTCGGTGAACGGGTCGAGGAACGCCGTGTTCGGCTGCGGCACGATCAGCATGTCGCTTTCGTTGATCGCCCGCCAGCCGCGGATGCTCGAACCATCGAAGCCAAGTCCGTCCTCAAAGACGTCCTCGGTCAGGTGTCCCACCGGAATCGTCGTGTGTTGCCAAAGGCCGGGAAAGTCCATGAACCGGAAGTCGACGGCCTTCACTTCCTTTTCGCGGCAAAGGGCGAGCGTTTCCTTGGGGGTCATCGAGGGGGCTCCGTTGGCGCGATCCGGGCGTGCGACGGCGGTCCGGGGTCCGGTTCCCCCGTCGCCGAACGACCGGAGAGCCCGCGAGCGCGGCGGAAACGGCACGCGAGCGTCAGAAATGCGGGGACCAACAACGTGCGAACCAGGAACGTGTCGATCAAGACGCCGAGCGCGAGGGCGAACCCCAGCTCGACGATCGCCCGCAGGCCGCCGTCGGCGCCGAGTCGTTCGCGAAGCCAGGACAGGCGATCGGGCACCGCGCCGCCCCACGCGGCGGAAGTCATCGCGATGAACGTCCCGGCCATGATGATCCCGCAGCTCGTGATGATCCCTCCCGTTTGGACCACGGCCCATCGGAGGCCCGGAATGAGCCCGATCCTCTTTTGCTCCTCGTCGACGCGCGTCACGAGGTACACATTGTAATCCTGCCCGATCGCCACGAGGATGACGAACAGATAGAGCGGCACGCGCCAGTCGAGCCCGACGTAGTCCTCGCCGTACGCGCGCCGGAAGAAGAGCTCGGTCGCGCCGATCGTCACCAGATAGGTCAGCAGGACCGACGCGATCAGGTAGAGGCTGATCACCGGCTTGCGCAGGATGGCGACCAGCACGAGGTAGACCGCGATCACCACGAGTCGCTCGATCCGCTTGCGATCTTCGAGCGTCACGTCGCGGAGATCGCGCACCGAGGCCGTCGAACCGGCGAACGCGGGCGGGCACCCGTTCCAGAACGAGCCGGGATCCCGCGCGTGGGCGTTCCACATCGCTTCGATCCGTTCGAGCGTATCGAGCGCGGCGCGCGAGAACGGATCATCGCGCAGGACGACGTCGATCCGCGTCAGGTCCCGAGGGAACCGCGACGTGCCCGCGATGAAGACGGCCGACGTTTTTCGATGAGGCCTCGCGACCCAGAGCATCCGGTCCTCTTCGCCGGCGAGACCGATCGTACGGCCGGGCGGGAAGGCGCCGAGCGGATCGACGATGCTCCGCACCGATTCGACTCCGTCGACCGCGTAGAGTTCGCGCACCCAACCGCCGACCTTCGCGCGTCCCTGTTCCGATTCGAAATCGGCGCCCGGCCGATGCATCACGAGCGTCAATGGTCCGCTCTCGCCGACCGGGAAATGCCTCCGCATCGTTTCCGCGCCGACGCGACTCGGTCGCGAGGCGCCGAGTCCGCGAACGATGTCGTAGGTCACATGGTCGGCGGCGACGACGCCCCGCGCGGCGAGCGGCGCCATGAGGAGCAGGCCGGAGACGAGGACAAGGCCGGGCCGGCGCGTCACGCATTCCGCGACGAACCGCCAGATCCCCGCGCCGCTCGGCACACGCGCCGATTCTCCGCGATATACCCTCGGCGCGAACGGCCAATCGACGCGGCGCCCGATGATGGCGAGCAGGGCGGGGGTGAGCGTCAAGCAGACGATCGTCGTGACAAAAAGGCAAAGGCCGATGACCGGTCCGCTGTAACGGAATTTCCCGAACTCGGAGAATCCCATCATCGCGAGCCCGACGATGGTCGTCAGCGCGCTCGCGGCGATCGCATCGCCGACGCCGCCGAGCGTCGCGGCCATCGCGCGGGGAATGTCCGCCGCCCGAGCGAGCTCCTCGCGGTACCGCGCGATGAGGAAAAGACAGAAGTCGGTTCCGGCTCCGAAGAGGATCGTCACGATGAAGACGCGGGTTGTCGTGAAGACCTTGAACGACCAAAAGGCGTGGGGTTCGAACGGCCGGTCGGCGAGCCAGGCGACCAGCCCGGTCGAAACGACGAGCGAAACGCCGATCGAGGCGAGCGGCAACAGGACCAGCGCGGGAGCCCGATAGACCGAGCCCAGGATGACGATGATGAGCAGCACGGTGAACCGTTCGGTATCGTCGATGCTCTCCTTCGCCGCGCGCAGCATGTCGCCGCCGACCGCCGTCGATCCGCTGACGTCAAGCGACAACGCGGAACGCTGCTCGTCGTCGAGCGTATCGCGGACCGCGTCGATCTCGTCGGCCACGCGGTCGAGCAGATCCTGGTTGCCCATCGCGAGGAACTCATTCGCGACTCGGACCGAGATCAAGCGGGCGCGCCGATCCTCGCTGATCAGCTTCCCGCCGAACAGCGGATCGCGCCATGTCCACACGTCGATGATCGGCAGTTCCCCGGCGCCCGCCGGCAGACACCGCTCGGGGGCGTCCGCCAGTTCGGGCGAGATGGCGGTCGCCCGATTCCGGTCCCGCTCGGCCGCGCCGCGTTCGTCGAGATGCGCGAGGAGGATCGCCCGGTTCCAATAGATTTCGGCGAGCATGCGGGTGGGGGGCGCGCCGGGCGTTTCGCGGCGGAAGGCGACGAGCGATCGGTCGAGGAACGCCGCTTCGTCGAGCGCTTCGCGCGCCTCGCCGCGAGCCAGATCGGCGCGTTCGTCGAGTGTGTCGGCCCCGGCGGCGTCGCCCGCCGCGCGGGCCGATGCCGCCTCCGATTCGAACCGCAGAAGCCGGGAAAACGCGGCCGCTCCGTGAAGGCACTTCAAACGCCGGGCCAGATCGTAGGCGGCGTGGATGTCCGGTTCGGTCAGCGGCCCTTCGC
Source organism: Planctomycetota bacterium (assembly GCA_016872725.1). Taxonomy (GTDB): domain Bacteria; phylum Planctomycetota; class Planctomycetia; order Pirellulales; family Pirellulaceae; genus VGZC01. Next base: position 31,244 of record VGZC01000042.1, read on the forward strand.
GCCGCGATAGGACGACGACAAGGGAGCTCCGCGCGTGATCGTGCGGGAACGCCTCGTCGAGCAGCCTTTCCCCAATCACGCTCGACGACCGTTCGGGCAGGTACGCCATGTCGCCGTCATACGTCACCCGTTCCCAGTCGGGCGCGACGGCGCGGACGCCGATCGCCAGCGCGAACCACGCGAAGACGATCAGCCAACGGCGGCGGGCGACGAACTGACCTAGACGGAAATACATGCGGCGTACACGCTCCGCGGCGCCTTCCGGCGTGGGCGAACCGACGACGCTCGAAGTATGGAGACCGCGCGCGAAAAAGAAAAGCCCCGCGCGGCGCCCGTTCGAAACGGGCCTTTCCGGCTCACGCGGTGCGAGCCGGCGATGTGTCGCATCGGGGCGTCTAGCGTTGCGTGAACTGTTCGCGGGCCGTTTGCAGGCCGGCCCGCAGCACGGGATCGTCGCGTTCGTCGAGCACGGCGCCGTCGGCGGGTTTCGCGACCGACTGCACGACGACGTCGGGAGCGACGCCCCGCTTGCTGATCGGCTGGCCGCTTGGCGAATAGAACTTCGCCGTGGTCAGACGCACGCCGGCGCGCGCGGCTTGCAGCGGGAAAATCCCCTGCACGCTCCCCTTCCCGAAACTCCGTTGGCCGACCACCACGCCGCGCCGCGAATCGTGGATCGCGCCCGCGAAGATCTCGCTGGCGCTCGCCGAGTCGCCGTCGATGAGCACGACGAGCGGCAATTGCCAGGTGCCCGCGGCGTGCGCGCGGTAGTCGTAGTCCTCGCCCGCGCTGCGTCCGCGCGTCGATACGATTCCGCCTTGCGCCATGAACTTGTCGGCGAGGTCGACCGCCGCGCTCAGCAGGCCGCCCGGATTGCCTCGCAGATCGACGATGAGCGCGCGCATGCCCTGCCGATGGAGCTGCCACAGCGCGTTGTCCACGTCGCGGCTCGTCGACTTCTGGAAACTCGTCAGCCGCAGGTAGCCGACGCCCTGGCCCGTATCGAGCATCGACACGCGATCGACGCAGGCTACCTCGACACGCCGCCGCGCCATTCCGAGCCGCCGTTCCTGTCCGTCGATTCCCCGAACCACCAGCTCGACGCGGCTGCCTTCGGGGCCCTTGAGCAGATCGGCGGCCGATTCCGCGGATTCGGCGCGCGTCGGCCGCCCATCGACGGCCACGATCCGCTCGCCCACGCGAATGCCCGCGTCCTCCGCGGGCCCGCCCGCGATGACGTTCACGATCCGAAGTTCACCATCCTCGGACTTGAGTTCGACGCCGAGCCCCACGAAGTTCCCTTCGATCTGCGCAAAGACCTCGTCAAGCTGATCGCCGGTCAGGAAGGAGGAGTATTCGTCGAGCGCGCCGACCGCGCCGCTCGTGAATTCGAGGACGACCGACGTTCCGGGGACGCCGATCTTCTGTTCGGCCCACTGGGCGCAGTAGGCCGCCGCATTGTGCGCGTCGCGCCGATCCCGGATCCGGAATCGGACCGCCTGCCCGTGCAATTCCCCGCGCAAAGCGGCCGTCTCGTTCAAATGGACGTTCGGATTGGCGGCGAGGAAACAAGGTTCGTCAAGCGCCGCTTCGAATGTCGCGAGCCCATGCAGGTAGAGCTGCCTCCAATCCGGCGCCTGCACGTGATGCGTCTGGATCTTCGCGAGGATCTCGTCATAGAGTTCGAGCGCGTCGCGAGCGCCGATGCCGCGCAGCCCATCGACGAAACTCGTGTCCGCGTATCGCCGCGCGACGTCCATGCGGACGCGCACGGCGTCGAGCCGTTGTTCGAGCTCCGGCCGTCCGGGATCATTCCGCAGCGCGCTCTCGTAATGGGCCAACGCGTCCTGCCACCGCCGCTCGGTTTCCAGCCGCATGCCGTGCTGCAGGACCGTTTCGATCGGCGAACGCGCGCCGGGAACGCTCGGCGATCCGGATACCGCGGACGCCGGTTGAGCGGCCGCTCGGAACGGAGCGAACGGCAGCAGGCCGATCAGAACGGCCAGGGCGAACAGGAGGCGGTGCGAAGTCCTGGTGCGCATGTCTCGGTCCATCGGTTCGTCCGGAAGCGGATCGGCCGAAACCCCCGTGGGTTCCCGCCGCTTCCCCCGCGGTGCCCCGTCACGGCCGGTTCCCTCGCGAACGCCTCCGCTCGCGGAGGCCGAAGCTCCGGCCAAGTCGAATATAGGACACGATTCCGACATGGTCAAAAAAGGGTCTCATGACTTCGCCGCCGGGAATCCGGATAAGCCCTACAAGCGGACCGCGCGGAGCGGCGCCACGACGGTTGCCCGTATTGATCGGATCATTCCGATCGCGCCGAACCGCCCGCTCGGCGATGGCGCTTCCCGCGCCCGGAACGGCTTGGCGTCTCGCGGGAAACGCGACCGGCCCGCATAATCGATGCCACGGTCCAGTCACTCAGCCCGCCGCGGGATGCCGATCATGCGCGCGCCAACAAGGATCCGCCGTTCCACATGCCGACTCCATTCATGCCGACTCCATTCATGCCGAATCCATTCATGCCGAATCCATTCATGCCGAATCCACTCATTCCGAATCCACTCCGCCGTGTTCGCGTGGACATGCGTCATGGTCGCCGTCGGATCGCACGACGACCGCGCCGCGTCGGCCGAATCGCGACTGCAACCGGTCCGTTACCGGAATCCCGGACTTACCGTCGACCTGGGCGTCGGTCTATGGGCGTGGCCCATGCCGATCGATTACGATCGCGACGGCGACTTCGATCTCGTTGTTTCCTGCCCCGACGTTCCCTATCAGGGTACCTATTTCTTCGAGAATCCCGGCGATCCGTCGGGCTCATCCAAACTGCCTGTCTTCAAGCCGGCCCGAAAGATCGCGACGGCATTCCCCAACGTGCAGGTTTCCTACGTCGCGGGCGAGCCGAGGGTTCTTGTGCCGGGCGGGGAGCTGACGGATTTCCTGAACCGACCGGGTGTCGAACGCAGGCCGCTTGGCGTCGCGCCGGATTTCCACACCGGAAAAATCCGCGCCAATCAGTGGAGACTCGTCGACTTCCACGGCGACGGACCCCACGACCTGATCGTCGGTGTTGGGGATTGGTCGGACTACGGATGGGACAACGCCTTCAATGAACGGGGCGAGTGGACTCGGGGACCGCTTCACGGGTACATCGATTGGGCGAGGAACACGGGTACGGACGCCGAGCCGACCTTTGCCTCGCCTGCGCGCGTGGCCACGTCGGCGGGGGCCGTGGACGTCTACGGGATGCCGTCGCCGAATTTCGCGGATTTCGATGCCGACGGCGATCTCGATTTGATCTGCGGCGAGGACCTCGTGTGCGGCAACACGGCGGGCCACATCGCATGGATCGAGAATCTGGACGGCCGATCACCACCTCGTTGGGTCGCTCCTCGGAAACTCGAAGCCGCGGGCCGCACGATTCGCATCCAGGCGGGGCCGAATGGATCGATCCAGGGACCGTGCGAGGCGAAATGGGGCTATACGACTTCATGAAGACGGCCCTCCCACCACAGATAACGCCTCGCGTTCTGGTCGACCGACCGGCCTGTTCTTGGTATACCCGACGTGCGTTACGATCCGGAAACGAAACGACTCGGAGCCTTCTTGCCGAGCTCGGGAAGGCGGGCCCGGCGGGCGAGCTCCGACATCGGCCTCCCACTTGGCGTCGGCCGTTGATCGACTATCGTGACGGTGTGGGGGATTCGTTCGCGCGACGGCGACGACCCCTGTTGAGGCCGATGGCGGGATATCGTGCGAATCGCATCAAGAACCGATCCGAACCAGGCCAGCGCGGGAGGGGCCCCCTCATGTCGAACGTCACCATCCGAGTTCGCGACAATGGACCGTTGTTGATCGAAGGTTCGATTCGAGTCGAAGATGGGGAAGGCAACCCGTTCCCGCTCGATGCGAGCAAGCCTCAAGTCGCCCTCTGTCGATGCGGCAACTCGAAGAACGGCCCGTTTTGTGATGGATCGCACAAGACGACCGCATTCGCGAGCGCGCCGCGCGCGGCGCTCCGCTGATTCCCAACGATCGACGGATTATCCCCAGTCCCCGGCTGCGCGGAGGCGCACTCAACCGGCGATCCGCGATCGAGTTACGGACCGTCGTTGGTTTTCCTCCCGACGCGCCGTTTCCCGTGGTAGGTTGACCACCCGAACGCGGCGAACTCGACGCGACTCGGGTTCCCGCCTCGCCGATCGACGGGTTACGCATCGGAGCGGAGCCCGCGGCGCGTGGAGGCCAGGACGCGTCTCGCCAGTCACGGAACTTGGCACATGTAGGCATGAAGTCCGGGGAGTCGGTGGATGGATCAGCGACACGAAACGAAGGACAGGCCCGAGGACGCCGCGTCTCCGACCGATGTCGTGGACGCGTTCGACGATCGGAACCGCGTTTGGGACATCGAGGCCGCGTCCCGGGTCTATGTCGGGCGATGGAACCGGCTTGTCAGTGAAACGAATTGGGAAAAAGGGCGCGTCATTCTGGAGTGGCGCGAGGCGATGGTCGATTCGGGAGCCGACCCGACCGCGTATTCGGACGAGGCGTGGGCGACACGCGTGGGCGGTGTATCGAGTCAGCATGTGGGCCGCCTGCGCCGCGTCCATCAGCGATTTGGAAACGTACACCGGGAATACGAGGGTCTCTACTGGAGCCACTTTTTCGCCGCGTCCGAATGGAATGACGCCGAAATGTGGCTTGAAGGCGCGCTGCGCAACGGCTGGTCGATTGCGCGCATGCGGGACATGCGATCCGAGGCGCTCGGGCTCATCACGGAATCGCCGAATGCGGCGGAACAGGAGCTCGACGAGGATTTCGAATCGGACGGCGACCGCTCATTCGGTGCCATCGAAATCGTCGACGGACCTTCGTCGAGCGGCGACCGCATCGATTCCGCCGATGGACGCGCGGGCGAAGAGGACGCGGACGCGGACCGGTCGGCCCAAGCCCGATCGGCGATCGAGGACGCGGGCGACGAATGGGCCGAGCGCGTCGATGGCGGCGATCTTGATGGCCCGGACGCATCGAACGGCGCCCGGTTCCAGCCGTTTGCCGACCTGCCGGAGGTACCGGACGACGTGGCCGATGCGCTCGAAGTCTTCAAGTTGGCGATCCTGACGCACCGCGCCGCGCGGTGGAAGTCGATTTCCCCCGATGACGTGGTGCGTTGCCTCGACGCGCTCCGGCGACTGGCTCTCGCGCCGTTGGACTGATCGGATCGGCGGGACACGCGCGAAAGGCGGATCGTGGCGCGAGCCGTCCCTTGACTTCCGGAATCCGTTGGCGAGACTGGAAGGAAGGTGGAAGTCCGGTCCATCAGCACGGGTGTTCATCGGATGGGACGCGTTGGAACGAACCGACTTCGCGGATTGACGCAAGCGGCCGCGCGCGTCGTCGCCGTCGTCGCCCTATGGCAGGCGCCCGTGCCATGGGTCCACCAGCACCAGTTGCCCAATGACGTTTCTCCGAGGCTCGGGGACCTATCGCCGCGCGCCGCGGCGCTCCCCGCCCCGCCGACGCGTATCGCATCGACCGATTCGCGGCACGGCTCCATGGATGATCGGGCGATGCGCCGCCGTTCGAGCCCGCGTGCCACGCCGACTTCACTCGCGGGCCACATTGTCCGCCATCATCTCCGCGCGGTGCGCGGGACGGCATCGGTGTTGGACTGGGTTTCAGCCACGCAGTTGGGATGGCACGTGCACTTTGTGTTCCTGTCGGAGTTCCGACAAGGCGGGAACGACTCGATCACGCCGGTGGAGACGAGCGATCCGGACGCGTGCGCCATGGATTGGGGAGACGGGGATCCGGTTCTCGAAGCAACCGCCGCTCGAAGCCCGGGCCGATGGCGGATCGACGTTCCGTCGGACTTGGCGCCGTCGACGGGCATGGGCCGCCGCCGGCCTCGGCACCTGCTCGATTCCTTCTCTGGCCGCGTGACGGCGCGCAGCCTCCTCTTGGTGGCGCTCTGCTGAGCGATCTCGAACGGATCGCCCGCTTGGTCGCGGCGTCCGACGCCTTCGATCGCGCGACGGTCGGCCTTTCCCCTTCCCGTTCGCCTTGCGCCCCGGCGCGCGGCGTGCGGTTCTTTCCGACGCTCCCATTTCCCGCGGAATCGAACATGAAACGCGCGCCGGTGTATCAAGGAGCTCTTCTGGTCGCGGGCGGGGTCATCGCCGGTATTGCCCTGGGATGGTCTTTCCGCGCGGTCGTCGGGACACCGAGCGGCCGCTCGCGCGGCGACATGCCGGTGGAGGAACGGGAACCGGATCGGAACCAAGCCGCCGCGACGGTCACGGTCGTACCGGGCGTCAAGACGCATGCCGTCGATCACGGCAAACTGCATCCGGTGCTTCCGGTTTCCGGGCGTCTGACCTACGACGAAACGCGCTATGTCGACGTGCGCGCCTCGACGGAAGGCGTCGTCCGACGCGTGCTGGTGAAACCAGGCGACGCCGTTCAGCCGATGCAACCGCTCGCATGGCTGAGCAGCCCCGAGGTCGGAAACGCGCGGGCGGTCGTGATGCGGCACGGAGATGAACTGGCGCTCGCGCTCCGCAAGTTCCAATGGGATCATCAGGCGTTCGAGCACGCGTCGGCGCTGATCGATGCCATCGAGCAACGGCGCCCGATCGCCCAGTTGGAGGGCGAATTCCGTGACCAGACGCTCGGCGACGCCCGCGAAAAACTGACGGCCGCCTACGCGCGCCGGTCGCTGGCCGAGTCGCTTCTGGCGAGTGCGAAGCCGCTGGCGGAGGCCGGGAGCATGCCGACCGCGACGCTGGCACAGCGGCAGAGCGAACGGGATACGGCGGATGCGGCCCTTCGAGGGCTGTGCGAACAGGTCCGATTCGACGCGCAGCGCCGTCGCGATCAGTCCCAGGTCGAACTCGACGATGCCCGGCGAAGCCTCGACGTCGCGCGGCAGCGCGTCGCGGGTCTGCTTGGCTACGAGGAGTCCGACGCAGGGCCGCGTGAGGACGATTCGAATCTATCGGAATACGCGATCCGATCGCCGGCTCGCGGGACGATCGAGCACCGCGCGTTCGCGCCGGGGTCGCGCGTGGGCGAGGGGGATGTCGTATTCAGCGTCGCGGACACGAGCCGCCTGTGGGTGCGCGCCGAGATCCGCGAGCGCGACTGGCTCACGATCCGCCTCGCGACGGGAGACGCCGTCGAAGCGTGGCTTCCCGGCGCGCCGGAGAAGAAGATCGCCGCCAGCCTCCTCTTTCTCGGCCGCGCCGCGTCACCCGATTCCAACACGATTCCGTTGATCGCCGCCATCGACAATCCCGACCGGATGCTCCGGCCTGGCATGTTCGCGAGACTGGCCCTTCCGCTCGCCGATGACGCCGACGCGATTCTCGTGCCCGAATCGGCGATCGTGCGGCACGAAGGGAAAGCGTTCGTGTTCGTGCGGCGTGGGGACGGGGCATTCGCGCGGCGCGATGTGGAGTGTGGCCGCATCCGGGACGGTACGGTCGCGGTCGTCCGCGGCTTGAACGGAGGAGAGGACGTCGCCACCGAGGGCACGTTCCTGCTCAAGTCGGCGTTGCTCCTGGAGAAGGAAACGGAGTAGACGGTCGAGCGCGGGGCGTTGCGGTCGGCCCTCCGCGATCCACGACCCCGCATCGATCACCGCCCCACCGAAACCCCTCCCCAAGAGAACGCGGTCATGCTCGAACGACTCATCGACCTATCGCTCGAAAATCGCGTCCTGATCCTGACGCTCGCGATCCTGATGGGCGCCGCCGGCGTCTATTCCGCGGTCCATCTTCCGGTCGACGCCGTACCGGACCTCACGAACATCCAGGTTCAGGTCGTGACCGACTGCGGATCGTTGTCTCCGCTCGAGGTCGAGCGATACGTCAGTTATCCGTTGGAGACCGCGATGATCGGCTTGCCGAGGATCGCGGAGCTCCGCAGCGTCTCGAAACTCGGCATCTCCGTACTCACGATCGTGTTCGAGGAGCGCACCGACATCCACTGGGCGAGGCAGTTGGTCTCGGAGAGGCTGCTCTCCGCGTCATCGCGGATTCCCGAGGGGTTCGGAGCGCCCGAAATCGGACCACTCGCGACCGCGCTCGGCGAAGTCCTGCAATTCGAGGTGCGGGGCGTAGGATATTCGCCGATGGAGCTCCGCACGCTGCTCGAATGGGACATCGCGCCGAAGCTGAAGGAAGTCCGCGGCGTCACGCAGGTCAACACGCACGGCGGTCATTACAAGTCGTTCGAGATCCAGCCCGATCCGGACCGCATGAACAGTCATGGCGTCACGTTCGAGAAGCTGTTCGACGCGGTGCGCGCGAACAACGCGACGGCCGGTGGAGGCTATGTCGTGCACCACGACGAACAGCGGTTCATTCGAGGCCAATCGCTCCTGGCGAATGAACGGGACATCGCCGAGACGGTCTTGCGCCGCGATCCCGGCGGAACGCCGCTGCTGCTCCGCGACATCGCGCGCGTCTCGATCGAGCCCCTGACGCGCCAGGGCGCCGTGACGCGGGATGGCCGAGGTGAAATCGTCACGGGCATGGCCATGATGCTCATCGGTGAAAACTCCCGCGTCGTCGTCGAAGGCGTGAAGCGGCGGATCGAGGAAATCCGCGCGACGCTGCCGCCTGGCGTCGAGGTCGACATCATCTACGATCGAGCCGCGCTCATTGAACGGACACTGCATACCGTTTTCCGAAACCTCATCGAAGGCGGCGGGCTCGTCGTCGTCATCCTCCTTGTGTTGCTCGGGAGCCTCCGCGCCGGCGTCGTCGTGGCGCTCGCCATACCCCTTTCGATGCTGTGGGCCGCGAATTGCATGGCCATTACGGGGATCACGGCGAGCCTCATGAGTCTCGGGGCGATCGACTTCGGACTGATCGTCGACAGTTCGGTCATCATGATCGAGAACTGCATCCGGTGCGTCGCCCACCATCAAGGACGCGGTGATCATAAGCGGATTGTCCGCGACGCGGCGATCGAAGTCCGCAAACCGACGATGTTCGGCGAGTTGATCATCGCGGTCGTCTATCTGCCGATCCTCGCGCTCGAAGGTACCGAAGGAAAACTGTTTCGGCCGATGGCCCTCACCGTCCTGTTCGCCCTCTCGGGATCGCTTGTCCTTTCGATGACCTTGATGCCCGCCCTCGCGTCGCTCGTCCTTCCGCGCCGAATGAAGGAAAAGGAGGTCTGGCTCATCCGGGCGATCCTGGTTGCATACCGACCGCTCGTCGGAATCGCGATCCGACACGCGGCCTGGACCGCGCTGATCGCCGCCGGACTCTTCGCGGCGAGCATTCCGGTCGCCGCGCGGTTGGGGGCCGAGTTCATGCCGAGACTCAACGAGGGGGACTTGCTGGTCGAGGCGGTCCGGCTTCCGAGCGCCACGCTCGAAGGCTCGATCGATATGTCGACCCGCATCGAGAAAACGCTCCTCGAATTCCCCGAAGTGCGCACCGTGTTCTGCAAGACGGGGCGCCCCGAGATCGCGAACGACGTCATGGGCGTCCATCAAACGGACGTGTGGGTCATGTTGAACCCAAACCACGAATGGCCGAAGGCCAAGTCGAGGGACGAACGGATCGCCGAACTGTCGGCGGCTCTGGAATCCAATGTCCCGGGTGTTTCGTTCGGATTCACGCAACCGATCGAAATGAGAGTCGACGAACTGGTGGCCGGCGTGAAGGCGGATGTCGCCGTCCTGCTGTACGGCGACGACCTCGATTCGCTCAACCGGCTCGCCACACGAATCGAGTCCGTCCTGCATGCGGTCCCGGGCGCCGTCGACGTCAAGGCCGACTACCAAGCGAACCTCCCGACCCTGCGGATCGAACCCCGGCGCGAGGATCTCGCTCGGTATGGGCTCGATGCGGCGGCCGTGATGGATGTGGTGTCCGCGATCGGCGGAAACACGGTCGGACAGGTTTTCGAGGGTCGCGCGCGGTTTCCGATCCTGGTTCGAGTCCCGCGGTCCTGGCGCGAGGACCTGGATTTGCTGAAACAGCTTCCGGTCACGCAAATGAAGGGAACGCCCGTTCCCCTAGAGGCGGTTGCCGACATTGCGATCGAGGAGTCGCCGCCCACGATCGAGCACGAGTCGTTGCGGAGACGCACGTTCATCCAGGCGAATATCCGTGGTCGGGACGTGGCGGGATTCGTGCGCGAGGCGCAGGACGCCGTGGCTCGGCGCGTTCCGCTGCCGCCCGGTTATGAGATCCGTTGGGGCGGAGATTTCGAGAATCTGACGTCGGCGAGCCGGCGATTGGCCGTCATCACGCCGCTCGTCCTGCTGCTCATCTTCCTGCTGCTCCAAACGACGTTCGGCTCGGTTCGCCTCGCGCTGCTCATCTTCCTCGCCGTTCCCATGGCGGCGAGCGGCGGCGTGTTCATGCTCGCCGTCCGCGGGATGCCGTTCAGCATCTCCGCGGGCGTCGGTTTCATCGCGCTCTTCGGCGTCGCCGTGCTCAATGGACTGGTCTGGGTCACGGCGGCCGAGCAGTCGCGGCGCGATGGGCTCGCCCCACCCGACGCCGCGCGCGTCACGGCACTCGTTCGATTGCGGCCGATCCTCACGACCGCGCTCGTCGCCGCGCTCGGCTTCGTGCCGATGGCCCTTTCGCGCGGCGACGGAGCCGAACTCCAACGGCCGCTCGCGTCCGTCGTGGTCGGCGGGCTCGTGACGTCCACGCTCTTGACGTCGTTCGTCATCCCCGCGATCTACCCGTGGGTCGTTCGCGGGCTCGCGCCGCCCGCCGAAAAAGGATGAGCGTCCGCGCGCGGACGCGATCAGCGGCGGAGTGCTCCGGTTCGGACGAGCGAAGCCTCCGACGATCCCGCCGTGTCGGACGGCGACGCGAGACGCGCGAGCCGCAATGCGGCGAGCGTCTTGTGTTCGGGCGTTCCGTGCTCGCGCCAGTCGGACCAAAGTCGGGGATCGTTTTCGAGCCAGGCGACGACCCGAGCCGGCGAATCCTCGATGCCGCCGTCGAGCGCGGCGCGGATCGAAGCAACCCGCGCGCGCTGTTCGGGATTCAATGCGTGGACATCCAATTGCTCGAGAAACGGCAGGATTCGCGGTCCCTCCGCCAGGAGTCGGCGCTCCGCCGCTTGCCGCACCGAAAACCGGGATTCTCCGAGGTCCCCCAGCATGCGCGCCCACGCCTCCGACGCCGGGATCGGTTCGGAGCACAGCAAGGCCGTTTCAATGGCCGCCGCGTCATCGAGGAACCGCCAATCCGGACGGAGCCGCTGCAAAAGGGGGACGACCTCATCACGCGCCCATCGAGGTTCGGCGAGGAGCAGGTGCCAGATCGACGGGAAGGCGACGCGCCGTGCTCCCGTCCCTTGTCCGATTTGAACCGATATCGGTCCGGCGGCCGGTTGATGAAACGCAAGCGGCGCCGTATCGCCGGCCTCCGTCGGAACGCGTTCGATATCCAATGCGCGCGCGTTGTGGAATCGGAACCGCACGGCGCAGCGGGAGCAGGTCCGCTCGTAGTGGACGAGCGTTTCGGAACCGCGGGCATGGACCCCGAACGATTCGCGAACGAGCGCGTCGTCGGGCGATGACAGGACGCCGTTTTCCCGCCGCGGAGCGACAACCAGGATGCGCCCCTGGACCACGGCGAACCGAACCCATTTCTGTTTGGACGTAACGGAGTCGAGCTCCGGACGCTCCTGACCGGCCGCCGCCGAGGTCAGCGAATACGAGAGCATCAACGCGATGACGTGGGCGTTCCTTCGCCGCATGATCCACCTCAAGGCAAGCGTCCCGCCGTTGCATTGGAGGCCGTACGAGGTGTGGGGACGGGCTGACCCCTGTCGGATATTATCGGAAGTCCGGCTTGGCGGGCAGATCAATTTCCGAGGGATTTTCCCGATTCCACGATTTCCACGTCGGAGTCCGCGCCAAGCCACGGGTCGGACGTCCACCGTTGCCGTTCGATATCGACGAGCACGATACGGAGGCTCCCCGATCGCTCGCCGGCGAGCACGAGCATCGCGCCGATTCCCGCGTGGTTCCGACAGAATTCCGTCGCGTCGTCGAGTCCCATGACGAAGAACGCCGTGGCGAGCGCGTCGGCCGACGCGGCATCGGATGCGATGGCGGTCGCCGACAACAGTCGATCCGCCGGCCATCCCGTGCGCGGATCGATCACGTGCCCGTACCGTTTCCCCTCGTGATGGAAATACTGGTTCGCGGCGCCCGACGTGCCGAGGGCCTCGTTTACGAGCCGCAGTGTACCGATCCGCCGGTCGGGAATCAGCGGGTGCCTAAGCCCGATCGACCATCCCGATTCGCCGGCTCGATCGCCGACCGCCACGACGCTGCTTTGCCCGGCGTGGGCAAGGAAATCCAAGACGCCGTCCGCTCGCATCCGCTCGGCGACGCGGTCGAGCGCGTAGCCCTTGCCGATCGCTCCGAGATTCAGTTCCATGCCGGCCGATTCAAACGCGACCGTCGATCGCTCGGCGTCGATGCGAAGTCGGTCGGACCCGACGGAATCCAGCGCGCGTTCCATCTCCTCGCCCCTCGGCATCCGGCCCGCTCGGCGCGTGAATCCCCACAGCCGCGACAAAGGCCCGGAGGTGATGTCGAAGGCGCCGCCCGTGCGCCGATGGAGGTCGATCGCTCGGGCGATCAGCGCGAAGAGCCGCCGTTCGACGACGACCGGTTCCCTCGCGGCACGCCGATTCACGTCGGAGATTTCGCTCGTCGCGCGGTGGATCGTGAGTTGTGCCTCGAGTCGTTCGATTTCCTCGATCGCCGTGACCGCGGACGGCTCGGCGCCGCGATGCCCCGACGCATTCAGGAGGACTTGGAAATCGCAGGCCATCGCGCGCCGAGAAACCTCGATCAAGTACGATGGCCCATTCGGAACATCGAGAGGTTCCGGCGTGCATGGGGCGCGACGAACCGAACGCCCGGCGGAGCCTCCGGTCAGGAACGCGCGCCGGTCGCCTTGGCATGTTTCGGTCATGGCGTGGAAGTCGATTCTCGAGGCATCGCTGGGGCCGTACGGTCGTTCAATGGGCCGCCGGCCATCCATGATAACCCACTTTCCGGCCCGGCGAGCTCCTCGGTGGCGGATGCCGCGAATCCCGATGATAATGGGGCAATCGGTTCCGTGGTCGGCCGACGGAGTGTCGGGCCTGTCCGCGGCGCATGCGGAGATCGTTCCGATGATGGTTCGTCGAATCGCCTGGCTGCTCCCGCTCGCCTTGATCCTTCCCCCCTGTTTCTGGTGCGCGGGGCAATCGACAGCGCGGCCCGCTCGAGGCCGTTCCGCCAAACCTCGCGCGCGTCCCAGGGAGTTTTCGAAGGAAGAGACCGAGCGCGCGTTTTTCTTGGACGTCTTCGCCGTGGTCGTGGGCGCGCGACCCGGCGGGACGGCATCCTCGGGCACCGCCGCGCCGGCCTCCGAGCCGAAAGCCGCCGCGCCGGCACCGGCGCCTGCCGCGTCCCCACCGGCGCCCAGGACCGCCTCGTCGGACGGAGTCGCGTGGAGCGCGACGATTTCGAGTTCCGCGATCGAGGCGGAGATCACCTCGATCAAGGCGACTCTGGACCAGGCCACATCCGATCCCGCGGCCTTTTCGGGAGACGGATTCAAGACAAGCCGAGTTCAGCTCGCCACGGCCGCCATGCTCTTTGCGATCATCGGGGAATTCGACCAGGAGATCCGCTGGAAAGCCGACGCGGCCGGTGCGAGGGACGCGATGGCCGATGCGTCGTCCAATTGCAATACGGGCTCGCCCGCCGTGCTCGAACAAGTCCGGCGGCGCGCCGCCGATCTCGGCCGCTTGATCGAAGGAATGCCCTTGTCGGAGAAAGGTCGAACGGCGGAAAACGTCTGGGGAGATACGTGCGAACGCACGCTCCTGATGCGAAGGATGGATACGGCATTGAAGAAGACGATCCGCGACGCGACCACCGACCAACAGACGTTCTCCGACGGGGCCGACGTCGCGGCGCGCGAAGGCGAGCTCTTCGCCGCCATCGCCGACGTGCTCCGCAAACCGGGCATGAGCGACGGTGAGGACGGCGCCTATCAGGCGTTCGCCGAGCAATTGAAGACGGCGTCGCGCGATCTGCGCGACGCGGCCCGCGCGAAGGACCTCGATCGAACCGTCGCGGCGGTCGGCTCGATCGACGCCGCGTGCAACGCGTGCCACGGCCGATTCCGACAGTAGCGGAAGCCGCACGACGGCCGCCATCGACCCCGTGACCGCGGCGGACGAGGATCGGACTAGGGGCGGTCGGTCCAACCGGACCGCGAGGAAACGGTCGATGGCCTCCGAGCGGCGATGCGCCTCACGCGAATCGGTTCGGATACGCGAAACCAACGCATCATGGCCGTCGTGTCCCGCCCCATCGCGTCGCGATCGACGGCGTCCTCGGGAAGATCGATGTCCCATACGGTCACGTGGTCGGCCTGCACGCGCATCGCGAACGGCCGACCGGTCGCGGGGTTCACCGGATCCGCCGGAGCCGCGTTTCCGGTCGCGATCGTGAACGCGAGGCGCCATCCGTCGACCATCGCTTGCTCCCGCGCGAAGGCGCGCTGGATCCATTCGACGTCGTCGAGCAGGCGTTTCGCGACGACGGGACGTCCGCCTCCCGTCATCGGCTCATCGAGTTCCCCTCGGATGGCGTCAAGCCGCGCGCGGCGCTCGTGATAGGGCCGTCGAGCGAGGTCGACCAGGTCCCGCATGATGCGCAAATAGCACCACTCGTCGTCATCGACGTGCCGAAGCACGCCGTCGCCGAACGACTCGATTCCCGTCGACCGGATGTCCGAGAATTCGCCGTGTGGGAGCAGCGAGAGCCACTGGCCGGCGCGCGCCATTTCATAAGCGTGAAGTCCGATCGCGCGCTCGCCTCGCCACGCGCCGCTCTCCGCCGGCATCGCGCCGATGTGGCGGGCGAGCAGGGCGTGGACGGCCTGGAGGTCCGCGTCGCGCGCGAACGGGCTCTCGGCGAGGAACGCGACGACCCGCAACGCCTCGGATCGCATCCGCGCCGCGGCGACCCGTGCCGTCATGTGGTTCGCTCCCGCGGTGAATTCGATCGCGCGGAACATGGCGCCGAGTTCACCGATCGCGTCCGCCACCCGGTCCTCGACGACTCCGCGAATCGCCGACAAGGCCAAGAGCCGATTGCCGACGAGCGGCCGGTCGAACACGGTCGCGTCGAGAAGCAGGCCGTGCGTGAAACGCAATCCGAAGTCGCATTCCGGCCTGAAGACGGCGTTCCGGTAGGCCGTTATTTCCGCGACGTGCGCGTCAAGGAGCCTCCACCACGCGGCATGGCCCGACGCGTCCGCGATCCGCGCGACCGATTCCGGGTACGCGTCCCGAAATCGCCGCTGCAGCGAGCGGCACAATGCGTCGGGGATCGCGTCGATCATGCCCGTCGCCGCGTTCCGTTCGCGGGGCGGCCCGACGCCTATCGGCCCGATGCCGGGCTCCGATCCAACGATCGTCCCGGTATTCGACGTCATTTGCGAGGGCGTCGCCTGTTCGCCCACCAGTCGAGCGAGTTCGCGTCGGAGCCCGTCATGCCGCGTCTCGAAGGTCCGTTTCAGTGAACCGTGGATTTCGATCGACGCGCGAATGTCCTGTTGCGGATCACCGCGCGTCGCATTGCGGCAGGACAAGGCCAGCGACAGCGGAAGCACGACGACCACGCCGCGCCATGCGCGGAACGACACCGGTCGCCGCGCGACAATCCAACGCGCGAACACGTTTCGCGTGGCCCTCGGAACGATCAGCGCCCGCGAGTCGGCTTGGACGCGCTCCGCTTTCCGCGAAACGCATTGACATGGCTCCATAGGGGGCGACCGGGTTCCAGTTCGATAAGTTCGGCGAGTCCGGCGGAAGCGAATTCGCGTCCCGTGACGTACCTCCCCGGCCTCATCCAGGCCCGGATCGTCTCGAACGGGGCACCGAAATACGCCGCCAGCAGGCGTTCCATTTCATCTTCAAGAACGCCAAAGTGCCTCGCCCACTCGGCTGCTTCGGCGAGCTGTACGTTCTCCTCGCTTTGCCACCGCATGGGGTGAAAGAGAAGCACGCTGTAGGGAGTGACGATGCGCCGCGCGCATGCGGCCAGCGGCCAGAGCGCGGCCGAGGAACACTCCCCGGCGACCACGCCGATCGCCCGCACGTCGCGGAGCGCCAGGATCGACAACAGCGAAATCGCGCCGTAGGCGCTCCCCCCCGGCGAATCGAAATACAGCACGCACTCGCCTCCGGGCGGGACGGCCAGCAGTTCCTTCGAAATGTCCGCCGCGCGCTCGCCGACGTCTCCGGTGACCGCGATCTCGACGAGCTCACTCCAATCGTCATCCCGATTCCGTTGCCTTGTCATGCCCACCCTTGCGATTTCGTGAACCCACGTTGGAGGACAACGCGCACTGCCAAGCCGCGATCCCCGCCGTTGAGACGCCGTTTCGGATCGGTTCGCGCGACCCTTCGGATTGTGCCCGTTTTCGGCTCGGCCGAACAGGCGGGTTTTTCACCCAATCCGCATGGGTTCGGTGGAGGACCGGTACGGCGTCGGGCTCAGCCCACTTCCGCGACGCGGCCGATCCCGAGCTCGGCTCCGCCATCCGGCATATCCGCTACACCTCCGCCTCGACGCGATGTTCGCTCCAAGATCCCGGGCTCAACGGTCCGTGATTTTCTTTTCAGAGATGGGACGGCCATTATAATAAACGGCGTATCCGGCCTAGCGTCGCGAGCGGGAACAAGGACGGGATCGATCGTCCGCATTTCGGTGAGTCGCCCGATGGGGATCCGTTTTCATTGTTCGGAATGCCGCGAAAGACTCCATGTGAAGGATTTCCTTGGAGGCAAGCGGGGCGTTTGTCCCAAATGCCACTCGAGTATTTGGATTCCGGAACGCAGTGGGCTCGCGGTTGCCGGCGAGGCCGACGCGGAACCTGAGTCGGACGGACGGACCGACCAGGAATACTCGGCGGAAGGGGTGAATAAGGCGTCCAGCCACGGCGCCCAGCCGCAGCGCGCGACCCCAAACGGAGCGCTCCGCGGCGCCGGTCCCGGTTCCTCCACGGCGATCGCCGACGAAGGGCCGAGCGTCGCGAATGAGACGAGCCGGACCTCCCGCCGCGCGCGAGGCGGTGAGGAAAAAAGCGTGCCCGTGCCCGATCGAGGGGAAACGGCTCGCCGTTCCCGCGACCCGGCGCCGGAATCGGTTCCACGCCATCCACAATCGGTTTCCGCTCCAATGCCTCAGACGCCCGCCGCCGATCCCTTTGTCCAAGGCGCGGCCGTCGTTTGGCATGTCCGACCTGCGTCCGGCGGCCAATACGGTCCCGCCGACGGTGCGACGATGAAGAAGTGGGTCGGTGAGGGGCGCGTTCCCGTCGATGCGCTCGTGTGGCGCAGTGACTGGAGCCAATGGCGCCGCGCCGGCGACGAGCTCACTGGCTATTTGCCCGCGGTGGTTCCCGCCCCAGGTCCGGCGCACGTCGTTCCGGCGCACGTCGTTCCGGCGCCGGTCGCGCGGGCCGTCGAGGCGGCGGGCAAACTCGCCCGCATCAACGACCTCAAACGGCGCCGACGCGCGCAGTGGATCGCCGTCGTTGCCGTGCTCTCGTGCGTGGCCGTCGTCCTGATCGTGGCGCTCATCGCCGTGCTGCGCCGAAGCTGATGCAGCCGCCCATTGTGTGACGAATCCGGCGGGAACGGACTGTCACCGGACATCGATTCCCATCGAAGGTCCGTCAACGTGCTGGTCCGAGGCTTCCAGCGATTGGGCATCGGGTCCGCCGATTCCGATCCGGCCGTCGACGGAAGCCGCTTCAGGACGTCCACCAAATAGGCGTGCGGTTCCAGGGCGATCCTCTTGCACGAGGCGATCAGGCTGAAGTGGATCGCCGCCGCCCGTCCCCCTCGACCTGTTTCACGACGAACGGCCCCCGCCGCATGACGACCGCCTGGGCCGCTGAAATGACCCGATCGGGCTCATTGCGTTCAGCCTTCAAGGACTTCTCTTGGACCGTTGTATTGTTCCAAGGCTCAGCACAATGGCGACAAACAGAAAACTGGCCAGGATCAACCCTGTTGGTCGTTCTGATGGTTCCTGTTTAGGTTGCTCGGCAATCCGATCCTCGATTTCATTGAGTTCAATGCCCTGAACCTCCGGAGCTGTCTGAGTGGGATTCAAGGCTGAAGCAAGAGCCTGTTGGTACTTGGCAAGCGTTTGCGGATTGGGATCATAACCCGGTGCATTGAGCTGTTGCCGCAGAAACTCTCGAAAGGCCGCGTTACCGCATGTTTCATAGGAGCAGGCCGCACCGTGGCTGGCAACAAGTTCCGTGTGCAACTGCGCCAGTTTCCGCAGTCCGTCGAGTCGGGTTGCCAGTACCCCTTCCGGGCGGTTTCCAACATGACCGCCGTCATGTCCTGGAGCGCATAGGGATTCCTCCGCTCAAAGTACTCTCGCATGTCAAGGCGATGCTTGTCTTCGATATACACACGATAGGTCTCGTCCCACATGTCGTGACCGATGGCGGCCGGTTGCATGACATTCCAGCCATACATATTTCGAACCGTCTCCGCCAGCGATGCCGCCGCACTCGGCCCTTCGCGCTGCAGCCCCTGGATGAACTTGGGATTCCAAAGCGATGTGCGACCTTCCTCGCGAATGGCACCGACGGAGGTGGTTACCTTGGCCCGGCCCGGTTGCCTCAAATCGCTGAAGTATCCCGTGGGATCATTGCCTGTTGTTTCTCGAACGGCTAAGGTGATTCCGCCCATATATTCATAGACGTGATCCAACGAAAGTGGTCCCCAAGTGTTGGAGCTGCGCGGATGAACAACCGCATCCACCCCCTGCATTTGTGCTTCCAACAAACCCGGCAAGACTGTCCCCCAGCGATCGCCATCGCGATAGACGCCTGACATGTTATTGATGTATTGCCGGGCAACTTGGCTAGCATCCCGCCAAGTGTCCCCCTTTTCCACCATCCCCATAATCCCCGTACCATAGCCGCTGTTGGAAGCCGAACCGAAAACGCGAGCTGTGGCAAAGTCCCTTGCATCCTTCGCGGAAACTCCCTTGGCCTTCAGTGCCAGTTCCGTCTCTTCCGTCCCGTCTCGAACGTAATTGGGCTGATCGTCAGGCTCCAAGGCACTGGCGATCTGAACAGCTTTGTCGAGGAGGGCAATGCGGGACGCAGCCGCATCGCGGAACTGTCCAGAGGTCTGCACTAACACGTCGACCCGAGGCCGATTGAGTTCCGCGGAAGGGATAACCTCGACATCGTAAACCACTCCACGCGAATTCCAGACAGGCCGCATACCCATCAGGTACAGGGCTTGAGCAATCTCCGTTCCCTTGCCGCGAATAAACTCTCCACCCCAGAACGAGATGGCCACCTGTCGAGGATACTGATCTGCATGAGATGTCCGATGAGCCGATAACATCTGATCGACCAGCTTCTTGGCGACTTGCCAAGCTTCTGGAGATGGAGTCTGTTCGGCGTTGATCGAGTAGGGGTTTCTGCCGGTCGGCACGGAGGACGGATTGACCAGGGGATCACCGCCGCCGGAAGGCGCAATGTACTCGGCATTCAGCGCGGCGACGAGTTCTTGCAGCTCGGACGCCGGAGATGACTTCAAGTTGGCGGCGTTCCGCTGAACGGACTCAATGGCATCCACCAACGCTTGCTGCAACTCGGGCTGTAGCTGTCCATTCTACGGCGCCGTCAGGAAGGCCTGGCGCCCGATGGCCGCGTTCGGCGATAATCTCGAGGGGGGGCCTTCGTGCTCGTGCTCGTGCTCGTGCTCGTGCTCGAACGGAGAGGGGGCGATGATGGAACCAAGCGCCGCGAAGCGGATGGTTGCGGGATGTCAGACGATGAGCGGCAAGCGGGGCGTTGCGATGGAACGGGCTCGCGGCGCGCAAGGCCGCGCGGCCCGACGCCGGTGCCGACTGTGCGGGTGGAGCGATGTCGCAAGGCGCCGGTGGGATGGCGATACGGGAGGAGTGCGGACCAGGAAGCGTTCCAGGAAGAAGGTCGCCGCTCGTTGGCCAGCCGGCCGACGAGCGGCGTCGCTAGCCGGCCGGAACAGGAAGCCGTTCGTCAAGCACGGATTTGCGGGACGCCCGATCGGAATCGCCGCCGTGACGGCCGGTGAGTTGATTCAACAGCGCTTGGAAGCAACTGATTCCGGCGGTCTGCCAGCGGACGATCTCCTGGATCGCATCCGCCAACGTGAATTTCGGCACGTATCGACGGACCGATTCCAAGACGCTGCTGATGACCGTGCGGCGACGGGCGCCGCGCGTCGTCTTGCTGGTCCGCCCCGTTTTCCGATCCTGAGCGGGACCGCGCAGAATGCGTTCCGACACGTTGTTGGTTCCCGCCACGTGCTCGGTTTCCCCGCTCGGAGTGGTCACCTG
>VGZC01000043.1 GCA_016872725.1 Planctomycetota bacterium
ACGGAAATTGCCGCTTGGTCAGCCCGTGTCAACGAGAAACAACGAGCCGTCGATTGGCAATTCACGATCGACAAAGCGAGGCTCAAATTGAAGCGGCTCTATCCTAAAATTTAGCCTGGACAGGGCAGTAGTCACCCAGCGGCCGGCACCGCAGCACCCGCATCGCCACTTGGATCTGCTCCCCTCGGCTGCCGCGCAGCGCCAGGGCGAGCATTCCCGACTCGATCGCCCGGGTGTGAACGAGAGACATGCCGTTCGTCGAAATGTCGCGCGTTATCACCAGAAACAGCTCGCCCGAAGGCTGAAACCCGTCGTCGAGCACCACGGCGGGCACTTCGCGGAGGATCTGATACCGTTGGCGCGAGCGCTTCTCGCTATCGGTGGCCGATTCCGTCGCGTGAAGCGACGCGACGTACTCCGCCATGGCCGCCGGCGGAGGCACGATCGGTCGTGAAACGAAGTCGATCATCGGAGTTGCTGGAGAATCCACGATCGGGTTCCTGACATCCATCGCAACGCGCCGGTTCCCGCCGTCCCGTGATTCGCTCGAATCCGACATCACGCCAGGCCGAGCGGCGGCGCGATTCCCCGTCACGAGGCCGCCTACCGTCAACATAGCCTACGGCGCGGCCAGCCGCCCCCAAAATGGTCGAGTCCGACGGCCCGATCTCGGACCGCCTCTATCGAGTTCGGTTCGCAACGAACGAATCGACCGTGCGGCCGAGCCGTGACATTCCGGCCAGGACGCGTGGGAACCGTGGTTCAGTGATTCGAGTCGTTTTCGAGCAGCGGGGCAATCGAATCGCGCAGGTCATGGAGCCGGGCTTCTTGGGTTTCACTGTAGGATCCGAGCCGCTGCGCATAGGTATCCATCCAGACGGCGAGCCGTCGAGCATCCTCTCCGGTGAGCAAGACGCCCTGATGGCCGTCGCCCTGGGTGATCATTCGGTAGATGCGGCTGCCTCGCGCGACGCCTTCGCCCGGAATCGAACGGTCCTTCTCAAACGCCAACTTGCGAAGCTCGCCGTCCGCGACACCGAGCAACGTCTCATATGACCGGGTCGCCGTGAGGTCGATCGCCGCGGCGGCCTCGTCGCCCGAGCCGGGCGCGTGGCATGAGACGCATTGCCGATCAAGAACAGGTTGCACGAGCTGATCGAATCGAAGGGGCCACGATCCGCTGGGCTCGGGCTTGAGTCGCGATGCGAGTCGGGTCGCGGCGATCGGGAAGCCCGCGCGGGATAGGGGTGACGAGTTGCGTGGTTCGTGGCAGCCGATGCACGCCTGTGTCTCGTTCGGCTGCACGTAGGTGAGCGATCGCATGGTCTGGATGGCAAGCCCCTCGGCGTCGAGCGCCTGGAAGAAGACGGGCAATCCCGAGGGAACCCGGAAGTAGGCCGATCCGTCGGGCTCGACGGGGACCGTTCCCAGAACGAATTTCCCGGGGTCCTCGGCCGAAACGCCGAGCGATGGAAAATTCATTTGCGGTTGGACCTTGGGCGGCACGCCGACGACGCGGATCGCCTTGATCGATCCGCGGTCGATACCGGGAAGGCCTTGGTAGACGTCGTGCAAGAGGAACGCGCCTTCCTGCGCCGCGGACCAATCGACCTTCGCCGCGAGTTGGGGTGGTTTTTCACGCGGGCGGATCGGGATCGGATTCATGCTCGAAATGTCGGCATCGCGATGGAGGAGCGTGAGGTTGCCGAACGCGTCATACAGGTAGATCCCGAGCGCGTTCCGCGGATTGTTGGGATCGTCGGGCGGCATCAATTGGTGTTGGGGGAGCGGCCGATCGCTCCACGCCACAAGAAAATGTTCCTCCGACAACGGGTGCGGGCTCGTGTAATACGTGTCCGGCCAACCCTCGGTTTCCGGAAAAGCGACCTCGGGCGTGAGCCGCGTCAACGGCGCGTCGTACTCGTCGCCCCGATTGCGGTCGAGCATTACGAGCGAGCCGCCGGTGATCGAATGATGGGCCGTTGCCGTGAACAGGAGTCGCTGGGAACCCGGGATGGGCTGTGCTTCGAAAACGCACTGGGGACGGACGGTGTAGTTGCCGTAGACAAGCTGGGAGTTCGTTCCGTCCGGATTCGTCGCCCAGAGGCTCATGAAATGTCCGTTGAATCGGTCGATGTAGTCCCACCGCGCGTACAGGATGCGTCCATCGCGGCCCACCGAGGGCGTCCATTCGAAATTTTCGAATGCGGAGATGGCGCGAAGATCGCCTCCCTGGTCGTTCATGACATGCAGCGTGAACACGGCGACAGGCCGATGATTGCCTCCGCCGCAACGCACGTAGCTGTCGGGCTGCGTCGCTTCCGCCGTCGCCCCGGCGCTCGGCTTGCCCGCTTGAAGGGCCTGTCCCTTTCGAGTCGACAGGAAGACGATCTCGCCGCTTGGGAGATACCGGGGATCGAAATCATCGTAGTAGCCCCGAGTCAACTGCCGAACGCCCGATCCATCGACGTTCATCTCGAAAATGTGATGGAAGGAATCCTCGGGAAGTTGCTCCTTATCCGTCTTGTCGGGAATGTCGGCGACATGGGGGTAATGGCGGCACCAGGCGAAAACGACTTTCTTGCCGTCCCACGACAAATCAGGACCTTCGAAACTCCCGATCGGCCAGCCTTCGGTCAGGCATCGCACCTGGGGATGTTCCGACCGCAGGCCGGACAAGACGTGGATCCCGCCGCCGCCGCGCGACCACCATCCGTAATGCTGGTCCGAAACATGCGGAAAGAGGCCCGGCGCGCGTTTGACGAACAGGATGGAATCGAAGTCGAGCAGTGGATTGGAAAGCGTGAGCCTTCGCTGAGCGGCTCGAACGCGCCGATCGACCTCGCGGCGCCGTTCGGGTGCCGCGTCCTCGGGAAGCGCCGCATGCTCGGCCGCCGCCGATTCCAGGTCCGCGTTGGGAACCTCGATCGCCGCGCCGAGTCGGCGCAGATGATCGGCCAACCGGCGAGCCCGGTCGAGGACCACGTCCGTGTGTTCGACGAGGGGCGTGTTCGGCCCAAGGTCCCGCCGCACCGACCATTGGCTCGTGCTGCTCTGCGTCGCGGGTCGGTGGAGCGCGATGTTCGTGTCCCCGCCCACCGCGTGGATCTCGACCTCGTCGAGATGGAGATAGTTCGTGTCGGGAAGCTGGAGCCTCACGAATCGAGCCGTCCGGCCCCGCATCGGCGCGACGCACGGCTTGCCGTCCAAATGGCCTTGGAAATCGGTGCCGTCGTGTTGATACGACGTTTCGAACCGCGTACCGTCCTGCGACGTCAACACGAGGATCCGCGCGTTGCGTTGCCCCATTCCGTTATCGCACCGATTGTAGAGGACGACACGATCGAGGCGGACCGACTCGCCTAAGTCGACTTGCCACCAAGGTTGGGCCTCGAACTCGGTATGGAATCCCCATTTTCCGTCCTTCACTCCGTCGCACCCGCCCGCCGCATCCTGCTCGGCGGAAACGCCGCCCCGGACGGCGGTCGGCGCGTCGCGAAGGCGGCTCTGCCGCACCCAATCGGTCTCGACCTGTTCCGGCGTCACGGCGGGAATCGGATCGGAAGCGCGGATCGGCGCGGCCGAGGCAAGAAAGGACGCAAAGGCGCCGATGGATGCGAATCGAATCGCGTGGCGGGAATGGTATTCCATCGTGTTCCCCTTCATGCGCGAATCGGATAGCCGCCGTACTTCGCGACGGACTCGATCATGGCCATGTAATTCCCGAAAGGAACGTACTCGGGAACCGAATTCGACGAACCGCAGCAGTATCCGCCGCCCGGCCCGAGCGCGCGAATGCGGGTCCGCACCTCATCCTCGACATCCCGCGGAGTACCCAAGGTAAGCGTCGTATCGAGGTCGATATTTCCGCAAACGCAGAGCCGGCCCGCGTACGCGCGCTTGACCCGCTCGATATCGGTCGAAGCCCGCTCGCAGGGATGGATCGCGTGGAAACCGCAGGAGATCAGGTCGTCGATCACTTCGTAGATCCGTCCGTCCGAATGGTAGATGTACGGCAATCCCTTCGCCCGCACCAGATCGCCG
Organism: Planctomycetota bacterium; assembly: GCA_016872725.1. Taxonomy (GTDB): domain Bacteria; phylum Planctomycetota; class Planctomycetia; order Pirellulales; family Pirellulaceae; genus VGZC01. Next base: position 4,045 of record VGZC01000043.1, read on the forward strand.
ATCCGCTTGTTCCAGGGAAAGACGTATTGCCGCAGGATCTTGGGGTTGATCATGAACCCCGTCGAATAGCCAAGGTCGTCGGGCATGCAGATCGCGCCGACGCAATCGAACTGCAGAAGGTTCTCCACCACGCGCATCTGAATCTCGCCGACGCGTGCGATGAGTCGCGTGGCGAGTCCGGAACCCTCGGCGAGCGCGATGCAAAACGATTCGAGGCCCATATACATCCAGGACGCCGTGAAGACGGCTCCCACGTTGACGATGACCTTGGCTTCGTTCGGCACGAGTCGGCCGACGGTCGCGACCGCGTCGTATTTGAATTGGTCGGGATCGGGCCATTCGTAATGGTCGAATGACGCCTGGTCCTGAATCAGGCCCGTGCCTTCCTCGGCCCACATGCGCGTCGTGGCTTCCTCCTGGAACGGGTTGTAATTCGCTTTCGCCGCCTTGAGGACACTCGTTTGAACGGGCTTCGAACCCATCACTCCGGATTCCTCTCCGCGCGTCGTTTGCCGGATGCCGATGGTCATCGGAACGAAATCGTAGCCCGCCTTCATGAAGAACTCGGCTTCCGCTTCGAGGCTTCCGGCGGGTTTTCCGAGGAACTGTCGCTTGATCGACTCATCAATCGACAATTCGAACGGCGGAACGCGTTTGGGTTCGCCCTGGCACAGGAGGGCTTTTCGCAAGTTCTCGAAATCGGCCATGCTGGTCTCCACGGATAACGGGAACGAATCCCCGGGGCGGCGCCGTCGCCGATTCGTGGCGGCCGCGTTTCGCGACCCGAAACGCGCCGACCGCGACTATTCGGTCGTCCCGATACAAAACAGGTGATTCTCCCCGCGAACGAAAATCCGGCCGTCCTGGAACGCCGGGCTCGTGACGCACGGCTCTCCCAATCGGGACTTGGCCACGCGGCGGCAACCTTCGTTCGTGGGTTCCACGATCCATGTTGTACCCTGCCGATCGATAAGATACACGCGATTTCCAACGAGGCTCGGCGACGACGCGAATTCGGTCTCGAATTCCTCTTGCCAAAGGGGCTTTCCGCCGGATCGCTTGTCGTAGCAGGTGAGGGTGCCGCCCGAGTCGAGCAGGAGCACATGGCGGTCGGTCACGAGCGGGCTGCAGATATCGGGTAGCCCTTCGTCGGCGGTCCACGCGATGTGCGTCGCCGTCACGTCGCCCATTCCGTCGACGCGAATCGCCGACAACTGAGCGTAATGGTTGGCGGCGAACACGTGGCCATCCGAGAATACGGGTGACGTTCCGATCTCCGCGGGCGCGAGGCAATCGGCCCGCCATCGCTCCTCGCCCGTTGCCGGATCGTAGGCGATCACCCACGGGTCGCCGCCCGTGATCAACAGGAGACGGCCCGATGCACGCGCGATGATCGGCGTGCACCACGACGTCGGGACGGGTCTCGTCGCCCGCCAATTCGGCTCGCCCGTCGACCCGTTCAGGGAGATGAGTTTGGAAAGGCCATCCTCGGCCGAGCCATGATCCCACTGGATGATCAGGTCGCTCCCGTGCGTGACGAGCGACGCGGCATGGCCGTACGGATTTTTTGGAATGCCAAGCGACCGCGACCAGACCTCGCGGCCCGAGAAGTCGACCGCGCCCACGGATCCGTTCGCGAATAGCGCGAAGACAAGCCGCCCGTCGGTCGCGAGGGTCGGCGCCGCGTAGCCCGTGTCCCGGTTCACCTTCAGCGACGCATCGCCGGGCACTTCGCCTCGACACACCTCGGCGCGCCATTGCAACGCGCCGGTCGCCGCCGAAAAACAAAAGACCTCGCGGCGTTCACGCGTGGCTCCGCTCAAGAAGACGCGGTCACCCCAGACGACGGGCGAGTTCGCGCCGGGAAGCGGGCACTCGATTTTCCATCGAATGCCCGTTCCCGTCGTTCCATCCCATTGTTCGGGAATCCTCGCATGGCGACAGATGCCGGAACCGTCCGGACCGCGGAACCGGGGCCAGTTCGTCGCGTAGTCGTCCGCCGACGGCCGCTCGACAAACCACGCAAGCAGACTCGATCCGCGCACACCCCGGCCCATGTCCAAGGCGGCCCATCCGCCCAGCACGAGCGCGATCGCGAAGAACAACCGATTGCCGTTGGTCACGGACTATTTCGCGGGTTCGCGTTTCAGGACGAGCATGAACTGGCCGTTGCCCGTCTCGAACTTCGACGGAGTGTCCTTGGTGCCGACGCACCACGTGAGCGAGTCGCCGTCGATCTTGTAGATCCCCTTCCAAACCTGGCCCTTGGCTCCGCCTTCTTTCACTTCGGTGGCGTCCATGCGCCAAGGCATCGCCGATTGATCGATCTTGTATGCGCCCTTGCCCAGATCGCGTTTTCCGTCCTTGACGCCCGAGATGAGATCCGCGGTGAACGTGATTTCGTGTCCAGTCGCTCCATTATCGACACGGCCCTTCCAGACGCCCGTAAGCTGCTTGCGCGCTTCGGCATCGTCCGCGGAGACGAACGAAACGGCGGACAGGACGACCAACACGGCGAGGGCGATACGTTTCATCGCGGCGTTCCCTTAATTCGAATCAGGAAGCGGGTCGAAGAACCCGGACAACATGGGGCCAGTATAGGAGATTGAACGCGCCATGCAAGTCGGGCGTTCAAGAGGCCGTCTTTTGGGAACGCCGGTTCAGGGTCGGCGTTGTCATCGGCGAAGTCGACCACGTTTCCTTCGGCGGCCTACGGCCTTGTTTTCTTGCCGCGTTCACTTCGACACGATCGATAAATCGAAACCGTATTCTCCTCCGTTTCCTTCCTTTGGGCCGCGATTCCTCGGCCGCCAACCGCTTCCGCCACGGAAAGAACGACCGCGGACTTACCCGTTCACGGCGGCAGAACTCGCTCACCGAGCCATGCGAGCGCCTCCAACGCCCCCGCCGCTCGCGCCACTTCGCCGCCACCTCGGGCCCTGTTCCCCGCCTTCCAGCCATGCCAACCTCCCGGAGTGGGACCTCGATCGGACGTCTCGCCCCGGGATGCCCTCGCCGTCAATGACGCAATCCGCCGGACGATTACACGAACGAGGATGGTTTGGTCATTGAGAACGCACCCGGCCGCTCGCGGAAACGACCGCTCAAGACCTTCGATGGGGAATGGCGGGAACCCAAGTTGTCGACTATCCATGTGCGTAAAGACGAGGGACCACCGCCATGGCAACGGGACAATCGGCTCCAACGACGATCGATGCGTACATCGACGGATTTCCGAACGACGTGCGGGCCATCCTGCGCCGCATTCGAACGGCGGTGAAGGAAGCCGCGCCCGAAGCGGAAGAGGCGATCAAGTACGGGATTCCCACATTCGTGTTGCACGGAAATCTCGTTCATTTCGCCGCGTTCCGGCACCACATCGGCTTCTATCCGGCGCCGTCCGGAATCGACCATTTCAAGGACGCCCTGTCGGCATACGCCCGCGCGAAGGGATCGGTGCGATTTCCGCTCGACACCCCCATTCCTTATGAGCTCATCAAGCGGATCGTGCGGTTTCGCGTGACCGAGAATACGACGAGGAAGGCCCCCAAGAAGACGGCCACGACGACTGCCAAGAGGACTTCCACGACGACTTCCAAGACGACGTCCAAGACGACGTCCAAGAAAGCGCCGACGAGGCCACGGAAGAACACGGAATAGCACGGAAGGAATGCGGAAGTGATAAGAACTCTCCGATTCAAGGCGACGAGCATTTCCTTGTCGTGCGTTTGGTGCATCGCGACGGGATGCGCACTTGCGGGACAGGCCGACGCGCGGTCATCGACGGGATCGCCGTGGAACGACGCCGATCTCGTGCTTTGGCTCGACGCGTCCGATCCGATTGCCGATCAGCGATCGGGCGCCGACGACCGGCCCCTCTCCGTTTGGAAGGACAAGAGCCGCCACCATCATGACGCTCGGCAAGCCGTCGAGTCCGAACGTCCGATTTGGACTCGGCATTCGAACGACGGGGCGGGCGGATTCGCGTCGGTCCGATTCCGCGCCTCAGATCGCCGGCACCTCGTCATCCCCCATACCTCGGCGCTCGACTTGCCAATGATGACCGCATTCGTCGTCGCGCGCGCCGAACCATCGGGAAGCGACGCGTGGCTGTTCAGCAAGAACGTGTGGGCCGATCGGTGGACCGGTTACGGAATCGCGCTCGACGCAGGGCGGCTCGCGCCGTGGCCTCACTTGGGTCTGGAGACGGGGCAGCGCGGGTATTTTCATTTTGACGGCGATTTGCGGGGCGGTTTTCGACTCGTCGAAATCGTGTTCGACGGACAGTCCCTCGTCGGAACGCTCGACGGCGCGACCGACTCGGAACAAGCCTGCGTCGGCCGAGTCGCGAACAACACGGCACCACTCACCGTCGGAACGCTCGGCGGCCAGTTCCTTGAAGGGGACATCGCGGAATTGCTCCTGTACGGCCGGCCGCTTAACGCAACGGAACGCGGGCGAACACGACGGTACCTGATGGCCAAGTACGCGCTCGATCACCACGTCGCGAGGCCCGGCGAATCCGCGCTCGTCGCCGATTGGCTCTTTCAAGCGGAACGGCGTCCTTTGCTCGAACGGGCCGCGCGCGAGATCGGCTGGGCGCGCGAGCTCGCCGCGCGCCTGGCCGCGTCGTCGCATCCTCCGAACCTGGCCGACCACCTCGCGCGGCTGGATCGGCTCGCCGCCGACGCCGATCGAATGCGATCGGGCGGCACCGAACCCGACGCGGCGCGAAGCCTCTATCTGGCCGTTCGCGAAGTCAAGCGGGCCATCGCGCTGGCGAATCCGGCCGTCGATTTCACGCGGATCCTCTGCATCGACCAGCCCTTGCCGCAAGGTTCCGAATCGACCCACGAAGCCGTCCATCGCCTGGGACGCATGGCCGTGCCGGGCGGACGATTGGTCATGACCGACGGTCTTGAACCCGGCGCGCCGGGCCGATCACTGCTTTCCGATCGCGAAGGCGCATTCTGGCGCCCCGATCTCTCGTTCGACGCGAAGCGGGTGCTCTATGGTTTCAAGGCGAACGATGAATCGAGTTTCCATATCCATGAACTGGATCTGGCAACCGGCCAATCCCGCCAACTGACATGGGGCGACTATGACGACATCGATCCCATCCACCTTCCCGACGGCCATATCCTCTTCACGACGACGCGCGGAAACACGTATGTCCGATGCGGTCCGTATATCTATTCCAACGCCCTCGCGCGGTGCGACTCCGACGGCGGCAATGTCTACCTGATCAGCGTCAACAGTGAACCCGACTTCGTGCCGGCCCTGATGGGCGACGGCCGCGTTGTCTATTCGCGCTGGGAATACTCCGACAAGGACCAGAATCGTGTGCAGAGTCTCTGGACGACGCGCCAGGATGGAACCCACACGTCCGTGTTGTGGGGCAACCAGAGCGTTTGGCCCGATCATCCGGCGGAACCGCGGCCGATGCCCGACGGCCGCCGCGTGATGTTCACGGCGGTCGGACACCACGACTGGTTCCACGGATCGATCGGCATCGTCGATCCGACCCGCGGTTCGAACTATCCGCACGGCCTGACACGTGTCACATGGGACTTGCCCTGGCCCGAGGTCGGAATCGATCCGATCAATCGCCCCGAATCCTCGTCGTACCACAGTTCGGGCCGATTCACCGGATACCTCGGCCCATATCCGATCTCGAATGAGGACTTCCTGGTCTCGGCGCGGGGCGCCGGCGACAAGTTCCGCGTCTACTGGATGGACATCCACGGCAATCGGGAGCTCCTCTTCGAGGGCGCGCATCAGGCGTGGTACGCGATCCCCGTCAAGCCGCGTTCCATCCCTCCCCGCCATGCCGATCGAGTCGCCTGGCCCGGCACGGGTTCGGAACGGCGCGAAGCGAGTTCGGCCGTCTTCTACAACGTCGACGTTTGCGAAGGGGTTCCCGATCTTCCGCGCGAGCGCGTGAAGTTCCTCCGGGTATTCCAGCAGGATGCAAAAACCTATTCGACATGGGACAAGGTTTTTGCGTTTTCCGGGCCCGCCGTGTCGGCCGTGCAGACCGAGGCCGTAAAGCGTATCGTCTCGACCGTGCCGGTCGAAGCCGACGGTTCGGTCTATTTCGAGGTTCCCTCGGGAAAGGCCCTGTTTTTTCAGTTGCTCGATGAACACCAGCGCGCCGTGCATACGATGCGATCCTTCACGGGCGTGCTGCCGGGCGAACGACAGACTTGTGTCGGTTGCCATGAATCGCGCCATGGCGCGCCTCCGAATCGCGTGGGAATCGCCCTCGGTCGGCCGCCCACACCGATCACTCCACCGCCTTGGGGCGACGAGTCGATCGGATATGAACGATTCGCGCAGCGCGCGCTTGACCGGCATTGCGGCCGATGCCATCAGGGTGACGGATCCGCGCGCCATCGGTTCGACGCGACCCTTCGACCGGCGGCCGAACCGTTCGGCCTATTCAAGGAGCCGTATCTGACGCTGATCGGAGGCGCGGCGTGGCCGATCCCCGTTCCCGACCCCGATCGGCCCGGCTATGGCATCGCGGGGGCGATCCCGGTCTACGGCCTTCGACCCGATGATGTCTATCCCCAGGATGATTCGACCGACGGATCATCGACGATCCAACGATCGCTGCGCCCATTGCGCTACTTGTCCGCCCGCAGCAGGCTCGTTGCATTCGCCATGAACGGCGAGCATTACGGGGTCGCGATGGAGGGTGAGGACCTGCTTCGGCTGATCGCGTGGATCGACGCGAATGGTCCGTTCCTTGGAGAGGAAGAGATCCGCGCGATGGACGATCCGACGTTTTCGGGCATCGAACGGCTCCCGATCCGCCCACGACTCCGCTCGGCGCCGGTCGTGTCCCGGCCTTGAGTCGCTGTTGGAAGTCCGCCTGATCGGCAGTTATGATGGGACGGTGGTGCGGCTTGCGCGGCATCCCCGTCGCGCCGTTCCGGTCGCCGCCCCCACGCCGGAGGTTTTTTGTCATGATCCTGTCCGTACTTCGCCGCACCTGCGCGCTACCCCTTCTTCTGGCTGTGTTCTGGGCCCGTTTTGCCTCGGATGGCCTTCTGGTTGGTCAGGAGGCGGCGGCCGTGGACTACTCCGTCCTGTCCGAGCCGGGGATCGCGAACCGGCTCGGATTGACGGACGAGCAGCGCGCGTCGGTCGCGACGATTCTGGATGCGCGGCTTCAAAAACTCATCACCGCAAAGGCGGAGGAGCGCCCCGCCATCCTCGCCGAATCGAATACGGCGCTGGCCCAACTGCTTTCCGACGAACAAAAGACGACGCTGACCGGTCTCCTCGCGGCGGGCAAACTCCGGTTCAATTTCCGGCAACAGAAGTGGCCGGATGTGCTCGATTGGTTCGCGCGGCAGGGCGATCTCTCGCTCGTCATGGACACTGCGCCGCCGGGTCTGTTCACCTACAGCGATTCGAGGGATTATTCGCCCGCCGAGGCGATCGATTTGCTCAACAGTGTGCTGCAGAGCAAGGGATTCACGCTGCTGCGCAAGGAGAAGATGCTGATCGTCGTCGATGTTTCGCAGGGAATCCCCTTCGAGATGGCTCCGCGCGTCGCGGTGACCGAGCTGGACAGCCGAGGCCGTTTTGAGATTGTCACGATCGAGATTCCGCTGGGCGGTCGGAATGTCGATGCGTGCCTCTCGGCCGTGAAGGAACTGGTCGGGTCCCATGGCCGCGTGACGCCGCTCGCGTCGGTCGGAAAACTCCTCGTGACCGAATCGGCGGGAAAGCTCAAGGCGATCAACGAAGTCGTATCGGGCATTCCCGTCCCGCAACCTCCGCCTCCTCCACCGCCGCCTCCGCCCAAACCGCCCGAGCCGGTCTTCGCGGTGTACGCGGCGAAGGGTCTCGACCCCGCGGCGACGGTCGAGACGCTCGAAGGTCTCTTCAAGAGCGCCTCGATCAAGGCCGATCCCAAGGCCGAGGAAATCCACGCCTACGCGATACCGGCCATTCAAGAGGCGATCAAGGTATCGATCGAGAAGATGCTCGCGAATGTCAGCGGCGACAAGCGGGCCAGACTCGCGATCTACCCCGTCGACGTGAAGGACCTCACATCGATCGTCTCGCAACTGACAAAAACCCTACCAGACGTCCAGGTCACACCCGATGCGGGCGGCCGCCGGCTCTTGGTCTTCGCGAATGTCGAGCGGCAGGCGGAAGTCCAGGATGCGCTCGAGAAGCTTGGCGCGTCGAGCAAGGCGCCGGAAGGGGACGTTTCGGTCGCGATCTATCCGGTGAAAGGGGAGTCGGTTGAAGGGCTCACGAAGCTGTTGACCGACGTATTGCCCCGCGCCATGGTCATCGCGCAGGGAGGCCGGATCGCCGTACGGGGAACGGCCGAGGACCACCGCATCGCGCAGGCAACGATCGAGCAATTCCAGAAATCGGAACTCAAGCCGGAACCTCCCGCGCTGACATTCCATCCGCTCGACAAGCCGCTCGACGCGTCCCTGCTCAGCGCGATCCAGAAGATGGTTCCCGGCGCGACGATCGCATCGCTCGACGGAGGCAAACGCCTGTCGGTGCTCGCGAAGGCCGAGGATCAGATCCGAGTCGAAGCCGCCCTCGCGCAGATCGCGAGCAACCTTCCGCAAGCCGCCGAGGAAACGCTGGAGGTGTATCGTCCCGAGCGGCTTTCCGTGGCCGAGTTCCAGTCCCTGCTCGCATCGGTCGCGCCCGACGCGAAAGTCCGAGTCGATCTCAGTGGACAGCGGTTGATTGTCTGGGCGACGGCCGCCGTTCATGAGCGAATCGCGTCGACCCTGACGCAGGTGGGCGAGAAACTGGCGCCGGAAAAGCCGACGCTCGAGACCTACGAGGTGTCGTCCTCGGAGGCGACCGCCATTCTCGCGGCGGCGCAGGCGCTCGCTCCAAGCGCCCAATCACGGCTTGACGCGACCAGCCGCCGGCTCGTCGTGATCGGAACCTCCGCCGATCATCAATTGGTGAAGGAGCTCGTTGATAAGTTGCGCCCGACCGACACAACGAACGAAAAAGTGCTCGTCGCCTATCCGCTCTCGAAGGGCGACGCGGCGGCGCTGGTGACGATGTTGCAACCGCTGCGGCCGGACGTCCAGTTCGCGGCCGACCCCCGAGCGAACCGGATCCTCGTGACCGCCCCGTTGCGGGAACAGGCGAGGCTTCGCGCGGTCATTGAACAATTGGATGCGGCGCCTGCGGAAGGCCGCGAGGGCATCGTCAAACCGTACGCGCTCAAGATGCTCGCTCCGACGGTCGTCGTCGACCTGCTCCAGCCGCTCGTGCCCAAACTGAAACTCTCGGTGGATACGCCGAATCGCCGGCTCATCGCCGTCGGCACCGAAATCGATCATCAGAAACTCGATACCCTGCTGGCTCGATTGGACGGTGACGGAGCGGGTGGAGCGCGGGTGGAAAGCTACGACATCGCGGACGCCGACCCGACCCAAGTGCGCAGCGTCCTGCTGCAACTCGTGCCGACCGCCGTCGTCTCATCGACCGCCGTCGCCAAACGACTGATGGTCTGGGCGACCGAAGCCGAGCATGCGGCGATCCGGCAGGCGATCGAGCAATTCACGCAGAATGCCGATAGCCAGGCGAGGGAATTGCGAACCTATCCCGTGCCGAAATCGATCGGCGCGTCGGCCCTGACGATCGTCAAGGCGATCGTGCCGGACTCGACGTTGTCGCTCGACACGTCGGGCGATCGGATGATCGCGTGGGCGACCGCCGACGAGCATCTCAAGATCGCGTCCGCCATGGATCAACTCGGAAAGAGCCGACCCAACCGGGCCAATGTGGTGCTCCGCATGCACCGGGCCGCGGCCGACTTGCTGCGAAACGCGGTTCCCCTCCTGCCCGACATCGCGCCCGAAGCGCGTCTGGTCCCGACCACCGATACCGACCGATGGCTTGTGTGGGCCGTCGAAGAGGAACATAAGGCGATCGAGGCGATGCTCGCCGATCTCAATGGACTCGCGCCCTTGGCCGACAAGATCGTAACCGTCTATGCGATCAAGGACCCGCGTCTCACGGCGCAGACCGTCGCGGATTCGCTCGATACCGAGTTGACCAAAGACGCCGTTGTGCGTGTCAGCACGACGGCCAACAGCCTGATCGTTCGCGCGACGGAAGCGGCGCATGCCAAGCTGAAACCCGCGATCGAGGCGATCATCACGCAGTTGCCGCCTCCACCCGTTCCGGACGTTCAGGTGTTTCGCCTTCGGCGAGGAATACCCTCGTCGGTGGCGATCACGCTTCGCACGATGGCTCCAGCGTCGACGATCGTGGCCGACGACACGGCCGGCACGCTGGCCATTACGGCCTCACCCGAGGACATGGATCGCATTCGACGCATGATCGAGCAGATCCAGGCGACGGCGACCGACGCGCGGCAGACGACCAAAGCCTATCCCCTGAACGACGTCGACCCGGCGATCGCCAAACAGGTCGTCGCGGCGCGCGTTCCGAAAGCGACCGTTCTCACGAGCACCGATACAAGCCGCCTGCTCATCGTGGGCGGCGCGGAGGATCACGCGACCATCGAAGGGATGCTCGCCGATCTCGGCGGACTTACCCCTTCCGCCGGCAAGACGGTGGCCGTCTATCCGATCAAGGACTTGCGGCTCACCGCGCAGACGGTCGCCGACGCGCTCGACACGGCGTTGACGCAGGACGCGGTCGTACGGGTCAGCACGACGGCCAACAGCCTGGTCATCCGGGCGACGGACGAGACGCATGCGAAGCTGAAGCAGGCGATCGAGACGATCATCGCGCAGCTTCCGCCTCCGACCGTGCCGGACAGCCACGTTTTTCGGTTCCAGCGGGGGACCCCTTCATCCGCGCTGATCGTGCTGCGGACACTCGCTCCGGCGGCGAGCATCGCGGCGGACGATATCGCGGGCACGCTGGCGGTCACCGCGTCGACCGAGGACCTCGAACGGATACGAAAGGTCGTGGAACAGATCCAAGCGACCGTAACCGACGCGCGGCAGACGACCAAAGCCTATCCCCTGAACGGCGTCGACCCGGCGATCGCCAAACAGGTCGTCGCGGCGCGCGTTCCGAAAGCGACCGTTCTCACGAGCACCGATACAAGCCGCCTGCTCATCGTGGGCGGCGCGGAGGATCACGCGACCATCGACGCGATGCTCGCCGATCTCGGCGGACTTACCCCTTCCGCCGGCAAGACGGTGGCCGTCTATCCGATCAAGGACTTGCGGCTCGCCGCGCAAACGGTCGCCGACGCGCTCGACACGGCGTTGACGCAGGACGCGGTCGTACGGGTCAGCACGACGGCCAACAGCCTGGTCATCCGCGCGACGGACGAGACGCATGCGAAGCTGAAGCAGGCGATCGAGACGATCATCGCGCAGCTTCCGCCTCCGACCGTGCCGGACAGCCACGTTTTTCGGTTCCAGCGGGGGACCCCTTCATCCGCGCTGATCGTGCTGCGGACACTCGCTCCGGCGGCGAGCATCGCGGCGGACGATATCGCGGGCACGCTGGCGGTCACCGCGTCGACCGAGGACCTCGAACGAATTCGAAAGGTCGTGGAACAGATCCAAGCGACCGCGACCGACGCGCGGTTGACGACGCGCGTCTACAAGTTCAGGAAGGCGGCGGCGCGGTCGGCCTTCACGGCGTTCACGCAACTCGCCCCCAAGGCGCGGCTCGCGTTCGACGATACGGCGAATGTCGTGGTCGCGACGGCGTCGGACGAGGACCACGCGGCCTTTCAGGAAGCGACAACGCAAATCGACGGCGAGCCGATCGGATCGACGACGCGTGTCTTCGCATTCGATTTTGAACGTCTCTCCGCCGCCGACGTGGCCGCCTCGATCGATGAGGACTTGAAGAAAGTGCTCGCCCTCCAGGTCAACAGACCCTTGAATAGCCTGATTGTCCGAGGAACCGACGAGGCGATTGCGCGTCTTGAAACGGCGGTGCGAGCCATCGAGTCACAGCTCCCCGGTGTGATTCCCAAGAGCACCAAGGCCTATCCGCTGAAACGGGCGTCCGCGACCGTTGTCCAGCAGGCCGTGCGCGCGCTCGTTCAAGAGGGCGTTGTCGTGGGCGACGAGTCGAGCGGGTCGCTGCTCGTCACGGCCTCGGAAGGCGATCACAAACGGGTCGCCGAGGTGATTGAGAGACTGGACGTCATGCCGGGCCAGCAACCGGTTGTCCGGGCCTATCCGGTCCGGCACGCCGACCCCAGGATTGTCTACGAGATGATTTCGAACGCGTACGCGCGAAATCGGTCGGTGACGGTGAGCTTCCATCCGGCCGCCCGTTCCTTGTTCGTTGTCGCGTCGCCGCAGGAACACGATGTCTTTCAGTCGCTCATGGCGGAATTGGACAAGCCGGGCGCGCCTGGCGGCGCGAGGACGGCGAAGGTCTATGCGTTGACCAACGTCGACGGTGAAGTGGCGGCCGAGTCGCTCAGCGCCCTGTTCGAAGACGACGGCGCGAAGATCCAATACAACGAGGCGGGCAGCGCGCTGGTCGTCGTGGGGACGCCGGACCAGCACCAAGCGGTCGAAGAGTCGCTTCGGCAAATGGAGGGAATCGAAAAGACGCTCGCCATCTTCCCCCTGCGGAATACCGATCCGTACGTCGTGGAAAACGCGATCGACGATCTTTTTCCCGGCTCCTCGCGATTCGCGGGTCCGTCCGTATCGAGCGATTACGACACGCAGCGGCTCTTCGTCCGGGGGACCCAAACCCAGCTCGAACAGGTCCGTCAGTTGCTGAAGAGCCTTGGTGAATGGACCGACGAGTCGGGTGAGACGCGCGGAACGGGGGACGTTCGGAGTATTCCGTTCCGGGGTGATACGCGCGAGGCGGCGAGGCAGATCGAGGCGATCTGGTCGCGACTGCGTCCCAACCGCATCCATGTCATTTCGCCGTCCGACCGATCGCTCGTCCCCGAAATCCTCCGATCGCCGGACGGAGCGCCGCGCGGCGCCGGACCGCCGGAACGGCCATCGCCCGACGCGAATCCGCCCGCGACGAAGAAGATCGAAATCCCAATTCCCGAGGAGAAAGGCCGTCTCGACCCGGACCGTCAACTCCGCGCGCCGACTTCGACGTTCCGAAATGAGCTGATCGGTTCGGAACCCGTTCGGTTCGTGGCTGTGACGAGGGTCGAGGAAGGTGACGCGCCCACGGAGAGCGAGGGCAAGGCGGATCCTCCGGAACCGGCGAGCGACGCGGCGGTGGAGCCGGAACCGCCCGCCGCCCCCGCCGAACCACCGCTCGCCCCCGATACGAAACAGCCGCCGTCCCCCTCGGAAAAACCGCCGATCGTCATCGTTCCCGATGAAGGCAAGATCACGATCGCGTCACCCGATCATGAGGCCCTCGATCAACTCGAGGCGCTCCTTCGCGCCATGGCGCGGAGTGACTCGGCGAGCGGATCGCAATCGAATTTCGCCGTGTTCCTGCTCCGCAACACGGGCGCGATCGAAGTCCAGCAGTTGCTCAGACAGTTCTTCGATGAACTGCCGATGTCCCGAGGAAGTCTCGGCAAGATCGTCGTCGTCGCCGACGAGAGGCTCAATGCGCTGATCGTCCATGGCAGCCGCAAGGACCGGGAGGTCGTCGAGGAACTGCTTCGGGTGCTCGACACGACCGAACTCCCCGATCCGCTGACCGAGTCGCGTCCTGAACTCGTCGCGCTGAAGAACACGCGGGCGCGCCGAGTACTCGCCATGCTCGAGAACGTCTACAAGACCCAGCTCACCAGCGGAGGCGGGCGCAAACCCGTGCAGATTCCGAAGGGCGTATCGAGCGAGGTCGCGACCGTCCTGCAACAGCTCAACGCGGCCGCCGCCGGACCCCTGCTCACGCTCGACGTGGACGAGACGACCAACTCGATCATCGTGCGGGCTCCGCCCGAATTGCGCAAGGAGGTTCGCGCATTCATCGAGCAGCTTGACGACCAGGCTGGCGACGGCTCGAACCGCGCCGTTCGAATCATCCGGCTCGAGAACTCCAAATCGGACCGCATGCAAGGCGTGCTCAAGGAATTCCTGCTGCGGCAACCGAGCCGTTAGCCCACGTTACGCGGTTGGTAGGTGAACGCGCCTTTCAGGCGTATCAAGCTGGGATTGCGAATTCGGACGGCGATCAGGCCGTTGCCGCGATAGCCAACGCGACGATTGAGGAGTATCAGCAGTATCGGGACTCGGCGCTGACCGCGGACAGGTCGCTCTTGTCCGCGCAGCGCGTCGACCAGCAACGGCAGGCGCTGTTCCACCGACTCCGTTTGAACGCCGACGAGCTGGAATCCATGGACGGGAGAGCCTTGTTCGCGCACGCCGTCAACAAGGAATGGATCGGCGCCGAGTCCGTTGCCGCTCTCTCCCTGCGCGACATTCAAGTGAATGGCCTTCGACGATCGGCGCGCCGTGCGGACTTGGGACAGTCCCGCTCGTCTCCAAGCCCCGTTCGTCGATTTCGGCTGTCGGTTCGCCGGGGGCGCCGCGCACGGCTCGAAACAGGTCCCGGACGACGGCGTACGGAAACACCTGATAGGTCCCGGCGGCGAGCCCGTATCCAAGACAAAGGGAACAGGCGAGGAACACGGCAAGCCATTTTCCGGACGCAAGAACCCGTCGCATCATGTCGCTCGACGCAAGGCAGGGATGAAAGGGGGACTCGGCGCGGACACGATGGCCCGGCGTATCCAAACCCGTTTGGTCCCCCAAGTTCCCGCCGATAGGCGCGACGGGCGCGTTTTTTCGGCGAATCGACCCTCCCGTCAGGGAGATCGGAACGGCCGTGCGCCGGGAAAAGCGGCTCTATTGGCATGTGTGATATACCCATAAGACGTAGTTCCCCGGCATGCCGACCTTGCCGGACCGTCAAAATTGTGCTTATAATGCGACACGCATCCGCCGTTCGAGACATGCTTGACGACGCGTCGGCACGGAATGTTGACCGTTGGCGGATGCACCCACCGGCCATCGAGGCCACCCAGCACGCCCACATACCGACAACCCACCCTACCTACCGCATACCGGCGGCTCAAAGGAATACGGACATGAGCCATGGTACGTACGTGCCGGTCCTGGACCGGAACCATTTGAAGACGATCTCGCGAGCGATGAAGTCCCGGCGGCCGCTGACCGAAGTGGCCGGCGAACTCGAATTCGCCTCGGTCGCCGACCTGCTCGAAGCGACAGCCACGGCTTTGGGTATGGTTCGAGTCGACTTGGAGGGGATTTCGGTCGACGGATCGGTTTTGGACGGGTTTCCGATCAAGGTGATCCACCGATTCGAGGTCTTTCCGTTGAAACGGCAGGAAGACCGCGTCACGCTCGCGGTCAGCAATCCGTTCGAGATCCACGCGATCGACGCGATCGCGGCGGAGATGCGGGTCGCGATCACACCGGTGCTCGTGGACGCGGATCAGCTTCGGTCGCTGATCCAGACGCAACTGGGAGTGGGCGCCGAGACGCTCGACGGGCTGCTCGCCCAGCAGAAGGGGGACGAGCGGGAGTTGATCGAGTCGTTGGCGGGCCAGGACCTGGAGGACGCCGCCGAGGCGCAGCAGGCGTCCGTGGTGCGTTTGGTGAACGAGATCCTGGCCGCGGCGATCGAGGCGCGGGCGAGCGACATCCATGTCGAGGCTCAGGAGCAGGGTCTCAAGCTGCGTTACCGCATCGACGGCATGCTGCAGAAGCAGCCGACGGCTCCCGAGATGAACCAATTCCGTAACGCGATCGTGACTCGATTGAAGATCATGGCGCGATTGAACATCGCGGAAAAACGCATTCCGCAGGACGGCCGGATCAAGCTTCGGGTGAAAGGCCGCGAGATCGACATCCGTGTCTCGATGATCCCCATGTTGCACGGCGAAGGCGTCGTCATGCGCGTGTTGGACAAGGAGAACCTCACGTTCTCGCTGCGCGGGATCGGGATGCCCGAAGAGGTCTACGCGCGTTTCCAGAACCTGATCCGTCTTCCCCACGGGATCATCCTGGTGACGGGACCGACCGGATCGGGGAAGACAACGACGCTCTACAGCGCGCTGGCGGAGATCAAGAACGAGGAGAACAAGATCATCACGACGGAGGACCCGATCGAGTATCAATTGCCCGGGATCAACCAGATCCAGGTCAACGCGAAAGTCGGGCTGACGTTTGCCGCGAGCCTTCGCAGCATCCTCCGGCATGATCCGGACGTCGTGCTGGTCGGCGAGATCCGCGATCTTGAAACGGCCGAAAGCGCGACGCAGGCGTCGCTGACGGGTCACCTGGTTTTCAGCACGCTTCACACGAACGACGCGGCGGGCGCGTTCATGCGTCTTTGCGACATGGGGGTCGAGCCGTTTTTGGTGAGCAGTACGGTGGAAGGCGTGTTGGCGCAGCGCCTTGTGCGGCGGCTTTGCGCGGAATGCCGTGAACGGGACACGCGGACGCCGACCGAGGCGCCCGACGATTTTCCATGGGACGCGCTGCGCGCCGCGCGTCGGACCCTGTACGGGCCGGCCGGATGCCCGAATTGCCGAGGCGCCGGGTATCGCGGGCGGATGGGCATCTACGAACTTCTGGTCGCCAACGACGAGATCCGAGGTTTGGCGACGGAACGCGCGCCTTCGACGGTCCTGAAAAAGGCCGCTCGCCGCGCCGGCATGGCGACGTTGCGCGACGATGGATGGAGGAAGGTCGTGAACGGAATCACGACGATTGACGAGGTCCTGCGCGTCACGAAGTCGGACGATTAGACGTTCGCCGACCGCGGATCGCGGGGCGGAGCCGCCGTGAGACGGGTCGCGAACCGGAGACGACGGTCGGAATGCCCGAATTCAACTATCGCGCGAAACTGGCCAGCGGCCAGACGACCGACGGAGTCATCGCGGCCGGGAGCCACCGCGAAGCGCTCGCCTTGCTCACGCGGCAATCGCTCTTTCCGCTCGAAGTCCGGGATCGCCAAGCGCCCGCCTCGAAGTTCGCGATTTCCCTATCGCTTCCGCGGAAGGTGAAGGTCGAAATCATCGCCGATACGCTGACCCAGCTCTCCGACCTGCTCGCGAACGGCGTCGCTCTGCTCGAATCGCTTCGCATCCTATCGAGGCAGTCGGCCGACAAACGGATGCGCGAGGTCCTTGCCGACGTCGGCAAGGCGGTCGAGAACGGGACCAATCTGGATGCGGCGATGGCCCAGCATCCGTCCGTCTTCACGCCGCTGACGATCAACATGGTCCGGGCCGGGCTGGAAGGCGCGTTCCTCGAGGATTCGCTCGAGCGGATCGCGACGTTCCTTCGGAAGCAAAACGAACTGCGCGGGAAAGTCATGAGCGCGATGACCTACCCGGCGCTCCTCGCCATCGTCGGCACGATCGTCGCCGTCGTGCTCATGGTGCTCGTCGTGCCGATGTTCGAGTCGTTCTTCGATCGGCTGGAACGGGGAGGAGTCGGTCTTCCGGTCGTCACGTTGATCCTCCTGGCGATCAGCGGGACATTGACGCGCTACGGCATCGTGGTCGGCGGGGCCGTCGCCGGCCTCGTTCTGCTCATCAGAAAATTCCTTTCCACCGACCGCGGCATCCGCCTCCTCGACGGCGTCAAGTTGAAGGTGCCCCTCGCGGGCCCGATCTTCCATGATTCGGCCGTGTCCCGGTTCTGCCGGGTCCTCGGCACGCTCCTGGCGAACGGGGTCCCCATCCTGAGGTCGCTCGACATCAGCGGCGCTTCGGCCGGAAACTCGCTGCTCCGCCGGGCGATCCAGGACTCGGCCAAAAACATCTCCGCGGGCAGTCTGCTCTCCCAACCGCTCAGCGCGAGCGGACTGGTTCCTCCGCAAGTCATGGCCATGATCCGCGTCGCTGAGGAGTCCAATACGTTGGATCGCGTCCTCGTAAAGATATCCGATCGTATGGATCAGAAGATCGAGCGGCGTCTCGAGACGATGGTGAAGCTGATCGAACCGATCATGCTGCTCACGATCGGAGGCGTTGTGATGTTCATCATTGTCGGCGTTCTGTTGCCCATCATCGACCTGAACTCGGCGATCGACTGATCCCGCCATGCCCCGCTCTTTCCCTTAAGGAGAACCGCAGATGAGAACGAACCGCAAGCGATATGCGTCCGGTCTGACGCTCTTGGAGCTCATGATCGTGCTCGTGATTCTCGTGGGGTTGATCGCTCTGGTGGGTCCGAGGCTGCTCGGCACGCAGGCCAAGGCCGACATCAAGAACACGCGAACGCAAATCGGCAATCTCGAATCGGCACTGAAGCTCTACGCCGTGGACATGCGGACGTTTCCGAACACCGAGGACGGATTGAAGTCGCTCCTGCAGCCTCCCGAAGACGAACGGAAAGCCAAATCCTGGCAGGGTCCGTATCTCGACGACGAGGTCATCCCGCGCGACGCGTGGGACAACGAATTCCTCTACGAATATCCTCCGACCAACGGAAAACGCGACTTCCCGAATGTCGCCTCGGCCGGCCCCGACGGCGAAATGAACACGGCGGACGACATCATCAATTGGCGAGCCGGGCAAGAGGGTGGATCGGACGGCGAGACCGACCAGGGGAGCCCCCGTGAACCGATGCCTTCCGAGAAATAGGCCGACCTCCGCGGCGGAACGCGATCGCCCGGCCTTCACGCTGCTCGAATTGCTGCTGGTCCTCGCGATGCTCGCGTCGCTCCTCGCGATCGCTTGGCCGCGCATGAACCGGATGATCGGTCGGGTTTCGCGCGGCGCCGCCGCCCAGCGGCTCATGCAAGACCTCCTCGACGCGCGGGAATCGGCGATCCGATCGGGCGAACCGTACGTGCTGCTCATCGAACCCGGGACCGGGCATTACCGGACGGTTCCCCAATCGGCCGCCGACGCGTTTGCCGATCCCGAGACGCGTCGGCTTGGTTCGCTCGATGCCGATCCCGCGCGCGACGCGCCGTCTCCCGGAAGGTCGTTCGATAACGGGTCGTCCGATGCATGGCCGAGGGACGAGCTTCCCGACGGCGCCGTCTTTGCCCTCGATTTCGCGAACGATCGCGTCGCGTCGCTCGATCCCGCGGAGGCGAGTCGCGAAGGAACATGGAACGGCAGGGAGGCCCTACGCGATGAACCGATCGAAACGCCTGAAGGGCCCATCGTCGCAGCCGTCTTCCATCCCGATGGGAGAGCCGACGATACGAACATCGACGTCGTGGTCCCCGAGTTCAGGGAACGTATCACGATCCGAATCCGCGGTTGGACGGGCGGAATCACGATCGAGGAATCCAGCAGCTCGGCGCATTCGGACGCGCCCGACAAACCATCCGAATCGGATCGCGATGGTCCCGAGCGGGCGAAACGGGAAGACGGGCGGCCGACCTTCGAGACGGGCGAATCGGGTGAGTCGGGCCGAGGGAATCCACCCGATCCGGAGGAACCTCGATGATTCGAACACGATCGCCCGCCCAAGGATTCTCGCTGCTCGAAGTGATCATCGCGACGGCCATCTTGTCCGCGAGCACGGTCCTTCTGCTGAGTCTCTTTTCCGCGGGCGACCGCCATGGCCGGAGCGCCGAGGACCGGGTCATGGCGCAAATGCTGTGTCAATCGAAGGTCGAAGAACTGCTCGCCCATCCTTCGGGCTGGGAAATCGCGACCGAAGAACCGTTCTCCGACGATTCCGAGTGGGCATTCTCGGTCGATTGGGAGCCGACCGACGTGGACGGATTGGTTCGGCTGCGCGTGTCGGCTTCCAAGATCGAGACTCCATCGGCGGCACCCGCTCCGCGCGACGCGGATCCTCGCGAGCATGCCGGACCGTTCGCGGGGAGACGCGTCAACGAACGGAACCGGACCCTCTTTGAGATTGTCCGGTGGACCCGCTACGCGTCCGGCACCCCAACGACGTCGACGCGCGAATCGTCAACGCGATCGGACGCCGCCTCGCCATGAAGAACCACGTTCCATTCGCTCGACGCGGGGCGTTCACGCTGCTGGAGGTCATCATTGCCTCCGGCCTCGCGACCGTTCTGATGGCCCTCGTTTGGTCGCTCTTCAGCATCTATTCGAAACTGAACGACCGAGGCGCCGAACGGTCCGTCGAATTACAGCTCGTTCGCTCGATCATCCGCCAACTGCGTTCGGACATCCGCGCGGCGTCAGCCTTTCCGAACCATGCGTCGAGGCCATCGGAGTTTCGCGGTCAATCGGCGCCTCCCGCGCCGCCGGCTCCGCCCGCGCCGTCGAACGCCTCGAATCCTCCGACGTCCGCCGCCGCATCGGCGTCGTCCGGTATGCCGACCGAGGAGGCCGACATGACGGCGGAACGGCCTCGAGCCGAGGTCCCCGCGAACGTGCGATGGGTCGGCGATTCCGAGCGCCTCCGTCTGCTCGCACGGGCGCCGGCTCCCGGGATCTATGACGTAGTCGAATACGTGTGGCGAGCTCCACCCGAGGAAGACGCGTTGGAGACGCTGTTCGACGGCTCGCGAAGCGGAATCCAAGTGCCTTTGGAGGAAGGGTTGGATGAGCGCGGCGATGCGTTCCATCGCGATTCCGACGGGCTCATGCGCCGCTCAACCCGTTTGTTTCCCGAAGAGTCCGATCGGGACGGCTCGAACGGGAATACGACGGGACGCGGTCTCCGTGACCGAGAGCCAGCCTCGTCGGTCCGCGGACAGGAACGGATCAACGGGGAGACCGAGGCCGAGCGATCGACCGATTCCGATCCGGTTCGCGAGGATTCGGCGCCCGAGATCCGTCGACTTCGGTTTCGCTATTTCGATGGAGCGGCATGGCATTCGGCTTGGGACAGTGGGGCATCGGGTCGGCTTCCGATCGCGATCGAGATCGCATTCGACGTGGATGTCGCCGCGGCGGTCCGCGCTTCGTTGGAAGACTCGGACGAGATCCGGCTCTCGGAGACGGCGTCGTCCACGCGGGAAGGAGAACGAAGGTCCGCTCGACCGGACGATCGGCTTGGTTCGTCGTTCAAGGACAAGACGCGAGTCAGCGATGCGATTGGAACCGGGGACGAAACGGATGAGGACGCGTACGAGTACCGATTCGTGATCGCCGTCGATACGGCTTCAGCTCGAAGCGCCGCGGCGGGGGAGGCGGCGCGATGAACCGATGCCGGCCTCGCCGTCGTCGCGGCGTGCTCTTGATCGTCGTGCTCGTTCTGGTGCTTCTGATGAGCGCGGCGGCGTACGGTTTCCTGATTGCGATGCGAACCGAGGACATGGCGGCGCGAACGAGCGGCGATCGGTTGATCGGGGAGCACGCGGCGTTTTCCGGAATCGATTTCGTTTCCGCGATGCTCGAACGGCCCCGTGGCCTGCGCGACAACGCGGGCCAAACGGCGATCGCGCCGAATCCCCTCGAAGGAGTCTGGATCGACGATCCACTGGAGTCACTCGGCGACGACGGTCCTCAATTCGCCGTGGCGCCGCCGCCGGACGCGTTGCCCGACGCGATCGACGCGTCGACGGGCCTGGTGGACGAGTCCACGAAGCTGCATTTGGGGCGGCTCGTCGATTGGGAACGCTTCCGACCCGACTCGGGGAAGCAAGCCCTCATGCGTCTTCCGGGAATGACGGATGACGTCGCCGATTCGATCCTGGATTGGATCGATGCCGACGCGCGGCCGCGATTCGCCGGCGCCGAAGCCGATGCGTACGCCGCCGTGCGGGGATCCGTCTTGCCAAGGAACGGCTGGCCCTTGGATCTTGAGGAGCTCTTGTTAGTCCGGGGTGTCGATCCGGTCCGCCTCTTGGGCGAGGCGTTCGATCGGCCCTCGCAAACCGGACGGGAACGACTCGGCGAAACCGCCCGCGCGGCGATGTTCGCCGAGGAGCCCGACGTGCCGTGGTCCCAGTACCTGACGATGGTGAGCGGCGAGCGGAACGAGTCGCGGGACGGCGCGGCCCGCGTCTTCCTGAACGACCAACGGCTCGATGTCCTGCACGGGAAGCTCAGCGGGCAATTCCCGGTCGCCGTCGCCAACTTCGTCGTTCTCTACCGGCAATACGGGCCGGGGTCCGGCTCCGGAGACGCGATGGCGGCCGAGCAGATCACGGTCGATTTCTCGCGGCCCGCCTCACGATGGATCCGCAGCCCGCTCGATTTGCTCGATACTTCGGTCTCCCTGACGTATCATGGAAAGCTGGTGAGGGCGGCGAGCCCGTTCACGTCCGAGCCGATGGCCATGCGCACGCAGTTGCCCGATTGGCTCGATCGAACCACGGTCAGTTCGGCGCCGGTGCTGACGGGTCGAGTGAACATCAATCGCGCGCCGCGCGAGGTGCTGTTAGCCCTGCCGGGCATGGACGAAGGGATCGTCGAGCGGTTGATGGCGGCGCGGTCGATGTCGGGTTCGGGAAACGCGGAACATGACCATGTGGCGTGGCCGTTGACCGAAGGCGTCGTCGACCTGCCGACGATGCGGCGCCTGTTCTCCTTCATCAATGTCGGAGGCGACGTGTTCCGAGGTACGTTTTGGGGTCGGGCGGCGCGCGGCGCCTTGCCCTATCGGGCGGAGGTGGTCCTCGACGCGACCGATCGTGTCGCCCGATTGGCCTATTTCCGGGAATCGACGGAGCCGGGCCGGTGGCCCCCTGGCGAATCGGACGAAGGCGGGTTCGAACGGGACGATGATGGATCGCCGCGAGGCGCGGCCGGGGCACCACGGCAAGTCGCGGCTCGGCAATCCCATTCACGGCAAACCGAGTGAGCAACGATGTTGAAAGAACTCTTGCGCGGCGGCATCACGGGCGGAATCGCGGGAGCGCGCGTGCGGGATTGCCTTTTCGCGCAGTGGACGCCGGCGAGCTGCCGGTACGTTCTCGCGCGGCGAGGCAATCCGTTTCCGACGATACTCGCCGCCGATCGGTTCGAACCGGATCCGGAGCGCCCGGTCGCGGCGCAGTTGCGGGAACGCGTGGCGGCGACCGGTGCCCGATGCCGGCACGCCGTTCTCGTGCTTCCTCGAACCGAATTGGAGTTCTCGACCCACCACCTTCCGCCCGCGACGGGCGACGAACTGCCCGAATTGGTCCGCAACGCGGCGGCCGCCGAACTGGATGAGTCCTCGGGAACGTATTCGAGCGACTTCCTGATCACGCACCAGGACTATTCCGGCTGCGACACGCTCGTCTTTTCGATGCGCGACGAACGGATCCGCGATCATGTGGGCGCGTTCGAGTCGGCGGGATTCAAGGTCGCGGCCGTCACGTTTCGCGGATTCGGCGCCTCCGAACTTGTCGAGCGAGCGCACGGGTATCCCGCGTCGACATCGATGGCCGTGCTCATGGACGACGTGACCATCGAATTCGCCGTTGTGGACGAAGGCAAACCGATCCTCTTTCGGACCATTCCGTGCGCCGAGGAGGACGAGCGGGTCCGCGCGGAACGGGTCGGGAACGAAATCCGGCGGACATTGGCCCTCGCGCACGCGGGCGACGACAGCTCGGTTTCGATCTACCTGATCGGCGCGTCGGACGATTCGGACGCGTTGGCGAACTTGCTGACGGAACAGACATCGTTGCCGACGGCCACGATCCATCCGTTTTCGTACTGCGCCGAGGACTCGGAGTCGCAGGTCCCTTCCGAGTGCGCGGCCTTGGTCGGCGTGGCGTGCGCCTGGAACCGCACGGCGATCCCGATCGACCTGCTGCATCCGCGACGCCCGCCCGTGAAACCTGGTCCGTGGCGCCGAGCCGTGCTTTGGGGCGGCGTCGCCGCCGCCGTATTGATCGCGCTCGGCGCGATGGCTTGGAAAGACGCGGCCGACGAGTCGGCGGCGATCGCCGAACGCAGGAACGAATTCAAACAACTCGGCGCGCGTT
Organism: Planctomycetota bacterium; assembly: GCA_016872725.1. GTDB lineage: Bacteria > Planctomycetota > Planctomycetia > Pirellulales > Pirellulaceae > VGZC01. Next base: position 27,835 of record VGZC01000043.1, read on the forward strand.
CCCGCCGCGCGCTCGAACTGCGCGATCTGGTCGAGTCGGTGGACGCGTGGCGGCGCGATGAAATCGCGTGGCTCGACCGCATCCGCGAACTCTCCGAACAACTTCCCGATGGCGAGCAACTGGTCATTCGCCGCATGAGCATGTCGACGGGAAGCGATGGAAACGGAGTGATCGATCTCGCCGTTCAAGTCAGCGCGCCCGGAGTGGTCGCCGATCTTGAGGACGCCATCCGCGGCCGCGGCCATTCGGTCAGCAGCAAGCGGGTTTCCGAGTCCGACGAGAAAGCGAAACTTCCGTGGGTCTTCGAGACCCGCGTCGCGCTCAAGGCGGACTCGCCCGCCGAGTTGCCGATTCCCGAGATGGCGGGCGAAGAACCGAAGTCGGAATCGCGCGAACCGGCGCGCGGCGACGCGGAGGTCGCGAAACACGACAACCAACGCGGAGGCGACCGGCCATGAACAACCGTATGAAGTTCCTCTTGGCCGCGCTAGGCGTGATCGGCCTGGCGACGCTGGGCGACCAGGCCTACCGACGGTGGATCGAGGGTCCGGCCATCCGCCGGGAACGCGAGGCCGCCGCGTTGGAGAAGCAAATCGAGGGCGCCGAGGATACGATTCTCGCCTCGACGCGATACGCGGACCGGCTCGCCGCGTTCGAGGGCTATTCGCTGCCCAGCGATCCCGAGTTGGCGCGCGCCCGATATCAGGATTGGTTGCTCGCGCTGGTGACCCGCAACGGCCTGCTCCAACCCTCCGTGGACGCGGGCCAACCCGTTGCCGTCACGATCAAGGATCGGGCGACCCGCAAGGCGAAACCGGCTTACCACCGCTATTCCTTCTCGTTGCGGGGGCGCGGAACGTTGGAGCAAGTCACGCGGCTGCTCTACGACTTCCACCAAGGCGGCCATCTGCATAAGGTCAAGTCGCTCTCCTTGCTCCCGCTCGCGGGCGGCCGGCAGATGGACGTCGCCATGTCGATCGAGGCGATCGGATTGGATCGGTGCGAGCGGGAAGGGGAACTTTCGGCAACCCGGACAAACCGACTCGCCTTCAAGGAACTCGACGCCTACCGTCCGATCTCGGCGCGAAACCTCTTCTCCCAGGAGGCCGCCGGAACGCTCCGCGACGTGATGCTCACCGCCGTGGCATTCGACCGGAACGGCGTTCCGACCGCTTGGTTCTCGCTCGGCGGTGAAACGCCGACACAGGTCGCGACGCGCGGCACGGTACTGAATACGCCCGCCCACCGAATCGAAGTCATCGACATCCAGGCCCGGCTCGTGTTGCTCGATGTCGACGGCTCGACCGTGCGCATCACGCTCGGCATGACCGTTCACGAGGCGCTGGTTCCCGCGGGGTCCTCCGACGGAACCACCGTGACCGTCGCCAGGAAGGACAAGGCGGGGCCCTAGTGCTCCCTTACGGCCAAGAACGGGGATTCGCCGTTGGACGGTTTTCGGGCGAACGGCGGGAAACACGGAGGGTCCCCATTCGTCCCTTTCGTGGACCCTCTTCATCGCGCCCGCCTTTTTCGTCGGATGCGTCTCATTCGTGTCATGCGTGGTCACCTTGAACGAGCGTCGCGAGCCGCCAGGCGCGCGACGCGGAGGCGAGGTGGCGCCGTCCATTACATCCCGCGCGGAGCGCCTACGCGCAAAGGAAGACCTCGCCTCCGGGAATCCGCGGCTCGCACCGCGGACGCCGTCGGTTTCCCGCGAGCGACTGAGGACAGTCGCTCTACGTGGTCTGGCCGGTTCGCCGCCGTTCGGCTATAAGCCGCCTTCCGGCGGGATGACGGCCCCGGAAAGCCGAGGCTCCCGACCCCGCGTAGCGTATGCCGAGGCCGGCCAATGCAATGGGATGCGACAGGGTTGGTTCTCATCGTCGCGGCGGTCGCGATGGGACTGCCTTCGGTGGGCCTGGGCGATGAACGGGCGTCCGTTTCGCCAAACGCGGCGAACGCATCCGACGACGCGTTCCGCGCCGTCCTGCGCCGCATCGTGCTCGACGTTCTGCCCGAGACGTACGAGAACACGAAGAAGTGGGGCAAGACCCGGGCCGTTTTCGATGGATTCCGGCTGAATCGCGACGGCGGCCGCCCCCGCCTCGTTCAGCGGACCCGCGACGTCAATCATGGAACGTGGACCAAGTACCGGGTCGACCTCATTGATCCCGAGCGCACGCTCGCGATCGACCTGCAGGACGCGCGGGAAGCGCCGGAAGGCGGTCTGCGATTCGATCTCGCGGCGACCGCCGATATCGAGCTGTTCGCGAGGATCTCCGAATGGCGCTACGATGTCCAGCTCTATAGTGTCAATGCGCTCTCCCATGCCCGAGTGCGGGTCCACGCGGTTTGCGACGCGCGGCTGCGGCTCGATTCGACCCGATTGCCTCCGGATTTTCGGATCGAACCGCGCGTGGTCGACAGCCGCGTCGAACTGGTCGATTTTGAGTTGCTCCGCGTGAGCCAGATCCACGGGGCCATCGCGCATGAACTCGGCCAAGGCGCGAAACGGATCCTGGACGAGTGGCTCGAGGACAAACGCGAGGATATCACCGCGAAGCTCAACCGGTCGATCGCCAAGAATGCCGATCACTTGCGGCTGTCGCTCACCGACGGCGCATCGGCCTTCTGGAGGTGGACGGCCTCGCCCGGCGGCCCATGACGGGCGATTCGATGCGGCATTCGGCCGTCCCCCGCGTCAGATGCCGGCGCCGTGGCTCAACTGCGCGGCGGCTCCGATGACCTTTCGGAACCGCTCCTTCGGGAACGTCATCCGCGTGATCCATAGGCCGAACTTGTCGCCCACCTTCACCGCCTCGCCGTCGGCGATCGGCTGCCCGCCGACTTCGAGCGTCAGCGTCTCGTCGCACGGCTTCTTGAACGAGATGATGGCGCCGGGACTCAGCTCCAAAATGCGCCGCAGGGCCTGCCGCGTGGTCGCGAGCGTCACCGAGACGGGGACATGGACTTTGAGCAGGCTGCGCGCGTAGGGCGGAAGCTGAGCCAATCCCTCCTCGACGGTCGCCCATGTGATCGGATGCGACGAGGCGCTGTCCGCGTCGATATCGTCCGGAATGAGCAGTTGTTCGACATGACGGAACGGCCAGATCAGCGACGCGGGCGCCCGTTGCGAGCCGGCCGTAAGCTGCAATTGGATGCGCGGCGCTCCGGGATGCAATCCGGCGCGGTCGAGCGAGTCGTGGATGTCGAACACCGACATCGACCAGCAGTTGATCGTGCGGGACGCCGTGGGCAGCAGTACGCGTGCCTGTTTCGCGAGCGTTTCGAGGCGGATGGGGACTTCCCTCGCGTCGTGGCACCAGTGCGGGAGGAACGGTGTCGTCGCGGGAAGCACGAGGATCGCGGCGGCCGACCGCGCTTCGAGCACCACGAAGATGCCGGCGCCCTTCAGGTCGTCCGGAAAGGCGTCGCGGTCCACCGAGTCCGATCGGTCGACGGACAGCGTGATCTCGAAACCGAACGCCTCACTGAAGGCGAGGCCCGCCATCAAGGCCCCTTCGCGGCAGGCTTTGAGTACCTGATCGACGTTCTCGACGTTCAGTTCGCTCATGAACCGATCCGCGCCGTTTGACCGTCCTCGACGTTCGCTCGTCCCGAGCCCGTGCGCGGCGGGTGCTCCGCGCCACGCTCATATCGGCGGATTCCGCGGGGAACTTGAGCAAATGCGGGGAAACCTCGGCCGATCGCCTAGCGAACCTGGAGCATGCGGTCGAGGGCGACGAGCGCCCACCGGGCCGTTTCGTCGTCCACGCGGATCACGTTGACGGCCGTCCCGGCGCTCAGGTTCTCCAGGCTCCAGCAGAGATGCGCCAGGTCGATCCGGTACATCGTCGCGCACATGCACACGATCGGAGCGAGGAAGTGGATCTCCTGCTCGGGATGTTCCTTCTTGAGTCGGTTCACCAGATGGAGTTCGGTGCCGATCGCCCACCGCGTTCCCGCCGGGGCCTGCTCGACCGCCCGGATGATCGCGCCGGTCGAACCGGAAACATCCGCGAGATCATTGACTTCACGCGGGCATTCGGGATGGACGAGGATCTTGATGTCCGGTATCCGCTCGCGGAATTGGCGTACGTGCGCGGGTCGGAAGACCTGATGCACGCTGCAGTGCCCTTTCCAAAGGATGACGCGGCTTTCGCGAAGCGATTCGGCCGTGAGTCCGCCCAGGTCGGCCTCGTACGGATCCCAGACCGGCATGACGTCGGTCGACATGCCCATCTTCAGCGCCGTGTTCCGGCCCAGGTGTTGGTCGGGGAAGAAGAGGACTCGGCGCGTCCGCGCGAAGGCCCATTCCAGCGCGGCCGCCGCGCTGCTCGACGTGCAGACGATCCCGCCGTGTTTGCCGCAAAAAGCCTTGAGGCCGGCGGCCGAGTTGATGTACGTGACGGGAGTCACGTCATGGGTGTCGATCACGTCGCCGAGCTCGCTCCACGCCGATTCGACCTGTTCGATGGCCGCCATGTCGGCCATCGAACATCCGGCCGCCAGATCGGGCAGGATGACGGGCACGCGTTCGCCGCTCCGTTCGGCGAGCCGTTCCGGCCGGTTCACCAGGATATCCGCCGTCTCGGCCATGAAATGAACGCCGCAGAACACGATGGCCCGGCAATCGCGGCTCGCCGCCGCCGTCTGACTGAGTTGGTGACTGTCGCCCCGCACATCGCAGAGCCGGATGACCTCGTCCTGTTGATAATGGTGGCCGAGCAACATCAAGCGGGAACCGATAGCGTTCCGCACCGCCTGAATGCGGGCCGATAACGCGTCATCACCGAGTGAGCGGTAGGTCGCGACATCGGCGCGAGGTCCCGGTTCCAAGACGGCATTCGTTGCGTTCACGGTCGGTTCGTTTCCTTTGGCCTGTCGTTGCGTCTCGATCCCTTGTTAAGATTATAGCCGAACCGAACGGGCCTCACGCGGCGCGTCGCCCACGGCCTCGATTTCCGGAGCACCCACCATGCCCACGCATCCCATTCGACGATCCGTTCGCCTCTCCGCCCTCTCGATTTGCGGCGTCTTGCTCTTTGGCGGCGCGGCGGCCGTGCTCGGCGCGGCGGCGTGGGACGAGTATGTGAGCGGAATTGTCTGGCCCGAGCCCGAGATGGTCGAGCCCGGAATCGGAACCTCGCCGCCGTCCGACGCGATCGTCCTCTTCGACGGCCACGACCTGCTCCAATGGGTCGACGGCGAGAACTGGATCATCGAGAACGGATACGCGATCGCTTCGAAGACGGGCATTACGACGAAACAGGCATTCGGCGATTGCCAGGTCCATATCGAGTTCGCGACTCCCGAAGTCGTCGAAGGCGAAGGGCAGGGTCGCGGCAACAGCGGCGTGTACCTCATGAACAAGTACGAGGTTCAGATCCTCGATTCGCACGGCAACAAGACCTACTACGACGGCCAGTGCGCGTCGATCTACAAGCAGCAGCCGCCGATCGTCAACGCGTGCCGCAAACCGGGCGAATGGCAATCGTACGACATCATCTTCGAGGCTCCGCGATTCACCGACGACGGCAAGGTCGCGCGTCCGGCCCACGTGACGGTCCTGCAAAACGGAATCGTCGTGCAGAACCACTTTGAGATCCAAGGGTCTTCGGCGTGGGACAAGCCGGCCGCCTACGAGCCGCACGCCGACAAACTGCCGCTCCATCTGCAGTTCCACGGGAATCCGATCCGGTTCCGCAACATCTGGGTGCGGGAACGGATCCAGCCGCTCGAAGGCAAGCGTCCCTGATTTCGAATCACGGCGACACTCCGCGCGCCCGTATCGCGCGAACCGCCTCGGCGATGCGCCGCGCGGCCTCGTCGATCTCGGGTTCGGTCGTGAAGGCGCCGAGGCTGAACCGCAGCGCGCCGCCGAGAACCTCGGGCGGTACGCGCATCGCGCGAAGCACGGGCGACGGTTCGCTCGAACCGCTCGCGCAGGCCGAACCGGTCGAACAGGCGACTCCGCGCGCGTCGAGCGCCATCATCAAGGCCTGCCGATCGCAACCGGGAAAGGCGATGTTCGAGACATGGGGCAGCCGAGGCGCGTTTCGGCCGACGACAACGATCGGCGGAAGTTCGCGATCGAGTGCCTCTTCCAGGCGATCGCGCAGACGTCGCATGCGGGCCGCGCGCTCGTCGCGCTCCCCATGCCAGAGCTCGAGTGCGCGGCGCATGCCGACGGCGAGCCACACGGGCTGTGTGCCGGGGCGCAGTCCGCCCTGCTGCGACCCGCCATAATGCGACGGTCGGATCGGCGCGTCGCGCCGCACGATCAACGCGCCGATGCCGACCGGGCCGTGGAACTTGTGGGCCGAGATCGTCATCGCGGCGACTCCCAACGACTGGAAGTCCACACGCCCTTTTCCGACGGCCTGGACGGCGTCGGTGTGGACGAGCGCGCCGTGCCGATCGGCGATCTCCGCGATCCGCGCGACCGGCTGGAGCACTCCCGTTTCGTGGTTTCCCAGCATGACACTGATCAGCCCGGTTGGCCCGTCGGACCCGGCCATCGCGGAATCCACGTCGACGATGCCGTCCGCGTCGACCGGAAGGACGCCCGTTTTCCATCCTTCCAAAGCCATCGCTCGGGCGACCTCCGCGACACTCGGATGTTCGATGTCCGAAACGACGAGGCGCCGGTCCCGAATCGCCAGGCCTCGGAGGGCCATGTTGTTCGATTCCGTTCCGCCACTCGTGAAGAGCACCCGGTCTCCGTTGGGGCCGATGCGGCATCCGAGGATTTCCGCGATCCGCTCGCGGCATTCCTCGAGCGCGCGTCGAGCGCGTCGGCCCGGCGCGTGTTGGCTTTCGGGGTTCGCTCCGGCGTCGGCGAGCGTTCGCTCCATCGCGTCCCAAACCTCGGGATGCAGGCGCGTCGTCGCGTTATGATCCAAGTCGATCGTCGCGTTCATCACGGACCGTGGCACCGCTTGAGGGTCGCTCGCCGCGCGTCACGCGGCGCGGCGGGCTCGACGCGAACGCGGCTTCAACGCGATCCAAAAAACACCGCCGATCGCCAGGCCGACCGCCGTACGCACGGCTCGCCCGATCCAATCGGACTCGATCGCGCGGCCGGTGATCGAGACCTCGCCCCGCGAGGCCCGGAAGTAGAATACCTGACCTCGCGTGGGAAGTGTCAAGTCGAGGCTCGCCATCCCCTCGACGGCGGGCGGCGGACCCGCGTTTTGCGCGGCGAAGTCGTCGAACGATTGGGGCGATTGGGGCATCGCCCCGCCGAAACCTCCGGCCATTCCGGGCATCATGCCCATCCCGCCTCCCCCCATTTGACCTCCGCGGATTTGGCCCCTGCCGCCCATCATGGAGCTTGGGGGCGCGGCGGCATCGCCGCGACGGGGCATCCGCGCACCGCCGCCCGCGAGGAGACCGCCGCTATCGTCCAAGGCGTTCAGATCGCGGCCCGCGGATTCCCGAGTCGCGGGTGCGGCGGGACCGCCGGGCGCATTCGACGTGAAGCCGGATACCCCCGCGGTTCCGCCGGGCGTCGCCGATGGGTCGGCCGTTTGCGGCGCGAACTCCCGCTGAGCCTGCCGGCGGAATCGGGACTGCACGTCCCGATTCAGAGTGCGCAGTTCCTCGACGGCCTTCTTCTGCTCCGCCTCGTCCACGTTGGCCGTCTTGGATTGCGGCATTTTGGCGAGCTGATCGGCGGGCTGGGCCTTGCCCTCCGAACCAAGGGGAGTCCCGTACCCCAAGTTGTTCTTCGAGAACCATGCGTCGTTGAATCGGCCCTTGAACGGGGCATCCGCTTTCGCGTCCCTACCGGCATCCGCCTTCGCGGGCGGCTGATAGGAAAAGTTGCCCTGGGCCGTGATGACCAGATTCCGGGCTCGGCTGTTGGATTGATCGAGGAAGAAGGTATTGAGCCGAGTGCGGTTGTCGTCGGTGAATGTCCGGCTGGTGCCGTCGTCCATCACGATCTGCTTGGCGCGTTCGATCGCCTGCGTCGCCTGGTACGGATCGGCTTGCTGGGTGATGAGGCCGAGCGACGTGGTTCCGCGGCCTTCGGTTTGGCCGGCGGATTGATACTCCTGTTCGAGCTTCTCGATGCTGCGCCGGGCGCGGGCCTTGTCGTAGTCCGAACCCGACTCGAACGCCCGCGACACTTTCGCGACCTTCTCATTGAAGTAATTCGTGTATCCCGCCGCGTATTCCGACTGGTCCCGCAAACGGGACGCGCCTTGGAAGTCGACCCATCGGTGCGATTCGGGGAGATGCAGCGTGACCTGGCTCAACTCGGTGTGGATATTGACCGTGCGGATCAGCGGAAAACGGACCGTCGACCAACCCGACAGGCGATCCACGCGTCCCGCGTAGACGAGTTCGACGGGATAGTCGGTGTCGCCCGCCTCGGTCTTGACGAGCGGAATCCGCATTCGATTCGCCGACTTGGAATCGGGTGAGCGGGTCGGTTTGGCCGGTTCGCCCGCGACGCGCGCGGTCCAGAGCGTCGCGCCGTCCGGAAGTTCGACTTCGAGGTACTGTTCCGTGTTGTTCTCGATCCGCAATTGGTGCCGCGCGCGGTAGTCCCCGTTCGCGTCGACGACGAGGATCGTCTCGGCGAATCCGATCCGCGCGTCGACCGTCCGCATCACCTGGCGCGGTTTCGTTTGCACGGCTAGCCGCGCGGCGGGCGCGTCGCGCCGCATCGCATAGCCCTGTTCGATATCGAGATCGGCCAGCGCTTTCCATGCTGTCTGCAGTCGAGTCAGTTCGTCGAATCCGGTCGCATCAAGCGTCACGACCTCGTCGCGGCCCGAGTTTTGCAAAGTCACGTATTGCTGTTCGACGGAGCCTGTCTCCACGATCGGTATGGCCGCTTCATGCTCGGCCGCCGTCAACAGCCCGTCGTGCTCGACCACAACCCGGATGATGTCCATGAGTTCGTCCTGCAGATCGATCCGAACGCGCACCATCGGTTTCGCGGGATCACCGCCCTCGACGGGAACTACCGTCTTTTGCCGGAGCGCCGGGACCTTGATCCGGGCCTCGGCCATCCGTGCGGGCAGTTGGAACTCGATCCGCTGGATACCCGATTCGAGCACGCGGAACTCCAATAGGGTCGTTTCCTCGATCGATCGCGGCGTGATGTTCACGTTGCTCAACGTCACGCACCGCACGACGGGCGGTCGGCGGGCGATGACCAGTCGCGCGGAGTACGCATCGCCGTCGACGGCGAGCGCGGCGCCGCCGATCAGGAGCGGACGCTGGTCCTCGCGCAGCCACGGCATCACGCGTTCGGGCGGGATCATCTCGCAGTTCGCCAATTCCTCGGCCCGCACCCGGAACGCGGGGTCGATCTGGATCGCGAATTGACCGGTTTGCCGGTCGGCGCCGAATACGCGCAGACGCGGAAGTTCGACCGGGTCGGCGCTCGTTCGCTTTCCGAGCGAACCGAGCATCGAGAACGACAGCGAACCGACATGGCCCGCATCGAGATAGATCGTGACGGTCCGCGCTCCGTCCGCGTCGGTCACGACCCATTCCGGTTGCGAGATCTGTTCGAGCTCGAAGGAAGGCGGGACGCCGATGCGCACCGCGTGCAGCGGCGCGTCGCCGATCCTCAATTCGAATTGGCATTCGAGCCGCGTTTCGCGTTCGCCGACACGCACGATCGAACGCGTTTCGGCCGCGACGGATGGTCGGATCGTCCGGGCCTCGAATTCGAGCGCGAACGGAAACGTCGAGAACCGAAATGCCTGGAACGGTTGTACGGGGATCGGACGTTCCTCGGCCCCCGCCTCGCTCATCAGCGCCTCGGCCTGCTCCGCCGGAACATCCGAACGCGACGCGCCTTCAAGGCGCGTCGCCCGCAGATCAACGAGCGGGCTTCTCCGAACGGTGACGAGCCCATGGTGCAAGGCGGCGTCGGCGACCACCACGCCGGGCGCCTCGAGTCGCGACGGCTCCGCGCCCGCGATGGCGGCCCGTTTCGACAAGTAGATCGTCACCGTTTCCTGATCGACGGCGGCGCGCAGCAACTCGACATCGAGCCGAACGCCCTGCGCGTCCGGTTCCGCCGTCCAGCCGCGGATATTCGGACCCGACACGCGCTCGACCAGATACCCGTCGGGCAACCGGAACGTGAAGTCCTCGCGCCGCCCGCCTCGGAATTGCAGCGTGCTCCGCCACGCGAGCCGAACGCCGTCCTCTTGGATGTCCAATACGGCGTCGGATTCGGCGGTCAGCGTGCGGTCGATCTGGCCCTCGCCGACCTTCGGCCGCCACTGAAGGGTCCATTCATTCTGCGCGAGCAACGACGTCTCGATCCGCTCTCCGGCCTGTGTGGTTTCATAGTTCGACCGGTCGGCGACCCCGCCAAGACGCACTTCGGTGTTGGTTTCGGGCACCGTCAGAGTGAGCGCGGAAGCGGGCGGAGCGGGAAGGACGCCGCGGACCATGCGCCATCCGCCGCGCCGGTCCACGCGCATGCGGAATCTGATTTCCAACCGCTTCCGGCCCTTGCCCTCGACATGCAGCACGAGCACGGCCGGCGGTTCGGCCGGCGGTTCGGCCTGCGCCTGCTGGGCCTGCGCCGGAGGAGATGGTTGAGCCGGACTCAATTGGCTTTGGCCGACCACGATCCGAGCCGCGGCGCCATCCAAGGAACCGCGAACGAGCACGCCGCCGCCGAACGGAAGGGGTACGGCGACGGGCCGATCGACGAAGACCTCGATGTCCATCTGGCCGACAAGCTCCAAGAAATCGTCGGCATTGAGCGTCGCCGAGAAGGTCGCCGGGCCGATCGCGAAATCGACGGGAGGCCGAGTCGCGTCGAGCGGTTGTTCTGGGTGGGCTCGATTCCAGAGTTCGACATACTTCGCGTGCGGAACGAAGACTCGGTCCGTGCCATCGCGCGGGTCCCTCTCCGCCGCGGGCGCGTACGGAATGACGATCGCATCCTCGGGGATCACGACGCGAGGCGGAGTCCACATGGGGAACCGCTTGAGCCACTCTTCGAATTCGACGGGAACTTGTCCGCTCGGCGCCTGCGCCCGCGCGACGGGCGCGGTTCCGACGCCGATCGCGAGCGAGACAAGAACCACCGAGGCGATACCGGCGGCGCGTCCCGCGAGGTTGGTTGCGCGGTTCGCCGCTCCGAGGAGGCCGCGCACGATTCCGACGACGACATAGAGCGGCACGAGGAAGATGACGGCGGCGATGGCGCTTCCCGAGATCTCGTGCAATTCCCGCTCCCACCCGACCGCCGCCGGGATCGCAACGGCGAGCGCGCCGACCGCGATGAGGTAACGAAGCCGAATGTTCCACGGTCTTCGGACAAGTCGCAGGCCGACGGCAAAGACGGCGAGTCCGATGGCGCTCGCCGCGAACACGAGCCGGAACCGATTGACGACGCGAATCGAGAGTACCGCCCCCTCGCCAAGGCTTCGCAGTCGCACGAGGCGCCCGGGATCGGCGTTCGCGAACGCGTTCTCGAAATTCACGCGCAGGCTTCGCACGCCCGCCAAGTCCCATGCGGCGTCCTTCTTGTCGAGCCCGCCGCTTGTCGGCGCTGCGGTCTGGCCAAGCTGAAGGGACTCCCGCCGGACCGCGCCGTCGCGACCCGTCGCGATAACGCCCTTGGTGACCTCGGCGCCCTCGGCCTCGGCGGGTGGCGGTTCATTCGCCGCGCGCATGGGCTGTTCCGGTTCGGACTTGGGCATGGAATCATCCATCATGGGCATCAACTCACCACCGGAGGGCGGGGCCGCCGCGCGATCGACGGACGCCCATTCGCTTGCCGGCGCGGCGAAATTCGCTTGCGGAAGGACCCGCTCGAATCGCATCGCGATCGGACTGGCCAAGGCGGTGCCCGCCCCGATCGCTCCATCGACGACATGCTTCCACCAAGGGCGTTTCGCGGGCGGCGTCCAGTGGAGCGTTCCTCCCGAGTGCGTCACTTCATAACCCGGGGGAAGGAGCACGTTCCATTCGAGATCGGCGACGGGAATCGCGAGCGAGTCGGTTCGAGAGGCGGGCGGAGCCGCGCCGACGTCCGCGTTGGCCGCGCCGGGCGAGGCGGTCGAGCCGGGAAGCAGCAATCGGGGCGCCGCCGTGTCGACCTGGCCCCAAAGGCCGATCGCCGAAACGGGCAATTCGTACGCGATTTCGAGCACGCGCAGGTCGCGGTCCGTTGCGGCGGGCAGGCTGACCAAGAGCGTGTCGCCGTCGCGTTGCGGCGTGACCGGCACGTCGTCGACGACCACGGACCAGAGTTCGGCGGACGGGTCGGGCAGTCGCGCTTCGAGCAACAGGGCCTTGGTCCTCAGTTCGAACCGCGCGACGGTTTGCGAGACGCCGGTCGCGGAGAATACCGTTCGGAGCGCGCATCGCTGCGCGATCGCGGCGGGAAGTCCGTGCGCGTCGCGCCGCACGGCATCCACGGTGATCGCGGGCGGCTCGCCGATGAATCCGTACGAACCGAGCAGTCTCTTGCCCGGCTGATACCGCGACTCCGACAATTCACCCACATCGACGCGTCTCGCCTCGGTGCGTACGGCGATCTCGCGTTCGGCGTCCCCTTCGACGGCGACAAAACCCGACTGGTAGGCGACCGACTCCGCGCGCGGCAACGGCAGCGCGAGGGCGTTTGGCTCGGCCGCGAGTTCCATCTGCAGATCCATGGCGATGCGCGCCGCGCCGATCCGGTTCTCGTTGAGCGGCACGTTATCGGAGAGCAGTACGTCCCAGACGCGCCGGCCGTCGACGATCGACGCCGTCGACTCGCGGACCGTCGTTCCGTCCAAGCCGGTGATCGAAACCTCGGACGGTGTGGACTCGGGCAACGATACGCGCAGGCGTCGCGTCGTCGCCTCGCGGACGGAGAATGCCACTTCATAATGGGCCTTCATCCCCTCGCGCGCGACGGTAAGGAAGGCGAAGGTCGTCGCCGTCACGCTCGGCGCCTTGCGCTCCGCAAGGAACGTCGCCGCGTAGGGGGGCGCGTCGTAACGGAACGCGAGGTCGGCGTCCTGTTGCAGTCCATAGAGTTGTCGTTCGTCGCTGTTGAGCGGTGAAAGTTGCTCCAGCGATTGAGGACGGATGGCGAGGTCGTCGTAGGCCAGGACGGCGAGCGCGCCCGTGTCGTTGTCGGACTGTTCGAGCCGGAATACGGGAAACGCCAGTTCCTTTTGAGCCCATTCTCCGACCCAACCCGCGACGTCGCCGACGGCCGTGAAGAGCACGGTGCGCGTTTCGCCCGGCGATACGCCTTGCGGAAGACGCACTTGCACGCGCGTCGCGCCGTCCTCGATCGGGAACGACTCGAACGCCAGTTGGTTCCCCTGCGCGTCGGTGACTCCCCGGACATTCCAGCCCGGCGGAGCGAGGAAGGCGAACGAGAAGACGCGTTCGACCTTCGGTCTCAGCGAGAAGATCCCCGCCGTCTCGACGCCCTTGTTGTCGACGCGAAGCAGTAGGCTCGTGACGACGTCGAGCGTGGCGGGCGGACGTTCGAATCGCGCCGTAAGCGAATACGATCCCTGCGGCGCGTAGTAGGCGAGCACCGGGCGCGACCGCGCGATGCCTGTCTCGGCGGGCATGGCGTCCGTTCCGGCGTGCGACAAAATGGCCCGATCGATCGAAACAAGTCCCGATGCGACCGGGTCGTGGACGCGCAACAGGTCCTCGACGAGCAGTCCGAGCACGGCGACGCTTCCGGCCGTATCGAGCACTTCGATCGTGGGGAATCGCCAATCCGCGCCGCTGGACGCGACGCGCTCCCCCGCCAACCGGATCGTCATCGGCTCGGCCGACGGCGCCCGAAGGTGGACCCGCAGTCGGCGCTTGCCGTCGGCGGGCGACGCCAACTCCCATCGCGACAATTGGTCGCAAGCGACGTCCGTGATTTCGAACGATTCAGGCAGATGATATTCAATCTGCTCGACGGCTCCGTGCAGGACGGAAACCGTCGACGTCACGTGGAAACGCTCGACCGCCTGCGAGACTTCGTCGAGCACGACGCTGCGGGCGACCATGACGCGATCGCGCCGCAGGACGCGGTTGTTGAGCGACAACACGAAGTTCCATGGGCCGGACGGCGCGAGGAGTCGGAATTGCGTGTTGCCCGCCCCTTCATCGACGATCCGCGCGACGACGTCCGCCCCGCTTTTCAATTCGACATTGCCGGGCACGACCAATTCGAGGCTGGACACCGGAGCCGCCGGCAAGTGGGCCTGGAGCGATTGCTGCGCGGCGGTGGTCTGCACGGGCGCCGTGAATTCAAGTCGAAGTGTGTGACGGCCCAGTCCGTTCACAAAGAGCGTCGCCTGTCCGTCCGCGTCCCGGCCGATCGATGCGGGCTGGTCGTCGAGCGTCGCGCGGAGCAACCCGACGCCCGACATCGGCAGCCCGACCGCATGCAGGCCGGGATGCAGCACTTCGATCCGGACCGTTCCGTTGATCCGCGCGCGGCCTTCAAAGAGCTCGGCCGAATACGCCGCGTCGACGACCGCCGCGGCCAACGGAGCCGGCTCGGCGGGATGCGCCGCCGCCAGTCCCAGGAGTTCCTCGTACTGTTCCCTCGGCATGAACACGCGCTCCGGCGCGCTTTCGAGCAGCACGGGCAGTTGATCGAAGGGAACATAGAGCTCGCGAACGAGCGGCCGCCGCGGTTCCGGAGTTTGACCCGCGACGGACCGCTCGATGATCGAAAGCAAAGTCATCGCGGCGAGCACCACGCGCGCCGCGCGATGCGACGCGGTCTTCCGATGCCGAACGCGAGGTTGACCGGCCATCGATCGCCTCCCTTCCCCGGCCGCCGCCGGCGCCGCCGCCTTGGCTCGCCCCATGGTACACAACATGGAATACAACGCGGATCGCATCACCGGGCACCTCCTTCCGGATTCGATTCCTCGGTGCCTGGACGATCGGCCCGCGTGTGGGACGCGCCGGACGCGTTGCCGGGTTGTGGTTCCGATCCTCCCAAACGTTCGGATGCCGAACTCGAGCCCGATCCGTCGCTCGGCGCCGGTCCCCCGGACTCGCGACTCGACGGCGGTCGGCGGCTGAATCGGCGGACGAGCGACTTGGCCCCGGCGAAGCCCTTGGCCATTTCGCCGACGACCCAGAGTCCGCCCGTTCCGAACGCGGCGAGCACGAAGGGAACGTCGAGGACATTCGCGGCGGCGGTCGGCCAGAAGACGCCTCCACCGACGACGAGGATCAGCACACAGACGGCGACAACAAGTTTCGTCGTGATCGATCGGGCGAGGAACGCGAGCCCGATCAGCAGCGCGGCGGCGAAGATCGCCGCGTGCATCCAGCGCCGTTCCACCGTGTTCAACCCGAGAGCGCCCTCGGGCGGCGCCTCGGGGCGAAGGGTCGAGAACAAGTACCGGTCGCCTTGAACGCTGAACATCGACAGCGGATCGGCGGCCATCGGGATTCCGGAACCGATCTGTTGCCAGATCTCGGCGTCGCTCTTGACTGACCATCGTCCGTCCGTCGATACGGCGTCGCCGATCCGTACCCGCCACGGATTGTATTGCTCGTTCGTCCACGGTCCGCCGGTCGCGACGACGGCGAGTTCCTCGGGAACGAAAGCACTCACGAAGACCTGAGAGACGGCCGGATCATCGGGAAACACGGGGAAATCCCAGTGTCCCTGATGGTCGGCGATCGTGTATCGCAATTCGAGCACGAACGGTTCATCGGGACCGCGACCCACGAGGGGCACGAAGAACGTGCGGTCCTCACCTTGTTCCATCGTGACGCTTTGCCCATTGAGTTTCGCGGGGTCGGCGTCGAATGAAGTGCCCGCGTCGACCGACTCGGGGAATCGGACGGCGAGCCGCTGCCGCGCGCTCCGCATGCGGTAGAGGGCCTGCACGTCGAGCTGACCGCTGCGCGTCGCGACCGCCCGGATCAATGCGCCCTCGATGCTCGTACGTTTGACTTCAACGAGCTGGAATCGCGTCGCCGTCAGTTTGAGCCCGAAGTCCTGGTGGAACTCGAACGCCCGCGCCGCATTCGTCCCGTCTCCACCGGGCATCAGATCCTGTTGGGGATCGATCGGCCGTACGCCGGTCGGCTCTCCCGACGGCTGCACGTCGATCGTTTCGGACTTGGTCACCACGATTTGGCCCCAAGCACGGTCGGTCCCGTTGGGCCGAAGGTGCGGCACTTCCAGGTCGACGCTTTGGCCGATGCCGAGCGCATCGAGGGGCCTCTGCCAGGAAAGACGGATGGACACGGGACCGAGGAATTCCGATTCGCCCGTGAAGAGCCATGGCACGTGGTCGGCGGGAACATCGCTCGGCGGCGTCGTGGGGATCTCGTCCCGGATTCCCGCCGTGTCGTTGCGAAGCAGGCTCGAGACGGCGCGAGGCACGTCGATGCGCACTTGTTTCACCGGGCTGTAGCTGATGTCGTAATGGAACGTCGCCGTGAATCGCGCGACGCCCGATTCGACGCCCACGACCAGGAACTGACGCACGTGGACCTGCGGTTTGCGCCGTTCGGCGGACACGGCCAGTTCGACGGCGTCCCGCGTGTAGGCCTGGGCAAGCACCTCGCGCATCGTTCCCTGCGTTTCGGGCCGACGCAAATAGGGGACCGGCTCGACCGCTTCGCGGAACGAGATGTTCGTGAGCCCCGTCTGCGTGGTCGGCGTGACGCGCAGGCTCTCGGGGGCGAAGACGATGAGCCGACCGGTTGCCTGTTCGAGGCCGACGGAGACGGCTCGCGGAACGGCGATCGCGACGGTCGACGCCTGTCCGGTCGGGGACATGAGGTTCGGATCGGTCAGCCGCTTCGTCAACTGGACGAGCAAACCGACGCGGCCTTCCGCCTTCCGCGCGAGATTGACGAGCCGCCGGTTCGCGGCGGCCGGATCGGGATGGTGCGAGTCGACGGCCGCGGCGGCGATTTCCGGCGCTTCCTGGCCTCGGATCGCTCGGATTTCATAGCCTTCGGGGATCTCCACCTGAAGTTGGAACAAGCCCGCGCGCTCGATCCCGTAGACGGCGAGCAAATCCACATTCAACGCATCGGGCTCGAGATACGCGTGGACGAATTCCTCGACGCGGACCCGCGATTGGACCTTCTCGACGGTTAACGCCAACGTGAACGGCAACGCGGCGTATCGGAACGCGTAATCCCACGTTCGATTGGCGAGCGTTCGCGGCAGTTCGGCCGTATCGAGTTGCAGGAGGCCGTCGCGCCGCGCCGCCGTCGAACGCAATGTCGGCGAGACCTGGACGACGATGAGACCCTGTTGGCGGCCCGCGTGCCGAGCGCGAACGACCGGCATGCCGACCTCGGCCGCTCCCGTTTCCGTCGTGAATTTTTCCAGCTCGATCGTCACGTTCTGCGTGGCCCGCGCGGCCTCGAACAGTTGAATGGCGATGACCTGCGCGTCGTTCTCGGATCGCACCTCCCACGAACGGATATTGGCGTCGAATACACCCGCGACCTTCTGATCGGAGGGGACTTCGATTTCGAGCTGATTGAGCTCGGAGCGGCTGATCTGATACGTCAGGCGGGATCGGGAACGTATGACGCCCTCGTCGACCACGACCTCCTGTTCGGATTGAACGGAGAGCAGGGCTTCGAGGCCCGTCGCGCCTTCGGCCTTCGGATTCCAGTCGATGCGCACCGAATCGGCCGCTCCGAGGAAGGCGAGCAACACGGTTTCGTTCGCCGAGGGCGGTGTGTCGGGCGGTTGGCTCGCCGCCAACAACGGTTGCACGTCGACTTTGACTCCGCTGTCGGGAATGTGGATCTCCCATCGGTTCACCGGCGCCTGGGGCGCTTGCACGGTGACCGAATTGCGGCCGGGCGTTTTCTGGATGACCTTCGCGTAGTCGAGCCGGACGACGAGCGGTTGGGGCGGAGCGTCCTTGGGCAGTTCATAGAGCAGTTCATATCCGCCGCCCTCGGCGGGGATGATTCGAGCGGGTTGGTCCCCGATCCGCGCGGAGCGGATCGCGGCGTCGGCCAGCCGGATGGGGACGCGGTGCCATCCCGCGCGGAGCAGTTCGACGCGCAGTTCGGCCTCGACGACCAGCACGTCCTTCGTCGCCGTCGCCTTGCTCGAAATCTCGGTCACCATCGCTCCGACCGGAGGGGGAGTCTCGGTCTCGGTCCGTAGTTTCGCCTGGGCGGCCTGCCAGAGCGCTTGGAATTTCTCGTACGGCAGGAAAACGCCGCGCCCCTCCTTCTCGAAAACTTCCCTCAGCTTTTCGAACGGTACATAGATCGTCTGCTCGCGCAGTTCATCCGGAGCGGCTCCCGAAGGCGGTGCCGTCACGGGAGGTGTCCCCGCCTCTTGCGCGCGGCCGATGTGCGAGCCCGACGGGGCTCCGATCCATCCCGAAGCCAGTAGAACCAGGACGGCGCCGCCGCGCCGGAGGAAAGACGCCATCGGGGGAATCTCCAGTCGATCCAGAGTCGTGATAGGGTAAGTCGGTTCACCGGGCGTCGCGCCGGCCGGTTCGTCTTCGTCCCGAATATCCCCGCGATCGCCCAGCACCCGCGCCAACTCGGCGACCCGCCGCTCATTAGACGATCCACGGGCCGCTTTCGATTTCGTTCCGGTGCTTGGCCTTCGTCGCAAGGATAGGTCACACCGCCGCGAATGGGCGTCTTTCGGCCATGTAGGCGATGGCGCTTGGGCCGATTGTCCGGCGGACGATCGGGCACACGCCGGGCTCCCTCGCCGACGCGTGGGGTTTCGACGGACCGCTCCGCCTACCGCCCTTCGCCGGCTCGCCGCGCTTCGATGGACAGGTCCCAGATCCGGATGCGGCGCGGGCGGTGCTCGACGACTACCTCGGAACCGGAACAATGCCATCCGCGATCGGCCATCCACGAGGGAAACGCGTTCGAACCGGACCGGCTCGGTTCACCCACGAGCACCGAGCCGCCGGGGGTGAGATGCCGGCGCCAGAATCGATCGAGGTGTTCCCAATCGTGCCGATCGTAGACGATATCGGCGCCCAGGATCCGGTCGAACGATTCGCCGAGCGTGTCCCGTTGCCAGTCGACGCGCGCCGCTCGGATTCGGTCCCGCCACGGCCACGCGTTCCATCGCGCGAAGAGCAGTGCGGGCGGGGCGGCGTCCGCGAAGAAAACGTCGGCGCCTTGGGAAGCGGCGACCGTGCCGGCCAGTCCGATCCCGCAGCCAAGGTCGAGCACCTTGGCGCCGTCGAGTCGGCGCTCGATCAACCGAGTGCCCAGTCCGATCGCGCTTTCCCACGATTCGGCCCAGTACGGTTGCCAACGGGGCTCGTCGCGTCCCGCATGCGCGATTCCCCGTTCCATTTCGAGCAGGACCTGGTCGGGATCGGCGACGACGGTGATCGCGAACCGCCGCTCGCCGATCGTGATCTCGCGGACGGCCAACGGATAACGCCGTTCCATGCGGGCGCGCAGACTCCGCGCTTCCCGTTCCGGCGGCCATCGGTCGCGGCGCCCGCCCAGCCGGCCGCCTCGGCGCGCCCAACGGCGCGCGGCGTCGGACGAGGGCGCCGATTGCGAATCGGTCATCGGCGGCGGGCCCGCATCAGGGCGATGTTCTTCTCGATTTCGCGAGCCCTCTCCGGATCGCGCCGCGCGATGCCGTCGATATACACCTTCATGTCGCTTTCGTACAGGAAGGGCGATTCGGGAACCCGCCCCGCATCCATGGTCGTCGAGATCCACGTCGCCAACTCACCGCGGAACTCGATCATCTTCGCGAGGTACGCTCGGTTCGTCGCGAGATTGTTGAGTTCATGCGGGTCGGCTTCGAGATCGTAGAGTTCCTCGGGCGGACGCGATTCGGCCATAATCAAGGCCTGATAGGCGTCCAGTTGTCCGGCGGCGTGGAGCCGTCGCATCGTTTGCACGATCGGCTTGTTGTCCTTATACGTATTGGGCTGCAAATAGGGCCGTTCGGGTTCGAAGTTGCGGATGTATTTGAACTGCCCGGTGCGCACGGAACGGATATGGTCCACCGTCTCATCGCACCGGTCCCGCGCCGCATGCGCGTACTTGCGGGAAACGAACGGGTCGGCGAACAAATCGCGACCCTGCATCGATGGCGGAACGGGGATGCCGGCGCGTCCGAGCGACGACGCGGCCACGTCGATATGTTCCACCAGGTCCTTGCGTTCCTCGCCGCCGTCGACGCCCATCCCGCGAACGATCAGCGGCACGCGCAGGCCGGCATCGTAGCAGAACGGCTTCGCGCGAACATGACTGATGCCGTGGTCGGTGAAACAGAAGATGACGGTCTGATCGAGGATTCCCTCGTCGGTCAGCCTGGCCAGGATCTGTCCGACCTGAAGATCGGTATAGCGCACGGCGTCGAGATACGCGGCCCAGTCCTCGAGGATCACGGGATCGGATGGAAGGTAGGGCGGCAGCTCCGCGCGCTGAGGGTCGGTCGGCGACTCCAGTTCGCGTTCGACCGTTTCCTTCCAGTTCGCCCGCTCGCGCAGCTTGCCGCCTTCGAGCTGGATCTGCGCGAAGAAGGGTTGCCCTTCCTTGCGATGGGACCAGTCGGCGGCGTCGTAGCACTTGGTATTCCATTCGAAGTTGTAGTCGGTCTTGCCGATCGCGCCGCGCCCTCCAGGCCAGCTTCCGTTGCATGTGTAGTATCCCGCCTGTTGGAACAGTTCGGGAACGATCCGGATGCCCTCGGGCAGTCGGATCTTCTCCGTGCCGCGCCCGCTTCGATGATGGTGGGCTCCGATCGACGTCTGATACATGCCGGTAATCAGGGCCGATCGGGACGCGGAACAGACGGGTCCGGTCGTGAAGGCGTTTCGGAAGAGCAAACCCTCGCCGGCGAGCCGATCGAGATGGGGCGTCTCAATGGCCGTCTCGCCGTAACAGGCGAAATGCGGCGACATGTCCTCGATGACGATCCACAGGATGTTCGGGCGGTTCTCGGCGGCGAGCCCGGCGCCGGACATCATCCACGAGGCGACCACGGTCCATGCAACGAGGAACGTCCGAATACACGCGCGCATGGACTATCCTTTCCCGTCAGGTACGGATGCAATGGGATGTGAGAAGTCGGGTGCGCCGAAGCGCCGAGTCCGATAGAGCACGAGGCCGTGCGCCGCATGATAGAGGGCTCCGCATTCAAGGGGAAGATCCCGCGTCCGTTCGAGAATCCCGCAAATCCGGAGCGCGGCTTGTTCCATCTTCGGATCGCGGACTTCCTCATCCGTCATCGCCATCATCAGGAACTCGAACACATGCCCGCTCGACCCGAGCGTCTGCGTAATGTCGGCCGCCATGCCGGGCCGCTCGAAATAATGCGAAGAAAAGGATCCGTCCGGGTTCTGGAACTCGCGAGCCCGCCGCGCCGACTCGGCGATGCGATCCGACGCGGTCGCCCACGCTCCCTCGACAGGCCGTCCCTGCGCGAGGTGGCGATTGAACGCCATCGTCAATCCGTACATGCGATGCGTCCCGCCGCACGCGCTCGTCGCCAGATCGTGTTCGCATTCGATGCGGACCAGATCCTCGATCGACCACTGCTTGCCGTCCGACGCGACCCATTCGTGGTCGGTGGGTCGATACGACGTGAGCCCCATGAGCGTCCAACTGTATTCGCGGTCGACATTGCGCGGCACATCGAGCTCGGCCTGCGCGACGATATCGGAGATATGGTACGTCGTGTCTCCCACTCGGATCTCGTCGTCGGCTTCCAATCCGCATTCGGCGAGATACCCGAGCCACTGGTCGGCGTGCCCCTGGCCCGACTTGCTGCCCGGCGCGAGAACGGCGCGCAATCCGCGGTGCCCCGTCGCCGGATCCAGCACATCACCGGGTTCGAACTCCCAACCTCTCATGGCGCCTCCGCGCAGGACATGTTCGAGAGCCGATACCTCGCGCTCGCCGTCAAGGAGAACGGGAAAGTCGCGCCGGAACGCGAGCGCTCCATGGATGATCTGCCAAGCAGCGTGCTCCTTCAGACTGAGATGGCGGCGTCGGAGGACCAGGTCGAGCGCGCCGTCGATCCTCGCCGGAATGCCGTCGCCGTCGGCGTCGGGACCGATCGCGGCCGATTCGTCCGGCGCGTCATCGACCGACGCGTTTCCGCCGACGCATCCGGTAACCGCGGCTGCGACGCAGCATGCCACCATCCATGCCGACGCGCGATCCCATGCCAACCCTCTCGACTCGACGACTTTTCCCACGCCCATATCTCCTCGGCCGATTTTCGAATGCATCCAGGATAGTCGAAGATCGGACGGTTAGCCGCATCCCCGCCGCGGGACGTCCCCCCACCTACGGGCAAGTCCCGCATAGGCGTCGATGCGCCGATCCCGCAGGAACGGCCAATGCGTGCGGGCGACATCGAGTTTCCCGAGATCGCATTCGACGATCAGTGTCTC
Source organism: Planctomycetota bacterium (assembly GCA_016872725.1). Lineage (GTDB taxonomy): Bacteria > Planctomycetota > Planctomycetia > Pirellulales > Pirellulaceae > VGZC01. The sequence continues at coordinate 50,199 of VGZC01000043.1, forward strand.
CTCGTCGGCGTGGGACGCCCGGGCCACGATCTGGCCGTACGGGTCGGAAACGAACGACGCGCCCCAGAACTCGAGCCGCCCTTCGACGCCCACGCGATTGGGGGCCGCGACGAAGATCCCATTGGCGATCGCATGGCTCCGCATCATCGTTTCCCAGGCCGACCATTGACTCGCGCCGTAGGCCTCTTTTTCCTCGTGGATCCATCCGATGGCCGTCGGATAGAACACGATTTCGGCTCCCGCGAGGGCCGTGAGTCGGGCCGCCTCCGGAAACCACTGATCCCAGCAGACGCATACGCCGATCGTTCCGAACCGCGTCGCGAAGGCGCGGAACCCAAGATCCCCCGGCGTGAAATAGAACTTCTCGTAGTACAAGGGATCGTCCGGAATGTGCATTTTGCGGTAGATGCCGAGCATGGCTCCGTCGGCATCGAAGACCGCCGCCGTGTTGTGATAGAGACCGGGCGCCCGACGTTCAAAGAGCGATCCGACGACCACCACGCCAAGTCGCCTCGCCGCGTCGGCAAGCCGCTCGCTGATCGGTCCAGGAATCGGTTCGGCGTCGTGGAACCGTTCGTGGTCCTCCGATTGACAGGGATAGGGTGTCGCAAAAAGCTCCTGAAGGCATATTACGCGGGCTCCGCGCCGCGCGGCTTCGGCGATTCCGTCGACGGCGCGCGCGACGTTGTCTTCCTTCTTTCCGCCGCAGCGCGTCTGGATCAACGCGATCGGAACGATTCGGGGTCGATCGTCTCCGCTCATTCCGTCCACTCCTATGGGAAAACGACCGAGCATGGGGGCGTCACGCGGGCTCCAATCACTGGCGGCGTGGGCCAGAGCCCACGATATTCCGGCGTGGGCCAGAGCCCACGATATTTCGGCGTGGGCCAGAGCCCACGATATTTCGGCGTGGGCCAGAGCCCACGCCACCACATCGTTCGTTTCGCGCGTGATGACGCACTAG